>DASCMS010000072.1:0-56367 GCA_036011085.1 Candidatus Latescibacterota bacterium
CTTCACCGGTGGTGGCAGCAGCAACCAGGCAGCCAGAACGCGAACGGCGGACCTGGCCGTATTTCCGGGTTACGACGAGAACAACGATCTGGAGTCCGACTTCAATCAGAATGACAATGGCCAGCCTGACTATATAGAGCCCTTCATCCGCTACAATGTCGACCCCCTCGAGTTTCTCTACGGGGCGGACATGAACAACAACACGGTGATCGATCGCTTCGATAATGACCGCGAGGCTGACTATCCGTACAAGCGGGATCACCGGGGCTACAATGTCTATGGTGGCGTTGAGATCAAGCCTGGAAGTCGTCTCATGGTAGGTCGGATGCGGGAAAGACTGTTGAGCGACGACCGGCGCAGCAAGTCCATGTATGGTATGCTGACACTTCGCGATGAAGTGCCGCAGCATGAACTTCGCTGGCAGCTGTACAACAACCTGCGGAGCGTCAAGGACGACATTGCCGAGGACGTCATTCTCTGGGTGCAGCCGCCTTTCTCCACGGGTGGCATGCAGGATTTCGCCGACCCTCTCATTGCTCGAGACGTGCTGATCAACACGTTCTATGCGGACACGAGGATCGGCAAGTTCTCCAACTTGAACCTGGAGACGAAGTTCAAGCACGAGATCTATCACCAGCAGACGAAGCGTGCCGGCATTCGGGACGAGACCCTGCTGGCGCTGATCAACAAGGCAGATTACGAATTCGAAGCCGGACCGCAGTTGACGCTGATGCCCAAGTGGAAACAGTTGTACATGCGTCGGACCCCGACGGACCGGGACGGATTGAAGATCAACGAACTGTCCAATATCGGCTTCCTCGTGGCCCAATATGATCTGTTGCCCACCTTGCGTCTCGAATCTGGGTTCGAGTACGAGATCTTTCGCAATCTGCGTGCACGTCCCGATCCCCTGCCCGCCGGTTACCGGGAGGACTTCGAGCAGATCGTGCTGGCAACACAGTTCTCGAATCAGTCGCACTATCTTGGCTATCGCCTCAGAGCGAACCTCGGTGGCCGCTGGGAGAAGCGGAACTTCAAGAGCGAGTCAGAAACGAACCTGCTGATTTTCATGACTGTGTTTGCAGGTATCGGCTAATTGGATCGACGCCCGCTGCCGACCCTCTGGCGGGCGGCCACACCCCTCGCGATCCTGCTTCTTCTTGGATCGTCGTGCAGCAGGCAAGAGAGTGAACAGACGCCGAAGGGTCTGCCTTCGGCGTCTGTAACTCCCGTCTTCATCGACGTCACCTTGACGTCAGGCATCGATTTCCAGCACATCAACGGGTCCACCGGACGGTTCTACTATCCGGAGACCTACGGCTCCGGTGTCGTCTTCGTCGATTACGACAACGACGGAGATCAGGACCTCTACCTGATCAACAGCGCCGCCCTGCCCGGTTTTATCGAGTCCTTCGAGCCAACCAACGCCCTGTTTGAGAACAACGGCGATGGCACGTTCTCAGATATCACGGAGCACGCAGGTGTCGGCGATCTCGGATACGGCCTGGGTGTCTGCGCCGCTGATTATGACAACGACGGCGACGCTGATCTTTATGTGACCAACTTCGGGCCCAATGTGTTGTTTCGGAACGATGGCGATGGCACGTTCTCCGACGTGACCCGACAGGCCGGCGTAGGTGACCCCCGCATGAGTACCAGTGCTGCCTTCGCCGATGTCGACGGCGACGGATTTGTCGATCTGTATGTGGCCAACAACGCTCATGTACCAATGGACAAGCCCAGGGACTGCCGCCACGGCGTCATCCCGGTCTACTGTGGGCCTGGTCAGTATGAGGGTGTCTCGGGTGTTCTCTACCACAACGAAGGGGATGGCACCTTCGCCGATGTGACCCGGGAAGCTGGTGTCTACGACGAGTCCGGCCGCCAGCTCGGGGTCGTGTTCAGCGACTATGACCAGGATGGCGATGCTGACATGTACATCGCCAACGATACAAAACCAAACTGGCTGTTCCGCAACGACGGCAGGGGTGGATTCACCGAGATCGGCCTGACCTCGGGGGTGGCGGTGAACCCTGAGGCTCGTCCGGAGGCTGGCATGGGCACCGACTGGGGTGATTATGACCGCGATGGACTGATGGACATCATCGTCTGCAATTTCCAGTGGGAGAGTTGCCGTCTGCTGGCCAATCAGGGGGACGGCTTTTTCGAGGACCGGACGTTCCTGTCAGGACTGGGGGAACCGACGTACGCCACACTGACCTTCGGTACCGATTTCTTCGACTACGACAACGATGGGTTTCTCGATCTGTTCATCGCCAATGGCCATGTGGATCCCAACATCGGCATCATCGACAAGGGCGGCCCGGATTATGCCCAGCATGACCAGCTGTTCCACAACAACGGTGACAAGACCTTTGATGACCTGTCGGAGCAAGCCGGGCTGGAGCACAATCGTCCGAAGGTGGGCAGGGGATCGGCAACGGGAGATTACGACAACGACGGTGACCTCGACCTGTTCGTCAGCAACAACAACCATCGCCCCATGTTGCTGCGCAACGACGGGGGGAACGGCAACAACTGGTTGTCCATCAGGACCGTGGGCGAGACGAGCAACCGGGACGGCATCGGCGCCCTGATCACCGTCCATGCCGATGGTTTTGTGCAGTCAGAGGAGGTGCGCGCCGGCAGCAGCTACCTGTCGCAGAACGACCTCCGGGTCCACTTCGGTCTCGGCAGCCTGACCATGGCCGACAGGATTGAAGTGCGCTGGCCGAGCGGCATCCGGCAGACGCTGGAGCAGGTCGAGGCCAACCAGTTCCTCGTCATCGAAGAGCCCGTCAGCGAACAACCGTAACATGACCCGAATTCACCGCCGATACCCGGTCACGATCTGTCTGCTGGTCTCGTCATGGTTCGGCGCGGGGTGCGCGATACCGGATCCACCGCAAGAGACGACGGCGCAGCTGCGGGAACGCCTGCACCAGACGGAGAAGTCGTACCGCGAGAAGATTCAGCAGGACCCCCAGAACGCCACGCTCCAGATAGAACTCGGTGACGTGCTGCTGGAACAGAACCGGTATGACGAGGCCCTCACTGCCTATGGTGCCGCACTGGACCTGGACCCCAGCCAGGCGCTGGCTTTCCTCGGTATGGCTGAGGTGCTGTCTCGCCGCGGTGACTCCGTGAGGGCCATCGCCGCCTACAAGAGATCGATCGCCATCGATCCGGCGAACGTCGATGCCTATCGGCGTCTCGCCGATGTCTACCTTGGCACCCGACGCTATATCGAGGCGCAGGAAGCCCTCGAGTCAGCTCTGGCCATGGAGCCAGACCACCCACGAACACATTACAATCTGGGTGTCGCCTATGCGGGATGGCGTTCGTATCCCGCTGCCGTCGCTTCGCTGAAGCGGGCGACCGAACTCGACGACGAGTATGGACTGGCTTTCTACACGCTGGGTGACATGCAGTGTCTGAAGCTGGGCGAGTGCGAGGGATCCATCGAGGCCATGGCGTCGGCCATCCGCCTGGAGCCCGAAAACGAGCTCTTCCATACGGGTCTGGGTCGTGTTTATCTACGGCTGAGTCGGCACGCCGAGGCCATCGAAGCCTTTGGCGCGGCCACCGCACTGGATTCATCGTCCGCGCCCGCCCGCAACGGCCTGGGGCAGGCTCTTGCCGGTGCCGGCCAGTACGCGGAGGCGGAGGTCCATCTCCTGCACGCGATCCGGTTGAATCCCGCCTACCCTGAGGCGCACTACAACCTGTCCTCGGTCTATCTGCGACAAGGCAAGATCGAGGAAGGGCAGCGGCAGAAGGCCGTGTTTGATCGCGTCAATTCCTACTTCGATGCGATCCGCAAGAGTCGTATGCTGCTGGCGACCAATCCCAACGATCCAGTAGCCCACTACAACATGGGAACGGTGTACACCAAACTGGGCCTTCCGGAGAAGGCGGCTGAACAGTTCCGGCACTCCCTGGCGATCAACCCGATGCATGCTCAGGCCTGGCACAACCTGGGCAGCGCCAACATGAGGATGGAGCAGGTCAACGAGGCGATCGTCGCCTATCGGCAGGCGTTGTCCATCGACGACACGTACAAACTGGCCTGGAACAATCTTGGCAACGCCTACCTGATGGAAGGACTCCTCGGGCAGGCGCGGTTGGCCTACAGCAAAGTTCTCGAATTGCATCCGGGATACGCCGATGCCCTGCACGGTCTGGGCAACGTGGCCCTGCAGAAAGAGGACTACTCCGAGGCACTCGAGCACTACAACTCGGTCCTGGGGGCTGACTCGTCGTACGTCACCGCACACTACGGCAGGGCGATGGCCCACCGGGGCCTGGGAGACACGATTCAGGCGATTGCCGCACTGCGCACGTTCCGGGCCCACCAGGTCCGGGGTGATCCTTGACCCTGCCCGAAGCGGCTCATACCATAAGTATTGATGCGAATGATGCTCAACGGCCTGCTTCTACTACACGCCGTGGCCGATGCCCAGGTGTTCGATGTCGAGACGCGCGTCGCCAATCGATCGCTCCTGATTTCGCCACAGGACCCGCCGTCGACGATCTCGTCCTCCGGCCTCTACAGCGACAGCGAGATCCGCACGGTTTCCCCGGGAATCATCCCGTACGGTGTGAACGCCGTGTTGTGGTCAGACGGGGCCTACAAGGAGCGCTTTATCGCCTTGCCGGGGACGGAGCGGATCGAGTTCTCGGCCAGAGATCTCTGGCGTTTTCCCGACGGCACCGTGCTGGTGAAGAACTTCTACCTGGAGTTCGACACCGGTGACCCGAGCAGCCGCGACCTGATCGAGACCCGCCTGCTGGTGTACGATGGGCAGGCCGACAAGTGGCACGGCTTCAGCTATCGGTGGGCGGACGACGGCAGCGATGCGGTGCTGCTGGACCGAGAGGCCACCGAGTCCTACTTCGTCCTCGACCCAAGGGCGGAGGACGGCATCCGCGAACACAAACACTTCTTTCCCAGCCGTCCGCTGTGTGACCGCTGCCACGTGGCGGAGGCCGGATCCGTCCTCGGTGTCAACACGGGGCAGCTGAACGGACTCTTCGACTACGGCGCGGTCACGGAAAACCAGCTGCACACCCTCAACCGTCTGGGCGTGTTCACCCGCGACATCCAGTCCGAGCTCGGGGATCTGCCGCGCATGGTGGATCCCCTGGACGAGTCACAGGATCTCGATGTCCGGGCCCGTTCGTACCTCGAGGCGAACTGCGCCCACTGCCATCGTCCGGGCGTGATCGACAAGGCCGACATCGACCTGCGTTTCGAGACGCCGCTGGAGCGGACACGGGCCCTCGACCGTATCCCCACATTGGGGAGCTTCGACTCGGATGACGCGCGCATCATCAGGTCCGGGGACGGTCTCAACTCAAGCCTGTACAAGCGTATGCTGGCCACCGATTCCAACCGCATGCCACCCCTGGCCACGGAACTGATCGACTCGCAAAGCGCTGAGG
Organism: Candidatus Latescibacterota bacterium; assembly: GCA_036011085.1. Classification (GTDB taxonomy): domain Bacteria; phylum Latescibacterota; class UBA2968; order UBA8231; family UBA8231; genus UBA8231. The sequence continues at coordinate 5,446 of DASCMS010000072.1, forward strand.
TCATCCGGCGCTGGATCGATCGGATCGATGTGAAGACGCACGTGAGCGTCGATCAGGATCTGCCCGCGGGGTACGCCCTCGAATCGAATTTCCCCAATCCCTTCAACGCGTCGACGACGATCCGCTACCGCGTCGGCCGTGCTGGACCCGTTTCGCTGACCGTATTCGACGCCGCCGGCCAGTCGGTCAGGGTTCTGGTGGATCGGTTCCACCCCCCTGGTCAGTACACGACACGGTGGGACGGCCGCAACGACGCAGGACAGCAGGCCGCCTCCGGCGCCTACATCTACCGGCTCCAGGCCCCCGACCAGAGTCTGAAGCGCAAACTCATCCAATTGAAATGACGACAAGGGAGTCCGTATGAATCGCAGAGCCCTGTTTATCATGCTGTTGTTCGCGGGCGCCACCATCGCGGTGCCGGTTTTTTCTGATCCCACGCCCCTGCGGGACGACATCCAGGTGCGCCACGTGGTAAACCTGGAGCGTAACTCTTTCCGCATCGAAAAGGACCCACTGAGTCACCGGCTCTACGTGCAGGTCAACAACGGTACGATCCAGCGCCTCGAGATTTCCCGACCGGAGGATCTTGTGGGTGAAACCATCGCACAGGGCCGGCCCGATGCCGCTGGCAGTCTCCAGTGGAGCATGATCCGACCGTCTGTCGATCTGCCTGCCGGGGTACCGATCGAGGCAATCCGCGAAGTACACCGGGAGGGTGAAACGCGGGCGGTGAACCCGGTGGACGGGATCAGATATGCCCTGTCCACGTCGAATGGGAACATCATCGCCGCCCCGAGGACCGTCGTGGCAACACGGGAAGACTACCGCATCGAGGTGGTGAAAGGCATGTACATCGGTGACGACGGCACCATTTACATCACCCTGGATACGGACGCCGTCAACGCGCCGCGGATGGTGCCGGTGGCCACGAGTGCCGACCACGGCTTCACCGACGTGCAGGGCTTCGACATCGGTCCAGACGGCACGTTCTATATCGGCGCCATCACCAGAGATGGCGGACGGGTGAACAACATCGCCCGTGGGGTGCTCGACGCTGCCACCGGCGCACGCACGTGGACCGTCATCGCCCGTACGGAACCGATCCCTCCGGGAACGAAGAATCATCCGCACCCGGGGATCGTGCTGAGCCCGGACGGCCGTTTCGTGTTCCTCAACAGTGGTTCCCGTACCGATCATGGTGAAGCGGCGCCGGCCACCGGTTATCCCGAAGGCACGCGGGAGGTGCCCCTGTCCGCCTCGATCCTCCGTGTGCCCGCCGACGGCGAGGGGATCGTCATTCCCGCCGACGAAAAGGAACTGAGAGCCTCCGGTTACAAGTTTGCCGACGGCTTCCGCAACGCCTTCGACATGAGGTTTGCGCCGAACGGCGATCTGTTCGCCGGCGACAACGGGCCGGACAGCGATCTGCCGGATGCGTTGATGTGGGTGCGTCAGGGGCACCACTTCGGTTTCCCCTGGCGTATGGGTGGCATCGACAACCCGCAGACTTTCGCCGGGTATGATCCAGCGGTAGACAACTACATCCTGTTTACCAGATCCAGCGCCAGGAGCGACGGGCTCTTCCATGACGATCCGACCTTCCCACCGGCGCCGATGGTCTTTTCGGATCCGGTGATCAATCTCGGGCCCGACGCTGACCGTTTTCGCGACCCGGTAACGGGGGATGCGGTGGACGCCAGTGACGCAGGGCTGACCGTGAAGACCTTCACGCCGCACAGTTCGCCGCTGGGGATCGTATTCGACGAGGATCGCGCCATGGCCGGCGAGTTCAAGGGCGCTGGCTTCCTGCTGCGCACCGGGGGGGACTGCTGCAATCTCATCGGCTCGTTCAACGACCCCGACGAAGACCTGTTGCATCTTGATATGGAGAAAGTGGCGGATAACTACGAGGCCCGCATCACCCGGATCGTCGGTGGATTCCAGGGCCCTATGGACGCGGAGATCATCGGCAACCGGATATTCGTAATCGAGCGCAGTGGTCAGAGGGCGATGTGGGAAATCACGTTGCCTCCCTCGCGGTCGACGGCGGTAACCGAGGAAGATGGTGCGGGACTGCCGGAGGAGAGTGCCCTCGATCAGAACTACCCGAATCCCTTCAACGCCGAGACGGCGATCACCTTCCGGCTGAGGATGAAGGGACAGGTCGATCTGGCGGTCTTCGACCTGACGGGGCAGAGAATTCGCACGCTGTTTTCGGGAACGCGGGAGGCTGGCGCGTACGCGTTGCGCTGGAACGGTCAGGATGACGCCGGAAGAGCGGTGGCCAGCGGTGTGTATCTCTATCGTCTCGAGACGCCTGAATTCAAAGAAGCTCGACGGCTGACGCTGCTGAAGTAGCGGTCCACAACCCTACGTCCGATGCAGTCTGGCGATGCCGATGTTCTGCTCCCCCGCACCCGAATAGAGCAGGTACAGCTCATCGTCCTCGGCGTAGATTCCCGGGTCACGCAGTTGTCGGGCCGGCTCCTGCACGCGCCCCCAACGTGACGGCTCGAGGGGCAGATGTCCTCCCTCCCAGTCCAGTTCCGGCTCCAGCACCACCTGTCCTGGTGACGGCTGCCACTCGACCCAGTCCTTCGTCAGATCGACCTGTGACACGAGGATGCGCTCCGGAGTGTCGCCAGCCACCGAGTAGAACAGATGCAACGTCTGGTCCTCGACCCAGGTCGCCGCATGGCGGCATCCGGGCAGGATGGCAGGGCCATCCTCAAAAGGTCGCAGCCCGTTGGCCGATCGGCAGAACATCCCACCCACGTTCGTGTCCCTCGAGAAAGCGTACCAGGTGTCATCCTGCGGGCGACGGAAGACGCGGAAGTAGAACATGCCCAGTACCTGCGGCTGTACCTGCCAGTGCAGACCATCCGATGACAGGGCCAGGAAGGATCGCTGTCCCTGTCCCTCGACGGGCTGATGGAAGTACATACGCAACTGCCGGGTGTCCTCGTCGATCAGCACGTCGGGACTGGCGATGTGTTTGCTCCCGGGGCCGGCATCCATGTGCAGCACACCCGGTTCCGGAAGCACCGTCCAAGGACCCGTCAGGGAGTCGGCATGGGCCATGCGGACGTAGTGGCCGCCATGGTGGGCGAAGTAGAGGTAGTAGCGACCCAGCGGCGACTCGACCCAGGCAGGGACTCGGACCAGCGAGGGGCCGTTGATGTTGGCGCCCCGTTCACCTTCCAGGCCTGCGAGATCGCCGTGGATGATGGGATGCAGGCTCAGGCGTTCGGCGCGAAAACCGGCAGAAGGCCGCGGCTCGATCACGCTGCGCGCTTCTCCTCCACGTGTGCCTTGCCGTCCCCGTCGAGCCTGATGCGATGATTCAGACGGCCTACCCGCTCCTCCCAGCCCCGATGCATTGACGGCAGGCCAACGTCCCATGACAGGGCGTCGGCAATCATTCCCAGGCAGCCGGAGCCGTTGGTCCCTGACACACTGCTGCGGGGTGTGGTGCTCTGCGGGCACAGGACCGTCCCGTTCCAGCCAAAGGGCTCGGTTCCCGCAGGCGTGGGGCTGAAGCCGCCGTCTGCCTTGCCGTGAATGTGATGGTAGTGTTCGGCCACCGACGCGAGGGTGGCGTGGAGCTCGGCGGCACGGTGGTCGGAATGCAGCAGACAGACGATGGCCATTTCAGCGACGTTGCGTGGGATGCAGTGTGAATCGCTGTCGGCGTAGAAGCCGTCATCGGTGTGGTGTGTGATACAGGAATTGGCCAGCTCGGTCAGGTACGGCACCCTCAAGCCGAGCGAGAACTGAAAGTTGCCGATCACCTTCAGCGCTCCCGAAATCTGTTGATAGAGAGGCACCGAGTCGTCCCCGAACATGCCGGTACGGGGATTCTGCTGCGAGAGGATCAGGTCGATGCCCTGTTCAACGTAGGGGAAGTAGTCTTCTCGACCCTCGTCGCCGAGAAGGAACAACTCACGGACGCCCTGCGCCGCGTGTGATCCGATACCCCAGGGACGGCTCCAGTCGCCGTCGCGGATCAGGGCCAGCACCTTCTCCGGCTCCGGGTTACCGCCCGACCCGGTGCGGAAGAACGGCCGCAGGGGCTCGGTGCCGAGGTGTCCCAGCAGGATCTTCGCCCACTTGGCGTTGGCCCGACGTAGCCGGAGCAGGGCCTCGGGATCTTCCCGGTCGGCGAACACCGCCTCGAACAGGGGGTCACAGAAGAACCCCGTGTCCGAGTCCTGCAGTCGCTGGACCTCATCAACCGTTCGCGCCATCGTGTCGGCACCCGGAAGCCGCTCGGAGCCGCCGTGATTCAGCAGAAGCCCAAGCGCCTTGGCGCTCGACTGCAGGTCGTGGGCGACGAAGGCGTCGGCAGACATACGGAACAGGCCGGGGTGCTGCGGGTCCATCACCGTCATCACCCAGTCGACGATGTGACCACGAACGCTGTGGATCCACTCCGGCGGATCGATGTCGGGCTGTGCCGGGCTCATGCCTCTCAACATGAGACATGGGAGCTGCCCGGGCAATCGCGTTCAGCAGCCAGTTGGTTACCTTTCACGCCACCATACCCTGATGCGAAGGATGACTGAGTGACCATGGAGACTCTCGATCATCGACGGCGGCTCTTCGTCGACATGTACGATGTCGACGCCCGGGTCAACGTGCGGCGGGACTTTCACCGGGCGACCAAGCATCCACAGCCGGTGCTGCGCCAGGAAGCCCCTTGGGAGCACCACGGTGGCATGACGGCATCGGTCATCTTCGACGACGAGGAGGGGCTGTTCAAGGCGTGGTACATGGCCGGCCACTACGGCGAGGGCGTCGGGCACGTGCAGTGTCTGGCCACGTCGACAGACGGTATCCACTGGGAGCGGCCCGATCTCGGCCTGCACAGAGCACTCGGTTCGACGCGGAACAACATCATCATTCCGGCTGACTACCACGAAGCTCAGGATCACTGGGAGACGATGCTGAAGGATCCGGACGATCCCGACCCGGTGCGGCGATACAAGGCCATCGGCTGGTCCAGCTTCGACGGGGACGGGCCGCTCTCCGGTATCTACTCGGCCACGTCTCCCGACGGACAGGACTGGACACACTCACCCGAGCCCCTGTTCCGCTTCCACCCCCGTCCCGGAACGGACGACCTGGGCCCGGTGGGGGATGCCCAGTCCTTCATGATCGACAGGGGGCGCCAGCGCTACGTCGCCTTCCTGCGGGGCACTCCCGAACGTTTGATGAGCGTCTCCGAGGACTTCGTACACTGGACTGCTCCACGGCCCTTTCTGCGCCCCCTGCACGAGGAGGAGGCCCTCTACAACAACACGGGATTCAACTACGGTTCACGGACCCTCGGCTTTCTCACCCACTTCGACAAACACCCCCTGCGGCAGACCCAGTCTCTGCAGCTGCTCAGCAGCCGCGACGGCGATGCATGGGAGCGCCCCGGCGACGAGGCCCTCATCGAGCCTGGCGAAATCGGTGAGTGGGACCGTTTTCAGATCATGCTGACTGGTGCGCCCCCGGTGGCGGTGGGCGATCGGCTGTTCGTCTACTTTCGGGGCACCCCACGCCGGCACGCGAAGGTGCCACGGGAATTCGATCCCCACATCGAAGGCGACCAGGACCGCAGTACGATGTCCATCGGGTTGGCGACGATGCGGCTCGACGGGTTTGCCTCGGTGGCTGGCAGCTATGACGTGGGGTGTCTGACGACGCGCCCCTTCCGGTGCCAGGGCGACCGGCTCCACGTCAATGCCAAGGCCGACCATGGTCGGCTGCGGGCGGAGCTGCTCACCGTGGACGAGAAGCCCATAAAGGGATACGGCCTCGACGACTGCGTGCCCCTGGGGGCAGACGGCGTCGACCAGGTCGTGCGCTGGGGCAGGGAGGGCGAGGCGCCCATCCCGGAGCACGCGGTGCGCCTGCACTTCGAACTGACCAACGCCCGTCTCTACTCATACTGGAGCTTGTGAAACCAGTTTCTGTGAAAGGAAAAACCGTTGAAGATCACCGATGTGAAGATTACGCCGTCGCTGGGAGAGCCCAACCGGAACTGGACCTTGCTCAAGATCTTCACCGACGAAGGCATCGTCGGTCTGGGTGAGTGGGTGCCGGGTGCCTCGGCCGAACATCTCAAGCGGATCCTCATAGGCCGCGACCCGATCAACATCAACGCCCTGCATCACGACCACCTGTGGCAGATGCAGGGCCGCGGTGCCGGCGTCGAGATCGCCTTGTGGGATATCGCAGGCAAGCATCGGGGCGTGCCCATGCACGAGTTGCTGGGCGGCAAGCTGCGGGACCGCGTGCGCATCTACTGTGACTGCCACGCCGGCGCCCACTGGACGATGGCCGAATACAACCGCCGCTGGGAGGAGACGCGGGCCAGCGGTGAGCTGGACCCCGTGTACGAGACCGAGGCATATGTAGCGGCGGCGCGGGAGGTGGTGGCCGAGGGCTTCAACGCAGTGAAGTTCGACCTCGACGTGGCCAACCCGTGGAAGATGGATCGCTACGACCGCTCCGTCAGCAGGCGTCAGCACGAGCACATCATCACCACCATCGAGCAGCTGCGCCAGACGGTGGGTCCCTACGTGGATCTGTCCATTGACCTGCACGGATCGTTCAACATGGCCGACGGGCTGCGGGTCTGCAAAGATGTGGAGCATCTGGGCCTGCTGTGGCTCGAAGATCCCATCCGCTGGGAGTGGGGCAACGTCGACGCCCTGGCCAAGATCTGCATGCAGACGAAGACGCCGATCTGCACCGGCGAGATATTCTACGGCGCCAAGATGTTCCGCGAACTGATGGAGAAGCAGGCCTGCGATCTGTTGGAGCCCGACATTCCCAACAGCGGCGGTGCCATCGAGATCCGCCGCATCGCCGAGTTGGCGGAGATGTACCACATGTCGATCGCCCCGCACTACATGAGGAGTGCTGTCACCGGTATCGCGTCGGTGCACATCTGCGCCACGATCCCGAATTTCCTGGCTCTGGAGCACCACTCGCGCAACATTCCACTATGGGGGCAGATGCTCGACATCAAGGAGCCGATCCAGCAGGGGTATATCGCCGTGCCTGATGGCCCGGGGCTGGGCATCGAGCTGGACGAGGAGGAGATCAGAAGAGTGTTGCCGGAGGGTGCTCCGCTCTGGTCCTGAACCGACAGACGAGTGCCGCGAGACGCCCCGTTGCGCCCTACGGAGCAGCCACTTGTGGCTGGAAGCGGGCCAACTCCATCTCATCTTCACGGACGATGACATGCAGCTCAGCCGGGGGCCACTCTACCGGTAGGTGAAAGGCACCGGTCCAGGGAGACGCAGGGGACGCGGACAGGGTGCGCCTGGCGACGGTCTGCTCGCCCACCCGCAGTGCCAGCTCGGCATGGATCTCGCGAGCGGGGCAGATCCGTACTTCGAAGGCACCTGTCTGCGGGTCGAGCCGGCAGCGGGCAGCCAGTGACGCATTGGCGTAGGTCAGGCCACCGGTCTGCTGGAAGGGGTAGATCCATTCCGTCCACTCGACGGACCGGCCCGGAGCCAGCGACGCACGCTCGTCGGGAAAGGTGGCCACCGTGCCTCCCCACATCTCGACGTATCCTTTGTTGGGCGCCCCGGATCCCATGGGGATCCCGTCCGGATGGAAACCGTAGGTCCAGACGTCGACACCCGGATTGACGGCGGCGTCGAAGACACGAACCACACCTTCGCCTTCGTCATGGGAGTAGGCGCCGTAGAAGCCGGCGGTGAGACCGTCCGCCATGAGGTCGCCCATTTTGCGCCAGTTGCGCAGCCAGCGCAACGGGCTGTCCGCCCACGCCTGCGGGCTGCTGCCGAGGTTGGCCTGCCAGCGTTCGGGGATCAGGACGCGCTCCGTGGGGATGATGATCTCCGTACTGTCGGTGAGCTCGTTGTGTCCTCCGGGAGCCCACATGGGATTCACCCAATGGGCGAAGTCGACGGGTTGCGCTGTCGGATTGTGGATCCGGATGGTTGCCGACAGGGCGGCGCTGCCGTTTTCGATGCCGAAGTCGATCGTCTCCTGCAGTCCCGTCGTCGGCTCCTCGATCTGTACGCGGACCGCCTTGCGCTGGGGCCGGTCTTCCAGGATCTCCCAGGACCACGGTAGCGCCCACGTGTAGCCGTGCTCCTCACCCGGGAGGGTGTACTCGATGCCGCCGATCCACAGCCACCAGCCGGTGGTGTTGTTGGCCCCGCCCGGCCGTACGATGTCGTTGCGCCACAGGGTCTCGTGGCCTGTGGGACGGTACACCATGGAATAGACCCGACCCATCTCGGGCAGCAGGGTCACGCGCACATACCTGGACTCGAGTATCACCGCCTGGTGGGAGCGTTCGACAACGCGGTCCCAGATGACGGAGGGGAGGTCAAGACGGGGCAGGCCGTCGTCCCCTGTGCGCAGGGCCGGTTCGTAGTCGATCTGCGGGATGGTGATCTGTGTCTGCGTCAGCTGCAGATCGCTTGCTGCCGCATCGCCGTCGGCGGTGGTGAAACAGGCGAGTACGAGGAGTACTCTCAGGGTGTGTCGGGTCAACGGGTCCGGTCTCTTGCTGGTGAGGAGGTGAAGCCCGAGTTTGCAGGCTAACGAATCCCGACCAGAGGAACAAGATGAAACAACTGATGCTGTTGTGCACTCTCGCCGGACTGGCGACGATTCCGACGCACGCCCACGACTCCGACCCGTTGCTCCCGGCCTTCGTCAGCACCGCACCGGTGATCGATGGCGACCTGTCGGAGTGGAAGGACACGCCGTTCATCGAAGTGACTCCGCAGAACGGCGTGTTTGACGGGGAGGCGGGGGAGACGGAGAGTCCGCAGGACTTCAGCTTCCACTTCGCCGTGGCCAGCGACGAGCAGTACCTGTATGTGGCGGTCCGCATCGTCGACGACATCCTCGTCCTCGACACGAACCCCGACCCCGCAGAGCTCCACACCCGGGCGTGGATGGACGACGCCGTTGAGATCTTCATCGACGGCGACCACAACCACGCGCCCCACGCACGGGACTCCCTGGGAATCGAGTTCAAGACCGGTGGCGAGTTCTCCGTTGTCGCCAACGGCGCTGTCACGAGTGACCAGAGCGGCGTGCCCGGCAGGGGAAATGATCCGGAGGCCTGGACCTCTGCCGGATCGTACGGCCCGAAGGGCGCGGCCTATGCTGCCCCCTGGGACAGCACGACGGGCGGATTCCAGATCGAGGCCCGCCTCAACCACAGGATCATGGGCGAGGCGGTTGGGCCCGGGTCGCGCATCGGGTTCACCATCAGTGCCCATGATGACGACGACGGAGGTGACCGCGACGTCGCCCTCTACTGGAAGGGGATCTCGCCGAGCGCCTGGAAGGACGAGTCCGGCTGGGGTGATCTGATTCTGGCTCCCGTGCCGACGGCATCCCAGAATCGATAGGCCCGAGGGCGAAGTGTTCGGCCGGATCTCTGATCTCTTCGGCACCAGGCCCGTGGGCGGAGCGGATGCCGGTGCCGAACCGGCCGTTGGCGTAGAGGGGCACTACCGGTGATACCCTCATCGGTGTGGATCCGGACAAAGAGCCAGTTGTTGTCCTGCTCGCTGGGCGCGTCCATGCGCAGGACTTCGAGATCGGTGATCTTCACGGGTCAGTTCCTTCTATCAGAGGTCGATGGGTCTCTCACGCGCATCCACGCGTGACTGGCCCAGAGCATGTACGCCGTCGTGAGGCCAGCTGACACTGTAGTTCTTCAGCCGTTTCTGTTTGTAGCCGGCGTTCCAGTAGTTGCTCTGCGCCAACCAGCGCAGCAGCTGTAGCTGCAGTCTTGTTCTCAGCGATTCGTGGTCGGGCTGGACCCGGTCCAACCCGTAGACATCGTAGCGCTCGGGTTGATCGGCGAGGGCCAGGTAAGTACTGCTGCCGATGTGCCCCATCGCCCCGGTGACGAGAATCTTGCGCATGGCGATGTGCCTCGGTGACAGCTCAATAGATGTAGTGCAGCGTCTGATCGGTGTGGGGGTCATCGAAGCTGGCGGCCGGAAGCTCTGCCTCGTCGACGGCGACACCGATCCCGATCATGCCGATGGGGTGACGACCACCCGAGTGATAATTGTCGATGGCAAAGCGGACCGCCGGCAGCATGCCGTCAGGGTCGAGAATGGCCAGAGCCAGTATGTAGCTGCCCGGCGCGAGGTCCTGCGGCAGGGGAAAGGCGCCCGTCTCCACGTACGTCGGTTCGTCAGAAGTGTAACGCCTCGCCCCAGCGTCCCACCCGTCACCCGGCAACCAGCCCCGGATGTCGACATCGGCAAAGCGGTCGCTCCAGACCACCCGTCGGGTCCCCGGGTCCAGCAGCGTCACCTCGACGGGCCAGTCGCGATAGAATGGTGCGGAGCCCGTATTGCGCACGGTGAAGGAGACGGACAACGAACCTGCCGCATCACCAACTGTAGCAGCCGTGTAGGAGAAACGCACCTCGTCGAATACGAAGCGGTAGCCGAAGGCCTTCTGCACAAGTTCACCGCCGGTGAACGCCGCGTCATCTGTCTCGTCGTAGTCGGCAACCCAGCGCAGCTGCGTGGCGTGCAGCCGCCGGACCGTATCGATCAGATGCTGACGATGCACGGGGTCCGACACCGTGTCCGTCGGTGAATCACCGGGCTGGATTCCGGAGTCACCCCAATCGTAGGCGACCTCGCCACCCATGATGCGCGTCTGCCAGCGGTCGCCGAGGGCGAAGATGCCGTCGGCGTGGTTGGCCTGGTTGGCATGGGCCCAGGAATCCCAGTAGATGCCGAAGCCGAAGTCGACGAACTCCCAGGGATGCCTGACCAGGACCTGCTTGTGCACAAAGGCGGCGCGGAAGGCGTTGCCAAGCAATTGCTGCATCGTCTCATCCGGACCGGGGCTGTGGTGTTCGCCCCATTTGCCGATGAGTCCCATCTCGACGTGGGCCACCCGCGAATCACTATCCCACACCTGCCCCAGCCGTTCGATAAGTCGCAGAACGCGTTGTTCGAACTGGGGACTGCTGTAGTCATCCTCGACCATGTCGGCCGGCCAGTACTTGAGGTCCCCACTCCAGTGCAGATAGACCCTGGGAATGACCTTGATGTTACGCTGCGCCAGTCCCTGCCACCGGTGGTCACACCAGGCCTGAATCCTGTCGATGCCATCGCCCTCGTCATCCTCTATTTCGTTCCAGCGGATGTACGAGTGCACGAGACTGGCCCATTCGTTCTGCTCGGAGAAGCCGCGATTGGTGAAGCCCTTCAGAGGGTTGCGCAGGGCGCGGGCGTACTCCACGGGCCGGATGACGGTCTGCACCACAGGCACCGGCGCCATCACCGGGTCGCCGCCGCAGGCAGTGGCCAGCACCAGCAACAGGACCCCGCGCTGGATGATGCTATTCCGCATCCCGGGCACAGCGGAATCCGATGTAGCGGCACCGGGGAGCGCCGGCGACACCAACCGACGCGTGCACTTGTGCCGCGGGACTCACCCAGCCGCCGCCGCGATACACGACGCGCTCCTTCTCGTAGATCACCTTTGTGCCAGCACATATCTCCCACACGTTTCCGGCCATGTCATGCACCCCTGCTGGCAAGACGCCCTCGGGGAAGCTGCCCACGGGAACGGTACCCCCGTAGTGGTAGTCGTAATTGGCCAGGGTCGGGTCGATCTCCTGGTCGCCCCACGGATAGGGACGGTCGTCATCGAGGCGGCAGGCCCGCTCCCACTCCTCGTGAGTGGGCAGCCGCTTGCCGTCCCAGGCGGCGAAAGCCGCTGCATCTTTCGCCGTGACGAACACCATCGGGTACTCCTCTCTTCCCGCCCGGACCCGGTAGGCCCCGTCAGGATCCCGCAGGATTCCGCAGCCGTCGTGGGCCATGAACGGATGGTAGTGTTCCTCTGCCCGGGTGGCGTCGAGGAACGAAGCGTACTGAGCCACGGTGACCTCATACCTGTCCAGATAGAAGGCATCGAGAGAGACCGTGGTGGCTTCTGCTCCGCGGCCAGCCAGCGGATCGGGGCCGATGGTAGACTGTCCCGCCGGAATGAGGACCATCGAACCAGGCCGCCGATCCTGCGAGACCGTCTCAGGATCGACGGACAGGAACACCGGTTGCAGGGACAGCTGGTCTCGAGTGTCATCCTGAGTCCCGGCCATTCTGGTCGAAAAACGGACGATACCCCAGGACTGGGGATAGTGCATCCTCACGTACCTGTGGGGTGACCACATCCACATGTCCGTCTTTCGTTCCGGTTTCCTGCGGTAGACTCTGACAAAGCCGATGGGCCACTCGTCCTCGTCACGAGGCGGAATCGACATGTCTCCCGCAAACTCCGCCAGAGATGCCATCGGCCAGGCGATCTCGGCAGACCAGCCACCGTCCACGTCGCCTGTGACGTTGAGCGTCCCGTCGACCTGCACTGCGGTTCTGAGTCCCTCGATGTTCCACTCAATGCCGAGCCGCGCGGCGCGCCGTTCGATCAACACATCATATATCACGTTGAGGGCGTTCATCTCGAACTCATAGTACCAACGACCGTCGCTGTCGATATCCATGAAGATCTCGAAGTCGTTGTCGTCGTAAATCGGGCCATCGCGTTCTGTTATTGTGGCCAGGACATCGGGATCCTCCATCATCGCAGCGAAGTACAGATACTCGTCATCCCAGAGCATCTTCACTCGTGTCGCATAGTAGGGCGGGGGCTCAGCCGGAGCCTGCATGTTGCCGAACAGCTCAGTTGCCGGTGCCCTCAACCAGCTGGCTTCGTTCAGCTTGCCGTCGACGGCGATCGGACCGGCGGTGCGATAGGCTATGTACTGTCTGGGGTGGAAGCCGTCCTGCCGGGCACCGGCTGCGGTGACCAGCAGGAGAACGGACAGCAGGTATCTGTACCCGGCAAGGTTCATCCTAACGGCCCTTCTTTATCTCACTCCAGCCCGAGGATCGTACGGCCGTTGGGCGGGTGACCTCCAACGGCACCGGAGACAGATCGGTACCGGCGGGTCCCTCGATATGGCGGCCCCGCAGATCGAAGAGGCTGCCGTGACAGGGGCAGAGGACGATCCCATTCGCATCCGGCAGATCCACTTCACAGCTGAAGTGGGGGCAGGTGGATGAGTAGGCGGTGAAGTCCTCCTCCGACAGCCGCACGATGATGACCGGATCGTAGGATCCCTCGGGCGTGACTTTCACCGCACCGCCGATCTGCAACAGGGGCTCGTACCGAGGCTCCTCCAGATCGATCGTCAGCCGGGTTTCGGCCTGGGCGCCGCCAGCGTGAAGAGTCCGAAGCCCGTTGCTGGCGATGGCCAGGGTGATGATCCGCCGACCGAACCTGCGGCGGCTCAATTCCTGTCCCATGTATACTCCCCCGAGCTCGATCTGTATTGTACCAAGATCCTCGTTGCAGCCGGATAATGTAGCCCTGAAAGACGCCGGCCGCTTGCGTTCCGACACCGCTTACTGGTGATTGAGTACGCCACCGATCCGAGGACCGGACCCCGAGCAGGAGCGGCATCCAATGAAGACATCATCCTCATTTGCGACCATCATCGCCTTGCTGGGTATTGTCGCCTCACCATATGCCGGCGGTGCCCAGGACGAGGGGTATCCGGCCGCTACCCTGACTCCATCGGTGGATCTCGGCCTCCAGCCGATCGAGGTGCAGGTACCGCAGCAGCTGGCCGACCTGGTTCCTGTCGGGCTCAGTCTGAACGTACCGGAAGGTTTCACCGTGGGTCTCTTCGCCGCCGGTCTCAGAGGCCCACGTTTCATGGCCTTCGACGAAGACGAGGTCCTGCACGTGGCCAACATGAACGCGGACCAGATCGTCGCCCTTCCCGATCGCAACCGTGATGGCGTGGCAGACGAGCACATCGTCGCCGCCAGCGGCTTCAAGGAGGCCCACAGCCTGGCCTTCTACCGGGGGGTGATGTACGTGGCCGACACAGATGCCATCTTCAAGTTCCGGGATGAGGATGGCGATCTGGTCTACGAGGACCGTGAGGTGCTGACGGACCTGACTTCACCGGGTGCCTGCTGCAGCAATGGCTGGCATACAACGCGCACGATCGTCATCGACGAAGCCGACCAGAAGATCTACGTCGGCATCGGTTCGCCCTGCGACCTGTGCCGGTCCTCGGCGCCCACCAAGGCCGGTGGCACAGATCCTCTGCCACCGAGTGAGGAGTGGGGGTCCATTCTCGAGATGAACATCGACGGATCGGAGAAGCGTGTCTTCGCCACCGGCGTACGTAACACGGTGGGTCTGACGCTGCATCCCATCACCGGAGAACTCTGGGGCAACAACAACGGGCACGACAAGCAGGGCCGTTCCAGTCCACCGGAATGGATCGATGTGATTCGTGAGGGTGACTTCATGGGGCACCCCTTCGTCAACAGCCATCAGGTGTGGAACGATTTCACAGTCGACCGCTACCGGCGCTTGCTCCCGATCACGCCGGAGGACAGTCTGCTCGCCGCGCGTCAGAAGAAACCGGTGGCCCTGGTGCCGGCTCATTACGCGCCGATGGCCCTGCATTTTTACACGGCCCGGCAGTTTCCTGAGCGCTATCGGAATGTGGCGTTCGTCGCCTTCCGTGCGGGAAAGGCCCTGAATTCGTCACACCCCGGCTACAACGTCTCAGCCCTGTTCGCCGAGCCGGATGGATCCGACGCGCAGATTGGCGAATTCGTTACGGGCTTCCAGACCGGTACAACGCAGAGCTCACTCTGGGGCCGGCCCGTCGGCCTGACCACCGATCGTGAGGGCAGTCTCTACGTAGGCAGCGACTCGCGGACGGAGGTGATCCTGAAGATGACCTACAGCGCGGTCGGCGGCTCGTGGGAGCACAACCTGCCCGATGTACTGGCTGCCGGTGTCACTTCTCTGTCCGTGCAGGCCACTGTGCAGGTGGTCCGGACGGATGCAGACGGTGGGGAGCCTCGGCTGACGGCTGATCTGAGCCAGCTGGGGGGCCCCGCCGACGTGCCCCTCGAAGCCGATGGCGACACCTACCGACTCGATACGCGTCTCGACCTGCAGGGGGTGCCGGCGGGGCCGCGTGTGCTGCGGATCCTGATCGAACAGGACGGGGCGGACAAGGTCCACCGTTCCCAGCTGGCCAAGCTCATCACGCTGCTGCCCTCGGACCGGTACATCCTGGACGATCGTCTTGCCCTGGACTGGACCATCACGGGGGAGAAGGGTGCGCAGCCCATCGCTGCCAGCGGGCCGGTGTTCCACGGCGCGGCAGCCCAATCCGTGGCGGCAGTAGCTGAGAGTTTCTCCAAGCTCTGGGCGCTGGAGTTGCGACCGGAGGCCCCGGTGGAGGTCTTCGGTATGGCCGGAATCCGGCTGGCCTTCCATCCGGGAGACCTGACGCCGCTCAGCATCTCCCGTCTGAGCCTGTTCGTGAACGGCAGGGCGGTGAATCTCCTGCGAGATTTCGAGGTCGACATCGAGAAGCGCGAGTGGCAGATCGTCGAGGTCCCCTGGGCCAGCTTCCGTTTCCGAGACGAGATCAAAACGGTCGAGTCCATCCGACTGGAGGGCAACCCCTCGGGTACCTTCTTTGTCGACGATGTACGCCTCGTGACGACGATCCCTGCATCCGATCCGGTGGCTACCGCCGTTGTTGAGAGCAGGGAGGGGACCACCCCGTCCGCTGTGTTGTTGCAGCAGAACTATCCCAATCCGTTCAACAGCGCCACGACCATCAGCTATGAGCTGCCCCGGAGGGCTACCGTAGCCCTGGACGTGTACAACCTGGCCGGTCAGGAAGTGGCCGGGCTGGTGTATGGCCTGCGCCAGGCCGGCACCTACTCCCTGACGTGGGATGGTCGCGACAACGCCGATCGGGAACTGGCCTCGGGCGTGTATATCTATCGACTTCAGGTTGGGGAGAACGTGCAGACACGCAGACTGTTGCTGCTCCGCTGACAGAGGGGCTCCTGCCTGTCGGTCTTCATCGCCCTGGCCGGCGCGATGCTCAGTAGGCGACACCGATCATTCGGTAGGCCGCTCGCTCACCGACATCGGCGGACAGCAAGATGCGACAGACGTAGGACCCCGGGGGCAGCAGCTGTCCGCTGGCGTCGCGTCCATCCCAGTTGTGAGCCCCATCGACGGCGTCTACGGTCCGTACCTGGCGCCCGGAAAGATCGTGGATCGTAACAGCTGGAGACGCCCCTTCCACCTTGGCTAGGGTGAAGCGGATCTGTGCCTCGTCGTTTATGCCGTCACCGTTTGGCGTGACCAGCGGCGAGACCGCAACCGAGCGGATCAGGGCTCCTCCGGTCGCGACGGAGGGCACGAAGACCGTAGCCGCGTACTGCGCCTCCGCCCGCACCCCCTGCCGCAGATCATCTCCCGCCACGCTGACCCAGGCGTCGAAGATCGTCGCATTGGCCTGAATACGCGTCTTGAACACCACTTCCACCGAATCGCGCTCTACTCGTTGGGGCAGATCCACCTGCAATGAGTCACCCACCATCGCCGTCGCCACAGGCACAACCACCTCCCCGCCCACGGTGATCTCCACCCCTTCCGCGGGAGCCGGCACCCGAATTCTGATCCGGTCAAAGCCTTCGTCGCCGAAGCGGAACGTCGGTGTCAGCACATACGTGAACGTCTGCAGTGAATCGAAGCCTGCCTCGCGTGGCAGGATCCGACTGGTAATGCCGCCGCTCACCAGGGCGTCGTCAAAATGTAGTGAGATCCGTCGCAGCAGTGGCGCTACACCGGGGTTGTCGTTTCCCAGCTTCACCTGCAGCTGGGCGAACTTCCGCGGCGTCGGCGACAGGAAGACCTCCCCGGGGAAATCATAGACCGGCCCCCAGCCAGACCAGTCCTGGCCGCGACGCTGGATCTCGACGATGTCCTGCTTCTGTGACTTGGGCAGCTTGTTCCACTGAGCCTCGGATACCTCGACGCCATTCTTGTTGTAGAACTTCTGTTCGATCACGAAGGTGTCGCCCGTCTGCGAGCGAATCTCGACGAAGGTCCCGGGCGGCATCTCGGCGTCCCAGGTCAGCCGGCGGATGCTCTTGGTCCCTCCCAGGTCGATGAAGCCGGACTCCATCACCGCCTCGGCGACGAAACCCTCACCGAAGAGATAGAAGTCGGTCAGGGACGTCAGGACGCACTGGCTGCATTCTTCGATGTTGATGCGTCGCAGGAACGTGTGACGCACTTTGCGAGGAGGAAACCTGAATTCGAACAGTCGACGCCACGGGCTGGCGGTAGTCTCCACCAGGGAGAGGTGCTGGAAATCGAGGTTGCTGCGCACTCGCTCGGTTGTCAGTCCACCCGCCGGCGCACCCTCGGCCGTGGTGATCTCAAAATCGCCGAAGACCGTTCGGGCTCGGCTGATGTAGTAGAACGCCTGGTCCACCCAGTACGTCGCCCCCAGGTCAAACTCGAACCAGTGGCCTTCTGAAATCCAGTCTGCGGCGCCGGATATGGTCCAGGCGGAGTTCTTGTCGCCGTCGATGATGCCCGACAGGTTGCCCTGGTCGGTCCCCCCACGGATACCGCCGCCTCGTCCGACACTGCCCAGCACGACGTTGTCGCCAAGTGTCTCGACCTCTATCCTGGCCAGCGCCCCGTCCGGCTGAAACTCCTCGGCAAGGAAACGGACGTACTGAACCATCTGGTACTTCAGCGTGTCCTCGTTGACCAGGTGTTCCCCTGTCGCGGCCCCCGGCCACACGGTCTCCAGGTCGAACTCGACGACGCGCTCCGTGTTCGGTTCGGTCGTCCGGCCGACACGGGAAAACACGAAGATATCCCTGGCGGCCGAGGCCCGTACGCCGTCGTTGACAAAGACGCTGAACGTGCGGAATGGACGCACATCGAGAGTGTCGGGGAAGGTCAGGCGGATCTTGTTGGCCAGGACCATACGTCCGAGATCGACCTCGATGAACCAGTCCTCCAGTACGTTGACCGTATCGGGCTGCCACCATGTATCCAGCCGGCCGTCCATGATGTTGGCCGCCGTCTCCGCCCCCGTGCCGACAACGTGGACTCCCCCGGGAACGGGCTCCTTGGTGCGTTTGACTGCATGCAGGAATTCCCGGGCGTCGGCGACGGCATCGATCTTCCTGTCGACCCGCTCCAGGCCGATGCTGCCGTCCTCGTTCTGCGCTACCGCACCCCGGGGAAAGGTCCACGTGTCCCAGTCGGCCTGGCGCTCGAAGCGGAACTCGTCAGCCGACGTAGCACAGAGGCCGGCGAAGACCAGAGCGATGGCACCGCAGAAAAGATACATAGCGTTCAGTAGACGACGGCCACGGTGCGCGTTTCCTCGAACGTGCCCAGATCCGTGCCCACCGCGACGCGCACCAGATACAACCCCGGCCCGACCCGCCCGGCGGCATCCGTGCCATCCCACAGGTCCGTGTAGTATCCCTCGCCGCGCGTCTCGTCGACCAGTCGACGCAGGAGTCGGCCACTGAGGTCGAACAGCTCAACCTGCACATCGCCGGCAGTGATCCCGTGCAGCGTGAAGGAAATCGGCAGATCGTCATTCACCCGGTCGGCGTTCGGCGTCAGAACTCGTGAGCCCAGGTTCACCTCGGACAGCACCTGCAGTCGCTCGGTTGGCGTGAAGACATGCAGGTCGTTCGTCGACACAAGAGGCGAAGCGTCTCCGCCATCGATCGACTGCGGCAGGTTTCCGTCCTCAGGGTCGAACACCTCTCCCGCCATCAGCGTATTGAAGTCGAACACGCGGGTGGCGAATGTCAGGCGGATGGGCGGATGTGATGCGGGCATGATCGCGTTCGACGGGAAGTAGACGAGCAACTCGCGATCGCTGATGATCAGGCTGTCCGGCTCGACATCCGCCAGCGGATCTCCCATCTGGAACCGCCGGAAGTCCACCGCCTCGGGGGTCAGCAGACGGATGGCGCTGAAACCGGTCTGTGACGCGGCGGTGAAGTCGGCGCGCACGTCGTACGTCAGGGTGACCGGTTCACCCAGCGGGACTTCGACGATCCCGTCCTCGGGATGAGGATCCTCCATCAACGCCACCTCGCCGACCACGGGGTCGGCCAGCAGCGGCGAGTACTCGACGGACAGTGAGGTCAGCCGTCCGAAGGCGAACACGTCTTCGCTGGTGATGAAGGCGCGAAGCTGGATGAACTGTCGGCGGTCCGGGACCTGCAGCTCCACGCCGGTGCTCGTATGGGGCGCCGACCAGAAACTCCAATTGGTGATATCGTCCCGCACCGAGCCCTGCTGGCCCGGGATGTACAGCGATGAGCTCGTCAACGAGCCGGCCCCATCGTCCACAAGCTGACTGGCATTGTTGTTGGATACACGGTAGGAGGTACCCGACGGAGCGCTGTTGAATCCTGCCTCGCTGATTTCCTTTTCAGTGCCGATGTCGGTGATGATGTGGTAGACAAGCGGCGTATCATCGAGGCCGCTGCGAACGTCTACCGCCAGATGCACCGGAGCGTCGGGTGCCGGCACGGGCTCGGCGCCGAATCCCGGACTGCGATAGCTCTCGAAATCGAAGTGAAGCCGCCCGAAATTGACCGGCTCGCCCATGTCGAGCAACCGCGACACGTACCGGGTCTGCGGCAGAAATCCCTCGCCGTAGAACTCTACCTCGGCGATAAATCCCGCAGCCGGAAAACGCACGCGCGTGAACCGCACCACTTCTGTGCGAAAGTGCACATCAGCCACACGTTCGGTGTGATTGAGGCTGCTCGCCAGGGCGATATCGAGGTCGTTGCCAACATTCTGAAACAGGAACTCCTGCTCGTTGAGCGAGCCCGAAACCGAATACTGCCGGGGAAACTGGTCCTTGATCAACAGCCCGGAACTGACCGTCGTCGACCCGAAGGCTCCGCCAGACCAGACCACATCCTGGAAAGCCGAAGTGGTCCTGCCCGTCTCCGGCGGAAAGAAGACGACACGGTTGAGGGGAATCGGCAGGCCGAGGTCGAAAGTGTAGTCCGTGACGGGGGCCACGTCGGTCGGGCGATCCACATCGCCGTCGATGGTCTGAGCTCGACCACGCGACCCATAGACCCAGGGCGTCTTGTCGTCGGCAACGGGGGGGGCCGAACCGGATATACGCCAGACGTGCCCGAAGATATTGGTGAACTGACCACTCTCGGTGGGCTCGCCCACGGTAACATTCACCGCTGGATCCAGTTCAAAGGGCTGCAGGCTGCCAGCCGAGGCCGACCGATCCAGACCGAGCATGTCGTCGCTGGACTCCAACCAGTCCAGCCCGCCCTGGCCGATGACGAGGCGTTGCACCTGGGCACCGGAGACCGGTGGGAGAATCAACAGTGCGGCCACCGCCAGCAACAGGATGTTGGACATCACGATCCTCCGAGCTCCGGGTGCACCGGGGTGACAGGTCTACAGGCCGAATAATAATGGTGAACAGGCAGAGCGACCAGGCGGGACTCAGTAGACGACACCGATCGATCGGTAGGCCGCTCGCTCACCGACATCGGCGGACAGCAGAATGCGGCAGACGTAGGACCCCGGGGGCAGCAGCTGTCCGCTGGCGTCGCGTCCATCCCAGTTGTGAGCCCCATCGACGGCGTCCACGGTCCGCACCTGGCGCCCGGAAAGATCGTGGATCGTAACAGCTGGAGATGCCCCTTCCACCTTGGCCAGGGTGAAGCGGATCTGTGCCTCGTCGTTTATGCCGTCACCGTTTGGCGTCACCAGCGGCGAGACCGCAACCGAGCGGATCAAGCCCCCATCAGCGGCCACGGCAGGAACGAAGACCGTCGTCGAGTGCTGGTCCTCGGGCTGGACACCTTGCTGCAGGGGATCGCCGACGACGCTGACCCAACCATCGAAGGCGGTGGCGTTCTCCTGGATTCGCATCTGAAACATGACCTCGACGGAATCCCGTTGGATTCGTTCGGGCAGGTCGATGCGCAGAGAGTCGGCCACCGTCTCCACAGCCATGGGCACCACCGGGTCGCCGCCGACGCGGACCTCTACATCGCTCACCGGTGCCGACACCTGGATGCTGACCCGATCGAAGCCGCGATCGCCGAAGCGGAAGGTGGGCTTGATGACATAGGTGAAGGTCTGCAGCGAATCGAAGGCCGCCTCCCGTGGCAGGATGCGGCTGAGCACCCCGCCACTGATCAGGGCGTCGTCGAAGTGCAGGGCGATGTGGCGCAGCAACGGCGCGACTTCCGGGTCGTCGTTGCCGAGCCTGACCTGCAGTTGGGCGAAGCGACGCGGCGAGGGCGACAGGAACATCTCGTCCCGGCCGGAATAGACCGCACTCCAGCCGGACCAGTCCGGCCCGCGCCGCTGGATCTCGACGACATCTTGTTTCTGCGACTTGGGCAGCTTGTTCCACTGCGCTTCGGAGATCTCGACGCCGTTCTTGTTGTAGAACTTCTGCTCGATCAGGAAGGTGTCGCCCGTCTGCGAGCGGACCTCGACGAACGTCCCGGGGGGCAGATCGGCGTCCCACGACAGCCGGCGGATGCTCTTGGTGCCACCTAAGTCGATGAAGTTGGATTCCATCACCGCCTCGGCTACGTAGCCAGTGCCGAACAGGTAAAAATCAGAGATGCGCGTCAGAAGGCACTGGCTGCACTCGGGCGTATTGATGCGTCGTAGGAACAAGTACCGCGCCTTGCGCGGGACAAAATCGAACTCGTACACGTACCGCGGTGGGCTGAAGGTGTTATCGACGAGAGAGAGGTGGTGAAAGTCGAAGGGACTGCGGATCCGGCTCTCTGTCAGTCCGACGGCCCCAGACCCGTCCGACGTGGTGATCTCGAAATTGCCGGGGGTCCGGGTGCCTAGCGAGGTGATGTAATAGAAGGCCTGGTCGACCCAGTATGTCGCCCCCATGTCGATCTCGAACCAGTGGCCGCTCTCGATCCAGTCGGCGGTCCCCGAAATCGTCCATATGGTATTCTTGTCGCCGTCGACGATCCCGGCCAGGTTGCCCTTGTCCGTTCCGCCCCGGACGCCGCCGCCGCGATCGACGCTGCCGAGGACGGCGTTATCACCGACGGTGATTACTTCGATCTGGGCCAGCGCCGCATTCGGCTGGTACTCCTCGGCGACGAAGCGCACGTGTTGGACCATCATGAACCGCAACGTGTCTCCCGTCGTAAGGTGCTCACCGGTGGCGGCACCGGGCCATACCGTCTCCAGGTCGTACTCGACGATGCGCTCGTCATTCGGTTCCGTCACCCGGCCGACGCGGGTGAAGACGAAGACGTCCCTAGTGTTGGAGGCCCGAACGCCATCGTTGACGTAGACGCTGAAGCTGCGAAAGGGTTTGACTTCGAGTGTGTCCGGAAAGATGAGACGGACCTTCTTGGCCAGGACCATACGCCCCAGGTCAACCTCGACGAACCAGTCCGCCACAACATCGGCTGAATCCGGCCGCCACCAGGTGTCGGAGCGGCCGTCGATGATGTTGCCCGCAGTCGCTGTCCCGGAGCCAACGACGTGCACCCCTCCGGGGATCGGCTCCTTCTGACTCTTGCTCGCGTGCAGGAACGTGGGCGCGTCGAGGCTGGCGTCGGTGCCCTTGTCGATGCGATTCAGGCCGACGGTCCCGTCAGGATTCGGGACGACTGCGCCCTGGGGAAATGTCCAGCTGTCCCAGTCCGACTGACGCTCAAAGCGGAGCTCTTCGGCGAATGCTCCCGTGCTCAGTACGGCTACAGCGATGACTGCAAGTTTCATCCGCTTACCCAACTCGTGAACCTCCGGTCGCATCTGCACCCGCATCAGTACGCGATGGCGAGAGTTTGGGTCTGCTCAAATATACCCTCGTCCGTATCCACGGCGACGCGCACGAGGTACGTGCCGGGAGGCACGGTGGTGCCACCCGTGGCGGCGTCCCAGATGTCGGTATAGCGGCCCTGGCGTCGATTCTCATCGACAAGCCGCTTCACCAGTCGTCCACTCAGGTCGAAGACGTCGACTTGGACGTCGGCAGCCTCGATCCCCAGCAGCGTGAAGGACACAGCGAGCCAATCGTTCGCCCCGTCCGCGTTCGGAGTCACCACGGGGCTGGCCAGCTCGAGACTCGACAGGACCTTCAGCTTCTGCAACGGCCCGAACACCTGCAGGCTGTTGGTCGAGACCAGGGGCGAGGCATCTCCGCTGTTGATCGACTGCGGCAGATTCTCGCCGTCGATATGGAACACCTCCCCTTCTATTAGGGTCTGGAAGTTGAAGACCCGTGTGGAGAAGGTGAGCCGGATCGGCGGCTTCGAACCCGGCGTGATCGGGTTCGACGGAAAGTAGACGACCAGCTGGTTGTCATCGATGCGGATACTGTCCGGCACAACATCCTGCAGGGGGTCACCCATCTGGAATCTCTGAAGTTCGGCGGTCTCCGGTGTACGCAGGCGCAGGGCCGTGAAACCGCTCTGCGACGCGGATGTGAAGTCGGCGCGCACGTCATACGTCAACGTCACGGGTTCACCCATGGGTACCTGCACGATCCCGTCAGCAGGGTTCGGCTCGTCGAGTAGGGCCACTTCGCCAAGGACAGGATCGGCCAGCAGCGGCGAGTGCTCGATCGTCATCGATTTCAACCTGGCGAAAGCGAAGACATCCTCGCTTGTAAGGAATGTGCGCAGCTGCACGAACTGGCGTCCGTCAGGGGCCTGGATGTCGACACCAGAGCCCAGGTGCGGTGCGGACCAGAAGCTCCAGTTGCTGATGTCTTCCTGGATGGAGCCCTTCTGACCGGGGACGGGCCGTGTCGTGAAAGCCCCCCGGAAGTTCCCTGTAGGCGCCTTGTCGAAGACGTCCTGGGTCACCTCCTTCAAGCCGCCGATGTCCGTCAGGGTGTAGTGGATCAGGGGGGTGTCATCCAGACCTGACCGCGCGTCCACAGTGACGGTTACGTCGGCATCCGGCGCCGGGACCGGTTCCAGACCGAATCCAGGACTGTGGAAGACCTCGTAGTCGTAGTGTAAGCGCCCGAAGTTGACGGGCTCTCCCATATTGATCAGACGGGTCGTGTAGTGGGTCTGTGGCAGAAACCCTTCGCCGTAGAACTGCACTTCGGCGATAAATCCGAACTCGGCAAAGAACAGCCGGAAGTAGCGTAGCGCCTGTGTCTCGAACCGGACGTCGGCGACGCGCTCTAGGTTGTTGACATTGAAGCCGAGGCGGTGCTCCAGTTCCGCCGACCCGGGCTTGCTGACGAAGGCGCCGGAACCAGCGCTGACAAGGAAACCCGAGGGCTCGTTGCTACCTGACAACGCGTACTGGCGGGGATACAGGTCTCTGATCAACTGCCCCTCGACGCCCTGTCCCCTGTCGCGCACGACACCGGTGAGGCCGCTGCCTGTGGCCCTGCCCTTCTCGGGCGGAAAGAACACCACCCGGTTGATCGGCAGCGTCAGGCCCAGATCCCAAGTGTAACCATAGATCTCCTCCACATCGGTGGGGCGGTCGATGTCGCCGTCGATGGTCTGCGCGCGTCCCCGGTCGCCGTAGACCCACGGCCGGTTTTCCTCCGGGAACTCCGGCGGGCGGGTCGCGACAATCCAGACGTGGCCGAGGAAGTTGGTGAACTGATCGGTCTCGGTGAGGGGGCCGACAGCAAGATTGGTCTCCGGGTTTACCTCGAAGGGCTGCAGATTGCCGGCCACGGCTGCGGCGTCGAGACCGACCATGTTGTCGCTGGTTTCGAGCCAGTCCAGGCCGCCCTCGCCGATGACGAGATGTTCGATCTGGGCGCCGGAAATCCTGGGGGCAAGCAGCAGAGCGGTTGCCGTGAGCGACAGGATGCTCCTGTTCATGGCGATCCTTGGAACTCGGGGCACACCGGGACAATAGATGTACAGACGTAAATACCATATATCGGGTCAAATCGCCATGGTTCGATCCAGGGGACGCACCTTGACTCACGATGGGGAATCCCGATTGTATTCCGTAATCACACAATCGAGGATGCAAGCAATGTCAGACTCAGAGGAAGTTCAGCAGAGCATCGGGCAGGTTGAAGACGCCATCAGCACCCACTCGTCCCCGTCGGATCTGAAGATCACAGATATGCGCCTGGCGGTGGTCTGCAGCAACTACGATTACCCGATCCTGCGCATCGACACCAACCAGGGTGTCTACGGCATCGGTGAGGTCCGCGATGCCGGGCACAAGGAGAACGCGCTGCAGTTCAAGAGCCAGCTGCTGGGGCAGAACCCGTGCAACGTGGACATGATCTTTCGCTCCATGAAGCAGTTCGGCAACTGGGGCCGCGAAGGCGGTGGCGTCTCGGGTATCGAGCTGGCGCTCTGGGACCTGGTGGGCAAGGTCTACGGCGTGCCCTGTTACCAGCTGCTCGGCGGGAAGTACCGTGACAAGGTGCGATTGTACGCCGACACGCCGGAACCGGAGGAGCCCACACCAGAAGGCTACGCCGAACGCGTCAAGGGCCGTATGGATCTCGGCCTCACCTTCATCAAGTTCGACATCCGCATGCCCCGCTATGACAAGCGCGGAGACTACCTGATCGGCACGCCGACGCAGCACGAGTACCGTGGTATGCGCAGCCGGCACGGGGCACCGGGAAGCGGTCAGGGTAGCAAGGTCACCGACGCCGGGATCGAGCGCATGGCCGACGTGGTAGCCGCCGTGCGCGAGGCCGTCGGCTGGGAGATTTCGCTGTGCACCGATCACTTCGGTCATGGCATGATGACGGCCAAAGAGGTGATTCGCCTGGCCAACGCCGTCGAGCCCTACGGTCTGGCGTGGCTGGAGGACCCCATGCCCTGGTGGGATGTGGACGGCCACAAGCGTGTCACCGACGCCATCAACGTGCCCATCGCCGCCGGCGAGGAGCTCTACCTGTGGGACGGCTTCCGTGAGTGGATCGAGAAGCGGGCGATCGACATCCTGCATCCCGACCTGCTGACCTCGGGTGGCATGATGGAAACCAAGAAGATCGCCGACTACGGCGAGCGATACGGGCTGCCCACGGCGCTGCACTTCGCCGGATCGCCCATCGCCCTGATGGCCAACATCCACTGCGCGGCGGCGATCTCAAGCTTCGTCGCCCTCGAGCACCACGGTCTCGACCTGCCGTTCTGGGAAGGGCTGGTCACCGGCCTGCCGGACAACTACATCGAGGACGGTTACGTCAGGGTCCCTGAGACGCCCGGCCTCGGCGTCGACCTGAACTACGACGGCATCGAAGCCAACCTGCGCTTCCCCGGACTGTTCGAGCCGACGGAAGAGTGGAACAACCCCAAGCTGGATTTCTGGCAGCCCGACAAACGATGGGACAAGTGATGACGAAATTCACCGACATGAAGGGCATCTTCGGCCTGCTGCCGACGCCCTACCATGAGGACCTCGAGATCCACACCGAGGATCTGAAAAAGGTCGCCAACTTCTGCTGCGAGAGCGGCCAGCACGGGATCGTCTGGCCGGTGATGGTCGGCGAGTTCTGGTTCCTCGGCGAACAGGAGCGGGTCGCCGCCCTCGACGCCGTCCTGGAAGTGGTCAACGGGCGGCTGCCCGTCGTCTTCGGCTGCTCCGGAATCTCGATCCCTCAGGTCGTCCTCTACTCGAAGGCCGCACAGAAAGCCGGCGTCGACTCGATCATCGCCATGGCCCCGGCGCGCACCGATCAGGACGGTGCCATCGACATGTATCGCCGTATGGCGGAGGTCTTCGACGGCCCGATCATGGTGCAGAACGCGGACAACTACGCGCCTCTCACGGGTGAGCGGGTCGCCGCCCTCGTCGACGAGATTCCACAGATCGAGTACGTGAAGGAGGAACGACAGCCCGGTCCGAAACACATCGCCGAGGTGGCGGACCTGGTCAGCGACCAGGTGAAGTGCATCTTCGGTGGCGCCGGCGGCAAGTTCCTGCCGGATGAGCTGCGCCGCGGAGGCAACGGCAACATGCCGGCCTGCGAGCTGGCCGATGTGCTGGCGAAGATCACGGAACTGTGGTGGGCGGGGCAGGAAGCGGACGCCCGCGCCATGCACCGTCGTCTGCTGCCCCTCATCATCCGCGAGTGCCCACCTTTCTGGCGCTACATCCTGAAGCGGCGTGGCATCTTCAGCAACGTCATCGAGCGCGCCAACCCGGGAAAACAGGCGCTGAACGAAGGGGACAAGAGGGAGATCGACATCCTGCTCGAGACGATCGCCGGGGACATCGACGCCTTCCCCATCCTGCCCGAATAACGTCAGTGAAGCAGGACGCTCGTTCCTGGCACATGGCTTCCTGCGGGTTCGGTGTGAAGACTGCGCTCACGAGCGTGTGGTGGCGTTTTCCTGTCAGCGACGTAGATGGCACCCATAACGAGTGGTCCCCTGCCCTCGATCGTGCCGGATGGCAGCTGGGTCGTCGTCAAGCCGAACATGGTTTTCCTGCGGCCTCAGACCGGCTACTGTCAGGGAGACATCACCGACCCCCGCGTGACCAGGGCGGTGCTCGAATATGTGGCCGAGTTCACCCAGGCCCGACGGATCACTCTGGCCATGGGCGGCAGCTGGCAGGCAGCGGATCAGGAATTTACCACAGGTCTCAACTTTACCGGAATCGTCTCCCAGGATGACGTCAGAGTCGACGGCTGGACGAGCCACTTCGGTGACGACTATCCAGGCTTCACCGGTACGTTCCAGGATCTGCTCGATGACCTGGGGACGCGCCACCCCGACAAGACATTCGACCGGGGCAACTTCAACTACGATCTGTACCCCAGCATCGATGACCCGCAACTGGTGCCGGTACCCGTGTCGAATGGCATCGGTGGCTGGTCGAACGACAGCTACTACGTCAGCAACATGGTTCTCAATAGCGATGTATTCATCACCGTGCCGACGATGAAACCGCACAACGAGGCGCGGTTGACGCTGGGCCACAAGAATTACGTGGGCACCGCCTCCCGCCTGATGTACAACCGGGGCAACTGGTGGAACGCCGGACTGCACAACAACCCCCGCGGCGTCGACGGTTCGCTCGTCGATCTGTTCAGCTATCACCCTGCGGACTACACCATCATCGGCGGCGCCTGGGGGCTGGATGGACAGGGGCCACACAAGAACTCGCGCAGCGGTCCGATCCGTACCAACATGATCATCGCCGGCTGGGATCCGGTCGCCACCGACGCGGTGGCTGCCGAGATCATGGGCTACAATCCCTGGGACATCGAACACCTGCGCATGTCCGCCGCCAAGGGTCACGGCGTGCTGGACATGAATTACATCACCGTACGCGGCGACGCCATCGCCGATGTCGGCATCGACTATCGGAAATCGGAAAACTACAGCGACATGTACTACGGACGCGCCAACAGGACCTGGCTGATCCACGGCGTGCACGAAGGCGCCGATCTGGATGTGGATTTCCTGGGCGGGGAGAATGAGGTCGCCCCCTTCGACGGCGAGGCGCAGAACGGGGCGATCTGGACCCGGGTGATCAGCGACTACGACCAGATCGACCTGAAGAATTTCTTCCATGACAGGGACGGCATCTACCATCGCGACGTGGTCGCCTATGCCTTCACCTACATCCATTCAGCGACCCGACAGGAAGCCGAGCTCTGGATCGGCTCCGATGACGGCGTCAAAGTCTGGTTGAATGGCGAGGAGGTCTGGAGCCATCCCATGTCGGGCTCGCACAGGATCGCCGAGGACCGCGTACCAGTGGTCCTCGATACAGGCGAGAATCGTCTGCTGGTAAAGGTGAAGAACGACCTGGGCGGCTACGCCATGAGTCTGCTCGTCAGCGATGGTGACGGTGACACCGCGCCCGGGATACGCTACCACACAGAGATGCCAGCGTCGACTGCGATCACCTCGACCGGAGCCGCCGGCCTGCCGGACACGCCGCAGTTGGCGCAGAACTTCCCCAATCCCTTCAACGGCGGTACGACGATACGGTATTCCCTGTCAGAGTCCGTACCGGTGGACCTGAGCGTTTACAATCTGCAGGGTCAGAAGGTGGCCACCCTCGAGCAGGAAGTGCGCGGGGCAGGCGCATACGCCGTCCGCTGGGGCGGTCTGGACGACGATGGGCGTTCTCTGGCCAGCGGGACGTATCTCTACAGACTCCGGGCCGGGACCCGGTGGGAAACGCGAAAACTGCTGCTGCTGAGATAGGCGTTCACCGCCCCATCCAACCGCCGTCGACCATCAGCGTCGTGCCGTGCACGTAGCGAGAAGCATCTGAGGCAAGAAAGACCGCCGGCCCGCGGAAATCGTCTGGTTCACCCCAGCACCCGGCGGGGATCCGGGCCAGGATCGCCTGCCGTCGTTCCGGGTCGTTGCGCAGGGCCTCGGTGTTGTCCGTCGATACGTACCCCGGACCGATGGCGTTGACGTTGACCCCGTGAGCGGCCCACTCGTTGGCGAAGGCCATGGTCAGGGTGCCGATACCGCCCTTGCTGGCGGCGTATCCCGGAACCGTGATCCCCCCCTGGAAGCTGAGCAGAGAACCGGTGAAGATGACCTTGCCGCTGCCGCGCGCCACCATGTCCTTGCCGAATTCGCGCGTGAGGACGAACTGGGCTCTGAGGTTCACCTCGATCACCTTGTCCCAGTATTCGTCAGAGTGCTCGACGGCGGGTTGTCGCAGGATCGTGCCGGCGTTGTTGACGAGGATGTCGATCCGTGCATGGTCTGCTTTCGTCTGGGCGACGAAGGCGTAGACCGCCTCGCGATCGGCGAAGTCGCAGCCATAGTGAGCGAAGGAGCGTCCCAGGGCCTGGACCTCCTTTTCGATATCGCTGCCAGCTTCCAGGGACGCCGAGACGCCGATGATGTCGGCGCCAGCTTCGGCCAGTCCCAGCGCCATGGCCTTGCCGATGCCGCGACGGCAGCCGGTGACCAGCGCTGTCTTGCCACTGAGGTCGAACAGCTCGGGTAGATTCATGTGTGTCGTCCTATGATCTGCAGTCGATGAGATACTTGATCCCGTCCGGGTTGGAGTCAATCGTCTCGAAGGTCTGCTGCACTTCGTCGATGGGCTGGATCTGCGTGATCAGTCGGTCGAGATGCAGGCAGCCGCTCGCCGCCAGCTGGATGGCCCTGTCGAAGTCTTCCTCCTCGTAGAGACGGACGCCGATGAGCTGGATCTCGGACCAGAAGAACTTGAACAGGTTCACCGGCTTGGGTTCCGGGTGAATGGCGACCATGACGATCCGGCCGCGCACGTTGGGCAGTTCCGTCATGACCTCGACGCCAGGGGCTGATCCGGAGACCTCGAAGACGCAATCCGCCATGGCCCCGTCTGTCAGCTCCTGCACGGTGCCCGCAAGATCCTGCTGCGCCGGGTTGACGACGTCCATGCCAAGTCCCGCCGCCAGCTGCAGGCGCGAGTCGTTGACTTCGGAGAGTATGACGCGAGCACCCATCTGCCCGGCGACCAGAGCGATGAGCAGGCCGATGGGACCGCCGCCGATGACGACGACGGTCTCACCCGCCTGCACACGTCCGAGACGAACGTCGTGACAGGCGACGGCTGCCGGCTCGATCATGGCCCCGTGAGCCATCTCGAGGGAGTCGGGCAGGGCGTGGAGCGTATAGGCCGGTACTGTCCATGAAGACTGCATGCCACCGGGCATATCGATGCCGATGAATTTCAGGTTCTTGCCGACGTGGGGATGACCCTTGTCGAAGGGGGACGGCTCACCGAAGAACATGGGACGCACGGCGACGCGGTCGCCCACAGCGATACCGGCGACACCAGCACCGATATCGACAACGGTGGCCGACGCCTCATGGCCGATGACCAGGGGACGGTGGACGCGCTGATCCATGGCACCGTGGTAGATGTGGATGTCGGTGCCACAGATGCCGCAGTAGGCGACGTCCAGTCGGACCTCCCCCTCACCGGGAGCCACGGGGTGACTCGAGCCGATGGTGATCGTGCGGTTGCCCTGGTATTGTGCTGCTTTCACCGCCTGTCTCCCTGTCGGCGGGTTTTCGCCTGACCCCAGTTCATCGACTGGATCAGTGTCGAAGGATCGCGCCTGGCCAGCAGGCGCACACCAAAGAAGATGCTGGCGGCACCGGGGCGCGCCGAGAATCGCCATGACGAGCGCACGAACTCGGCCGTGCTGGCAAAGTCGCCACCGCGGAGCACGCGGCTGCTGCCCAGGACCGGACCCCGCGGATCGCGTTCCGGGGCGTCTTCGTAGTAGTCCTCTCCATACCAGTCCTGCACCCACTCCCTGACGTTGCCGTGCATGTCGAACAGGCCCCAGGGGTTGGGCAGCTTGGCGCCGACAGGAAGCCCGATGCGTTCGCCCATCTCCCAGCCGTTCCGTTCGTACCAGCCATGATCTGCCAGCTTTGATGACTGGGTGCCGAAGGACCACCAGGACTCGGTGTCGGCGCGACAGGCGTATTCCCATTCGGCCTCGGACGGCAGCCTGTAGAGCGAGTCCCCGGCAGCTTGGTTCAGTCGCACGACAAGGCTCTGCGCGTCGTTCCAGGAAATGAAGGCGGCGGGCCGGTTCGGGTCGCTATCGGTCGAGGGCTGTCCCTCCCACGGGCGAGTCCCCATGACCGATTCCCACTGCGCCTGGGTCACCTCGAAGCGTCCGAGCCAGAACCCTTCGGTGATCACCACCGGATGCTCGGGAAGCTGATCCGGCGTGCGGGGGTCCTGCTCAATATGGTCTTCGTCGAACTCATCGAACTCATCGAACCCGTCGTCCTCGTCGAACCGGTCGAATCCGTCGAACTCGTCGAGGTCGCCCATGCGGAAGTCGCCTGGCTCGACCCAGACCATGGCGAGAGAGGCGCCGCCGGGAAGCTCGGTGACGATCTGCTGAATCTCGCCTCGCGCCCCAGTGGCGATGAAGCCCGACCCGAAGCAGGCCGCCAATACGGCGGCCCTGACGCTGAAACTGCTAACGGCCGCCTCCACCCCGACGGCCACCGCCGCCCATCCGGGCCATGGCGCCCTTCAACGTCTCGTTCTGTTCTTTCGACAGCGAGCCGCTCACGGCGGCGATCATGTCCTTCTGCATGTCGGCCATGGTCTCTCGGACTTCCTGGAAGTCGAGGGTGCCACCGCGCATGGCGTCACGCATCGCCAGCTGATCCGCATAGCTCGGGCGCAGGGCGTGGCGCACATTGAGCACCTGCTCATCGTTGAGCATGATGTCCGGGCTCAAGGCCAGATAGCCGAAGAGTTGTTCTGCGGACATGCCGAAGCCACCACCGCCGCCACCACGCCGCCCTCCGGGCTGGGCCCAGGCAAGACTCAGGGCGAGGAGAGAAACCGCAACCGCTGCGATGAGAATCTTCGTGGTCCGTGTCATGCCGTTGCTCCTGGTGATGAGTGCTCCTCAATATAGAACAGCCACAGCCTGCAGGCTTGTGCGGAGTGCCGGATTTCCAGTCAATTGGACTCATGGACATCACCGACAACCGAAGAGAGATCCCATGGTAAGCACCCTCGACCGTCAGATTCTGCGTGAGCTCGGACAGCAGATCGCCGATATCGCCGCATTGCAGCAACAGCAGGAGACCATCTCCTGCTGGAAGGCCCTCAACGGCCTGCAGCCAAACCGGCCCATGGTGATGATCGACCAGATTCCATGGCACGAGATGGACGTGGACGATGAGCTGCTGCTGCGCACCACCGATCCCTGGAGCCGGGGCGTCGAGCAGCAACTTCGCCGCACCCTATACAAGTGGCACCACATTCCCGGCGACATGGTGGTCGAGCCGATCCTCGATGTACCCAAGGCGATTCACGGCGCCGGGTTTGGACCGGTCACCAAGGAGCACACCGCTGTCAGCGATCCGAACAACGACGTGGTGGGCCATCTCTACATCGATCAGATCACCAACGACGAGGAGCTGTACGAGAAGGTAAAGAAGCAGACGGTCACACTGGACGAGGAGGCCACCAAGCTGGCGGAGGAGCGGGCCCTCGAGGTCTTCGACGGCATTCTCGGCGTGCGCCTGCAGGGCACGACACCGGTCTTTGCCGCGTACGACCGTATCGTCACCTGGCGCAGCGCCGAACAGGTGCTGTGGGACCTCGTCGACAGGCCCGACTTCTCGCACAAGGTGATGGCGCAGTTCACCGAGGTGGCTCTGGACATCCTGGATCAGCTCGAGGCGCAGGGCCTGCTCGGGCTGCCGCCGGCCCTCATACACTGCACCGGCGCCTGGTCCGACGAGCTGCCGGCCGAGGGTTTCGATCCGGTGAGCCCGCGGGCGAAGGACGTGTGGACCTACGGCATGGCGCAGATCTTCTCGTCGGTGTCCCCGAGCATGCACAAGGAGTTCTGGCTCGACTACGCTGTGCGCTGGTTCGAGCGTTTCGGTCTGGGCTACTATGGCTGCTGCGAACCCCTGGAACACAAGGTGCCCCTGATCCGCGCGGTACCCAATGTGCGCAAGATCTCCATGAGCCCCTTCGTCGATGTCGAGGCGGGGGCCGAAGCGATCGGTGGGGACTACGTGTTTTCACGCAAGCCGTCGCCGGCACTGCTGGCCGTGGAGGAGTGGGATGCCGATGTCGTTCGCGCCGATCTGCAGCAGACGCTGGACGCCTGCGATCGCCACGGATGCCCGGTGGAGCTGATTCTCAAGGACATCAGCACAGTGCGCTACGAGCCGGCCAGGCTGTGGGAATGGAACGACATCGCCTGCGAACTGACAGGTGCGACAGTCGTGGGGAACTGACCTCCCCCGGGCTCGTGTCGGTGGTCAGTCGTGTTCCCGGAACAAGGGCTGCAGGAAGATGCGCCCCTCGTCGCTCTCACCCTCGAACCGCACGTACTCCTCATGGCCGGCACTGTACTCGAAGGCAGTGCCGGCGTCGTGGGCCAGGGTCACACCGCCCGGACCGATGAAGCGACCGGCGCAGGGCTGGCTGACCCGCACCGCAATCCGCGATCCCTCCACCTTCATTTCCTCCAACAGAATCCCCGTCGAGGCGTACGATTGGCCCGCCCTGGCGGCGGCGATGATGCTGGCCGGTGAGACGTCGTCTACCAGCACCATGTTGAAGGCGTTGGCGAAATCTCCGGGATCGTGGAAATCATCGTTGGCGAAGCCCCACAGTCGATGACCGGCGGTGAGCAGCTCGTCCCAGAAATCGGCGTAGTAGGGCTGTCGGCCCACGGCCCGACCGGCGGCGGTTCCGTAGTGACCGTTGTAGATCTCGAGTCCAGTCGGCCATGTGCCCAGGGCCGCCAGCTTTGCCCGGGTCCAGTATTCGAGCGCCGCGCCCATGGGCTGCGGGTGGCAGACCATGGTGAGCAGGTCACCGGCCTGCGCCAGGGCCTCTTCGAGAGGCAGCTCGTAGAGTGGCCTCACGCCGGGTCCGGCAAAGACGACATTCTCACGGGAGCTGTATTCGAATCCCTGGATGAAGGCCAGATCCGGGTACCGGGTCTGCAGCGGTGTCAGGTCGGTGATGACGTCATGGTCGGTAAGGGTGACGAAGCCGGCCCCGAGGGCGTGGTAGTCGTGCACGCTCGTGGCCAGAGGGACGGAAGAACAACCGGAGTTTTCGTCGCAGTGACCGTGGAAGCTGCCGCGCACCCAGGTGCCGGTGCCGGCATAGGGATTCCGCCTCACGTGCGCACCGCCAGGACCCAGGCGACGGGACCGGGGTCCAGGTCGCGCAGCATCTGCAAGGCGCCATCGGCTGCCACGTGGAACACACGCAGCTTCGATCCGGCGACGAACAGCGTGTTGCCGTCCGGCGCGATGGCCAGTGGTCGCGGCGTACCGTGGGTGTCCCAGGTACCGAGGGCTGTCAGGCCGCCGGTGTCGGCGTCGACGGCAAAGCCGGCAAGGCTGTCGTGGCCCCGGTTGCAGGAGTAGAGGCGGCGGCCATCCGGTGAGATATTGATCTGTGAGCAGGTGTTGTCGCCGACCCAGTCGACGGGCAAGGTGGACAGCGTCTGTCCGGGCCGCAGCGTGCCGGCGACCGCATCGTAGTCCCAGGCGGTGACGGAAGAGCCCTGCTCGCCGTTGCTGAAGGCGAACCGTGCGTTCGGGTGGAAGCACATGTGTCGTGGTCCCTGACCCGGCTCCGGGGAGGCCTTCGGCGGCTCGTTCGGCGTCAGCTGTCCGTTGCTCTCGTCAAAACGGAACTGCCATATCGCGTTCTCGTCGCCTACGTGTGGGGTAAAGGCGAACCGGTTGGCGGCATCGGTCTGAATGAAGTGTGCCTTCTTCGCCGTCTCGAGCTGCTGCACCCGTTCGCCAGCGACGCCATCTTCGCCGATGGCATGTACCGTGACCATGCCGTCGGAGTAGTACGCGGCCAACAACCAGCGCCCCGTATTGTCGACGCGGAGATAGCAGGGGTAGGGTCCAACGTGGGCGGGTGATCCCAGACGCGTTAGCGATCCCGAAGCCCCATCGATGCTATAGCTCAGGTACTGATGGGTGCCATCGACGTTGACATCAGCGTAGAGGAATCGTCTGTCGGGTGACGCCGCAAGATCTGCGGGGGCGCCTGGCAGGGCGACGACGTCAGCTGGCTCCGTGATGCCGTTGCCGTCGATGGGGTAACAGGCCAGCCGCGGTTGATCGCCGCCGATGGCGACGTAGAGAACGTCGGTCATAGAGATGGATCCTCAGCAAGGGTGTACGGTCGTTCGCTAGAGCCTCGCGGCGCAAGTCCTACGGTTTATAGGCGCCGATGCATCCCGGCTCGCGGCGTTGCGCTCGCTCTGTGTATCCCACTGATACGCATCACTCGCGCGCCTTGCGACCCGGGCGCCTCGACGCCTATATAATCCGCCCTACTTGCGCCGCGAGGCTCTAGGCTAACAGGAGTTGCACGCTGGCGCCAGCGGCGCGCAATACCGCCCGCAGGTTGCGCCTGTCCGGGTAGTGTTCTTCGTTGTCCTGGCCACCATCGCCCGTCATATGCGCCGGGCTGAAGAGGAGAGCAGTTCTTTGATTCGATGGATGAAAGCAGCGCTGGCAGCCACCGTCTGCGTGAGCGGTCTGTCACTTGCCGTGGCGGCGGATACGGCGCCGATGCCGGAGAAGCCCACCGGGATTCGTCCCATTCTCATCGGTGCCGAAGCACCGGCACTGGTGCTGAAGAACTCCTCCGGAGTCGATGTGGATCTGGCGCGCGTACTGGAGAAGCGCGCCACGATCCTCGTCTTCTACCGGGCTCACTGGTGACCGCACTGTCGACGGCAGTTGGTTCAACTGCAAGCAGATGCGGCAGCACTCGACAGTCTGGGATATCAGATCATCGCGATCTGCACCGATCCGCCCGCGAAGATTGCTGAGACCGAACAGAAATGGGGCGTCACCTTCCCGGTCCTGTCAGACACGGAGCTTGTGGCCGCCCATGCGTACGGGGTCGGTTATCGCAAACCTGGCAAGAGTGGCCTGCCCGTACCCGCAGTGTTCATCGTCGACACAAGCCGGCGGGTGCAGTTCGAGTACGTCAATCCGAAGTACAAGGTACGCCTGGGGCGCGAGGTCCTGTTTGCCGCCGTGCGGGAGCTGGCAAGGCGACACTGACTCCGCAGCGCGCTACTGGTCTTCGTGGTAGCGCCAGCCCTTCTCGGGGGGAAGGAGGAACTCCTCGACCAGCTCACCTGGCAACTCGATGCCGATTCCCGGCGCTGTCGGCAGGGCGATGGCGCCGTCAACGACGGGCAGGCAGGCAGCTTGCAGGGCTTTTCGCAGAGGCGACCCGTAGACCTCACTCGCCGCCGATTCGATGAAGGGTGTGATCGGAGAGAACGCCGCCAGGTGCACCGTGGCGGCGCCGAGCACGTGGGTCGACCAGTTTCCGGGACAGACCAGGGCGCCCCGCGCCTGCGCCAGCTCGACGATCCGTCTGGCCTCGGTGAGGCCGCCGCAGGTTGTCATATAAGGCTGCATCACCTGCAGGGCGCCCCGATCCATGAAGTCGAGGAACTCCCAGCGGGTGACGGCGTGTTCGCCGGCGGCGATGCGCAGCGGCGTCCGGGCCGTCAAGCTGGCGTAGGCCTCCATGCGGTCCACGGGGAAGGGCGTCTCGAAGAAGAAGACGTCGAACTCCTCGAGTCGGCGCAACGTCGTCACGGCGGAGCCTACGTCGTTCCACAGGTACCCCACATCAACGCTGAGCATGGGTTCGCTGCCGAGGGCCTCGCGCGTGCGCCGCGTGAGCTCGACGATCGTCTCCGTCGTCTGGTTCATGGGCTCCACCTTGAAGGCGCGGTAGCCGAGTTCACGCAGGCGCAGGACACGATCCACCTGTTCGCCCAGCACGCTGTCCGCGTCCCAGTTGTCGGAGACGATCGTACAGTAGGGGATCACCTCACGATTGCGGCTTTCACAGTTGTCACTGCCATGGATCACCTGATGGCGTGATCGTTCGGCCCCACCCAGCAACTCATGGACGGGCCGGCCCACCGATTTGCCGTAAATGTCCCACAGGGCGACGTCGACGGCGCCGAGGCAGATGATGACCCAACCCCGACGATTGCCGTGCAACATGCTGTTGTAGAGGCGGGTCCAGAGACGCTCCGGTGTGACCGGGTCCTCGCCGAGAAGCAGCCGGCCGAAGAGGGACTCAGGTCCGTCGAGTACGGCCCGGGCCACGCCGGGTGGCACGCAGAAGATCTCGGACAGGCCGGTGATGCCCTCGTCGGTGTGAAGGCGCACGAAGGCCAGTCCGTGCACGCGGGATCCGTCGGCAACTTCGGCAGCCTCCGGATCGCCCAGGACGAATACTTCCGTCTTCGTGATTTTCATTCTGATTCCTCGCTCGCCGTTGAGTCTGGTCGAGGGGAAGATAATTGACGACTTCGGACGGAGCATCTTCGTTTATCTGCGCGCTCTGACCCCGCCCCGGAGATTGTTGCACCCCGATGCAATCCACCTGTCTCAAGCACCAGATCACCGACGAAGAGCAGGCTGCCTTCGAGCGGGACGGCTACTTCACCGACACGACCGAGACGGGTCGGGGCAATCTCCACGTGCTGCCCGGCTCCCATCTGCAGGACGAGTTTCCCGGACAGGATCGCAAGGCCATAATCGACGGTGGCGTTCCCGTGAGCGTTCCGTCAGGCACGGCGGTGATCTTCGACCGGCGTCTGTGGCATTCGGGCAGCCACAACTACTGGTGCGAGCCGCGCCGTGTCCTGTTCTATGGCTATTCGTCCCGCTGGTTGCGGCCGCGGGATGACATGACCGTCGGCCACTATCTCGACGGCTGCGCCCCGATCCGCCAGCAGCTGCTGGGAGTGACGCACTCGGGTGGTCGGGGGTACACCTCACCCACCGCCGAGGACGTACCATTGCGCACCTGGCTCGAGCAACACGGGGCAATCTCGGGCTCTCCCGCTTGACGCCGGCGACGTCCCTTTCGCCCCAGCGCGGGTCCGATGTATCCCTGCGTGCCGTCGCCGTCGGGACAGTGCTGGCGGCGGCGATCAACGTCGCCTGCCCGTACAGCGTGCTCGTGCTGCACAACGCCGGACTGACTTCCGACTATATCACCGCCGGTGCGATGATGCTGTTTCTCGTTCTGGTGGGATTGCTCAATCCCCTTCTCAAGCTGACCTATCCGCCGCTGGCCCTGCGCTCGGGTGAGTTGATCGTCGTCTACGTGATGATGATCATCGCCTCGGCGATTCCCACCTGGGGGTTGGTGACCAACCTGTTCCACATCCTCACGCGGCCCTTCTACTACGCCACGCCGGAGAACAACTGGGTCGATCTCGTGCAGCCGCTGATCCCGTCGTGGCTGGCACCCCGCGATCCGGCGGTAGCCCAGGCCTTCTACGAAGGATCGCCGAAGGGTGGCAGGGGGGTCCCCTGGGGCGCCTGGCTGGTGCCCATGGCGGCGTGGGGGACCTTCATGATGGCCGTCTACCTGTGGATGATCGCCACGATGGTCATCCTGCGACGCCCTTGGGTGGATACGGAGCGACTCGTGTTTCCCCTGGCCCAGCTGCCGCTGGAGGTGCTGCGCGATGTGGATCGGCACATCGTGCCGCCCCTGTTCCGCAGCCCCCTGTTCTGGGTCGGCTTCGCTCTGCCCTTCACGCTGCAGATGCTGCGCGGGCTGCACCACTACTACTTCTTCATTCCCGAGGTGCAGACCTATTTCGATCAGCTCTATCTGTTCCGCCGCAGTGTGAGATTCATCGTCTTCGTCAACTTCGCCATCATCGGCATGGCCTACTTCCTCGGTCTGCAGGTGTCGTTTTCGGTCTGGTTCTTCCATCTGCTCGGCCGCTTCCAGACCGGAGTCTTCAACCTGATCGGCTACGAGATCAAAGGTCACAACGAGGCTCTGACGGCCTCGTCGACCGCCCTGTCGCACCAGGGCATGGGGGCCATGCTGGCGCTGGTGGTGATGATGCTGTGGACCTGCCGTGCCCACCTGCGGCGAGTCGTGCGCGCCGCCTGGGACCCGGCCCGCAAAGATGATGGCCGCGACGAGGAGATCCTGCCCTATCGCGCGGCGGCCTGGCTGTGGCTGGGGTGTGCCCTGTTCGTTTTCGCCTGGCTGGTGGCCACAGGCCTGCCGCCATTGTCGACGACGGTATTCCTCATCGGCGCCTTCGTCATCTTTCTGGCCATCGCCCGGGTCATCGCGCAGGGGGGGGTAGGCTTCACTTCCTCCACCATGCTGCCCCAGCCCTTCACCGTGTACACGCTGGGCACCGAGACGGTGAGCTGGAAGGGTCTGGCGAGTCTGTCCATGACGTACTCGTGGGCAGCCGAGATGAGAACCACCGTGATGGCCTCTGCGGGTAATGCCGTGAAGCTCGCCACCGGCGCCAGGCTGCGGCACGCCCGGCTGTTCTGGGCCATGGCCCTGGCGGTCCTGGTGGGTATGGTGGCGGCGACCTGGACGACGCTGCACGTGAACTATGAACACGGCGGCATCAACCTGCGCCAGTTCGGCGTGCCGTCCATCGCCTGGCGTTTCCTCGAGGACAAGCTGAAGAATCCCATCGGCTGGGAGCACATCGAGCCACGGCTGCTGTTCTTTGGCGTGGGCGCGGCGATGATGGCCGGCCTCATCTGGCTGCAGCACCATTTCCTCTGGTGGCCGTTGCACTACATCGGTCTGCCCGTGGGGGACAGCTGGGTCATGGGCTGGGCCTGGTTCTCCGTGTTCCTCGGCTGGCTGGCAAAGGGGATCATCTTCCGCTTTACCGGGACCAGCGGCTACCAGACAGGCAAGCCGCTGTTTCTCGGGTTCATCGCCGGCCAGCTGATGGGAGGCGCCGTGTGGATGGTCGTCGACGCGCTCCTTGAGGAAGTCGGGAACATCGTCTTCATCGGCGTGCGCTGAGGTGCACGATCCTGTGCTGGTTGCGGGTCTCTGCCCCCACAGATACCCTTTCAAGATGACACCTCGAGAGTCCTTCCGTGCCATCATGCGCCACGAACCCGTCGATCGACTCCCGGTCCTGGCGGTGGAACCCTACGAGCAGACCGCCATCGAGCGCTGGCGTGGCGAAGGGCTGCCCGCCGACGTCCATCCCGTGGACTTCCTCGGCATGTCCAGGCTGGTTCAGGTGCAGTTGGCATGGGGACCGATCCCCGCCTTCGAGCCAAAGGTACTCTCGGAGGACGACGACTACGTCGTCGAGGTGGCCAACATGGGAGGGACGGTTCGCAGACGCAAAGAGAATCCGTCCATGTTCTACGGCCACATGGATCATCCGGTAGTGACCCGCCACGACTGGGAGGAGTACAAGCAGCGCTTTCGCGCCGACTCGCCCGGGCGCCTGCCGGCCGACTGGCAGACAACGGTGGCGCCGCGTCTCAACGCGTCGGTGGATCCCGTCGGAATCTGCTTCTTTCCGTTCTTCTGCCGTCTCGGCTTCTACTCGATGGGCATGGAGCGGTTTCTCACCGCGTTCCACGACGACCCGGATCTCATGCACGACATCTTCTCCCATTGGGGGAGGTACGTGCTCGAGATGATCGGACCGGTGCTGGGTGCGGTACAGCTCGACTATGTCATGTTTGCCGAGGACCTGGCCGGCAAGAACGGGCCGCTCGTCTCGCCGGCCATCTACGAGGAGTTCTGGTATCCATACCAGGACCCCATCGTCGATCTGCTGCGAGCCCACGACGTGCCCGTCATCTGCCAGTGGAGTGCGGGACAGTTCGAGAACCTGCTGCCCGGCATGCTGGCCCACGGTCTCAACTGCACCTGGCCGCTGGAGGTCATGGCCGGCAAGGATGCGCCGGCTCTGCGCCGACGTTTCGGTCGCGATCTGTTGCTGGGTGGCAACATCGCCAAGGAAGCCGTCATCGCCGGTCCGGCGGCGATCGATGCTGAGATCGAGCGATTGCTGCCGTTGATACGTGCCGGGGGATTCGTACCTGCTCTCGACGACATGGCGTCACCCGACATGCCGTTCGCCCACTATCGCTATATGATCGAGAGACTACAGGCTATCGAGCTGGCCTGAGAGCGTCCTCATCCTGCTGGCGCAGGGCCTGCCGGATCCACAGGATGGTCCCGCCCACTGCGAGCAATGGCAACAGCGAGAGGAAGATCGTGCTCAGGGTGAAGGCGTCGGTGTTGGCCGAATCCCGGGCGAAGCAGACCGAGCAGGCGTGGCCCGGCACGGCGCCGGCGAACAGGATCAGGGCAACGAGGCTGGCCCGGCGGCAACTCACAGGTAAACCCTCACGTAGAGGAAGGGCCACAACACCACGACGAAGTACCAGAGGACCTGTGTGGCGGCAAGGAAATCACCCTTGAGTCGGCCCTGGTGCAGACGGACATAGGCGACACTCAGCACCGACAGGCCGGCCAGGGCGTGGAGCGCATGGGCGCCGACGATGAGGTAGAAGAAGCCGCCATGCAGGCTGGATCTCATGGTGAGTCCCTGGCGGAGGAGATCGACCCACTCATATCCCTGGAAGCAGACGAAGAACCCCCCGGTCAGCATCGACCCCAGCAAGAGTGCCCGGGTGTGGGGCAGGCTGTTTCTGTGGGCTCGGGCCGCCAGCAGGAGCAGCAGGCCACTGGCGAGCAGCACGGCGGAGTTGCAGGCGGTCACCGCTACGGGAAGAGGCACCTCTGCTACCGGGGGCCAGACGGCGGCTGAAGCCCTGGCGATGGTCACGGCGCTGATGAGGCCGGAAAACAACATGGCCTCGCTGAAGACGAACAGGAGCATACCCAGAGCGGCGCTGGGTATCACCGGTCGGCGCCGGAGTGCTACAGCAGGCCCGGTCATCGCCGATCACTCCCCATGGGTCAGTGGGTAGTAGACGACTGAGCGGGCACGTCCAGCTTTGCCCAGTTCGTCCCTTCCTGCTTGTAGATGTCCACCGCGGTGCCGGCCCAGAACACGACCATCAGTGTGAGGCACGTGCAGATGACGTAGGCGACGTAGCGAGGCTGCACGTTCAGGTGCATGAAATGCTTGGCCACCATGTAGGCCTTCACCAGGGCGATGCCGAAGGCGGTGATCACAGTGACCACCTGGATCTCGAGGGTGGGACCGGCGATGCTGACTCCCAGCAGGACGAGCAGGATCGCCCAGATCTTCACGTAGCTGGTGTGTCCAGCTTGTTCGGACATGACGCAGGCTCCGTCCTATTTGGCGATGTAGAGCAGCGGAAAGAGGAAGATCCAGACGATATCCACAAAGTGCCAGTAGATGCCGATCAACTCGACGCGATGCAGCTCCCGTCCGGCGAGGGCATCTCTGGCGACGAATCCCATGATGATCGCCCCGGCGATCACGTGGGCGGCATGGATCCCGGCGGCGGTATAGTAGAACGCCCAGAATCCGTTGGACGAGATCGTGTAACCCGCCTGGATCTCGGCCGTCCACTCGAAAGCCTTCACCGTGAGGAAGACGAGGGCACCGACGATGGTCAGTCCCAGCAGCTTGGCCGCCTTGCGGCCATTGCCCGACTCGGCTGCCTGGTGGGCCAGGACCGCCGCCAGACTCGACGTCAGCAGTACGAAGGTGTTGAAGCCGCCGGCCCACACGTTGGTATGAGCCGCGTAGCCCGCCCACTCCACATGGGACATGCGGTATTCGATGTACGCCGCCAGCAGACCGCCGAAGATGACGATCTCCGAGGCGACGACCCACCACACGGCGAGTTGCCCGGTGGCCATGCCGGCGCTGGTC
Source organism: Candidatus Latescibacterota bacterium (assembly GCA_036011085.1). Taxonomy (GTDB): domain Bacteria; phylum Latescibacterota; class UBA2968; order UBA8231; family UBA8231; genus UBA8231. The sequence continues at coordinate 48,491 of DASCMS010000072.1, forward strand.
CGGGATGTAGCAATCGGTCTCATGTGTCCATGCCTAGGTGTCTAGTCCGGGAGGTCCTGCGGCCAGTAGTCCGACTCACGATCGGGGACACTGTACTCGTACGGTCCGCGGTACACCGTGGGGAAGACGCCGCCGAAGTTCCCATGGGGCGGGGGAGATTCGGTCGTCCACTCCAGCGTGTTCGATCTCCAGGGGTTCTTTCCCGCTGCCGGACCCTTCTTCATGCTCACCAGGTAGTTGTAGATGAAGACGAACTGGAAGCCGAGTAGCACCAGCATGGCAATCGTCGCAAAGACGCGCAGATCCTGGAAACTGGCACTCGACAGATCCGTGAAGTGCTGATAGTTGAAGATGCGCCGGTGCTGTCCGCCGATGCCCAGCACGAAGAGCGGGATGAAGATGAGGTTGAAGGGGATCACGGTACCCCAGAAATGGATCTTGCCCAGGGTCTCGTTCATCATCTTGCCGAACATCTTCGGATACCAGAAGGTCAGTCCGGCAAAGACGGCGATGATCGAAATCGGGAAAAACGTGTAGTGGAAGTGGGCCAGCACGAAATAGGAATCGTGGAAGTAGATGTCGGAGGCATTGTCACCCAGATAGATGCCGGTGACGCCGCCGATCATGAACTCGGCGACAAACGCCAGGGCCCAGAGCATCGGTGTCGACAGCGTGATCGATCCACGATATAGGGTGGCCATGAACAGGAAAATCATCTCGGCCACCGGCACCGAAATCAGCAGGGTCGTGATCGTGAAGATGTTGGCCATCCGGGGATCGATGCCCGAGATGAACTGGTGGTGAGCCCAGACGACGAAGCTCAACACACCCACCCCCATGGCGGAATAGATGATGATCCGCAGGCCGAAGGGCTTCTTGCGGGCGAAGACGGACATCACCTCGAGGGTGATTCCCAGCGCCGGCAGCAGGACGACGTACACCTCGGGGTGGCCGAAGAACCAGAACATGTGCTGCCACAGAACAGGATCTCCGCCGCGCCCGGGGTCGTAGAACCCGGTGCCGAGAAGCTGATCGAAGAGCAGCATGATCGCCCCGGCGACGAGGGGGCCCACCGACAGCATGAAGATGATGCTGGCCATGACGATCATCCACACGACCACCGGGATGTCAAAGGCCTTCATGCCCTGCGCCCTGGCGTTCATCGTCGTGGTGATGAAGTTGATGCCTCCCAGCAGGAACGCGACAAACTCGAGAGCCACGGCAACCAGCCACATGGACGAGCCGATAGGAGTCAGGCTGTATTCCGCCTTGGCGGACAATGGCGGGTAGGCGGTCCAGGCACCCCCGAAAGCACCGCCGGGCACGAAGAAGGCGGCCAGCAGCACGATGGTGCTGAGGAAGAAGAGCTGGAACGAGAGCCGGTTGACTCTCGGAAAGACCATGTCGTCGCAGCCCAGCATGAGCGGGATCAGGAAATTGCCGAAGGCGGCGATCAGCACCGGCATGGCCACCCAGAAGATCATGATGGTGCCATGATTGGTGACCAGGGCGTTGTATTCACCGGCAGAGACGATGCCATACAGGGGAACGTCCATCCCCGGGAAGGCCAGCTGCATACGGAAACAGTAGGCGAAGAAGCCGCCTACCAGGGCCATGGCCAGACCGGTGAACAGGTACTGCTTGGCGATCATCTTGTGATCGGTGGAGAAGATATACTTCGCCCAGAAGCTCATCTCGTGATGATCTTCGTGGGCTGCCGCCGTGGCTTCAGACATTTCGCTTCCCTGTGATCGAGCGCATTTCCTACTCGTACATCGCCGTTAACGTGTTGCCGGCCGATGAGGCATCGATCCAGGCCGCATGCTGCTCGGCGGAACCGATCACGATCCGTGCAGCCATCACGCCGTGTCCGAGGCCGCAGATCTCGGCGCACTGGATGTCGTAGGAACCGGTACCGATGGCCTTGAACCAACCCGTGATGGTCCTGCCGGGAATCGCGTCCTGCTTCAGGCGGAAGACCGGCACCGAGAAGGAGTGGACGACGTCGCGGGATTCCAGCTGGAAGTGGTAGACCTTGTCGACTTCCACGTGCAGCTCATCGACGGTGACGATATCGTCGGCCGTGTCGAGCCTGCCGTCTGCTCCGGGGTGGATGAAGGTCCAGGCCCACTGCTGGCCGATCACCTTTATCACAACAGCCGGCGGCGGCAGCTCGATCTTGATGTGCGACCAGGTCTTGAGGGCACCGACGATGAGGAAGATGTCACACACGAAAACGACCAGCACGGGCCCGATGAGCCACTTGCGCATTCGGGGTTCGTCGCCGGTAATGTAATCGGCGCGGTGCCCTTCACGGGCGCGGTACTTGAAGATGAAATAGAAGAACAGGGCTTCCGCCGCCACGAGCCAGACACCGACGATGACCGTCACCTCCGTGATCAGGAAGTCGATCTGGCGAGCGTAGGACGACAGAGCGGGTATGAGACTCTCGATCACGGCGAATGACCCCTAGAGAATGAAGATCACCGTGACCGCAACGAAGGCCACGAAGATGCCCATCGTGATCTGGAAGGTGCGATCGGCGATCTGATTCGATGTCAGTTTCTTCATCTGGGCAGCGACATGATGTAGGCGATGACATCTTTCATGGCCTGATCGTCCGGGAGTGCCATCGCCATGGGGCGCATGAGGAGGCTGCTGACGTCCCGCGGATCGGTACCACGCAGACCTGACTTGAACTTCTGCAGCTGCGTCAGCAGGTACCAGTCACTGGATCTGACGAGAGGCGGTGCCTTCTGCTTCACATCGCCGGTTGCCTGAGGGCCGTGGCAGGTGGCGCAGACGACATACAACGCCTTGCCCCTGGTGACGTCGCCGCCGCTGTTTACCGGCGGTGGCAGCACGGGCGGCATGTTCGCGACATACGCGGAGACGTCCGCCACATCCCCTTCGTGGATCAGGGTAACGGCCATGGGCCGCATGCGCAGGCCGGTGGCATCGTCCGGATGCATACCCCGCATTCCCTGGCGGAACTTGTCGAGTTGCGCTTCGAGATACCATTGATCGAGCCCGGCGATGGAGGGGGCGGCGACCGTCTGGTCACCCTCACCTGCTCCGCCATGACACTGGGCGCAGAGCTCGTACAACTCCTCCCCACGCTCCATGTCGCTGGCAGTGGCGACCTGCGAACACAGCAGAGCCAGGGTACTCATACCAATGATGACGGGGATTCTCAGTACCATTCTCACCTGTCAACGAAAAAGCACGTACTGGCTGGACGTGCTTCGGACAAACGAAGGCTTTTGGGGCCCGTGAACTGTAGTGTAGCGCTAGCGATTCGTCAAATTGAAAAAATCCGGCGTCTGTGTGTCAGCTGAGGCAGTGGAGATCGGCGGAGATCAAAGCCTTGCCACTGTTCTGCCGGGGCGACAGTGTTTGTCTGTCCCGCCAGGTCCCCCCAAAGACAGGTGAAGGCGATGTCCGCAAAGACTTCCATTCTGCACCCGACACGTGAGCTGCTGAGCACCTGGCGAGAGGGCGACGCCGAGAAAGTGCTGGCCATGATCGACCGCTCGGACGCCACCTTTCCCGGCGGCGGGGGATGGCAGGAAGACGCCGAGGAGATCGAGCGCTGGCTCCGCCACGGTGACCAGATCGCCGCGTACGTCACCGAGGAAGGCGACCGTATCGTTGCCCTCTGTACGCTGATGGTCCGGCCTGATCAGCTGGAGGGTTCCTACATCGAGCTCCTGATCTGTGACCCGGAGTTCCATGGGAAGAAGCACGGCAAGTCCGTGTTGCACGCGGTGGTCGAACACGTGTATCGAGCCGGCATCGGCAAGGTTGACCTGGGAACCTGGGCGGGAAACATGAAGGCCGTCCCCCTATATAAGAGGACGGGGTTCATGTGGCAGCCCGGGTCCTGCGTGCATATGGAGAACTTCACTCCGGCAGCCCGCCAGCACCCCCTGGGGGCACCGTTCTTCGCACGTCATGATTGGTACAGTGATCTGCAGCGGCCGGTGGATCTGGTCGAGGACCTGGTGACCCGCGGCAAGGTGAAGGTGTATGAGTACCTATGGCGTGCCGCCGACGGTGACTTCCTGCGTATGGTCTTCGACCGTCAGAGCTGGCGCCCCATAGAGGTGGAGACCCCTGAGCTCACCGCCTGTGTCACGCTGCCCGACGAAAAGCTGGTGGCGGGGCAGCCGCACCGGGTGAAGTGGCAGATCACCAACAGCAAGTCGAAACCCGTGCAGGTATTCCTTGCCGCCCGGGGCGAGCCGGGCATGGAGATAGCCCATCGGCAGAGCCTGGAGCTGAGCGGGTCGGCGGCGATGGAGGCCCAGGTCACCGTCGATCCGGAGATCGTCGAGAAGACGCGGCCGCCGCGGGCGGCGGTGCTCACCACCGAACTGATGTTCGGGAATCGTGAGATCGAACTCGCCGCCGGCATCGATGTGGTGCAGGCGGTAGAGATCAGCATCGAGGGACCGAGGGCTCTCATCCTGCCGACGGAGCCACAGCAGGCCCGGCTGACTCTGCGCTCTCACCTGGATCGCAAGTGTGTGGCGCAACTGCGTCTGCGGCCTGTCCACAACCTGGAGCTGAAGCGCCGAAGCGTCCGTGTCGAGCTCGGGCCGCACGCCAGCCTCGAGCTGCCCGTAGACATCCGTGTTCCGGCCGAAGGCGGCGCCACGCTGGAGACAGAGGCGACCGTCACGGTGAAGGGACGTAGGATCGCCACCAGGAAGCAGCGCCTCGATCTGCTGGCCTGCGGTCGTCGGAGCCTGGCAGGCGCCGTGGGGGAGAGCGTCGGCATCCTCTGCGGCGGCAACCTTGCGGTATACGCCTCGCGCAAAGATGGTCAGTTCTTCGTCCACCACCGGCTGCGCGGCACACGGGCCGTGCGCGCCCGTGTGAATGCCCCCCAGTTCGGTCCGCCCTTCTCCTGGGACGACCTGTTTCAGCAGAAGGCGGAGTCCTGGATCGATCGAGATGTCGAGGGAGTCTCACTCCACCTGCGCACGTCTTCCCTCCTCTACCCGGGACTCATCGTCAACCGCCGGATCAGACTGGATCGCAGTCCGTTGGTGGAAGTGGTCGACACCGTCACCAACGGCGGCGCCAGGACGATCGACCTGCACCGCTGTCAGTTCGTGTCCCTTACCGCTCGCCACGGGATGCGAAGCCGGCGGGGAGCACCGGCGGTGGGCGGCATCCACGTAGATCCGGAGACCACGGGAGCGCGGGAGCTGGGCGGCGTCAACCTGCCAGATGCCGGTGCACGCTGGCCGGAGGGATGGCTGGCCCACGAGGGTGGCGATGGTGTTGTCAGCGCCGTGATCTGGGACCAGGCCGAAACCGTGAAGGTGGGAGGACGATGCGACCTGCGGCAGGCTGCCGGATCGCTGGCCCCCGGCGGCAGCATCACCATGGATCCTCTGCACCTGCTGGTGACCGACGGTACCGTGGAGACGGCCCGCACCTGGTGGCAGCTGCTGCACGGATCGCCTGTCGGTGAGGAGGAGATCACACCACCGTCACGGCGGGAGCCCATCGAGCTGACTCTCGGCCCGGAGCCGTTGATCGTCGCTGGTGACGAGGCGAAGGCCCGGGTGTCCCTGACGAGTGCCGGCACCTACAAGCTGGATGGTCATGTCGAGGTGAAGGGGCAAGGGTTGGTGCGGTCCGCCCTGCCCCGGCAAGAAGTGTCGTCCCTTACCGTGGATCGGCCGGTAGGCGCTGCCATCCAGATAAAGCGGCGACAGAAGAAAGCGTCAGGTCCCGCCCACATCGACTTGCGCTTCGAGACCGACGAGGCCGTGTACGAACGGCAGGCCCGGGTCCTGGTGCTGCCCGCGGGCGCTCGCGCCGTCGAGGTGTGCGACGAGGGGGACGTCTTCGCCATGGACAACGGCAGGCTCAGGGCCCGAGTGGCGCCTGCCTTCAGCGCCAGCCTGATCTCGCTGGCCCTGCACGGACGGGAGTATCTCAACAGCTCCTTTCCCAAGGGGGGACAGCGGGGCTGGCGCAACCCCTGGCACGGCGGCATCCACCCGTCGTACGGGAGGCTGTGGGGGCGACTGCACCTCGAGACCTTCCGCGCCAGAACCGTTGAGCGCCGTGGCCGGCAGGGGCTGCCCTGGAGCGGGGTCCGTCTCACCTGCAAGGTCGCCCAGGAGTCAGCCCGCAACCACACCCTCTACATCGAGTATCTCATGGCACCCGGCGCCGACGTACTGGCAGTGATCGTCGGCCGCAGGAACACCGTGGGAGAGTGGCTCGGGGGAGATGTGGGGTTTGATCTCTGGCCCAATCTGGCGATCCGTCCCGGCAAGGGACACTTCCACACCGCCACCCGGTCGGCAGCCTCGCCGAAGGCTTCGCCCTATTGGTACGGCGGATTTACCTGGGACTGGGGTGGACTGGTGAGCCGCGACGGGCGCGCCCTGTTCACCACGGCCGCCTCACCTGACTGCGTCGCCAGCGGCTGGGCGGAGGGACCGGAAGGTTGTGCGCTCAATGGAGAGGTGACGCGCGGCGTACCGGCGGGAGCAAGCGTCGAGGGTGTGTTCTTCGTGCTGCCCGCGGCTTCTATGGAGGATGCGGTGGCCGCGGCGGCGTGGTCAGGCTTTACCGAACTGCCGTGAGGATCGGTCGCGGTCGAGCGCCCCGCGATAGAGCACCATCCCCCGGACGCATGGTTGGGCCTATACTCACCCGATGCTTCCACCACCCACAAGAGCAGTTCTGCGGCGGGCGGCTCAAAGTTCCGTAGCCAGAATCGGCGTCGTCATCGTCGGCATGGTGTTGTGCGTCGAGGTCTTTGCCTCGATCACGTGGGTTCTATCGGGAGCCGGATCGGTGGATCTGGCCTCTCTGGATTCTGTGCAGGCCCCCGAGCGGCATCCAACTCAGGCAAAGGTCCTGCACGCCGTCAGCGAATGGCAGGCTGACGCCGGAACGGCTTTCCAGGAGGCGCCGCAGTGGGCGCAGCAGGCGGCCGCCGGCGAATTGCCGCCGGTGGCCGAACGCCTGCCGGACAATCCCCTCGTCATCACACCGCCGCACCAGATGGGCCCCTATGGCGGTACCTGGCGTCGTTATGCCACCGGCCCCAGCGACATCGGTATCATCGAGGCCCGTCTGTCCTATGACGGTCTCGTACGCTGGGATCCGATGGGCCAGCAGATTCTTCCGAACCTGGCCACGCACTGGGACATCGAGGATGGCGGGCGCAGCTTCACCTTCCATCTGCGGCGCGGCGTTCGCTGGTCGGACGGTCATGCCTTCGGTGCCGACGACATCCTGTTCTGGTACCGCGACGTGCTGCAGGATTCCGACATCACGCCCGTGATCGGTATCGAGTATCGCCACGGTGGCGAACTGATGCAGATGGAAAAGCTCGACGAGTGGACCTTCCGCGTGCGTTTCGCCGAGCCAAATGGCCTGTTTCTCAAGCAGCTGGCTTCAAACTACAGCTACACCATGGTCGGCTACGCCGCCCACTACCTGAAGCAGTTCCATCGCAACTACGTACCCGAAGAGCAGCTCGAGCGGATGGCGCGGGCCACGGGCCGGGACTTCTGGTTTCAGCTGTTCACCGACAAGCGGGAGTGGCGCAACCCGGACATGCCGCGCCTGTGGGCCTGGGTGTGCACCGAGCCGCCGCCGGCGCGGCCGGCCCGGTTTCACCGCAACCCGTACTACTGGAAGGTCGATCCGGAAGGGCGTCAGCTGCCCTACATCGACGCCGTCACCTTCGACATCTACGACGTGGAGACGATCAACCTGAAGGTGATCAACGGCGAAGTCGGCATGCAGAGCCGGCACGTGAACACGGGTGACTACCCGCTGTTTCTGGCCAACCAGGAAGCCGGCGACTATCGCGTGCTGCACTGGATCGATGGCGG
>DASCMS010000073.1:0-101859 GCA_036011085.1 Candidatus Latescibacterota bacterium
AGGAGAAAGCAAGAATGGCGAAGAAGAAGGCCAAGAAGAAAGCGGCCAAAAAGAAGGTGGCGAAGAGGAAAGTCGCCAAGAAGAAGGTGACGAAGAAGGCAGCGAAGAAGAAGGTCGCCAAGAAGAAGGCGAAGAAGAAGACTGCGAAGAAGAAAGTAGCAAAGAAGAAGGCTGCTAAGAAGGCCCCGAAGAAGAAGAAAGCCGCCAAGAAGAAAGCGCCGAAAAAGAAGAAAGCCGCCGCCAAGAAGAAGAAGGCGGCAAAAAAAAAAGGCGCTAAGAAGAAGATAAAGCGTAAACCGAACCCCTCCTTTATGAAGCCGCTGAACCCTGATGCGGCTTTGGGTGCCATCGTGGGCAACAAGGCGCTGCCCCGGACGGAGGTTGTCAAGAAGCTCTGGGCTTACATCAAGCGCAGAAACCTCCAGGACACCCAGAACAAGCGGATGATCAACGCCGACGACAAGCTCAAGCAGGTGTTCGACGGCAAGAAGCAGGTCAGCATGTTTGAGATGACGAAGCTGGTGAGTAAGCACCTCAGCTGACCACAGATTCCGCGCACGACATCCCGCCGCAGGACGAAGAGGAGCTCCCAGCTACGGGAGCTCCTCTTTTTTTACCATCTCCCGACTGTCCCGTATATTCCTCCCGCCCCTCGTGTCTCCTTCACCACCCATGCCCGTGAATCTGCCCATGTCCGCTGCCCATTCCCGTGCCCTCGTCGCTCTCGCCGATGGATCCTGCTTCGAAGGTCATTCCGTCGGCGCCCTGGGCGAATGCCTGGGCGAGATGGTCTTCAACACCAGCATGACCGGTTACCAGGAGATCCTCACAGACCCCTCCTACGCCGGACAGATGGTAACCATGACCTACCCCCACATCGGCAACTATGGCGTAAACGCTGAGGATGAGGAATCGACACGGCCCCACGTGCGCGCCCTGTTGATGAAATCATGCTGTCGCCGTCCCTCGAACCATCGTGCCACGGCCAGCCTCGACGAGTACCTCCAGGAACATGACGTTCTCGGCATCGAGGGCATCGATACTCGCGCCCTCACCAGGCGCGTGCGCATTCATGGCGCCATGAACGCTGCTGCCAGCACGGTAGACCTCGATCCCGACAGTCTCGTGGCCAAAGCCCGGGCCTGGGAGGGGCTGGAGGGTGTCGACCTGGCGCGATCGGTAACCTGTGATACCGCCTATGAAGTCGCTCCCGAAGGCGACTGCCGCCATCACGTCGTCGCCTTCGACTATGGCATCAAGCGCAACATCATCAACTGTCTGCTGGCCCAGGGTTGTCGGGTAACCGTCGTCCCGGCAACGACCTCGGCGGATGAGGCCCTCGGCCTGAACCCGGATGGCATCTTCCTGTCGAACGGCCCGGGGGATCCACGTCCCCTCGGCTATGCCATAGACACAGCGCGACAGCTTGTGGAACGGGCCGATCGCCCCATCTTCGGCATCTGCCTTGGTCACGAGATCCTCGGTCTGGCGCTGGGTGCCAAGATCTACAAGCTGAAGTTCGGTCATCGCGGCGCCAACCAACCGATCCGCGAAGACAGCACGGGGCGAATCCTGATCACTGCAGAAAACCACGGCTGGGCCATTCGCGCCGACAACCTGCCCGACTGCCTGGAGGTGACGCGGTTGAACCTGAACGACGGTTGCGTTGAAGGGATGAAGCACCGTGACCTGCCGATCTTCTCCATCCAGTGTCACCCTGAAGCGTCACCGGGACCGCATGACAGCTTCCACCTCTTTGGCGCCTTTTCCGAGATGATGTCGCAGCGCCACGCCGCCTGAGCACCCCAGAACGATGCTGCCTCTGCTACCGGCCGACTTCGCCCGCTGCCGTCTTGGTGTGGGTCGCGTGGATATCACGCCGCCACCCGACGCCTACCACCGCAACTGGGGGGCCGCCCTGCACGATGCCGCCGAAGGCATCCACCGCCCGTTGTTGGCCACCGTCCTCGTTCTCAGTGACGACGATACGGGCGAGCGCCTCCGGGCCCTGTTCACCGTCGACCTGGGTTGGTTGCGACAGCGGGAGATGGCGGCCCTTCTCGATCGCCTTCGTGCCGGCACCGGCCTCGGTGAAGAGGACCTCGTGTTCACCCTGTCCCACACCCATGCTGCCATCAACCTCGATCTGGAGCGTGTCGCCGAACCCGGCGGACAACACATCGAACCGTATCTGGCCGCTCTCCCCCACCTTCTGCTCGAAGCCTACACCGCCGCCCGGGCGGCGGTGGTGCCCGTGGATCTGTCCTTCGGCAGCGGTCGCTGCAGCCTGGCGCTGCATCGTGACGCGCGGGACGAGGAGCGTGACATCTTCGTCTGCGGCCCCAATCCAGGAGGGCCCTCGGACGACACCGTCACCGTCGTCCGCGCCACCGACGACGACGGCAATGTGATCGCTCACATCATCAACTACGCCTGTCATCCGACGACACTGGCCTGGGACAATCGCCTGATCAGCCCGGACTATATCGGCGCCATGCGGGAAACAGTCGAGACCGCCACCCGCGCTCCATGTCTGTTCGTGCAGGGGACATCCGGCGACCTGGGACCCGTGCGCGGCTTCGTCGGTGACACCGAGACGGCAGACAGCAACGGTCGCCAGCTCGGTCACGCCGCCCTGGCCGCCATCGAGGCCCTACCACTGCCGGCTCATCAGTGGAGTTACCGTGACCCCGTCGTTTCGGGTGCCACCGTGGGCGCCTGGCAGTGGACGCCGCTGGCAGCCGCCCGCCGCAAGGCTACCCGCGCCTTCGACAGCCGTACGGTCTCCGTCAGTCTCGAACACCGTCAGCTGCCCTCACATGAGGAGCTGGATGCCGGTATCGCTGACTGGTCGACGCGACAGCAGCAAGCCCGGTCCGCCGGGGACGAGGAAGCCATCCGCGAGGCCCGGGCTCGCATCGAGCGCTTGCACCGCCTGCAGAGACTGGTGGAAGCAGCCCCATCCAGTGGCAGAATCGACTACGACATCCGTCTCTGGCGCCTGGGAGAGGCCGTGTTCGTCCTTGTCGGGGGCGAGCCCTATCAGCAACTGCAGGTCAACCTGCGCCGGCGGTTCCCCAACACGAGCCTCGTCATCGTCGAGCTCTGCAACCGACCGCACTCGTACCTTCTGCCTCGTGACCGCTACGGCATCGGCCTCTATCAGGAGGAGGTGTGCGTGTTGGCTCCTGGTTGCCTGGAGGCGGTCGAGACGGCGGCGGCACAGGCCCTGTCCGACTGGAATCTGACCTGACCCGCTTCGCCACCAACTCCAGGAGCAGTCCGTATGCCCATCGTTCGTGAAGACATGCTGCGTACTCTGGCTTTTGATGTTTTCTCCGCCACCGGAATCCCTGCGGCGGACGCACGCATCGTCGCCGATCACCTCGTCAACAGCCATCTGGCCGGCCACGACTCGCACGGCACCTGGTTTCTGCCCGCTTATGCCCGCGCCATGAAGAAGGGGTACGTCCCCTGGGAAGACCGCGAGATCGTGCGCGAAAACCCGTCCCTCACCATCCTCAACGGCAAGGGCGGCAACGGTATCGTCGCCGTCACCCGTGCCGTCGACCTCGCGGTGGAGAAGGCGCGCTCCTCGACCTTCGGTTTCGTCGGCCTCCACGCCGTCAGTCACATCGGTCGCCTCGGCGACTATCCGCCCCGGATCGCTGAACAGGGCATGCTCGGCCTCGTCTGGCTCAATGGCGGTGGTCTGTTCCTGGCACCCTTCGGCAGCGCCGACCGGCGGTTGCGCCCCGAACCGATCGCCTTTGCCGCGCCGCGCAAGAACGGCCCGCCCTTCATGCTGGACATGACGATGACCGTCGTTGCCGGTGGCAAGATCGAGCAGAAGATCATCCGTGGTGAGCCCCTTCCCGAGGGCTGGGTCATCAACCAGCAGGGCGAAGATGTGACAGACTCGGAACAGTACCGCGACACGAGCACGGGCGTGCTGCCCCTCGGGGGGATGCAGTTCGGCCACAAGGGGCACGGGCTGGCCATGATGGTGGAGATGCTCGTCGGTCCCCTGTCTCACGCGGGCTGCACGAAACAGGATGGCAAGGGCGGCAACGGGGTCATGGTGCTGGCCATCGACATCGAGGCCTTCACCGAAATCGACACGTACACCGACGAAGTGGAAGCCCTCGCCGAGTGGGTCTGCTCAGCGCGACCCCTGCCCGGCGTCAACAGAATCTACGCTCCAGGCGAAATCGAGCAGGAGACACGCGCCACGCGCCTGGTCGAGGGGATCGACCTGCCGCAACCGGTGTGGGAATCGATCTGCGAGGTAGCCGCTGAAATGGGCGTGGAGATACCGACGCTGTAGGATCGCCCAGGAAAACCGCAGCCCTCTGCTTGCAGAGGGCGACCGCGGGCCTTGGTAGGCCGCCAGCATCGGGTCACCGTACAGGCCCGACCGTAATCCGGACAGACCGCAGCCCTCTGCTTGCAGAGGGCGACTGCGGGCCTTGGTAAGCTGCCAACTTCGGGTCACCGTACAGGCCCGCCCCTTACATGGACACGCCGAGCAGGCCGCGGGTGATCTGGAAGTCGGTGTTGCCTCGGGTCCACAGTCGGGGTCGCAGGCGCCGCGACGCGGCTTCGACAAGCAGATCCAGCAGCTGTCGGCTGCCGGCGCTGTCGTCAGCATCGACCAGCAGCGCATCCAGATCATCGGCGTAGGCTGCCGCCACCGCCGGCACGCCGGTGACCTGCAACATGGGAATCAGGGGATGCCCCTGCTGCGGGTGCTCGCCGGCGTGGGCCAACAACATTCCCACTCCCGTAGCACCCAACCCGGATACCAGCTCGGTCCATTGGTCGGTGGGCGCCTCCATCACATGAAAGCCAGGCCGATTCGCGCTCTCTCCGTGAGCCAGTGACGGCGGCGGCCCCGGAGTGAGAGCCAGGGCGTCGGCAAAGGCAGCACTCGCCGCGAGGCCGGGGCCTTCGGGTACCACTACTGTTCCTCCTGCTGACACGATCCAGCCCGACAGGCGGGCCAGAGATCGTGCCACCCCGTCGGGTACGTCGCCGCTGGCCAACAGGCCCAGCCGCAGCACGCCGGCGTCTGCCGGTGTCGTCGAGAGCCCCGTCCCGCTCTGCCTGTGCTCGCCGAACCAGGCCTCCACACGATCGAGGGCACAGTCGATGCCCCCGTCGAGTTGGACGCTGGCATAACCGAATCTGCCCGGGTCGACGCCGGCCTCGTCGAGGCTCGCCCGCATGTAGTCATTGTGGGTCTTCTCGCACCCGTGTTCCAGCAACAGGGCCAGCGACACCGATGGATGCGTGAGGTAACCGAGAAGTGTGCGCGCGTAGATGTCCTCGTTCGGGCCGCCCGACACACCACATCCTTCGGTATGCACGAGAGCGGCGAAGCGGGACAGGCCCAGTGCTGTCGCCAGCCCTGTGGTGTTGAGTCGCTCTGCCGCCAGGCGGGCGATCTGCCCCGAGCACAGGCTTGTGGGCATCACCAGGCCAACACGATCAACGGCTGCACCGTCGGCAGTGGTGATGGCATCGATGCTGACCTCCGGCGCCGGTTCTGCACGAATCGCCAACGGCTCTCCGGTTGGCACCGGCGCCGCCATCAGCCCCTCGAGGGCGGTGGCATCGCGCTGCGGCCAGTCACGCCAGATGGAAACCTGGGAGTGGCCCGCTGACTCGCCGCGACTGCGTTCACCCGCCGCGACTGCGAGAGTACGCTCGAACAACTGCCGACCCATCTCGTCCATCGGGGTACCGTCCTGATACGCCCCGGCGTTGACGTCCATATCCCCGGCCAGCAGATCGAAGCGCTGCGTCGTCGTCACGATCTTCACCGTCGGCACGAAGGGGAAGTTGGTGACCGAGCCATTGCCCGTGACGAAGTAGACAACGTTGCAGCCGGAGGCCACCTGTCCGGCGATCGACTCCAGATCGTTGCCGGGAGAATCCATGAACCAGTAGCCACTCTCCGGGATCGGCTGGCCGTACTCGAGGCAGCCATCGAGAGGCACGTCGGGATGGCGCTTCATGGCGGCGCCGATCGACTTGAGGACGATGTTGTAAAGCCCGCGGTACTTGTTGCCACCCGAGGGATTGCCCTCGGCGCTGGCACCGTGCCAGGAGACACGCTCCTTGAAGCGCTCGATCATGGCCAGAAAACACCGGGCCGTGTCAGCATTGCGCACGCGGTCGAGCACGTACGGCTCGGCGCCGATCAGTTCGTCCGTCTCGGCCAGATTGGCAGCGCCACCGCAACGGATGAGTTCGCGCGCAACCCAGGCGGCCAGAGGGTTGCCCGAAACGCCGGAAAAGGCATCGGAGCCGCCACACTGAAGTGCCAGCTTGAGGTGGGATGCGGGCAGGTCGCGGCGTGGCTGCCCCCGCAGTTCCTGCTCCCACCGGCGCGCCTGCGCCTCGGCCTCCTCGAGGTGTCGATCAAACCCTCCGTCGATCGAGAGAAACCTGTGGGGCACCTCATCGATAGGGTACCCTTCTGCCCGGAGGTACTGCTCCAGGGCCGCATTCGACACCGATTCCGAGCCGTAGTCGACACACAGAATGGCACCCACGTTCGGATGCACGGCGAAGCCGGCGAGGGTCCGCAGCAGCAGATCGCGGTTATTGGGCGCCTCGGCGCCTCCCCCTTCGGTGTGGGCCACCGCGACGACACCGTCGAAGCCATCGGTGCGGGGCAGATCTCCGAGCCGCTGCGCCACGATACGGGCGAAGGCCGACGTGCGCGACGTGGTGCCCATGATGACGATATGGTTGCGGGTGCCGGTGCCCCTGACGCCACGATCAAAACCGCGGAATGTGGGCACGTCGATCCGGCGCTCCAGCGGCGGCGCCGCGGTGAATGTGGCCTCGTCCAGTTCGTAGGGAGTGATGCGGTCCTCGAAACTGGGTGTCGGCGGGAGCTCGAAATTGAGCCGTCGACCGCCAAGGGCCTCGAGCATGCCGGCATTGCTCACGTACTCGCCGGCGACGATATCGGTCAGCGCCACGCCGAAGGGCAGTCCCCAGGACAGCAACTCGCCGCCGCTGGGAATCGCACGCACAGCGAAGCGATGCCCTTCCATCACCGTGTGTGACAGCCGAAAGCTGGCGCCATCGGCGCCCACCATGGTCCCGGCCTCCAGGCGACGTGTGGCGATGGCAACGTTGTCCCCTGGAGCCGGCAAGCGGGCGATATCGTCGAAGGACACCTCGTTCAAGGCTGGTCTCCGAACAGCCTGAAGTGTGCCGGATCGATGTGACTGGACTGATGGGCGAGCACCGCGTTCATCAGTTCTATCGACATGCGCGACTCGAGAATGACACCGGCACGCACGCCGACACAGGGGTCGTGGCGGCCCTTCTGCAGCTGGAAGTCGGTTTCCGTCAGGTCTTTGCGTACCGAGTTCTGCGGCTTCGCGATCGTCGACGTCGGCTTGAAGCCCACACGCATCACCAGCGGCTTGCCGGTCGTGATCCCCCCGAGCAGGCCGCCGTGGTGGTTGCTCTGGTAACCGTCGCTGCGGATGGGGTCGTTGTTGGCGCTGCCCCGCCGGGCCACCACATCGCCACCGGCCCCGATCTCACAGGACTGCACGGCGTGCAGCCCTCCAAGGGCCCCCATGAGCCTGAGTTTCAGACTGTCGTAGAGCGGTTCACCCACCAGCGCGGGGACGTGGACAGCCACCACTTCGAGAGCCGCTCCCACCGAGTCGCCATCGCGCCGGGTTCTTTCGATCAGCTCCGCCGCCTGGTCCGCAAAGGCGGAATCGACGGATCGTAATGGCGCGGCATCGAGGCGCTCTTCCAGGCCCGTGGCAGCCTCTGCTGACAGCCGGCCCTCGGAGCTTTCGCGCAACAGTTCTTCCACGACGTCGCCGAGCCGTTCGGCGGCGCTCAGTTCGCCCACCTGACAGATCGATGTGAACAGAATCGTGCCGAACTGCGCTTCGAGGAACAGCCGCGCCACCGAGCCACCGATAACATCCGAGATCGTCGAACGATTGCTGGATCGACCGCCGCCACGGGGATCGGCGAAACCACCGGACTTGAAGTGCTTGACGAGGTCGGTGTGTCCCGGTCGAACATCCCCTTCAGGCCCGAGAAACTGCGTGTAGTCGGCCGACCGTCTGGCCGCCGACAGCACGACGGCAGCGATGGGCTCACCGGTGGTCGAGCCGCGTTCGTACCCCGACGCGCGCACCTCGTTGTCCTCGACATGCGTCGCGATCTGAGCACCGCCCAGAAGCGAGTCGTGATCCTCGTTGTACAGCCCCGACAGCAGCACGACCTTGTCCGCCTCGCGCCGCGGCGTCCCCAGCTTGTTGCTGCCGGGGCGGCGACGATCAAGGAAGACCTGCACGGCCTCGCGCGACAGCTCCAGGCCAGCCGGGCAGCCGTGGACGATGGTCGTCACGGCGGGGCCGTGCGACTCACCGGCACCGGTGACGGCGAAGTGGGGTCCTCCGAGAATCTCCAAGGCACAGGCTCGTCGTTTTAGGGTCTCTGGGTTCAGAATGTAGGGGCGACGCTGTCGGCGAGCAATGATCATCCTGCCATAAGTATCAATCAGGCATGACAGTTACCGGATATCGCGTGAATCTTCAATTGGTGTTCCATGCTTCGTTTCGTATATATGGCGGCAGTGTTATGAGGCAGCTGTGATATTTCTCACAGCTTTTTGCCGATTTGCCCCCATCTTTTGGGGACACTTCATAATTGCTCCCGCGGGGAACGCTCCCTGCATCACCGTCTTTGATGGAGGTCCGAATGGTCCGAAAACTGCTAATCGCCGGCGCTGTCATGGGGCTGTCCCTTGGCGCCGTTCAAGCTCAGGATGACATGATGGGTGACCACCCTCCCGGCCCCGAGGTGATCCTCGCTCCGCCGGAAGGCTTCGAGCCGCCCGAGGACATGCCACCCCCGCCGATGACGGGGGATCCGGAGGCGGACAAGGAGGCGATGCTCGCCACCTTCTTTGAACTCATGGACGCCGACGGCAGTGGCGACATCGACGCTGAAGAGTTCGGTGCCTGGGTACGCGACTTTCACATGCCGCCGCCACCTGAGGGCGAAGGCCCGCCGCCGCCAGAGGGTGACATGCCCCCGCCAGGGGGTGAAGGCCCGCCACCCGGAGGTGAAGGTCCGCCGCCCGGAGACGACATGGGTGAGATGGATGGCATATTGCGCGCCGGCGAAGGAGACCTCGCCGATCTGAACATCGCCCCTGAGTGCTCGGACGAGATGCGCGACAGTGAGTTGACACCACAGGCCGAGGGTGTCCCCTGCGGCGACCGTGAAGGCAATCTCCTCTTCCGTACGGTCTGCAACATGCCGGGGTATGATTCGGTCGCTATCAGCCTGCCCGACGGTCGTGAGGCCGCCTGCTTCGGTCTGGAAGCCCTGCGCGGTGAGATCGGCTTCGAGATCGTCAATGAAGACGACGGCTCCGTCGCCTTCGACACCACCTGGGGCAAAGAGGCGTACAAGGGGCTCATCCTGGTCGGACCTGCCGTGTACCAGATCAAGTCGACGGGTGGCTCGCCGGATGGCGCTGTGACGCTCAAGTTCGTCGACACCGACGCGGGTATGTAGCGCCAGCGGCATCTGAACTTCTACTGCAGTAGAGTTGACCTGGGCCGGTCCTCTTCGTGAGGACCGGCCCTTTCTGTGCCTGCCACCCGTGGCTGGCGCCTCCTTGCGGTGCGCCATCTGCAGGGAAACTTCGTAGCTTCAACTACCCGGGCAGCCGGACATCGTTCTGGATGGCGCCAGCGGACGTCGAACCCAACATGAACGAACAACCGTAAGGAACCCCGTGAAAGTCCTGCTCGTCGAAGACGCCGAAGGCATGCGCAAGATCGTCGGCTCCATGCTGCGCAGCATGGGCTTCGATGACGTTCTCACTGCCAGCGACGGCAAGGAGGCGCTGCAGATTCTGGAGGCGATGGACGTAGGTCTGCTGCTGACAAACTGGTCCATGCCTGTCATGGACGGCCTGGAGCTGGTCCGGGAGGCACGCGCCCAGCCCTGGAACACCACTTTGCCGATCGTCATGTTCTCCTCAAAAGCCTCGCGGGCCGACATCGTCGTTGCCATGGAAGCTGGCGTTGACGGGTACGTTGCCAAACCCTTCGCCCCCGTCCAGCTGCGTGAGCAGATCGCCTACGTTCTGGGGCGGCAGGCCAAGAAGCGCATTCAGCATGTTACCGGGGGACTCGATCGCCTCAAGGGCGGAGATGAGCATCCACTGCTCATAGTCGGCGAGAAGGCCGTTCAGCCTCGGCATCTGGAACGTGCCGAAAACCGAGAGGTCCTTGGCTTTCTCGATCGGGCCGTCTCCGCCGTGAGTGCCATCAATGGCGATTCCGACCCGCCCCTGATCGGCCTGACCGCCAGCGACGATTCATGCTCGGTCATCCGCCTGATGCGAAGCGTCGGCCCTCGTGCCAAGGCGGTGTTGGTGAATGCCAAGATGTCCGGCGGCATCACCCTGGCTCGCCTGACAGCGGTCAACAAGAGGTTTGACGTGGACGTCTTCGTTACGTGCGACCAGAAATCGGAGATTCCTGAGAAGATCCGCTCCGGTATGGGCCGTCTCCTCTGAGCCGATCCGCTTGGCCACCACCTGTTTCCCGGCCATGACCTCGCCGCCGAAGATGGACCCCGCCCGGTCACCGCCCCCCTCCTCGACAGTCACAGTACCACCTGCACGGACGATGGCGTTGTAGATGTACGACCCTACCGTCAGGTCACCGTGCGCTGTGACCGTACTGTTCTGGACCATCTTGGTCTCGACGTTGCCGGAGCTGGTGACCCGGGTCGTGTCGCCGAAGACGCCGTTGGCGATAACGACGTCCCCGGCGGCTGTCACCTCGCATCCTGGCTCCAGAACGCCGCCGATGGTAACTGAGCCCCCGGATTTCACCTTGAACTCGGACTTCACGGAACCACCAATCTCGACGTTCATCGGCAGGTCGATGTTGCCGGTCTCGTAGTCGACGTCGCCGCTGATGGTGTAGACCGGCTGCACCTCGATCGTGTCGCCGGTGACGCTGATGGCGCCGTCGATGTCGCTGTAGAATACCGTCGTTCCATCCTCGCTCTTGGCGGTAACGTTTTCGCCGGCGCCGATCTGCTTGTCCTCACCATCCTTCGCCGGTGATTCCGTCCCGACCACGTCGGAGCCAGGCTTTCCCTGCGTCGCCGGCACGATCTTGCCAATCAGCTGTCCTGCGGCAACGCCGATGTTGGCGTTGCGCTCGCGGTAGTCGATGCTGCCATCGGGCCGGACCGCGCCGGCTCGTTTGGATGGATCAAAGTCGAAATCGACATGTGTGTCTTCGCCATCTTTGGGGTCGATGCCGGACGCCAGGAGTACGGCACGGGCCTCGGTCGCCGCAGGCCAGTCGGCGCACATGCTGTCGATTGCCTCGCCGTCAATACCGTGAGTCACCCCCGCCGCGTCCAGTGCGCCACTGACCCACTCGGGCTCGTAGGACTCGTGACGCAGCAGTTCGGGAAAATGGATGAAGTATGCCTTGGTCGACTCCTCGCCAACCCAGACCGGCGGAACCACTGTGAAGCAGTCTCCGACACGATGCAGATACCCGAACACCTCGGACTCCACGTGGTCTCCTTCGAGACGCGTGTGGCCGCCCGCCTCGATGACGACCGCCTCGCCCGGGTCTGTCAACGGTTGCCCGAGCAGGTCCTTGCCGGGTGTACCCTCGGTGGGAGGAATGACGCGGGCGATGATCTGCCCGGGGGTGACGGTGACCCCCGAGACCTCGGCGCCGACGACCTCGTCCAGGTCAGTGCGTGCCAGAATGGCCACAAAGTCGGTTGCCAGAGCGGGTGCGAGGGTATCGAGGTGACCCTCGATGCACTCGAGTTCGACTCGCCCGTCCTCGCCGGGCTCGGCCGGTGTACCGTGGGCGATGGGAAAGGAGCCACGCACGGCATCGGCCTCCGCCTGCTTGATCAGCTGACGCAGTACCTTGCCGTCGAAGTGCCCCTGCAGTTCGAACACGTGCCCCAGGTCACGTGCCAGTTCGGTCGCGGTGAAATCCAGCCTGTTGAGCGCAATCGCCGTGAGCGTCGCCTGCTGGCGACTCTCGGAGACCTCGACAACAGCCCAGGCCCGTTGCCCCTCGCCGAAGGTCCTGGCCCCCTCGTCGGGTGGAATGGTCTCATCCTCGGCCGCGACACTAGAGGAGGATTCCTCCGCCGTCGAGGCATCCTCTTCGCCGGGACTGTCTTCTGGCGAAACTTCATCCGGCTGGACCGTGCTGGTCACCAGCCTTCGAGGTCGTCGCTGCTCCCGTTTCTTTGCCGACATGTAGAACTGACGTTCCGTACGCTCAGAAGCGAACGAGCAGTTGCATCCAGGTCTTGAAGGCAGGATCCTCGCCTCCGCTACGCAGCTTCATGCCGTCGCCCGGCACGAAGATCGAACCGCCCCAGTGATACTCAGTGACCTCGTTGTAGTCCCACGTAACCACCGCATCCGCCTCCTGGCCGAGGGCCTTGTCTCCCACCGTGTCCTCCACGAGGACGAAGTTGTGCAGGTGCAGGCCGACGCGCACCGTTTTCGACGCCGACATCTCCCCTGCCAGACGGACGTCCATGAGCCCGCCGTTGTCAGTGTCGTTGGGAAGAGCCTTGAACAGATCCATGAACCCTAAGAAGGTATGCCGATTTCCAAACAGATTGTCAAAGGCCTCCTGATCGCCGTCTCCTGCCGTACCGTCCCCTGAGTAGAGATCCACTCCCAGGCGCAGCTCCGGTTGGGTCCACGAAGGCCCGTGGTAACGAACCGTGGCCACGCCCATCCAGGCGAAGACATCCTGGTCCCCCTCCTCGCCCGTCTGCAGAGCTCCCTCCAGATCGTAGCCGAACAGGTGTCCGGTCTCACCCGTCGTCGAGCCGGTGAAGCGTGTTCCTCCCGTGAGCCGGAGCAGCCTCTCACCGCCGGCGTTCTTGTCCTGCTCGACGAGAAGGTAGGGACCGGCATGGTGGCCCGGTGCCAGGCGCAGGTGGCTCCACACGCCGAAGAGGTTCCGATCTATGGTGCCCTTCTCGTCCAGCTTCGCGGTGAAACCATCGACCCAGTTCGACTCACCCAGACGCAGGACCATGGCGTCGTAGGCGCGGGGTGTGTTGCCCCAGTTCCCCGGCCCCAGCAGCCGACGACCTCCGTACACCAGTTCCTGCCGGCCGAGGCGCAGGCGCAGCGGTTTGCCGAAGACCTCCTGCAGCTCGGCGTACGCCAGGTGAAAGTCGACCTGGTCGCCGCTGGCATCGGAAGGGCCGAACTCCGAACCCCAGACGCGGCTGTCCTGCACTTCGACGATGACCCGCGTATCGTGCCGCGGATTGCCGGTGATGCGGACCTTCGTGCGCAGCAGCTGGCGCACATCGGCGTCCCCGGAACTGAAATCAGTGTCGCCCCATTCCAACCGCGACCGCGTGTTGCCCTGGATATCGAACCTGGCATCCTCCGCCGTCAGACGCTCACGTGCCATGGCCTGCCGCAGGCGGTCGATCTCCTCGCGCAGAATCCGCAGTTCCGCCGCCAGTTCCTCCGCCGTCATGCCCCCGATGGAGCCGTCGGCCAGCGCCATCAGTTCGTCGCGTGGCTCCTCACCGAGTACGCCCTTCAGCAGACGGAGCTCCCGGCGCAGTTCTGCCTTCTTGCGATCGACCTCCTGGCGCAGGTCCTGCAGTTCTTTGAGTTGCGCGACGGTGTTGTCCTGCGCCGGTACCGGTGTGGGTGTCCCCGCCCAGGACAGGGCAAGGGAGAAGATGAAGACACGGGTCACAACCCTGGCATGGCGTATCACGATGTTCGTCCTGTCGGTATCAATCGCCGGCGGCCCCGCCCTGGCACGCGCCATCCATGGCACGTACAAGGGAAGAGGTCAGGCGGTCGGTGTGGATGACGGTTCCGGTTTGGCGGTCGATCTGGCCGAATTGCAGAACCCCGGTCGGGCATGACTCGACGCAGGCCGAGCAACGCACACACTGGGGGTCGGCCATGGCCAGGCCCTTGTTGGCAAAGTTCATGATATCGATCCCCTGATGACACACAGAGGTGCACAGATTACAGGAGATGCACTTTTTCTTGTCCCCCAGAATACGAAAACGGCTAAAGCGTGCGTAGATGTGCATCAGGGCTGCCAGGGGACAGGCAAAGCGGCACCACATGCGCCCGCTGAACCAGAAGTAGGCTCCATAGCCGATCACCCCGGCCAGCAGCAGGTCCACCACGTAGCTGTAGTTGAGCGGCACACCACCGATACTCCAGCCCCACAACAGGCCTTCGTGAAACTTCTGCATCCCCTGACCGATATCGCTGCCGGGAACAACCCAGGCGACGACACGAGTCAGCAACAGGATGATGCAGATCGCCAATATCGCCTGCCCCAGCATGTTCCAGCGGTTCCAACGGGCCCCGTGCAGCATCTTGTGACGCTGGCTGTCACCCAATGTCTCTGCCAGGGCCCCGCAGGAACAGACCCACCCGCAATAGGCACCCTTGCCCCAGAAAAAGATGATCAGTGGCAGAACGACAAAGCTCTGCACGAGGCTGACGACAAGCCAGGCCGCCAGTGGTTCATGGGTGAAGACGTTCCACACGAACAGCGGCCACGCCAGCACAAAGCCGAAGGCACGCCAGTACTCACGCCCGTGATCGTAGGCCGCCTCGGGGAAGAAGGCGTCGGCGAAAGTCCTGCCGATGCCGGCGTCGAAGCAGCCGCTGTTGCCCATCCAGGGCAGTACGATATACGGCAGCAGGAAGAGCGGCACGAGCTGAAAGGCTGCCAGACTTGCCGTCTGCCATTTGACGTAGGGCGTACGTCGGCGACGCACCCGGCGGACGCCGAAGAAGACAACGAGGGCGCAGTAGGCCATGCTGTAGTAGAACCCCGGTTTGCCCAGGTTGTAGGCGAACAGACCCCACAGACTTGTCGCCCCCGCGAATCCGCCCTCCAGCAGGCCGGGAATGTTGAAGGGGAACCACTCCCCTTTCTTGAACAACTGGGTGAGCGGTCCACCCGATTTCCAGTTGTAGATGAACAGACAGAAGGCCATGAACGCGCCGAGACCAGCCCAGTGGATGGAGCGCATCTCGCCACGGATGTTGACGCCGGAGCGCCGGAAGAAGTCCAGGGGAGGCTCGCGGCCGACCATCGTCAGTACGGCCTCGTTGGCCAGCTCCATCTGCGTCCCGCCCGCGTCAGACAGGATCACGTTATCGTCGCTGATGGCCTGCACCGATGAGGCCATCTTCATCGTCACGGTCCCTGGCTTTCGCCCCTCCTCCAGGAAAGGGCCAGCGGATGTGGTAACCCGCTCCGAGGTCGGTGTGTCCACCGACACGTCGGCCATGGGATCGGGCGCCAGTTGCTGCAGGCGCTCGATATTCTCGGGCTTGGGCCGGGAGAACTCCGCCTTGCGGTAGGACAGCGTCACGTGGCCCCCGGCGCAGGCCAGCGCGATGGCGGCCTCCATGGCGCTGGCCCCACCGCCGACTACGAGGACCTCCTGACCGTCGTAGTCCCTGGGATCGTGCAGACGGTTGGAAACCTTGCCGAGGTCCTCTCCGGGTACGCCGAGTGTACGGAAGTTCCCGGACCGGCCGATGCCGACGATGACCCGCTGGGCCCGCAGGTTGTCACCCTCTGAAATCACGATGTCGAAGCCGTCACCGCAGCGGTCGACCCGGTCGGCGCGCACGATGCGGGGCTCGATCCCCCGCCCCAGAGTCTGCGCCTTCAGTTCGGCGACCAGAGGTTCCTTCACCTGTTCGGTGAACTGCAGCGTACCGGCGGGAACCATATCCCTCGGGTAGGCGAAGATCTGCTTGCCCTTGGGGAAATTGACCACTGTCGAGAATGGCTCCGTCCCTTCCAGGATTTCGAAGGACAGACCGGCGTCGCGTGCCGCCAGGGCCGCCGCCATGCCGGATACGCCGGCACCGATGATGACCAGGTCGAGTCCCGGTCCCTTTGCCGGTTGGAAGGAGCTGTCGGCGACGATATCGGTCACAGCTCTGGCGCCGCTGTCCGAAGAGAACTTCAGCAGCGGCACTCCCGTCAGATCGCCGGTGATGTAGAGTCCCGGAACATTGCTTCGATAGCGCTCGTCGACTTCTGGCAGCCTCTCCACGGTACCGGCGGGCCAGCGACCGTGGAGCCATCGGGCGTATCGGGAAAGGATCGATGCCATACGCATCAACCGTACGAAAAGGGCGCCCACCTCGAAAGGCGGGCGCCCTATCCTGGGCCGCTGCGTCACCCAGGGATCAACTTGCTGCGGTGGCTCCTTACCGCGTCAGCGTCATACGCCGACTCTCCGAGTACCCCGCGGTTTCCATCTCCAGATGGTACAGGTAGGTGCCGCTGGCGATGCGGCGGCCGGCGTCATCGGTACCGTCCCACGTCACGTCATAGAACCCCGCCCGGTGCGTGCCCTCAGCCAGAGACCGGACCAGTTGGCCCGCCGTGTTGTAGATCTGCAGGGACATCTGCCCGTCGATGGGCAGCGTGAAGCGGATCCGCGTGTCCGGGTTGAAGGGATTGGGGAAATTCTGCGTCAGCTCAAAACCGTCTGGCACCGCAGCCCCCGCCGGCTCAAGCACTGCGGTCATCTCGGGAGGGGCCTCGATGATCCCGTCGCCGATCTCCCACACCGTCGTCTTCTGCCAGTACGTGCTCCAGGCAAACCACATCGAGTTGTGCGCCGGCAGCTGGGTCAGTTTCTGTCCGACCAGTGGTCCGGAGATGGCATTGCCCAGTATGTCCCAGCGGCTGCGGGTCTCCACGTCCATGAACTCCACCGGCAGATGTCCCTCGGCCTCGACCTGATAAAAGGTGAGAAGTTGTCCGCCCACATTGCGGTCGTACGGGATCGAGGTGCGGGAAGCCAGATCAAAGACAACGAGCAGCTCCTGACCGCCAAGCGTGTCGTTGACCACAGCCTGGGGCGCCATGTCAGCGAACGGGTAGGCGCGCAGGGCTTCGCCGACGCAGATGCCGGTGACCACTTCCTTGGCGAAATAGGTCGTCAGATCCGGCCGTCCCGTAGACAGTGGGGCGATGAAATAGCCATCGTTGGTGCGGTAGTCGCTGTAGGGATACACGCCGAAACGATCGGGGTTCTGGTAGTTATCGCTCTGCGATTTCGAGTAGCGCTCCAGTCCCGTACCGAACTGGGCCACCTGGGCCTCGGGATACATCATCTTCCACATCTTGAAGGTCGTTTCGATGGCCGGCATCAGCTCGAGGCGTTCCCCTTTGAACCGACCGTTGATTCCGGTGAAGATCATCTGTGGATACAGTGTCTCGTTATCTCGCCGATCGTACATCACGAGGTTGGAGTTGATCAGCAGGCCGGACACACCGAACTCGATCTGCTCTCCGTCGTCGCTGGTGGCGTTGAAGACCTGGGGAGTACCGGTCAAGGGACACAGCGTGACGCTGATGAACTCGCCACCGATCTCATCGTTCACGATCTCGTGCCACCAACCCAGGTTTTCGGGGTAGGTCTTGGCAACGCCGTTGTGTACGACGCCGACCACGAGATCCTGGTCGCGCACCCATGTGGCCTCGTCGGCAGGTATGAATTGGGGATTTGTCATAGCCGGGATGCCATCCCGCCCCGGACCTCCCGAGAGCAGGTGATCGGTCATCTGTCCGATATCGGAGAACTGATCGAAGACGCTGGCCGCCGCCGGTAGCGCTGCCAGCAACAGTGCCGCAGTTCTGAGAACTCTCATCTCTCGTGTCCCTTTCCCTCTTCGGGATGTCCCATTCTCTGTAAAAGAAACGTCGATTGTCCCGCCGAGGCGGTGAACAATTCACGGACGCCCGGTGCCGTCCAGGAGTAATGTTGCACCATGCAAACGGCTACGGACAGGCTCGGCAGCTCGCAGTTTCCGTCGACGGATACCACCGAACGGCTGCTGGTGACACGTGCACAGCGAGGCGAGACGGATGCCATGCAGGAAATCCTGGTGGCGCATGCCGACAGAGTAGAGCGGCTCGCGCGGGGCATCGTCAAGAACCCGATGGATGCGGAGGAGGTCGTCCAGGATGTCTTCGTGGCAGTGACGAAGAAGATCGACCGTTTCCGGGGCGATGCCGCCCTGTCAACCTGGATCCACCGGATCACGGTCAACACGGCTGTCATGCACCTGCGACGGGATCGTTCCTCCAGGATGGTCTCACTGGAAAACCAACCCGGGCGGGGCCGACGCGATGTGGATTCGGCTCTGCGGGACGAATTCTGGGACGTCGTGTGGCAAGCGGTGGACGGTCTCGATGAAAAGCACCGCACCGCGTTTCTACTGCGTGCCGTCGATGGCCTGTCCATGGAGGCGGCCGCCCGCTGTGTCGGTCTGAAGGTCCCCGCCTTCAAGTCGCGACTGCACCGGGCGCGCCTCGATCTACGCGCCGGGCTTGGCGGTTATTTCGACGGAGCCGGTCAGCGACCACGGCGCTACCCGCCTGGCGTGAAAGTGATCCATGGGAACACTTCACAGTTCGAGGCCTTTTTGGACATGTTATTTCGAGGGCAAGGCAGTTCCAGGGTGCGGCCCCCATCAACAGGAATCAGCTCCCGATGAAACAGCCCCATGCAGACGACACCCTGGCCCTCGTGATCTTCCTCCTCGAGGAGATCTTCGGTGATATCGAACCACGCAACTTCGCTGTCCGTCTGTGGGATGGCTCGGTGTGGGGATCCGCCGCCGGCGCCAGCACCGCGTTCACACTCGTGCTGCAGCATCCGGGGGCCCTGCGCCGCATGCTGCTGAAGCCGACCGAGGAGAATCTTGCCCGCTGCTTCATCCGCGGCGATTTCGACATCGAAGGCGACTTTGAGGCGGTCGTGCCCATGTCGCGCGCCCTGCTGGCCATACCTCGCTCGATCTGGGACAAGGCCAACCTGGCTCTGCGGCTGCTGCGATTGCCGGATACCGCGACTGGCCATGATGACGCCCGGGCGCCCGACATCGGAGGCGCCTCGCACTCCACGTCGCGGGACCAGCAGGCCGTCACCCATCACTACGATGTCTCCAACGACTTCTACAAGTTGTGGCTCGACGATCGCATGGTCTATTCCTGTGCCTGTTTCACCGAACAGGACAACGACCTCGATCGAGCCCAACTGCGCAAACTGGACATGCTGTGCCGCAAGCTGCGACTGCAGCCGGGACAACGATTGCTCGACATCGGATGTGGCTGGGGTGGTCTGTTGCGTCACGCTGTCGAGCAGTACGGCGTCGAAGGTGTGGGTATCACCCTCAGCGCGCCCCAGGCGGACGAGGCCAACGCCCGCTTCGCGGCTGCCGGCATCGCCGACCGCTGCCGGGCAGAAATACTCGACTACCGCGATCTGGCCGATGAAGGCTTTGACGCGATCGTCAGCGTCGGCATGGTCGAGCACGTGGGTGGCGAGCATCTCGACGAGTACTTCGCCGCCGCCTATCGCCTGCTCCGCCCGGAGGGCGTCTTCCTGCTGCACGGCATCGGCGATCTGGCGGGCCGACCGGAGCGCAAGGTGAGGGGATTCGTGCGCACTTACGTTTTCCCGGACAGCGATCTGCCCCCGATCACCACGGTACTCGGCGCGGCCGAGGTGCATGATTTCGAGGTACGCGACGTGGAGAGCCTGCGCGAGAACTACACCGGGACGCTGCGCCACTGGGCCCGGCGTCTGGAAGCCCGTCGGGACGAGGCCGTCGCTGAAGTCGGCGAAGAGACCTATCGGATCTGGCGACTGTACCTGTCGGGCTGTGCCTGGTGGTTCGAGCGCGGCTATATCAGCGTCTTTCAGTCCCTCTTCGTCAAGCGCTCCGCCACGGGTACCGCGGGCCTGCCCCTCAACCGGTTCGACTGGTACGAGGCGACACCGAGACTCAACTCGATGTTGCGGGATCGCCGCCCTTCGGTCGCTTCGTAAGCGGATACAGCAGGCGTCGGGGCACGCCCTCGGAATAGGATTCCATGCCCGCAAAACCCAGGGACGCGGGGGCCTCCGCGTCTGCCGGCCAGTACACCGTGCCGAAGAGCCAGTCCCAGACGCTGAGCACCTGGCCGAAGTTCTGGCCTCCGGCGTCATGTTGTTCGACATCGTGGTGCCACACGTGCATACGCGACGAGTTCAGGATGTACCGCAGTCGACCGTAGGCGAAGCGCAGATTGGCGTGATTCAGCCCCAGCGCCAGAGTCCAGACGATGCCTATGACGAGCATCACCCTGCCATCGATCCCGAGAATGACCAGGGGCAGGTAGGACAGCGTCTTGTAGATGACGATCTCGGCCCAGTGGAAACGGAAATTGCCGATCCAGTCCAGCTGCCGGATGCTGTGATGCAGCTTGTGGAACTCCCACAGCCAGGACACGTTGTGCAGCAGGCGATGGATGTTCCACTCGACGAAGTCTTTCAGCACCAGGAATACGAGAAACTGCAGCCACAGTGGCTTGCCTGCCAGCAGCTGAAGAGACTCCGGCAGCGGCAGACCCAGCCCCAGCAGGAGATCGTTGAACAGGATGACGGCCCTGCCGGTGAACAGCGCCAGGATGAAGCCCAGGTAGTGCCCGTTGAACACGAGCCAGAACAGATCCTGCCAGATTCCCTCCCGCAGGACCCGCTGTTGCCCACGCCACGGCCGCAGGCGCTCCAGCAGAAAGCAGAGGAGCGAAATCGCCGTCAACCAGAAGTAGTACTGGGCGTAGATCGGCATGGCTGACTACTCGCCGAACAGGGCCGCTTCGATTGCCACCGGCATGGTCACCTCCGATGCGGCCAGACACTGCACGTCGTTGCAGGCCTGAAAACGCAGCGTCACCGACAGGCGATCCGATGACATGGACGGGGCGCCGTCCTTGAGTTGCAGCCGGGCCTGCACGATGGCCGTATCGGTGTACACGGATATGGAGTCGTCGTAGAACGCGGGTGTGAACATGTGGGCCTGCGGGTACTCGACGGCGACGGCCTCCACGGGCAGACCACTGGGAACACGCAGCGTCGTCGGGATCAGAAAGTCGTAGGATGCCGGGTTGGCGTTGATGTGCCAACCGTCGGCTACCGCCAGGCGGGCAGTCACCTGAAAGGGGGCGCCGGCCGTGAGTCGATCCACCGACACGAAGGCCGCCGTCGCCACATACTCGTCACTGCCCAACATGCGCGAGGTTGTTGCGCCTTTCGGCGCCAGGCCTGACAGGAGATCGGGCAGGTCACGGTGCACGGCCAGCAGCATATGCGAAAAACCGCCCGGGCTACGGGTCATGGCCCCGGCAAAGGCCTGCAGCGTCCCCCGCGCCTTCGTCCGGTACGCCTCCCGCCCGGTGATCCTGGCCAGCTCGATCAGCACATGGGCAGCCACCGAGTTGCCGGAGGCCATCGCCCCGTCATGGGGGTTCTTGGACTGAGCGATCAGGGCCTCGGAACGATCGGTCACGAAGAAGCCGCCGTCCTGCTCATCCCAGAAGGTGCGGTCCATCGTCGCCGCCAGCTCCTCCGCCTGGCGCCGGTAGCCCTGCTCCCCCGTCGCCCGGTACAGTCCCAGCAACCCGCGCGCCAGGTAGGCATAGTCCTGCTGGAACGCGTCGTGTCCGACACGACCGTCCCGGTAGCTGCGCTGCAAACGACCCTCGCCATCTCGCAGCCGCTGCCAGACGAAGGCCGCCGCCTGCCGCGCCGTGTGCAGATACTGCTCGTGCCCAAGGATCTCGTACCCGTAGGCGTAGGCGTCGATCATCATGCCGTTCCAGCCGCTCAGAATCTTGGTGTCGAGCAGCGGTGCCGGCCGTTGCTGACGAATAGCCAGAAGCTGCTGCCGCAAAGGTGCCAGCCTGTCGTTGAGCGCCGACGGCTCCACCCCCTGCTCTGCCGCCACGTCGGCCAGCGAGCGAGGCATGAACAGCACGCCCCGATCTCCTTCCGGCATGGGAGCCAGATCGTAGACTGAAAAGAACACTCCGGCGTCGGCGCCGAGAATCTGTCGGATCTCGGGCTTCGTCCACAGATAGGACAGCCCCTCGATACCCCCGGTCTCTGAATCGAGGGCCGAGTAGAAGCCACCCCCCGGCAAGCGCATGACTCGGTCCGTGAAAGCGAAGATGTCCTGTGCCGCCTGCCGCAGTTCATCGCTGCCCGTCAACTCGTACGCGTGCAGATAGGCCCTGGCCAGGGCTGCCTGATTGTAGAGCATCTTCTCAAAATGTGGGATGCGCCATCGGTGGTCGGTGGCGTAGCGATGGAAACCGCCTCCGAGGTGATCCCGAATCCCCCCGCGCGCCATCTGCTCCAGGGTATGACGCACCAGACGCAGCAGATTCTCGTCTCCGCTTCGGCCGTACTGCGCCATCAGCAGTTCCAGATCCATATCCGGGGGAAACTTCGGCGCCTTCCCGAAGCCACCGTAGCCCTCGTCGAACCGTCCTTGCAGTCGCTTGATGGCTCCGTCGATCAGGCCCCGGGTCAGAGCGCCAGGGTCACCCGAGGCCCCCTGTGCCTCCTGGCTCCGCCTGACCCGTTCGGTCAGTTGCTCCGCCTGCTGCTCGACCTCCTGCCGACGTTCCTCCCAGGCTTCATGCAGGGCGGCGAGGACCTCGGGAAACCCCGGCCTGCCGTACTTGCTGACCGGAGGGAAATACGTACCGGCGAAGAACGGCTTCAGCGTCGGTGTCATGAACACGGAGTTGGGCCAACCGCCGCCGCCGGTCAGCAGCTGCGTGGCCGTCATATAGATGCCGTCCAGGTCGGGCCGCTCTTCGCGGTCCACCTTGATGTTGACGAACCACTGGTTCATGACGCGCGCGATCTGCTCGTTGGAGAAGACTTCGCGCTCCATCACGTGACACCAGTAACAGGTGGAGTAGCCCACCGACAGAAAGATCGGCCTGTCCTCGGCGCGGGCCCGCTCCAGCGCTTCGGGGCCCCAGGGGTACCAGTCAACGGGGTTATGGGCGTGCAGCAGCAGGTAGGGGCTGGTCTCGCCGACCAGCGCGTTGGTGTACTTCCATGAGCCGTCGGCATTCTGCAGCGCCGTGCTGTGGGGTGGTCCTTCTTCGGCGAGGGCCGCGGCGGGACCCGCTGTCATGACGGGCAGAGGCGTGGGTCCCTGCCAGACGAACCATGCCAGGACAACGAGCACTGCCACTGCGCCCCCCCCGGACAGGACCTGACGGCGACGGTGCAGATCGATCACGCGGCGGCGACGGCGGTGCCGCGCACCATCTCCCGAGTTGTCTCCAGCACGTAGGCGGCGTCCTCGACACTGGCGTGCCGGTTGGTCACCAGGCGCACCCCGTGCGGCGGGCGCGGATTGCACTTGATGCCCGCCGATGCCCAGCGATCGATCAGCTGCGCCGTCGTCCAGCCCAGTTCTGCCACATCGACCATGATGATGTTCGTCGGTCGTGGGGCCCGTGTCGCCCGGATGCCGTCGATGGCGCTCAGGCCTTCCTCCAGGAGGCGGGCTGTCTCGTGGTCCTCTGCCAGACGCTCGACCATCGTCTCGAGGGCGACGATCCCCGCCGCGGCGATGATCCCCGCCTCGCGCATGGCACCACCGAGGCGCTTGCGGGCCCGGTAGGCTTCGTCAACGAACTCACGCGTGCCGCACAGCAGCGAGCCCACCGGCGCGCTGAGCCCCTTGGAAACGCAGAACATGACCGAGTCGACGGTGGCGGTGATCTGCTTGACGTCGACACCGAGAGCGATGGCGGCATTGAACACGCGAGCGCCATCGAGGTGGACTTTCATGCCCTGCTCGCGGGCAGCCTCCGTCACGGCTGCCATCTCCTCCACGCTCCAGACGGAGCCGGCGGCGTTGTTGTGTGAGTTTTCCAGACAGAGGAGCGTGGTCCGGGGAAAGTGCGGGTTCGGCGCCCGCAAGGTCTCTTCGAACTGCTGTCGCGTGAAGATCCCCTGGTTCCCCTTCACCGAACGCACGGTGAGTCCGGCGATGTTGGCGTACGTCCCGGCCTCCCAGCAGTACACGTGAGCGAGCTCCTCAGCGATCATCTCCTCGCCGGGGTGGGTGTGGGCCAGCATGGCGGCGGTGTTGCCCATGGTGCCACTGGGCACGTAGAGGGCGGCCTCCATGCCGACCTTTGCCGCTGCCAGCTCCTGCAGGCG
The DNA here is from genome assembly GCA_036011085.1 of Candidatus Latescibacterota bacterium. GTDB lineage: Bacteria > Latescibacterota > UBA2968 > UBA8231 > UBA8231 > UBA8231. The sequence goes on from DASCMS010000073.1 coordinate 24,139, forward strand.
GTTCACCGTGGGATCCTCGCCGTAGACGTCGTCACCGACGTCGGCGTGATGCATTGCCTCCCACATGGCCTCGGTGGGACGGGTGAGGGTGTCGCTGCGCAGATCTACCGTGCGATCCATTCGATCCCTACAGTGTTGGCTCCGTCTGGAGTCATTCCTTTATTAGTTCGGAGATTCAAGCGGCAAAATTAACCGCACCGGAGAACTCTGTCGAATGTCCTTTCCGTCGCACGGACTCGCCCACCGCTCCACCGTCACGGGTCGCCGCGGCATGGTCGCTTCCGGCCATCCTCTGGCCTCGCTGGCAGGTGTCCGCATCCTGCTGGAGGGGGGCAACGCCATCGATGCGGCCATCGCCACCGCCGCCGCCCTCAACGTCGTCGAGCCGTATATGTCCGGCATCGGCGGCGTCGGCTACATGCACATCTACTCAGCGCGGGACAAGGAGCACAAGGTCTGCGATTATGTGGGCCTGACGCCGGCGGCCACCGACATCGACATGTATGAGGAAGATGCCCAGCAGGATCGTGGACCCCTGTCACCGCTGGTGCCCGCCGCCTGTGCCGGCTGGATGGAGTCGCTGCGTCGCTACGGTTCCATGGACGCTGCCGACGTATTTGCGCCGGCCATCGAGCTGGCCGAGGGTGGCTTCGCCCTCACCGTCAAGAACTCTGCCTTCTTTGCGGGCAACGTCAACGACCTGCGCCAGTACCCCTCTTCTGCCAGCACCTATCTGGTGGATGGCCGCTGCCCCGAACCGGGGGAGATCCTCGTGCAGCAGGATCTGGCCGAGACCTTCCGCGCCGTCGCCGCCGACGGTCCGGACGTGTTCTACGGCGGTCCGATCGGTGACGTCATCGCCGCCTTCATGGCCGACGTGGGTGGCATCCTGTCCAAGCAGGATCTGCTCGACAACAGGCCACAGTGGCTCGAGCCGCTCGGTGTCGACTACCGCGACTGGACCGTGTGGGCGCCACCGGCTCCGTGTCAGGCGATCCAGTATCTGGAGACACTGAAGCTGCTGGAAGGTTTCGATATTGCCGGTATGGGCCACAATACGGCTGACACGCTGCACACCTTCATCGAAGCGGTGAAGCTGGCCTGTATCGACCGCATCACCTACGCCACTGCTGACGGCAGCCCGACAGGCGGGTTGCTCTCCGACGGCTACTGCGAGCAGCGCCGCAAGCTCATTGGCGAGACCTCGGCAGTGTCCATGGGCGACACCTTCCGGACAGAAGAGCAGAAGGGCGAGGTCGCTGCCGGTGATCCCGAGCCCTGGATGAAGAACGAGTGCACGACGCACTTCGATACGATCGACGCCGACGGCAATGCCGTGGCCTGTACGCAGAGTCTCGGCTCCGGCTTCGGATCGGCCATGGTCGTCCCCGGCACCGGTATCGCGCTGAACAACTTCATGCGCTGGTTCGACAACGTCGAGGGCAGCCCCAATGCCATCGGGCCGTCCAGGAAAAACGAGATGTGTGTGTCCCCGGCGCAGGTCTGGGACAAGGACGGTCTGCGTTTGCTGATCGGCACACCCGGGTCGTACGGAATCCTGCAGACCACACCGCAGATGATGATGAACGTGCTCGATCACGGCATGAACGTGCAGGCCGCCATCGAAGCACCACGCCTCAAGGCAACACGTAACCACAGCGTCGACATCGAGACGCGTATCCCCGCTGACGTCCGCGCCGAGCTCGAGCGGCGCGGTCACCAGCTGTCCGAGCTGGGCGACTGGTCGCCCGGCGTCGGCGGCGGCCAGGGAATCCATGTCGATCCCGGCTCCGGCGCCTTTATGGGCGGCGGCGATCCACGCCGTGACGGGTACGCCCTGGGCTGCTGATGACGACCGACTCCGCTTTCCATCGGTCTACAGCCTCGTCCTCTGTGGATGTGTGGTGCGAGGACTGTGTCGCTGGACTCAGCCAGCGCCTCGAGCCTGGCTCCGTCGACGTGGTGGTCACCTCGCCTCCGTACAACCTGGGCACGCGCTACAAGAAATACGACGACACGCTGGCTCGTCAGGACTATGTGGACTGGATGGGACACTGGGGTCAGGCCGTGCACGGCGCGTTGTCCGACGGAGGTTCGCTGTTTCTCAACATCGGCGGCAAACCCTCCGATCCGTGGGGACCCTTCGAAGTGTTGATGAAGCTGCGCCAACACTTCGAACTGCAGAACGTCATCCACTGGATCAAGTCCATCGCCATCCAGAAAGAAGACGTTGGTCGTTATCCGGGGATCACCGGCAATGTCTCCGTCGGCCACTACAAGCCCATCAACAGCCCCCGGTACGTCAACGACTGCCACGAGTACATCTTCCACCTGACGAAGACGGGCAATGTGCCGCTGGATCGGCTCGCCGTGGGAGTGGAATACCAGGACAAGTCGAACGTCGCCCGCTGGAATGGCGCCAAGGAGGACGTACGTTGTCGGGGCAACACCTGGTTCGTCCCCTACCGAACGATTCAGAGCCGTGACAAGCAGCGGCCGCACCCGGCAACCTTCCCGGTGAAGATCCCGGAGATGTGCGTGCGGCTCCATGGACTGGATCGCACCCGCCGTGTCGCCGATCCCTTCCTCGGCATCGGCTCATCGGCGGTGGCCTGCGTACAGCTGGGAGTGGACTTCGTCGGTTTCGAGAGCGACGTCGACTACTGGTCCCAGGCCTGTGTAACCGTCGACGAGGCGCTGGCGGCACGCACGAAGGAGACCACGTGATCGACTTCCATACCGCGGATCTCTGCGACGAGCACGAAAGCCTCGTTGACGTGGCCGAACCGATGTTCACCAGCTACGGTGGCCGACGATCCTTCGGTGGTCCCATCGTCACCTTGAAGGTCTTCGAGGACAACTCCTACGTCGCCCAGACCGCGACCGCCTCCGGAAAAGGCCGCGTCCTCGTCGTCGACGCTGGCGGGTCGCTGCGCTGCTCGATCGTCGGCGACAATGTCGCTCAGACCGCCTGCGACAGCGGCTGGGCCGGTCTGCTCATCTTCGGCGCCGTCAGAGACAGCCGCGCCATCGCCGGTATCCACATCGGCCTGCAGGCTCTCGGCACGGTCCCCCGGCGAAGCATCAAGTCCAACGTCGGTCAGCGCGACCTGCCCGTACGCTTCGCCGGCATCACCTTCACCCCCGGCAACTACGTCTACTGCGACGAAGACGGCGTCCTCGTCGCCCCCCGGGATCTGCTGGCGTAGGGTTATTCGTCCGCGCCGCATGCCTGGATGAAACAGGCACTCGTCGACGTGTACCCGATGACGTGCTCGAAGTTGCGGAACATGATCTTCCGCAGCCAGCCACCCTCCTCCAGCGACTCGTCCACCGTGTCCGGGTACTCCGCCGAGTGCGTGCAGTCGCGCAGTAATACCACACGGTAGTTGTGCTCCACAGCGCCGGCACACGTCTGATACAGACAGGCCCGCTGCGAGAAGCCCACGGCGATCAGCGTCCTGATGTCGTGACAGCGCAGGTGGTAGTCCACATGCGTCTCGTGGAACCCCGACCATTCCCGCTTCGGAAAGTCGGGCTCCGTCGCCAGCGGCTGAATCGAAGGCGAGTACTTCGGCACCACCGGCCCGCGCGGTGGTGCGCTCCGCTCGGCAGCTCCCGCATTCCCCCACCGCGTCCCGTGGATCTCCCGCTTGATACTGCCCGGTTCATCGGCCAGCGAGAAGTCATTGTGAATGAAGATCACATGCATCCCCACCTGCCGCGCCGCCACCAGTGCCGGCGCGATCCCCTCCTCGACATACGGGTTTCCCTCGCCGCAGTCCGAGTCCACCACCATGAACGCCGTCCGCTCCAGCTCGAGCTCCAGCGTATCGAACACATGCCCATCCCCCTCATGCTCGCCAGAGTAGTACCCGGCGCCCCCATACCACCGAACCGGCAGATCCAGCCTGCTCATCTCAGCCTCCCTCATGATGGACTCCAGTCTGTATCAGACGGACCAGTCGCAGTGATGCCACCGACGTCTGTTCTCCGCCCCACTTTGCCAGGAAACTGACAGACTGTGATCGATCGAGAACGAAGTCGATGGAGTACGCCGACCCGGCGAAGGGCAGTGTCGTCCACCAGCTGGCCTCGGTCTTCTCCACAAGCGGGGGCAGGAACTCGAGTACGGTTTTATACGCCGCAGGGCGATCCGGCGAGATCCAGCGCCGCATCGCGTCATGCAGCCGGGTGTCTTCGTGGGAGTTCATCGCCAGGACTGCCATCATCACAACAGGCGGATCTCGTAGCAACCATCCTTGCCATGCTTGGCCCTGGGTCTCGAAAACTGCCCGGTACCGACCTGCCGCGATGGCTTCCGGCGATGTGGCAAAAAAACCACGCTCCTGGGAGATAGTGGGGGACGTGGCGAGCTTCACCTCTTGCTCCTGGTAGACTGCACCCATATCCACTACGCGTACGAAGATTCGGCTCGAGTCTATCATCGAATCCGATGGATCCGCGAAGACTACACCGGCGGTACCGTAACCGGAGTCGGTCACTGGGAATGCGGCGCCGAAGGATCCGGAGAGGATCGGCCAGTGGTAGCGTGTTTCCCATGGAGTCATCGCTGGCAGGGTCGCCCGCTGGGTTACATAGAGGAATCGCGCAACCGCGGATGGCTCCGAACGCGACGTATCGTCCAGGACCATGACCTGCCCCGTTCCAGGTGCCAGAACAGGGAGGTGGTTGGCCTTGGCGGTCCGTACGGCCATCGGTGGACCATCCGGGCTCGATAGGGCAGCGATTGCGGAGATGATGGGGGCCGGGCCAGGCGAATTGCCATCCATAGTCCCCAGCCGTGGGAGGTCGGTCGTGCCCAGCCTCGTAGCGGCAGGCGAGTGCCCCCATAGTGTGGGCATGCCCAGTGCGCCCACGACCAGACTCCTGCGGATCCACAGGGCCAGCTCGTTGTGGAACAGAAGGCACCACAGGGCGCTCAGCAAACCGGTCCACAGAATCAGATCCGTTGGCGTCACGTCCTGACCGAAGTCCAGAAAATGGGCCTCCCACGGATACAGCCGTCCGATGGAACGAAGCGCGAGCTGCCCGCCTCGAAATCCCAGCTCAGGTACGGGCAACATGGTCAGTACCGATTCCCAGCTCAGGACGAGGGCGGCCGCGAACATGAGATGACCTGTGACATGCCGGCGCAGTCCATCGACTGCAGCCGCCACGCCGATGAACGCCGAGGGAAGCGCCGTGATGAGCAGTCGACCCGGAAGCGTGACCCCCTCATCCCAATAGGGCAGCAGACCGCTGACTGCACCTGTCGTCGCCCAGAGCACCAGGCATGTTGCCAGCCTTCGATCGCGACGCCATAAGAGGATCCCCCAGCCCAACCAGGCAAGGAGATAGAATGGCGCGCTATTGGCGAGACCCATTCCGCCGCTGAGCCAGTAGCGTGGAATTGTGCTTGTCAGAGCACTGAGGTCAGCAGCGTCTTCCGGGATGGCATTTCCCGGTCTCAAGTGGCCAAGCCAGTCATCACTGACTTGCAGGTTGTAGGTCAGCAATCCGGCGACGCCAAGTATTGCAGGGACGGAAATGGCCAGGAGACAGTGGGATCTCCGAGGACTTGACCATGCCTGACAGAGCACCAGCCCTGCCAGAGGCAGAGCCATGAAGAGCATTCTTGGGTGGAGAAAGGGCAGGCAGGCCAGCGTGGAGACAATCACCACAAGCAACAGAGGTTCCGTGGCGCCAGGATCCCTCTACCGGCCCTTGGGTATCAACCAGTGAGAAAGGGCCGCAAGGCACATGAGGGCAATGAGCAACCCGACCACATCGGGATACATCTGCGAACTGTGAGTCAGCAGAGGCGGCGTCGACGCGGCGCAGATGGTCGTTATCCAGGTTGTGGTGGCAGAGAACCCGATCCTGCGCAGGAACGCATACGTTGCCGCCACAGCAAGCGCGGTGAGAATGGCCATGAACAGAGCGCCGCCCAGGCGTGGGTTGGCGAACAGGTCGAGAGCCAGACCATAGGCCGGCACCAGAGCGACTGACAGTCCCACAGGATGAAGGGAGTAAACCTTGCCTGCAGGAGATGACGGTGCCGCTTCCACCGGGGACTCTGTGGGATGAAACTCCCTGGTGAAGCCGCGTTTGAGATTGTTCGCCAGATCCGTGTCACCGTCATGGATCAGACTCTGTGTCACGCGCAGGTACTGACTCTCATCTCCGTGCGGCATGACCATCTGGCAGAAATAGAGGGTGTAAGCCAGATAAATCCCCGAGGTGGCCAGAAACAGCTGAGGCATGACAGTCAGAGATCGCCTGGGTGGTCCAACGGCAATTCGACCACACCTGATTCTCGACACGCCGCCCCATGCAAGTGCCAACACCAGCGCCCAGTCCACCTCGGGCGCCCACAACATCGCCACCACGGGAAACGTTGCGCCCACCACCTGCCACAGCGACAACAGCCGCATGGTGATAAGGATCGCCAGCAGCCGCGACCAGCGCGCCGTCAGGTCGGTGGTGTCCATCAACCATGTGGCGAACGCGAACGTGAGACACAGTGCCCAGGGCACCCAGACACCCTGGGACCATGCTCCCAGATCGGCAGACATGGAAAGGACGTGGCGAGAGAAGCCAATCTGCAGCTCGCACGAGCTGAGAGCGTACCAGGCGCAGACGAGGATGACGAGTAACGCCAGCTCCGCCAGGCCTCCTTGGAAGCGCTCCTTCATGGAATCGACGCTCCTGCGGAACCGGCCCACTACCCGAACGCAGCAGGCTTCGGCGTCGCCGGCGGCCAGTACCCGGCCGGATCTTCATCCCACTCCGTACCACACATACGCGAGATCACCTTCCACTCGGCCGCTGTCAGATGAGCGTGATTGTGGAACAGGAAACGCTGCAGCCCCGCCTCGGCCGAGGCCGTCAGAATCCGGTAAAGATCCCCCGACGTCATCGGGTCACCGGCGTGAGGCATGCGCCCCGTGTCCACCCAGGGCAGGATCTTGTTCGGGTCGCTTACCGCGGCCAGGGCGCGTTCGGTTTCTTCCCGCACGACCTCGTCAAAGAACGCCTGCGGAAATCCGAGCTCCATATCCGCCAGTGACTCCACCTCGGGCAGGTGCACCCCGAGCCAGGCGCGGGCCACGGTGAAGCACTCGGTTTCGGACAGGCCTGGATTCCACGCCTGGATCTGCTGCACCCAGCGCGCTACGGTGCCATACAGGCCGTCGAAGCCACGGTGCCAGAAGTAATGCTTCACCTGGAAGATGTCGAGAATCCCATCCCAGGCGGTATAGTCGATGGCCGTCATGCCGCTGAAGACGGCGGAGCGCAGGCCGTTTCCGAGCAGCAGCTTGCGCGGCAGCTTGTCGAGTTCGTCGCGGAAAGCACGAGCCGTGGCCAGACCGTCGTCCCGCCGCCAGCGCAACCAGTAGAGGGCATCCTCCGTCAGGTCGAAAAGATTGATGCCCTGCAGGAATCCGTGGTCGCCATAGTAGCCGACCATCTTCGAGGTAAAGCTCTGGAAACGGCGGTGCACATGGGCCCGGCCGGCTTCGAGTCTGGCCGCATCCCATCCTCGAGCCGTGGCCGTCTCCTTCTCGGGATCCCGTAGCTCGCGGAACACGGCATTGCCGTGATGGTAGGTCAACTCGTACGGCGACTCCGTCCAGCCGTCCATCAAACCACCGTCGGCCTGCGGAAACGCGGCGAACACATCTTCCCAGATAGCCGCTTGCAGCTGCGCCCCGTGAGGATCTTCCTCGATGGGCAGACCCGATGCCCGGTGCGTGCCCTGACCCGGGCAGAAAATCAGCACCCCCCAGCCGCGGGCCCTGGCGTTGTCGAGCATGTTCTGCAGCCGCTTTTCCTTGTCGGCGTTCAGCGGCGCGTCGGTGGTCTCCAGCTCGATTCCCCGTCGGCGGAAAATCTCGGGATCGGAGCGGTACGCCGGCACCGTGAACCCGCCATCGTCATCGGCGAACAGCAGCCTGCCGAAGACGAGGCCACGGATGCCGCCCGCTTCCCAGGCGTCGAAGATGCGCTCGTAGTCGTCGACCACATCCTCGAGGGGCTGACCGATTCTGATCCAGGGCTGCAGCATGTCATGCGTCTCCTATGAAAACGGGGGCAGCACACTCGTGCAGCCCCCGTTCCTTGGACGTCCGTGTGTACTTCTTAAGGGTCGTCGTCGTCTTCCCCGAGCTCCGATTCCAGCAACTCCCAGCTGTCCTCCACCTGTTCGCCCGCCAACTCGTCGAACAGCTCCAGCTGTGCCGCCTCCAACTCCTCCTGCTCCCGCGCGCGTGCCAGGCGCACCCGCTCCAGTTCCAACCGCTGGTCGGGGAGCAGGAGAGTTTCGAAGGAGAGGAAGTACTCCTCGCGCAGCCGCCGGTAGTCTTCCGTCGTCAACATCTCACCGCTGGAACGGAGTTGGGCGACCTGATCACGAAGTCGCGCCAGCAGGGACAACCAGCGTCGGCGCTGCAGGTCGTCCAGCTCGAGCGCATCGGCCAGCCGTTGCGGCTCATCCGGTCTGGCCAGGCCGTCATACAGGGCCTGTTCCCGCTGGTAGGTGCGAGCCCGCGCCAGCAGTTGCTGCTGCTCCACGGTCAACACCGAGTCGCGGGTGGTGCGGTACGCTTCGATGGCCTCACCGTAGCGCAACCGTCCCTCTTCGGCCAGGATGATGCCGTCTTCGATCTGGGCGCGCAGCACCTCGATGTCCGTCAGCAGGCGACTGCGAAGAAAGCGCAGCGTGTCCTGCTGTCCGGCGGTCAGATCGAGGGCCTCCAGCAGACGGCGGCGGAAATCCTGGCTGGCACTGTCGGCGGGCGCCGTCGACCACTGGGCGTACGACGGTTGAGTCGCGAGCAGGAGGACGCCAAGCAGGACAAACAACGGAAAACGGGTGATCATATCAGACGCGGTAGACACGCTTTGCCTTGTCGCCGCCTTCCTCGTCATCCCCACTGCCCCGGCCCTCCATGATGTTCTGACCCAGTGCCTCGATCTCGCCGCGCTCTTCCTTGGTCAGATCGGGGTAGAGGTTGTGCAGCCGCCGTTTGAGGAACTGTTGCACGCGGTTGCGGCCGTCGCGCTCGTCGACGGAGCCGTTGAACAGTCGCTTCATACGCAGCACGATGCGCAGGCGACGCACCTCCTTGTGGAAGGGAGTCGTCGTCTTCAGCAGCGTCGTCAGCAGGGCGACCATGCACTTGATATCCGCCGCCGTCTTGATACGCTCGTCGGTGTCCTCCGAGTTGAGGCGTTCGGACAGATCGTCGCGACTCAGCTCCCGCAGTTCGTCGACGAAGGCATCCTGTACCGAAAACTTGCCGATCGCCTGATCCGGCGTGTAGACATGCCGGTACGGCGGCATGTTGGCCGCCATCATGCGCATCTCGTGATCCTTGCGTTCCATCAGCGTACCGAGCTCGTCAAGCAGCTCTTCGTCCTCGTCGAGGGTGCGCGTGACGATGCTGAGATTGACCTCGGGATCATCGGCCGTCACCTGATTCTTGTGCCGGATGAGCAGAGCCAGGGCGTTGTCGCGATCCGCCGGTATGCGGCGCAACGCCTCGAATACGTTGATGTAGTGCACCGAGTTGTCCACCGCCTCGCGCAAGCGGCTCTGCAGCTTCTCCCGGACCACGTCTGAGATCTCGCTGCGCAGCCGGTTGGCTTCGGTTTCGTCGATCTCCCCGTCGGCCAGCCGCTTGTCGATGCCATAGAGCTTCTTGAGGTCTGTCACCTCCTCTTCGCTCAACAGCTTCTGCTGCATGTACGATCCGAGATTGCGTGGCGCCCGCTGCAGCTCCTCGCCCGCCAGTTCCTCTGTGCGCGCTTTCTCTTCTGCGATCCGCTGGGCCTGCTCCTCTTCCGTCGGTGCCGGCTCGTAGACCGAAGGATCGGCGGCCTCGTCTGCGGACGGCTCGACGCTGGTCTGACTGACCCCGATCATGGGCACACCGCGACGGGACCGGCGCTTGCGGTTCTCTCGACGTGGCGGCGGCGCCCTCAGCTTCTGCCCCTCGGTGATACGGATGATCGCCTGCTCGACCCGGCCCGTCAGCGTCCGTGCGTCCACCTCGATCCCCATGCCCTCCAGCCACATGGCGGTCCGTCCCTCTTTGACCATGCGCACGATCATCTCGCGCGCCTCGTCGGCGTTGTCACCGGTGGACTTGAAGAAGGCATCGACGGCGTTCTTGATGCCGGTGCTCAGGTAGGTCTCGGGATGTTTGTCGTTGACCTGCATGATCATTTCGAGCAGGTGGACCTTCGTCGCGTGGTCGGGGGTGACGCCGATGAGACGGCTGAAGTCACGTGCCATGATCTTGTAGAATTGCTCATTGGTGATCAGCACCTCACCATTGCGCAGTCGCCGGTCGATCCGTTTCCACAGTTCGACCTTCAGCTCGCTGGGCAGCGCGTCTTGATGGGCAGCAGCAGTTGTCATGGCATGGGAAATGTAGACAAAGATCCGGGTGTTCAGGCCCAAGTATTCAGGTGGCAGCCTTGAGCAGGTATTGCAGGCTCGGACCGAGGATCTTCTGCCGGTCCGCTTCCGGGATGAAGGTGCAGTGGGTGCGGAATGCCTCGAGGGCGTGCTGGTGGGTCATGTGTCTGCGTACCACTGGATAGTCCGACCCCCAGAAAAGGCGATCGGCACCGAAGGCATGGTAGAGGCCGCGCACCACATCGTGCGTGTCGTGATAGGGGTATTCCCAGGTCACGGGCGCCACGTAGTGGAAACCCGACATCTTGATGCAGATGTTGGGCACCGAGGCGGAATCCGTGATCTGCGTCAGCCGCTCACCGTCGCCCACACGGGCCCCGGCCATGTGATGGCACAGGAAGGGCACCGTGGGAAACTTCCGCGCCAGCTCCTGCAGTGCCGGTTGCCATTGAGGCCCGAGAGAGAGGCTGGCAATCAGCTTCAGCTCCGCCGCCGTCTCGAAGAAGGCCAACCCCTCGTCGGAGGAAAACCACTCCGTGTCCGACTTCACGTAGTGGGTGAACCCCTTCAGGTGGTAGCGCTCGACCGCTTCGCGCAGGCGAGCGGCGGCGCCGGGCGTGTGGTAGGTGTCCGACCAGGCGCAGTCGACATCGGCGAACTGGATGAAGCGGTCCGGATGCCGGCGCACCACATCGTGCACATAGTCGTTGTTGCCGGGATTGTGCTCGATGCGGGCACACACCAGCACCGCCTGATCGACGCCGTTGCGGTCCATCTCCCACAACATCATCTCCGCCTGCCCCCGGCTCTCGTGGTCGGGCACGGGCGGTTCGTACGGCCAGAATTCCCAGGCATGTGAGTGCGAGTCGATGATCATGGCTTCCTCTTCATCTATAGGAACGGCGTGTGGTTCACATGAACGAACGCTCTGAGGGTGATGTCAACCGATGGAACCTGTGGCGGATCCGGTGACCAGTCTGTTGCCTCTGCTGTCAACGTTCTTGTCGCTCACTTCTAACTGTCTGTTTTCACAAAGCTTCCAGGCAGACTGTAGATCCAGACGGCAAGAGAGTTGTCGTTCTCGCCGTTGCGCGGTTCGAGACTGTGTATTCTCCGTAACTGTTTGCTATTTCAATGTATTACGGTTCTTTTGCTACGACTCGAGGCACGGTGGTACACCCCTTGCAATAGGGCATGGTGACATTCACCAGGTCGCCGCCTTCAGGAGGCAACACACCATGACACGCTTCACCGTTACCGCCGCCCTCGCTCTGCTGCCCGCCACGCTCTTCGCTGGTGGCACCGACGACCTGCTCGACGCCGCCCGCCAGAACGACCTGGCGCTGGTTCAGGCCCTGCTGCAGGGCACCGATGTCGAAGCGACCACGGACCGCGGTCTGACCGCCCTGCACCTGGCCGCCGGCTACGGGTACACGGACCTGACTCGCGAACTGATCGCACACGGAGCCGGTGTCAACACTCAGGATGACCTGGGCCGGACGCCGCTGATGCTGGCCGCACAGGAAGGACATACCGACGTCGCCCACCTGCTCCTCGACAGCGGCGCCTCTGCTGGTCTGCGCAATCAGGCGGGAGCCACGGCTCTGAGCCTGGCACAGGGCTACGGTCATCGTGACATCGTCGAGGCCCTGAAAACCGTGCCGGCGCCGACCACCACACCTGCCAGCTGGCGGTGGGTGATCGCCGGTGCCATCACCCTTCTCACTTTCCTCGCCCTGCGGCACGTCGACGAAAACGCGCCACAGACAGCTTACCGGTTGGCGCTGACCCGCGCCGCCTGACGTTCACTCGCAAGGAGAACCAGAACCATGCGCAACATCACTCGCACTCTCAACGAAATCGCCATGCCCGTCGTGCTGCTGGCCGGCTTCTTCGCCCTTCCCTTCTACACCATCGCTGCCCTCAGCAGCTGACGAGAGGATCAACAGGACATGAACGGAATCCCACGTGAACACGTCGAGCGCGCTGCGCGCGTGTATCACCACAACAACGATGCGTGCAGCGCCCTCGGCATCACCCTGCGCAGCTTCAGTCGGCTGTGCAAACGCTTCGAGATCGAGACGCCCTATGCCCGACGACGACGCGCCCTGGCGGTCTGTCGCAAGGCTGCATGAGATCATAGCGGTGGTAGCGGGTTGGCTGGGAACGCTTGGGTGGGTGCCGGCCAACCTGCTACTGTTTGAAGTCGAGCAATTCCCCCGAATCGGCTGAGACTCGATGACTGACACAGGTGACACTCCGCGAGAGAAGCTGGATCTCGCCGTCGAACGTGTGCGCGCCGCCGCACTTGAGATGCGCGTCACCGACGACCTGCGCCAGGTGGTGGCTGTGGTTTTTCGGGAGATGGTCGACCTGGGGATCGAGACGACCTCTGCGACGATCACGTTCTTCGACAGGCCGGTTGACTCGGTGTTCCACTACGTGGCCAACTTCTGCCCGAACCACGCGGATGTCGACTGGTCGCCCGACCGGGCGTCCGGGGAAGTGGTTTTCTTGGGCGATGTGTACGCGGTAGGCCTGCCAACTATGACCCAGGCAGATTTCCTCCGCGGGGCAAATGCGTTAGATGGCCAGATCGTACTCCCCGATCTGGCCACATGGGATGTGGGCATCCCACAGACATTCGAGACCAACACGGTACCTGGTGGGTCAAGCCGCACTTTGGAGTTCCTCGGCCTGTACCTCGGCCTGACTGAAGCAGAATCACGAATGCTGCTTCCCCCGCTTGCCGGACGCTGGTCCGTCACCAACGTGCCCTTCCGTTCCGGCATGATCGGCTACCGCGAGCGCCAGCATTCCCCCGAACACGACGAAATTGTAGCCGAGCTGGCGCGGGGCATCGAGCTGGGCTTCGTGCGCTTCCTCGATTTTCGACGCCTCGAGCAACAGAACCGCGAGCTGACGGTTCAGAACGCACTGGAGCGCGTGCGGGCCCGGGCGCTGACGATGCGGGAGACAGAAGAGATCCTTGAGGTGGCGTCGGCGGTCTACCAGGAGTTCGAGGGACTCGGTCATGAGATCGGGTTCGCGGGGGTCGGCATCTTTGACCGAAACGGGTTTGAGTATTGGGGGGCCAAGAAGGTCGATACCGACGAGGCCGACCGTCCGGAATGGGGATTCCTGGCAGGCCCGTGGGTCAGCCTCGAGCGGTGGCGGCAGGCGCTCGGCCACTGAACTGGATTTCAGATCTGCAACTCGATGCCAGAGATCGAGGGTTACCCCACTGCATAGTCCGCCTCTCCGCCGCTGACAACCGCGAGTCCCTGAGGCGAAGTCTGGCGCTATGGGAGGAAGAGGCGGGGCGCCGAGTCATAGACTACTCATTCAGCGAAGGTGACGAGGACACCTACCGCCACGTGGTCTTCCACGCCCATGGCCACCTGCAAGTCATTGCCAATTCGGAACTGTCTGAAGACGCCCTCTCCGAAGCCAGCCGTTTCGCCGAGGTCTTCGGTTTCGCCTACAGCCGTTTTCTCGAGCTCAAGGCCGCGGAGGACAGCGCCCGTCGGCGGGCCATCGAAGCCGCGGCCGAGCGCGTGCGCGCCGCAGCCATGGCGATGAACTCACCGGACGATCTGCGCGATGTGGCCGGCATGCTGTTCACGGAGGCCCGCTCGCTGGGCATCGACACGCCACGAGTGTGCATCAACTTCCTCGATCCGACCAGCGGCCAGTGGCAGAGCTTTAATACGAATCTGAACCCGCGGAACTACGGCCTGGAGCCCACTGCCGCCGACATCTACGAATACAGCGAGGAGGCCATCACGTATGTACGAGACGTCGGTGAAGGACGCGGGGGCGGGAGTGTTGGACGTCGAGAGCTGGAGCGGCTGAAGCGCGCAGACATGCCCGAGACCTTGCCATACACGTTCACGCTCGAAATGGCCGTCGAGTACGTTCGGGAACAGTACGGAGTGGCCACGGAGGGGTTGGCGACGAACTCCTACCTGGCCGAATGGGTCGGCGACTGGCAGTTCACCCATATACCCTTCGACCATGGTGTTCTTCTCTATTGGGAGAGTCACCACGACGACGAACACGCCGCCGTCATCCAGGAACTGGCCGAGGCCCTCAACCTCGGCTTCATCCGCTTCCGCGACTTCCAGCGCCTCGAAGACCAGATCATACGCCTCGAAGAGGCGCACACCGCTCTCGAGCTGGCCAACGAGCAGATCCAGCAGGCCAACCGGCTCAAGTCCGAGTTCCTCGCCAACATGAGCCACGAGCTGCGCACGCCGATGAACGCCATCGTCGGCTTCTCCAAGATCGTACACCGCAAGGCCAAGACCCAGCTCGACCGCCGCCAGGTGGACAACCTCGAGCGCGTGCTGCAGTCCTCCGAAATCCTGATGGCCCTGATCAACGATATCCTCGACCTGTCCAAGATTGAGGCCGGCCGCCTGGAGGTGCAGCCCGAGCACTTTGACCTGCGCGAGTTGCTCGAGAGTTGTGTCGGCACCGTGTCGCCCCTGGTGAAGAAGGGCGTGCAGCTGAAGACACGCTTGGCGCGGGAGCTGTCTCCCGTCTGGTCCGATCCGACCCGTGTCCGCCAGATCGTCATCAACCTGCTGTCGAATGCCGCCAAGTTTACCGAGGAAGGTGAGATCCGCGTCGGCCTGCGCACCATCGGCAAGGATCGGGTCGCCATCTCCGTCAGTGACAGCGGCATCGGCATTCCCGGCGACAAACTGGCCAGCATCTTCGAGGAGTTCCGTCAGGCTGACGGCTCCACCACGCGCAAGTACGGGGGTACCGGTCTCGGCCTGTCCATCTCGAAGAAGCTGGCGCAGATGCTGGGCGGCGACGTCACCGTCGACAGTGTCGTCGGCGAAGGTTCGACCTTCACCGTCAACCTGCCCGTCGAGGTCCCGTCATCAGAGGCGACACTGGAGCCGTTGAAGCCAGACCAGCTGCCGGCCACCGGGGGCGGTGGACGCGTGGTACTCTCCATCGACGATGACCCTGACGTCATCTCACTGATCACGCAGGAGCTGGAAGAAGACGGCTACCAGGTTATCGGTGCGCAGCACGCCATTGACGGCATCGAGAAGGCCCAGCGGGTCCAGCCCTACGCGATCACCCTCGACATCATGATGCCGGGCATGGACGGCTGGGAGGCGATCACGCGCTTGAAGACCAACCCGGAGACACGTGACATCCCGTTGATCGTGCTGTCCATCATCGACAACAAGGAGCTGGGGTATCGCCTGGGCGCCGACGAGTACCTGATCAAACCCGTGGACCGCGACTCCCTCTGCCGGGCGCTGCAGCGCTATGAGGGGCGTGGCAAGGAAGTGCTCGTCACCGACGACGATCCCGACGTCATAGACCTGACGCGACAGTTGCTCGAAGAGGACGGCTGGACCGTGCGCGCCGCCAGCAATGGCCAGGAGGCCCTTGACGCCATGGCCGAGAAGATGCCCGACGTCATGCTGCTGGATCTGATGATGCCGGTGATGGACGGTTTCGAGACGTTGCGCCGCGTGCGTGACAACCCCGGGACGAAGAACCTGCCCATCATCGTCATCACCGCCAAGGACCTGGGTGCCGACGAGGTCGAGAACCTGCGCGCCAACGCCAGCCGTGTGATCGAGAAGGACGGGCTGGACCGCGGCCGTATCCTGCGTGAGTTACGCGAGGCCATGTCCGCCTTGCGCGACGGGTCAACCTGAGGCGAGCGACTCCAGATGACTCAGTTCATCCGCATGGCTGATATCGCGCGGTCAGACGAGGATCTCAGCGGCCGCCACCTGCCCGCCGACAAGCTCGGCTCTTTGACCATCGTCGGGGAGACACAGAAGAAGTGCAGAGAGCGTGGGGTAATATCGCTGCGGTTACGGCAGGAGATCGGCGACCTGGATCGAGGCATCCGGGGCCAGCATGGGCGACACCGTATCCGCGCCGGTCAGCGCGATCATGGACTGATACGTCGCACCCGCCGGATCGCGGTAGACTTCCAGCCTGGCAACCGTCAGATCCAGAATCCAGTATTCGGGCACGCCATTGCGCGCATAGGCGGACAGCTTCCGCCCACGGTCGTAACTCAAGCTCGACTCGGAGACTTCGACGACCAACATTGCCTGGGTCGGATGCCCATCGGAATAGTCGCGGATCGCACCTGCGACCACGACGACGTCGGGCTCGGGCTCGGACAGATCGTCCAGGGCAAAGGGAAGCTGGTGACGGACGTAGGCCGATGGGAACGCTGAGCCCAGCGCGGCCCCAACGAGCTCGTAAGCAGTCGCATGCCGACTGCCAAGGGGCGTCATCTCCCAGATCTCGCCGTCGAGCAGCTCGATACGAGCGTCCGGAGCAAACCCGCCCGCCTCGACCATGCGGTCGTACTCCACACGTGTCCAACGGCGTCGTTGCACTGCAGATGAAGACATGGGCACCCTCTCCATACGGATCTCTTCCCAAGATAATCAGTCGTCGACATGATCTCCACGAAGGAAACCACGTGCCAGAGAGCGGACCGTTGGGCAAGGCTCCTGAGCTGCAGCGACTTGCACGAGTCATCCGCAGTGCAGAGCCGCTCACTGAACGGCTCGATCCGGAAACACCAGTGTCACCTGCTGTCTACAGAGCCAGACATGCCGTCAGAGCTACGCTCATCGCAGAAGACGTGGGAACGACCTCCACCGTGAGACTGCACGCGGAAACCCCATCATGACGATGAGATCCGTCCCCCTCCTGCTACTTCTCGCCACGACTGGCTTCGCCGCCCCAGGTGACTTCATCCCCTACACACCGACCGAAGCCGATCCAGTCCGTGAGCCGTGGCGCTGGACCACCTATCCAGAGCTCGCCGGCACGGGCGTCACGCGGATGGCGCAGACCCCGGAGGCGGATCCGGCCGTCCCAGCGCGAACCGTAGTCCGACCGGAAGTTGACGAAGCTCGTGCCGTGGCGCACGGTGTTTTCGATCAGCAGGTCACCGCCTCCGGTGACGGAGATCCCCTTGAAGCCGATCGTGCAGTCGCGGATGGTGAGGTTCCAGCAATGAAAGTGCACGTCGATACGGTTCAGGCGACAGTTCTCGACCCGGAAGTTCTTGTTGAGATTGGTGCCGAATACGCCCCACGAAACCCAACCCGCCTCCGCCGTCAGGTTGCGGAAGGTACAGTTGAGCATGCGCGCGCCGCCGATACCGTAGGTGCCGTGGGCGACGTCGCGTCCCTTGCCCTCACGGTTCTTCTCCCAGGGCATGCAGCGGATGTTCTCGAGAGTGACATCGTACACGCCACTGAGGATGTAGCAGCCGCGTCGCGGTTCCATGGAGTTGTCACTGTGCCCCGGCTCCAGGCCCATCCATTGATCGCGCACGACGGTACGGCTGCGCTCTATGAGGATGCCGTGGTGGTGGTACCCCGGAGAGCTGTTCTGCGGCGAATCACCGGAGAAGTAGAACGTGCCTCCCCGGATGACGAGAACGTTGTCGTTGCACGGCGTGGCCCGCACCGAGGTGAAATCGCTGAAGGCCCAGGCGATGTCGCCAAGGATGCGGCCTTCCTCCTCGACGTAGAACAGCTCCTCACGGGCCCAACCGCGCTTTGAATAGTTGCCGGCGCGAATGCCGATGCGGTCCCCCTCGTCGGCGACGCTGATCAGGTGGCCGGCATAGGGGGCGAGTTCGGGGATGAGCTGCACGCCTGGGCGGATCTTCTCGAGGAGGGCGGACTTCAACTCCGCGTCGAGAGGCACGTCCACTGCGGGACGGTCGTTGCGGACCACGAAGCGCGGTTCCGCCTTGCTGTTGTGGCGTTCATCGATATGGAACACCGATCTGCCCCAGTCGACGCCGGTCCGGATCTCGATGCCGTGGGTGTCCCGGATCCAGAACTCACCGCTGCGTTGCACAACCGGCACCCGGTGTACGTTGGCCCAGGCGTGGGCCGCCTTGATGGCCGCACCGTCGTCCCGGGTGCCGTCTTCAGTGGCTCCGAACATCCGGTAGTTGACGGCCTCCGCTTCGACGAGCTCGGCTGCCAGGCCGTCGGCCAGGGGCAGAACGCTGGCGCCGTCAGGGGTCTCGTCGGCGCCTGCCTCACGAATCTGATAGAGCCCCTCGCCGCCGTCCCCGGGAATATGGAAACCCGTCGTCTCCACCCAGTCGCCGGCGCGCAGGTCCGGCATGCCCTTGAGGGCTGCAGTTGTGAGGGTTCGCGTCAGCCTCGAGTCGGTGGACATGGGGCTCTCCTGGGTCAGGGCATGCGCGGCAGGCTGTGCCAGCACGGCGCCGCCGGCCCCGATCCCGGCAAGGGCCCTGCGACGACTCATTCGGTGTGGTGTGGACGAGGTCACGGACCTGACTCCCGGTCAGATGAAAAAAAAACCGGGCGCGCCGCTGCTGACGCGCCCGGGATACCTCTAATACCAGGTGGGCGACCACCTGGACACTTGACCGAAATCAGGTCAGGTGGTCGCACCTCCTACGGGTATACAACTACTCACAGACCACCTCCTTTCGTATCGGCTACGAGTACCCTGTACACCGGCACGGAACCTATCGTGCCGCCGCCATAGGCGGGTACGTCGCGCTCATCAGCTGGCCGGCAGCGCTTCGTCACAAGACGGGATTGCGGCCAGTCGGCAGCATGCTCGGGGCCGGCGGCCATCGTCGGCCCAACCGGCACCGCAGTGCGGCACCGGTTGCAAATGTAGCCCGCCGACAGAATCCAAGTCAAGCCCGTTTTCCGTCTCCGTCGAAGATTTGCAGAAAACTCCGTATCCTGTAGTATTCACTGTAGTTATGAGAGAGAAATCAGTGTCCATCTCGACGGATGTTGCCGTTGTTGGCGCCGGCATCTGGGGTCTGGCGACGCATCACTACCTGCGACGTCTCGCCCCTCGGACGAGAGTACACCTGTTCGATGCCGGACGGCGTCCGGGTGGCGCCATCTCGACGGTGCGTCGTGGTGACTACCTGTTCGAACCCGGTCCCAACAGCCTGCTCGACAACTCGCCGGAGCTGCGGCAGCTACTCGACGAAACCGGACTCTCTGAGCCCGTCATCGAGGCACGTCCGGAGGCGGCCAGAAACCGCTTCATCGTGCGGGATGGTCGTCTGCGGCCACTGCCAATGAGTCCGCCGGCTCTGCTGACTTCCGACCTGTTCTCACTGGGAGCCAAGCTGCGACTCGCCCGGGAGCCTTTCGTACGGGCCGCCGACGCCGACGCGGAGGAAACCCTCGAGCAATTCGTCCTGCGACGCCTGGGACGCGAATTTCTCGACTACGCCGTGGACCCCTTCGTCTCGGGTACCTTCGCCGGACTCCCTTCTGAGCTTTGCGTACGCTCCGCTTTCCGTCGTCTCTGGAATCTCGAACAGAACCACGGCAGCCTCATCCGCGGCGCCATCCGTCTGGCCCGGGAGCGCAAGCGCGCCGGCTCGTCGGGGGACGTGCAAGCCGGACCCAGTGGCAAGATGCTGAGTTTTGCCGGCGGTCTGCAGACCCTTGTCGACACCCTCGCTCAACCCCTCGGCGACAACCTGACACCCGGCGTTCGTCTGACGTCGGTGCGGCGCGGCGACCAGGGACTCGATCTGCACTTCGAGGGTGACAGCGGTGGAGTCGACGTCCAGGCCGCCACGGTTCTGCTCACCATTCCCGCTCACGCCTACGACGATGTCAGCTTCGGCTTCGACATTCCCGCCGCCGCTCTGCACGGTATACCCTACCCGCCGGTGACGGCCGTGTTCTTCGGCTTTGACCGGCACCCCCTCGCCGAACCGCCTGACGGATTCGGCTTTCTCGTGCCTCGCGTGGAGGGCCGCTCCGTCCTGGGAACCCTGTGGAACTCTTCGGCGTACACCGGCCGCGCCCCGGAGGGTGGCGCCGCCTTCACAACCTACATCGGCGGACGCCGGCAGCCGGAGATCGCCGGGTGGGAGGACGATCGACTCATCCATGCTGTGCGGGATGAGTTGAGGCAGTTGATGGGGATTGAGGCGAAACCCGACGAGATTGTGCTGCGGCGCTGGGAGCGGGCGATTCCGCAGTACGTCATGGGACATGGCACCGCCATGGGTGCGGTGGACGACCTCGAACAGTCACAGCCGGGATTGTACGTGGGCGGCAACTTCCGCGGAGGGATCTCCGTGGGGGACTGTGTCAGCCGCGCCAGCGAGACCGCCCGGAAGATCGCTGACAGGCAACCCGCAGCCTGAATCCGACGACCGGCCGGGGCTACCAGGGTACGGCGTCGGAGGCTGATACACTGGTCGAGAGACCGAAGATGATCTGGTTGCCGGCGGGGAAGTTCCGTCCCCCGGTGCTGATGCGCAGCGCCGCCTCGATGATCGTATCCCCGCCGAGGCGCCAGGATGCGGTCGGCGCCAGATAGGTGATCCGTTTGGTCAGCGACTCGGTGCGCAACCCGAAGGATCTGCCGGCCTTGCCGTAGAGCCCGTCGAGCTTGAGGGCCAGCTGCAACCGCGGCAGCGGGTTGTAGCCCACTTCGGCGTTGACCAGCCACTCGTCACCGGGTTCACGCAGGATCTCGGTGTTTTCAGTGCGCACGCGGTAGCCCACATCGACGTTGGCGTACGCCGGAAGAGGCCACAGGGAGCGTCCTGCCTGCACGACGATGTCGTAGTCCCACTGACCCTCGCCTACCGGGATCAGCCCGTCCTCGTTCTTGAACTCTCCCGTCGGGATCTTCACCCCACCTTTCAGGGTCAGCAGGAACGGCTTGTCAAAGAGCCGCCAGCGGGCAAAGACACGCGTATCGCTGAAACCGGACTCGGCCGGTGAGTCGATGCGAGTGTCGTCGTCGAAGGACTGGTCGAACCACGGCACCTGGAGCCCCACATCGATGGCGTCGGTGATGCCGTAGTAGCCCTCCAGGAAAACGGCGGTCGATTCGTAGCTGCCGTTGAAGCGGTACGGCTGGCGACTGCCTGCGGCACGGGAGCCGAGAGTGTTGTCGGGCAGCAGGATGGGTTGGTCGGCGTCGGTGTACCACTCGTCCGTCGACTGCTGGAACCAGCTGGCCTTGGCCCACAGTGTGCCCCTGGGTGTCGTCCAGGCCCCGGCCAGCGCCAGGGTGGGCGTCAGCAGGACGAAGAGACAGAAGGTGGTGATACGTTGCTGTTTCATCACATACACAGTTAGTTTTGATGTTGCTCTGAGCATACCCCGAATTCGTCTGCCCGTCGGTGATATATGCACCTTCTGACACTCGGCCTGAATCATACGACGGCACCCGTCGAAGTGCGAGAGCGACTCGCCTTCGCCGAGGGCGATCAGCCGGATTCTCTGCGCCAGCTGCGCGAGGGCTACGGACTGTCGGAGGTGGCCATTCTGTCCACCTGCAACCGTTCCGAAATCTACGCCGCCAGTGACGGTCCGCATCTGGCGCCGGTGCATCGGTATCTTGCCGAGCAGCGCCGACTCGACGTCGCCGACCTGTCCCCTTGCTTCTATGAGTACGTCGATGCGGAAGCGGCAACACACCTCTTCCGAGTTTCCTCCGGAATCGACAGCCTCGTCATCGGCGAGTCACAGATCCTCAAGCAGGTCCGGGAAGCACTAGAAACATCGCAGGCTACCGGTTCGGCGCGCCTGGTCATCAACGAGGTCTTCCAGCGGGCCCTGCGCGTCGGCAAACGGGCCCGCTCCGAAACCGACATTGGCCGCGGTCACCTGTCGGTGAGCACCGCAGCCGTCGAGTTGGCGAGCCAGATCTTCGACAGCCTCGACAACCGCAGCGCCCTGTTGCTGGGCGCCGGCGAGATGATCGAGCTCACCGCCCAGTACCTCGTCGACACGGGGCTCACGCACTTCATCGTCGCCAACCGCACCGTCGAGCGCGCCGCCGAACTCGCCGGACGCTTCGACGGCGAGGCCATTCCCCTCGACGCCATCGGCGACCGGCTACTGGAAGTCGATATCGTCATCGCCTCGACCGCTGCGCCCGGGTTTATCGTCGACGCGCAGATGCTGCGCCAGGCCATGAGCCAACGCCGCGGCCGCCCCCTGTTCCTCATCGACATCGCCGTCCCACGCGACATCGATCCGGACGTCCGCGGCCTGGATAACGTCTTCCTCTTCGACATCGACGACCTCGAGGGTGTGGTGGCATCGAACCGCCAGGACCGGGAGGGTGAGATCCGCCGCGTACAGGACATAGTCGATGAAGAACTGGTCAACTTTCTGCACTGGTTCAATTCGTTGAGCGCCGGGCCCTTGATCCGCGCCCTGCGCGAGCAGGCCGCGGATCTGCAGACCACGGAACTCGAACGGTGGATGGGCAAACTGGGTCACCTGACAGAAGAGGACCGGCGCCTCGTCGAGCAGGTCCTGCGAGGATACGCCAACAAACTGCTGCACCAGCCCCTGGTACAGATCCGCGAGCTGGCCAACCGTGACGACGGCTATCTCCGGCTCGATACGATTCGATCTCTCTTCGACCTCGACGTGGCTCCCGAGAAAGACGAGGAGTCCACTTCGTGACCGACCTGACCACCTCCTGCCTCGTCTTCCTCGGTGTCTCTCTGGGCATGTACGCCACGGCATCCCTGCTGTTCCAAGGCCACCTGTGGTGGGGACATGCTTCGTGGGAGCGCTGGGGTCGCAGTACGCTCATCGCCGGCATCGTCATCAACGCCCTGGGGATCATGCTCCACGTCCTGTTTTCCGGTCAGTACCCTCTGGGCAACATGGTCTCGGTGATTTCCCTGGTGGTCATCACGTTCCTCGTCGCCGGCCTGCTGCTCGAACGGTTCACCTCCGTGCGACACTTCAATCTCTTTGTCGCCCCCGTTGCCTTCCTTGGTCTGCTCTACCCCTTGCTCATGCCCGTCCGTTTCGTGGATTCGGGGTCCATGCTGGTGAAATATCCGTGGCTGGGGGTGCACGTTTTCATCACCCTCCTCGGCCATGTGGGTTTCGCCCTCGCGTTCTGCGGCGCCGGCGCCTTTCTGCTGCAGAGTCGGGCCCTCAAGCGCGGTCGTCTCAACCGCTTCCTGCCCGCCCTCGACACGTCGGCTGCGTCCACCTTCTACGCCGCTGCTGGCGGCTTCTTCTTTTTTTCTCTGGGACTGGGAATGGGTGTGATCTGGTTGTTCGGGGCACCGGGCGAGTACCTTGGCAGGGGCGATCCCAAGATCGTCCTCGCCCTGCCCACGTGGTGTGGTTTCGCCTGGTATCTCTACCTGCGGGGCGTGCAACGGCGGCACGGCAGCCAGCTGAAATGGCTGGTCATCATCGCCTTCGTCATCGCCGTCATCAACTATATCGCCGTGCCGCACCAGTTCGGCGACGACCCCACTGCGCCGGCGTCAGCCGTCGAACTCGTGCCCGCCGAAGGCCTCCCGGTATAGCTGGCGGACCTGAGCCGCCAGCGGCGCGTACGCGTCGTCGGCATCATAGATCGTCTCCGCCAGGACCAACACCTGTCGTCTCGGTGACACTGCCGGCACCGGAATATGGATCCGCTCGAACCCCTTGCTGACAAGATGCGCGCCTGCCTCCGGATCCCGTCGCAGGAACGCCTTGATGGCGGCTACGGCACACATGAGGGCACTGTTGGTCGCCGACCAGCTCCCTGGCTTTCTTTGAGGCTGGATGGCTTCCGGGTCATGATCGCGTGATATGATCTCGAGGTCGATCCGCCAGAACAGAGGCAGAGCGGTCAGACGGGCGAACATGAGCCTGTATGTGGGGTGCGTGGCACTGTCGCGATCGGCACGTAGCGACGCTACCTCACCGATTCCCTCCAGCATCTGCCCGACCTTCCGGCAGGCGCCATGGAAATCGGCATCCCCCACCGTCCATCGCAGGTCGATGTCACTGTAGGCGTCGGCCGTCCCGGCCGCGAGAGATCCGCGCAGCTCGCAGATGCTGTCGGGACAGGCGCCCTGCAGCGCCTCGATGATGGCCGCCGTGGTCCGCGTGCGCTGTGCTACGTCGAGTTCCAGCGTCATGGGTGGTGTCTTCTACCGAACGTGCAAATCCGCGGACCGGAGCCGGGCGGCTCTTCAGCGGACTGAGCCCGCTACTTGCTGATCTTGTCGGCCTGCCGCTTCAGCTGGTCGGCTTTCTTCTTCATGTCGTCGGCCTGCTTCTTCACTTCTGTGGCCTCATCGCGCATGGTTTCCCACTTCCGCTGCAGTTCGTCAGCCGTCTTCTTCGCCTCGTCGTACTGCTTCTTCAGGTTGTCCGCCTCGCGCTTCATCTGACCGGCCACAGCAGACAGCTTTTCGGCCTGCGTTTTCAGTTCCTCGGCCTGTTTGCGCATCTCGCCAACAACGGGCTTGTCATCGCCACCCATGCCGGGGATCATGTCGCAGCCGAAGACCGTCCCGAGCAGGACGAGGAGGCTGACGAGGCGAAAGGAACGCCGTCTGTTCTCAGGCTGACTCATGGTGCGCCATAGTAGCTACGGCGCCTGCGGGACGCAAGATTTCAGTCGGATCTACCAGTCAGCGACGGAACCATCCGTTTCATAGAAATACTCCCCTCCGAGTTCTTCGCTGTACTCGTCGCGACTCACCTGTGCCGCTTTCTCATCGATTTCGAATCCCAGACCTGGCTTCGTCGGCAGGTCGATGTGGCCATCCTGTACGACCCAGTCGTCGACGAACAGGCCGGCGCCGAGGCCCTGGTCGATCTGCTCCTGCGCCAGGAAGTTGGGCACCACGGCATCCACCTGCATGGACGCCGAAAAGGCCACCGGCCCGATGGCGCAGTGGGGCAGGATGTGCTGATAGTAGACCTCCGCCATGTTGGCGATCTTCTTCAGCTCCGTAATGCCGCCGGCGTGAGATGTGTCCGGCTGCAGATAGGCAGCGGCCTGCTTCTCGATGACTTCACGGAAACCCCAGCGTGTGAGCAGTCGCTCCCCTGTGGCGATCGGAAATGGCACCTTGTCGGACACCTGTTTCAGGGCATCGACGTTCTCCTGCGGAATCGGCTCTTCCACGAACATGGGTCGCATGCCCTTGATTTCGTGGCACACCTCCACCGCCAGTCCCGGGGTCATCTTGCCGTGGAAATCGAAGGCGAGTTCCACGTCGGGACCCACCCACTCGCGCATGAGGTAGGCCCGCTGCACGAAGTCGTCGATCACCGATGGTGGCTCGTGGCCCCGCCACTTGCCGCCCGGTCCCGCCTTGAAGGCGTTGTACCCGCCCTGTTTCAGCAGTTTGTCGAGACGTGTCCTCGAGGCGGCAAGGCCCTCATCACTCATGTCGCCGATACCCCAGTGGGCATAGACGCGGATGCGGTCGCGCACGGCGCCCCCGAGCAACGCGTGTGCGGGGACACCGTAGTGTTTGCCGGCGATGTCCCACAGGGCCTGGTCGATCCCCGACAAAGCCGTCATCAACACGTTGCCACCGCGAAAAAAGGCGGAGCGGTAGACGTGCTGCCAGTGGTGCTCGATGCGCAACGGGTCCTTGCCGATGAAATACTCAGCCAGCTCGTCGACGGAGGCAGTCACGCTCCTCGGCTTGCCCTCCAGCGTCGTCTCTCCCCAGCCGCTGATACCGGTGTCGGTGGTGATCTTGACGAGCCGCACACGCGGCAGAGGAAAAAACTGTTCGAATGTCGCGATCTTCATCTGTCCACCTTCTCCTGGCGTTTCAAGTTCGCCCACGAGCGGCGCCTCACGACGGTGGCCGCGTCGGGCAGGTCTTCCCCGGGAGGGGCGATGACGAGCTGCGCCCGGTAGTCCATCCGCGCGATGCCTGTTTCATCCAACGGGTACGGATCGATGGCCTCCAGTCGAAACTGGTATCCAGCAACACGGACCGTGGCGCGTTCGTCGCCTTCGTGATGCCGTGTCAGCGTGAATGGCTCGATCTGGCCGTCGTCGACGCCCACCTGGAACCGCCCCCCCACCTCACCTTCCCAGACGCAGGTCACGCGCGTGGGACAACGGGAATCCTCCACCTCCAGCCACAGCAGTGTCAGCGCCGGCCCATCCTCCCACGACACGCCGGAGGGGTAGTCGAGAGACAACTCGGCGGCTCTCGTCTCGGCGCCACAGACACAGGCGAGGCCGAATCCGAAGATGATCGAAAGGAGGATGCGTTTCATGTCCTGGCTGACTCCATCATGCCGTCGCGGGTTCGAGTCGTTGCGCCGTCTCCGCCTCTTTCTCGATCCGCGAGAGGTTCCACAGCGCCGGGATGCAGTGAGGATAAAGGGTGTTACTGACAGTGCGTCAAGGCAGGTTTGGTCCTGGTCGTGAACCAACGGCACCCGTCTTTACGCGTTGTGGTGGGCATTGAGAGGCCGGTTGGGGTTGGCGCCGGCATGATGAGACCGCCGAACCCAAGATGGTGCAGAACGGCGGTCGCATCGGGAGCCGCAACACCTTCAGGCTGATCGCTCTCGGCGACATACCGGCCCGGTCCGGCGAACTGCCGGAGCGCACGTTCATCATCCCCCACCTGCAGCTGTCGCAGGGCGGTGCCTTGGAACTGGCCGATCGGCTGGTCGAAGCCGTGGACCAACTGGATTCCGTATCCATAGGGATCGCACCACTGATGCGGGATGGTGGGATGCTGTACAACGGGCGCAGCTGGGAGCTGGCCCCCGGCGCCGGGGGTGGCTCCTTCGGTCACATGCACCACTCTTCCAACAACAGCATGCACATGGAGCTGCCGCGAACGATCTCCCGAGGCGCCATGCGCGATGGTGGTTGGGGAGAGATCCACCCGTTCTCGGGCGTGAACGGTCTCGGTACCGACGACACGGACTACGTCATCATCTGGGGCGCCCGAGACGAAGAGGAACTGGAGGTCATCTGGCTCTTCGTGCAGGCAGCCTACGCGTGTGCTCGAGGGGTGCTACCGTAGTTCACACCTCTTCACGCCTTCAGCGTGCGTTCGAAGAAACCGACGATCCGGTCGTGCGTCAGGCCCCAGTCCCAGCCGTGCTCGATTCCAGGCAAGACATCAAGTGTCGAGTCCACTCCTGCTGAGATGAGTGCATCGTGGAAGATGAGACTCTCTTCCACGGGCACCGTGGGGTCGATCTCCCCATGCAGAATCAGCATGGGAGGGCAGCTGGCTGACACGTGGTGCAATGGACTTACCCGTCTCGCCAGTTCTCTATGCTCCGCGGTGGCTCCCCCGACGAAATTGTCTGTCACCTCCTGCAGCACTCGACTCTGTGCTGCCAGTTCTGGATCTGCCATCCGCTCCAGATCACTCGGGCCACATTGATCCACCGCCGCCTGCACAGCCGTGCTGAACCCGGCGTTGCCACGAGCGCCTTCGAGATCGGCCAGATCTCCGGTCACCGCCAGCAGAGCCGACAGATGGCCACCGGCAGATCGACCGCAGGTTCCGATTCGGTCTGCGTCGAAACCGTAGGTACCGGCGTGGGCCCGCAGCCAGCGGATGCCCGCCTTGGCGTCAAAGACGGTCGCCGGTGCGATCGCCTCAGGCGTGACCCGACAGTCGACGACGGCCACCGCGAATCCGTGTCGGGTGAAATCGTGAGCCGCAAACTGGGGGCGGAGGTTGACGCGGTTGCTGGCTCTCCATCCGCCAACGGGGATATGCATGATCGTTGGAAAGGGCGCATCAGAAGAGGGTGGCAGATAGAGATCAAGGTGCAACTCGCCCTCATCATCGTCTGCGAATATCAGATCCGGGATGACTCGATCCGCGTCGCTCATCGTTCCCCTTGCGATCACTGTCTATCGTGTTGGCCGCTGTCAGGCCGCTTCGGCCACCACCCGTTGGGCCATGTCGCACCAGCGCGTGGCACGGTCCACTGAATCAGCTCTCACGAAATCGGCCTTCATTGTTACGGACACACAACACCCCTTGGCGATCTCGAGTGTCTGACGCAGTTCCCGTTCGGCGCCGTCGAAGTCAGGCTCAGGAAGCTCTACCGGGCTTGGATGAGGTTTGTAGGCAAACACGCACTTGTCGGCCAGCTTCTCCGCCGCCTCCTCCCGGTCGCCCCAGGGATGCACCGAAACCGAACTCAAACGCGGGATGTTTTCGAACAACAACTCGTACCTGCCGTCCATAGGTTCGCAACACCCATAGTCTACGGCCGCAAAGCGATTCATCAGCGGCAGCTGGAACTGCAGGACAAACTCGTGGAAGAGTTCCGGGCTGACGCCGATGCTCTCCTGCGACTCACCAAAGCAGATCATGTCCTGCATACGCACAGAACCGGCACTGTCCGGCGGGGCCAGCGGGTCCGCGTAAGACAGGCCCCCGGTGCCGCGGATGTTGTCTGGACCCATGTTGGCGGTGAACACACCTTCGTCCTCATAGATCTCCCACTCGCGGAGTGTCTCATCGCGGAGGAAGGCCATCATCTGGCGCAGGAACTCGGGATTGTCATACATGTCGAGATAGAATTGCTCGTAGCCTCGCAGGTGGATCAACTTCCGCGTCAGCATGTTACGGCACAGTGTCTCGCCTCGCTTGCGGACCTGCAGGATATCGCCCAGGATCTCGGCTGCCCTCTCCAGGCGGGTGTTGGTGGTCTCGTGGTCGACAGAAATCTGTCGTGGGCGCAGCTTGGCGAAGTCCTCGGGACTGTTGATCACAGGATCCACCTTGTAGGCGCCGAAATCCTCGATCTCGCCGTAGATCCGTCCTTCTTTGACGCCGTAGTCACCCACGTCGATGACGTAACCGATATCCAGGTGGTCCGTGCAGGGGTAGTCGTCGTGGATGAGTTCATGGCGGCGCAGCTTCGCTTGCAGTGCGGCCTCCCACCCTCGGCACGTCGGATCCTCACACTGGAGATCGGCTTCGCGCAGCGTGTTTCCAGTCTGTGCCAGCACCATGGCTCGTTCGGGCCGGCGCTGATTGAGGGCTTGCCAGAGACGCACACGCTCGGCCTGAATCGGCAAGGCGGCGACATCGGCGACGCGCTTGGCCAGATCGCGCAGCAGTTGTCGGTCACCAGCTCCGATCGGTGCGCCGTCGCCGGCGTTGCTCCCCTGAGTAGAGTTCGTCCCCTGTGATGACTTATCCGGCATGAGCCCCTCCAATCGCAACAAGCCGGTACCCCGCGTACCGGGCGCTCAGATGCCGCCCAAACTACCTCCGAGCCAGATCCCTGTCGATATCCTGTCGACGACGAGGCCGTGATCGCTCCCGGCGATCGATGTAGAAGGAGACACGGCCAAGATCGACTGCGTTGTGCACCTGACGCTTGGAAGATGCCCTGTGACGTCCGTACACTTCCACCAGCAGCCAGGGAGATGTGCCCTGCCCATCCACGTCGCCACCGAGTGAGGATTCGAGGCCCCCGTGATAGCCGGAATCGGCAGAAGAGAGATCACGCTCCCTGAGTTCCTCATCGGGGATTCGACTGTGCACGACCCGCTGTTTGCCAGCGTGCTCGTGTTGGACGACGGCAACACGAAGGTAGCTGTCGTCGGCGTCGACCTGGTCGATCCGTTCCCCGAGGCCGGCCTTCAGCTGCAGGAGCGGTCGGGCATCGACCACACCCTTGTCAACGCCTCGCACACGCACTCCGACGGCCGGGGACGCAGGAAGAACGGGTGGCGGGAAAGAGTCTGCGCGTTGATCGGCGAAGCCGTCGAAGAGGCGTTGGCGAACCAGGTTGCCGTGTCCCTGTACGCGGGGCGTGCAGCAGCGCAGATAGGCTACAACCGGTATGCCAGGCGCTTCACCGACGCCATCGTACCGTGGGTCAATACGCTCGAAGCGCGGACCGAGAGCGGTAAACCACTCGCCGTGCTGTTTGAGCACGCCGCACATCCGGTGACGACGATCGAAACCGAAAGCCTGAGCGCAGACTTTCCGGCGGCGTCGGTGACACGGATTCGCGAAGAACTTGGTGACGATATGCTGCCCCTGTTCGTGCAGGGGTGCAGTGGCAACATCAACGCCTATCCCGTCGGTTTCAGCGTCGACAGCGGGCACCACGACAATGCCGAGCGGGCGGGAAGAACCCTCGGCGAGGCGGCTCTCACGGCACTGCGGAACGGTGTCGAGATCGCCGCCAGCACGTTCCGCGTGACGAGCATGAGCCTCGATCTGCCCTGCAATCTACCCTCCATGCCCATGTGGGAGGAGATGGTCGCCCGCCTGATGCGGCACCCGCCCGAAACGCCGTTGCTGAACGGCACGACGGACGGTTGGACGCGTACCCTGGAAGCCACGCGGCAGATGATCGAGGGCGGCGAGCAGCCTCACACCCGGTTCGAGGCGAGTCTCGTCTCGCTGGGCGACGAGTGGTGTCTGCTGGCGTTACCCGGCGAGATCTTCAGCGAATACGAATTGTGGGTGGAGGAAGCGGCGCCCTTCACCCACAAGATGGTCATTGCCTATACAAACGATAACAGCGTCGAGTACATCCCCACCGACAGGGCGCTGACATTGGGGGCGGAGGATCCGGTGAAGGCAGAGCGCGAGTGCATGGAGGCCACCGCGTGGCCGGGATTCTTCTATGGCGTCGAAGTGAAGGGGGCGTACCTGCCGTACGCCTGTGGCATCGAAGTCCAGATCCGTGGTGCCCTGGCAGGACTCTGGGAGGAGGCCAGGGATGGACCCTCCTG
Organism: Candidatus Latescibacterota bacterium; assembly: GCA_036011085.1. Classification (GTDB taxonomy): domain Bacteria; phylum Latescibacterota; class UBA2968; order UBA8231; family UBA8231; genus UBA8231. The sequence goes on from DASCMS010000073.1 coordinate 55,103, forward strand.
AGATCGTGCTGACAGTTACCGTCGGCTGAGCGTTGGTCTGGAAACCGAATCCAGTGATCGCCAGATTGTGCGGCATCTATCCATGAAGGTCACGCCTGTCAGCTGCCTTCGGGATGAGCTCTTTCTGGAGGGATCGTCCAAATGCTACTACCGCATGGCCAGCAGCAGAGTTCGCCAGAAAAAGATAGATTAGGGCAAGAAACTCTAACTCTGCGCCTCCAAGGCTGCTTGCGCCCACAGCCCAGGCGATCCACAGCAATGCACATTCGATCTGCATTACCCGGCGCCGCACTCCAATATGTCCGTAGAGGTGCGCCGAAAGATAGAAGAGGATCCAGACGAAGACCGCACTGCCATCGACGCCCTGGACGCCTGACAGCTGACCAAGGGCCCCAAGGAAGAGCCCGGCGACGGTCACAACGGCGGGACGTCTCCACGTCACGTACCATCGCTGGTTTCTCGTGCGTGGCGAAATGACAAGCAGCGAGTAGCGGTGGAGAAGCCACACTGTCAAACAAGAGGCGCCAACAGCAACCAGCACACTTCCGGCTGTGTAGGCGAGGCTGACTATGTTCCAGGAGATAGGCACAACGAAGTCGGCCCTTCCAGCATCAATGCCAATTCGCCAACCCACGCCCTCTCTTCATGAAGTCGTTCCTCCAGCGAAGCCGGCCTGCTACCTGTCAGGATGCCGGCAGCGGCTCCAGTCTCTGCACCGTCTCCGCCTCCCTCTCGATCCGCGAGAAGTCCCACAGGGCCGGGATATACCCCACGTCCGCATGCAGCGACGCCTGGTCGGCGTAGTGCGGACTGCCCGGGTGTCCGGACGCACCGCCGGGTACGATCCAGCGCGCCGTGTTCCAGTCTGTCGGATCGAACAGGTAGCGGTTGACGGACAGTCCCGTAACGGTGAACGAGCCGATGGTGAAGCTGCCCGCCAGCGGCGTGTCCGCGTCGCCGTGCACGGCGTACCCGGGCGGATTGAGCAGCTGCTCCCAGTCCGGAAAGGGTTCGGCCAGGGGATGTCGCGGGCGCGTACGGTGCAACCTGCCCCAGGTCCACGCGTTGGGATCGTCCCCCAGCTGAGCGGCCAGTTCGGCCACACCGGCCGTGAACGCCTGGATCAGCAGCGTCTCCCACGTTTCCCCGGGCGGCAGGATGGCATCACCCTGGGGATCGCCGGCCATGGCCAGGTTCATCTCCTGGGCAACCTGGCGTGCCATCGTGTCGGCACCGGGCGTGTTCGACCACACCAGCTCGACGGCATCACCAAATGTGTGCTGCAGGAGACGCCGGCTCAGCGATCGGCGCGTCATCTGATAGATAGCCGGCGCTGTCGCCTCGCGGTCCATGCGGCCGTCCCAGTCGCGCAGAGTTGAGGCTGCCGTCGCCAGCGGCTCGGCCAGAGCTTCGTTGTCGAGGGCGGTCAGCAGCCTCGACACCAACGTCAGGGCGGGCAGGGACAGTCGTTCGGCATGGAGGGCCGCCATGTCGTCGATGGTGGCCGTACCGGGCTCGAGCTCCAGCAGGCGATCCATCAGCCGGCGTGCCCGGTACTCGGGGGCCATGTACAGACCGACATAGTATGGATAGTCGGCACCGGTCACCCGCTGGTTGCAGGTCACCGTCCAGCCTGTGGCCGGGTCGATCGATGTCGGCAATTCACTGTGCGGGATCGTACCCTCGTCCCACTCGAACTCTCCCGTCCAGCCCGGCAGAGCGGCCCAGCCATTGGCCTCGCCCCGCACCGGAATTCTGCCCTCGTGCAGGTAGCCGAAGTGTCCGGAAGTGTCAGCCACGGCGTAGTTGTTGATGCGATCCGTCCATTCGGCAAAGGCCGAGTGCAGTTGCTCGACGCTGTCGGCCTGCATGGCCGCCAGAACCGAGTCCGCCCAGGGCGTACCCTCGATGAGGCCGGGATCACAGATCGTCACCCCCCAGCCGGCGGCCGGATCGCCGGCGATCGCCGGGCCATGGTGGGTAATCGTCACCTGCAGGTCGACCGGATCCGAGCCGCGCACTTGCAGCTGCTCGTCATGGACGACGGCTGCACGCCACTGGTCGCAGTACAGGTACTCACGCGTACCGATGGCGTCGGCACGGTCGCGGAAACGCTCGATGTAGAGATCCTGCGTGTCCGCCATGCCGTGGGTCATACCCCAGGCGACGTGTTCGTTATGGCAGAAATGCAGGGCCCCGGGGACCCCGGGAACCGAATGACCGATGACGTTGAAGTCGGGACAGTTGAGATGGACCTGATAGTAGACGTTGGGCACATCGAGACCCCGGTGGGAATCCCCGCCGATCAGCGGCTGACCGCTGGCTGTGCGGGCACCACCGACCGACCAGCCGTTGGAGCCACCGTCCATATCGTAACCCACCCCGGGCAGCAGCAGCTCCGGGTCACCTCCCGCCTCGGACAGGGCGTCGGCGGATCGCTGTAGGGCCGCTGTGCCATCGAGTGCATCGCCCTCGTACAACTCCCCCGGGGGGACCGTCAACAGATGTCCGCGGGGATAGCCACGCACCAGACGCGCTGTGGCCTCGGGTCCGATGGTCGCCGCCAGGCGCGTGCGTAGCAGCTTCGGCTCGAACGTACCCAGCAGGCTGTTGCGCATCTTGTAGACCGCCAGGCAGTGCCAGTTCTCCCACGGCTCCGGCGACTCGTCGAGCAGACGATACTCGATGGGCAGAGATGTCGTGGTGGTGATGAAAGCGTTCACCCCCGCAGTGTAGGCGTCGATCATCTCACATGCGGCGTCGGAACTCACCTCATAGTCCCACTTGGCCGTACGCCCCATGCCGGCGGCCCGCAGCAGACAGTCACTGGCCACTCCGGGCACCCCGACCCATTCCGCCCAACGCCCCAGCGCCTTGTGACGGTCGGCATCCATGTGCCACAGGCGGTCCTGGGCGGTGGCAAACCCCTGGGCGAAGAACAGATCGACGGCGGAGCCGGCCCGGATGTGGGGGATCCCCCAGTTGTCGCGAAAGATGTCGACGGGGTTCTGGAGGCCGGTGAGCCGCTGAGTGGAGGCTACGTCGGGCAGCGACTGGCGCAACAGGGTTGGATCCGGAGACAGGCTCATATGGCGTGACTATATCATGGTGCCCGCCTGAGCGAAAGTCGGCAGGCTGGCAGATGGACGGTGGCCGCAGGCTGGCCACCGCCCAACTTCTTAGGTTCAACTGGTCCAGAGCACTGGTCCGCCCGAGGACAGTCAGCGCCGTGCCGCCATCCAGTTGCTTGTGGCATCCACCCCGAGCGTTACGGCGACCCCTGCGTGATCTGATGGCCACAGCCCGAGATCGGTCCGATGTCCGGGATCGGCACCGATGACGACGGCTCGACTGGTCCGCGTGATCGTCGTCTGAGAGGCGCCGACGGGCTCGTGAAAAAACACCAAGTCAATGCGGCGATTCAGCTCGCTGGCTGAAAAGGGCTCGTCGGGAAGACAGCACGTGTATCCCACATCCTGCCGGGTCTGGGACCAGGCGTCGACGAGGCCACCGGCGACGAGAGTGCCGTACGTATCGGTGGTGCTGCCATCCGCGGCACTGTTGAAGTCGCCAAGCAGGATGACGGGCACCGGTGCCTCGGTAACCCTCTGCAGCAGTTCCGCTCCCTGCGCCATCTGTACCGGTGCCACCGAACCACGCTCCAGGTGCGTGCAGACGAAGCGCAGCTGGCGACCCGCAATCGAAGCATCCGCAGAGACCCAGCCGCGGCTCAGCGTCACGGGCGGACCGCCTTCGCCCCCGATGGGGAGAGTGAGGTTGACGCCATATGTGCCTTGATCGGTTCCGGTCACCTCCACGCCGGATTGCACCAGGATCGCCTGGCGGTCGGTGAGGCGCAGGTCATCGCCCGTCGCACTCGGCAGCTCCACATCGGAGCCCGTGCGCACCACGACTGCGTTGTAGCTCAGACCGCGGGCGATCAGTTCGGCCTGCAGAATCTCCATGAAATCGTAGACCACTTCGGTCGCCGGTTCCGGACTGGACAACCCCGGTGGCGTCCGTTGAGATGAGACCCGCTCGCGCGAGTCGGTGATGGGTGCCGGCACCCGTTGTCTGCTGGGGGTCAGGCAAACCGCGTGCCGAAGTCCGTGCTCCTTCTGATCGGGAGCGGAACTGCGACGGCGCGCAGCACACCGCGCAGATGCGCGCAGCGGCGCGCAAGCGATGACTCAATGATTGCGGGAGAGTCGAACGACAGGCCGAAAGGCTGTGACTATATTGCGGCGCTCATGGAGTCAGTAGACAGGAGAGCCGTCGAGTATGACACCGGAAGAGAGATTTCAGTTCGACCTCGAGGGATACCTGGTCGTGTCCGGAGTACTGAACAGCGCCGAGCTGGCTGAGTTGAATGCCTGCGCCGACGATCCACCGGGCGGTTGGCAAGACGGGCTGTCGTATCGGACGAGCAATGTTTCGCAGTGGGGGCCGGCTTTCCAGGCGCTCATCGATCACCCGAAGCTGGTCCCGTACCTGGTGGAGCTGGTGGGCCCCAGGGTTCGGCTCGACCATGACTACTGCATCTTCATGCGCGACGGGGCCCCGGGGGGCAACCTGCACGGTGGCCCGAGCCCCCAGATCGGTGCCGGCGATCACTGGTATCAGTGTCACAACGGTGTGATCCGCAACGGCCTGACGGTGTTCACTTACAACCTGGGCGACGCCGGGCCCGGTGATGGCGGCTTCGGCTGCATCCCCGGCAGCCACAAGAGCAACTTCGTCAACGACCTGCCCGCCGACGTGCGCGGACACGAACGCTCCGCCCACTATGTCCGTCAGGTCGAGGCGCGCGCCGGCGACGTCATCATCTTCACCGAAGCCCTGGTTCACGGGACGATGGCATGGACTGGCTCCCAGGAGCGGCGAGGACTGCTCTACAAGTACAGCCCCGGCCATTCGTCCTGGTCACGCCACTACTACGATATGGACGCCTACACGGATCTGACCGACCAGCAGCAACGGTTCCTCACGCCCCCTTTCATCGGGCAGCGCGAGGACACCGTGCAGAACGACTGACCTCACGGGCTTGGGCCTGGCCGCAGGCATTACATCGTGGGACCTCCTCCTCGTCGGGGTCGTCTCCTGCCAGACAACTCTCGTGGCCTACATGCCCACACCGCGGCTGAAGTCCATCTTCCTGACGCTGCCTTTCCCCTTCACCGTCGTCGCCCTGTCCGTGGGTCTGCCCATGGACGCCGCCAACGTGCTGTCCATCGGCCTGCTGTTCGGCTACATCCACGCGATTCGATGGCTGCACGAGACCCTGCATGTTCCCATCGTCGGTGCCATCGGGGTGGCGCTGGCTGGCTACTCCGTCATCGGTTGGCTGGCATCCGGTGTGGCTCCGTCAGGTGACGTCCCCTTCTGGCTGGCTACGGTGGCGGCCGTAGCCACGGGTGGCTTCCTTCTCTGGCGCAACGCGCCACGCTCGGAGCGCGCCCACCGGACACGCTTGCCCATCTGGCAGAAACTCCCCGCCGTATGTCTGGTCGTGTCGATGCTCATCCTGCTGAAGAGTGAACTGGGAGGCTTTGCCGCTCTGTTCCCCCTCGTCAGCGTCGTCGGCGCGTACGAATCCCGGCACTGTCTGTGGACCATGTCCCTCACCATCCCCATGCTGATGTTGACGATGGTGCCCTTGATGGCCGTGGCCTACACGACGCAGTCCTGGCTCGGGCTGGGCGGAGGACTGCTGGCAGGTTGGGCCGCCTTCCTTGTCATCTACCTGCCGCTGACCCGCTGGCAGTGGCGGCGCTGGCCGGCTCCCGTGTCCCTACTCCTCGTAGCGGCGCTCCCTGCCACGTCGTTGGCTGACCCGACGCATGCCATCGGTATCCATGGTGAGGTGAAGTACGGTCCCGACTTCACTCACTTCGACTACACGAATCCCGAGGCCCCCCGGGGAGGCGAGGTCCGACTGGCTGTGGTCGGCACCTTCGACAACCTCAACCCCTTCATCCTCAAGGGTGTGTCCGCCGCCGGCACGACGATGATCTACTCCCGTCTGTGCGAGAAAGCGCAGGACGAACCCCTGTCGGAATACGGTCACCTCGCCCACTCCATGGATCTGGCTGCCGACCGCAGCGCCATCACCTTCTTTCTGCGACCCGAGGCACGCTGGCACGACGGCGTACCCGTCACCGCCGACGATGTGGTCTTCGGCTTCTACACCCTCGTGCGCCACGGAATCCCCTTCTACCGCGCCTTCTACACCGATGTGGACACTGCCATCGCCCTTGACGAACACACCGTCCGCTTTGAATTGGCCGCCTCAGACAACCGTGAACTGCCCGTCGTTCTCGGCCAGCTGCGAGCGTTGCCGAAGCACTACTGGCAGGACCGCGACTTCACAGCCACGACGCTGGCGCCGCCCCTCGGCAGCGGGCCGTACCGGATCGAGTCCGTCGATCCGGGTCGCACGATCAGCTACGTACGCGTCACCGACAACTGGGACGAGAGCCTGCCTACGCGTCGCGGACAACACAACTTCGACCGGATCCACTTCGACTACTACCGCGATGATACGGTCGCACTGGAAGCGCTGAAGGCTGGCGAGTACGACTTCCGCGCTGTCGGCACGGCGCGCGAGTGGGCCACCGCCTATGACCATCCCGCCGTCGACGATGGCCGCCTGGTGCTGACGGAGATCCCCAACCGGCGGATCCGCGGTATGTCCGGATTCGTCTTCAACACGCGGCGCTCGAAATTCGGTGATCCGCGGGTACGCCAGGCTCTGGCCTACGCCTTCGACTTCGAGTGGACCAACGCCACCTTGTTCCACGGGTTCTACACCCGCACGGAGAGCAATTTCGCCAACTCCGAGCTGGCCTCCTCCGGTCTGCCTGGTGGACGGGAGCTCGAGATCCTCGAGGGCTACCGTGGACGGATTCCGGAGGCGGTCTTCAGCGAACAGTACCGCGCCCCGGCGACGACGGGTTCCGGCTCGATCCGGGCCAATCTGCGCACCGCTCGCCGGATGCTCCGGGAAGCCGGCTGGACGATCCACGATGAACAGCTGGTGCACGACGCCACCGGCGAGTCGATGCAGATCGAGTTTCTGCTGGCGCGCCCCTCCTACGAACGTGTCATCGGCCCGCTGCAGTTGCACCTGCAGCGCCTCGGTATCCAATCGACGATCCGCACCGTCGACGCCTCCCAGTACTGGAACCGGCTGCAGGCCTTCGACTATGACATCGTCGCGCGCAGCTGGAATCAGTACCTGTCGCCGGGTAATGAGCAGCGCAACTACTGGTCGACCTCGTCCGCCGATGCTGCGGGCAGCCGCAACTATGCCGGCATCCGCAGCCCCGTAATCGACGAGCTGGTGGAGCGCCTCATCGCGGCGCAGACCCGGCCGGAGCAGATCGCCACGGCTCGCGCCCTCGATCGTGTGCTGCTCTGGGGCCACTATCTGATCCCCAACTGGCACACCGACCTGCATCGCCTCGCCTATTGGGGCAAGTTTGAGCGGCCGGCCACGGTGCCACTGATCTCCCTGGGTTTCCTGCAGACATGGTGGATCGATCCAGCCAGGGCGGCAGCACTGGAGAACGACCGATGACAGCCTACATCCTGCGCCGCCTGCTGCTGATGGTCCCCACTCTGTTCGGCATCATGGTGCTCAACTTCATCATCGTCCAGTCCGCCCCCGGTGGTCCCGTGGAACAGGTTATCGCCCGCATGCAGGGACATGACGGCGGTGCCGCCGACCGCGTCACTGGCGGAGGCGCCGGCGAGGTGATGGCCGCCGATCTGGGCGGCATGGAGGCCAACGCCCGCTACCGCGGCGCTCGCGGTGTCGATCCGGAGCTCATCCGTGAGCTCGAGGCCCTGTATGGCTTCGACAAGCCAGCCCATGTCCGCTTCTTCGACATGATGGGGCGCTATCTCCGTTTCGACTTCGGTGAGAGCTTCTTCCGCGATCGGGACGTGGCCGACCTCGTCCTCGACAAGCTTCCCGTGTCGATCTCTCTGGGATTGTGGTCGACGCTGTTCATCTACTCCCTCTCCATCCCCCTGGGCATCCGCAAAGCCGTGCGGGACGGCTCACGTTTCGATGTCTGGACCTCCGGAGTGATCGTCGTCGGCAACGCTGTACCCGCCTTCCTGTTTGCCGTGCTCCTCGTCGTGCTCCTCGCCGGCGGTCACTACCTGCAGTGGTTCCCCCTGCGGGGCCTGACGTCCGCCGACTTCGAGCAGATGTCGTGGGCTGCCCGCCTCGTGGACTATCTCTGGCACCTGTGTCTGCCGGTGCTGTCCCTCGTCATCGGCGGTTTCGCCGGCCTGACACTGCTGACGAAGAATTCCTTCCTCGACGAAATCGGCAAGCAGTACGTGATGACGGCTCGCGCCAAGGGTCTGACCGAGAATGGCGTTCTCTACGGCCACGTCTTCCGTAATGCCATGCTCATCGTCATCGCCGGCTTCCCCGCCGCTTTCGTCCACATCCTGTTCACCGGGGCGTTGCTCACCGAGATCATCTTCTCTCTCGACGGGCTGGGGCTTCTCGGCTACGAGTCGGCGGTCAACCGCGACTATCCCGTCGTCTTCGGCACGCTCTACTTCTTCACCTTTCTTGGTCTGGTCCTGCACCTGATCGGCGACCTGATGTACACCCTCGTCGATCGCCGCATCGACTTCGAGGGGCGGTGATGCGACTCTCCCGGCTCAACCGACGCCGCTTCGCCGTACTGCGCGCCAATCGTCGGGGCTGGTGGAGTCTCTGGCTCTTCGTCATCCTCATCGCCGGTACCCTGCCGGCGGAGTTCGTCGCCAACGACCGGCCGCTGCTCATCGCCAGCGAGCGCGGTTGGTCTGTCCCCGTGCTGGCCACCTACTCCGAGACGGATTTCGGCGGCGAGTTCGAAACCGAGGCCGACTACCGCGACCCCTGGTTCGCCAACCTGATCGAGGCCCAGGGGGGGTGGATGCTGTGGCCACCGATCCGCTACGGTCCGCGCACGGTCAACTTCGAATTGCGTGAACCGGCGCCGGCACCACCCTCCCGCGAAAACTGGCTGGGCACCGACGACCAGGCGCGCGATGTGCTGGCGCGCCTGATCTACGGCTTCCGGATCTCGGTCCTCTTCGGCTTCTGCCTGACCTTGCTCAGCTCCGTCGTAGGTGTCACCGCCGGCGCTGTCCAGGGCTTCTTCGGCGGCTGGGTGGACCTGATCCTGCAGCGTCTCATCGAGATCTGGCAGGGCATGCCCACCCTCTATCTGCTCATCATCCTGGCCAGCCTGGTAGAGCCTGATTTCTTCTGGCTCCTCGGTCTCATGCTCCTGTTCAGCTGGATGCAGCTTGTGGGCGTGGTCCGTGCCGAGGTCCTGCGGGCCCGCAATTTCGATTTCGTCCGTGCCGCTCGCGCCCTCGGCGTGACGGACCGCACGATCATGCTGCGCCATGTGCTGCCCAACGCTGCCGTCGCCGCTCTCACGTTTCTGCCCTTCGTGCTCACCGGATCGGTGGCGATCCTGGCCTCCCTCGACTTTCTCGGCTTCGGTCTGCCCCCGGGATCGGCGTCGCTGGGTGAATTGCTCGGGCAGGGAAAACGCAACCTGCATGCCCCCTGGCTCGGCCTGGCCGCCTTCTGCACGCTGGCGCTGCTGCTGAGCCTGCTCGTCTTCATCGGTGAGGCCGTGCGTGACGCCTTCGATCCGCGTCGGACATCGGCGAAGGTCACCTCGTGACCACACCGCTGTTGCAGGTTCGTGATCTGCATGTCGCGTTCCGCGGCGATGGCGATGAGCTGGACGTGGATGCCGTACGTGGGGCCTCGCTCGAGGTGTCAGCGGGCGAAACCGTGGCCCTCGTCGGCGAGTCCGGTTCCGGAAAATCCGTGACGGCCCTGTCCATCCTCGGGCTGCTGCCGTACCCCAAGGCCCACCACCCGGACGGATCGATCCGTTTCCAGGATCGCGAACTCCTCGGGGCGCCAGAGACGAGCCTGCGCTCGATTCGGGGCGACCGTGTGTCGATGATCTTTCAGGAGCCGATGAATTCGCTGAACCCGCTGCATACGGTGGAGCGGCAGATCGCCGAGACCTTGCGCCTGCACCGCGGTCTCGACCGCTCGGCTGCCCGTGAGCGCGTGCTCGAGCTCTTGCAGCAGGTCCACTTGCCCAACCCCGAGCGCATGCTCAGCGCCTGGCCGCACCAGCTGTCCGGGGGACAGCGACAGCGTGTCATGATCGCCATGGCCCTGGCCAACGAACCGGACCTGCTCATCGCCGATGAGCCGACGACGGCCCTCGATGTCACGGTGCAGGCCCACATCCTCGAGCTGTTGCGCGAGCAGCAGCAGCGCCTCGGCATGTCGATGCTGCTCATCACCCACGATCTGACCATCGTGCGCCACGTGGCCGACCGTGTCTATGTCATGACACAGGGACGAATCGTCGAGCAAGGCCCGACGGCCCGGGTCTTCGACTCGCCAGAGCATGCCTACACACAGACATTGCTCGCCAGCGAGCCGCCACCGCGACAGGGTTCCACGCCGCCCGCAGGAAACCCGATCATGGCGGCGCGTGGCGTGAAGGTGTGGTTCCCAATTCGTCGGGGGTTCCTGCGACGCACCGTCGGGCACGTACGCGCCGTCGATGGCCTCGACGTCACCGTACGCCCGGGACACAGCGTCGGTGTCGTCGGCGAGTCGGGCTCAGGCAAGACAACTCTCGGCCTGGCTCTGTTGCGCCTGCAGGAGGCCGAGGGCGACCTGCGGTTCGATGGCCATGACCTGCAGGCCCTGGCCGCGCGTGAGCTGCGTCCGTTGCGTCGACATATGCAGATCGTCTTTCAGGATCCCTTCAGCTCACTGAGTCCCCGACTGTCGGCATTCCAGATCGTCGAAGAGGGCCTGCGCGTACACGGTATCGGCGCCGATTCCGGCCGGCGTCGGGACATCGTCGCTGAGGCGCTGCGCGAGGTGGATCTCGATCCCGACACGATGGACCGCTATCCCCACGAGTTTTCCGGCGGCCAGCGTCAGCGTCTCGCCATCGCCAGGGCCGTCGTGCTGGAGCCACGTTTCCTCGTCCTTGACGAACCGACGAGCGCTCTCGACCGTACTGTGCAGTTGCAGATCCTGCAGTTGTTGCGCCGTTTGCAGGACGAGCGTGATCTGGCCTACCTGTTCATCAGCCACGATCTTCGTGTTGTGCGCGCCCTGGCCGACGACCTGATCGTCATGAAGGACGGCCGCGTTGTGGAGTCAGGTCCGGCGGCGCAGCTGTTCAAGGCTCCGGAGACGGAGTACACGAAGGCGTTGATGGCTGCTGCTTTCGAAGTCCGGGCAGCAGGTGAGCAGTCTACGTAGACACACACACCCGATGACAGGATGTAAGATGCTGGAAGCATTGTTCGAGCCGTACGAGATGCAGGGTTTGAAGCTGTCCAATCGATGGGTCATGGCACCCATGACACGGAAGCAATCCCCCAATAACACTCCCACAGGCACCGTGGCCGAGTACTACCGCCGGCGCGCCGCCGGAGGCGTTGGCCTTATCATCACCGAGGGTGTACTGATCGAGCATCCTCTGGCCTCTCCCGACGACGACATTCCGGCCATCAACGCCGACACGGTAGCCGCCTGGCAGCAGGTCGTGGCGGCGGCACATGAGGGTGGCGCCCACGTCTTTCCCCAGCTGTGGCATCAGGGGCCCATTGCCCGTCCGGGTATCTCCGCCACCGCGGTGATCGAGGACGACGTGGAGGTGGTTCCGAAGGCCGATGCTGCTCAGGAACAACTGATGTTTGATGCCTTCGTCAGAGGCGCCGTGAACTCCAAGCTCGCCGGCTTTGACGGCATCGAGCTGCACGGCGCTCACGGATATCTGCTGGACAGCTTCCTGCGTGCCGGCAGGATCGAGTACGTCTGTGATCTGGTGCGTGAGATACGCCAGCAGGTCGGTCCGGACTACCCCATCATCATCCGCTTCTCGCAGTGGACGGTTCGTGACCTGGAGGCTCAACTGTACCACACGCCGCAGGAACTGGAACGGGCTCTGTGTCTGCTTCAGGACGCCGGCGTGAACATCTTCCATGCCAGCACACGGCGTTTCTGGTTGCCGGAATTTCCTGGCGAATCCGATCTCAACCTCGCAGGTTGGACCAGGAAACTCACCGGTGCGCCGACGATCACCGTGGGCAACGTGGGATTGGTAACCGAGCAGTTCTGCGGCTCCGGTCCCGAGAGCATGAAGGAGTTGATGCGGCGGTATGACCAGGGGGAATTCGACATGGTAGCCGTCGGACGGCCCCTGATCAGTGATGCGGAGTGGTGCCACAAGGTGCGCGATGATCGCACCGACGAGATCGTCGATCATTCGGCAGCCGCCAACGACATCTATCCCTAGTCCACAGCGAGTGCGGTGAACAGAGCCCTGCCCCCGGAGTACCGAGAGCACGTTGCCGAGCGCAATGCGTCGGTACTGCGCGGCAGGGGTCTGTCAGGACGCGCCGTCTGGACGGGTGCTTTCCTCAGCTTCTTTCTGGCTGCCGGTGCGCCGTACGTCGACATGGTCATGCAGTCCACCTTCATGGCCTTCGATTTCAGCACGCCGGGCGCGATCATCCTCTTCCTGCTCCTCATCGGTGGACTCAATGTCGTTTTCAAGGTCGCCTCGAGAGGAATGGGGAGGGCCGTCGGGCTCGCCGTGTTGTCTGTCGGCTCGTATGGGCTCTACTACTGGCCCCTGAACAATCTTGATCCCTATTCGCCGGGGGTGCAGATCACCACGTTCCTCGTGGCCTCGGCCCTGCTGAATGTGTGGCAGACGCGGCGGCACGCGAGCCTGGCGCTGAACCGGTCAGAGCTCGTCATGGTGTACGTGATGTTGCTCATCGTCTCGGCGCTGTGCACGATGGGAATGAGTCAACAGCTACTGCCGACGCTGGCGGCGTTCTTCTACTACGCCTCGCCGGAGAACGACTGGCTCGACAGGCTCCTCCCGCACTCGCCAACCCGTCGAGTGATTGTTGATGATGGCCACGGCAACCGGGCCTTCTTCGAAGGCGTCGGACGAACCGACGTCGGTATCGCCTACGATGCCTGGATCGAGCCGCTGTTGTGGTGGGCCGTCTTCCTGCTGGCGCTCTACGTGAGCATGGTGTGTATCGCGGTGATCCTGCGCCGACAGTGGCTGGAGCACGAGAAGCTGCCCTACCCGTTGACGCGAGTGGGTCTCGCCATGGTCGAAGCAGAGAGCGAGAAGGGTCTGGTGAATGGCCTGTTCAAGAACGGCGCCGTGTGGCTCGGCTGCGCCGTCCCCATGGGCCTGGGTACACTGAAGGGACTGTCCCGCTACAGCACCTCGGTCACAGCTTTGGATCTCGACACCAGTCTGACCCTCTTCGGCCTGCTCGATCTGTCGATCGCCCCCCGTTTTTCCCTTATCGGCTTCTCCTACCTGATCAACACCCAGGTGGCGGCCGGTATCTGGGTCTTCTATCTCGTTGCCCGCCTGGAACGGGAACTGCTGAACTTCATCGGCGTGACGTCGGATCAGGTGATCACCTACGGTGTGTCGAATCAACCCCTGATGGGCTATCAGGGCGGCGGGGCCCTGCTGGCCATGGTTCTCGTAGGCCTGTGGGTCGGCAGGCAACACCTGCGCGACGTCTTCATGAAGGCCCTGGGAAGAGCCCCGCAGGTGGATGACTCGGACGAGATCATGTCGTACCGGGCCGCCGTCTTCGGCCTAGTAGGTGGCGTTCTCGTCATGACAGCCTGGCTGTGGCTCATGGGAACACCGCTGTGGGTTTCCGGTCTGTTCATCGTTCTGGCTCTGCTGATCTTCATCGGCATCACCCGGATCATCGCCGAAGCCGGGCTGGCCGCCCTGCGCGCGCCGATGATCGCGCCGGATCTCACCTTGATGGGCCTCGGGTCGGACCTCGTGGGCGCAGCGGGCGGCTTCAATCTGTCGCTGGCGTACATCTGGTCGTCGGACATCCGTGTGTTCATCATGGGCATGGCGGCCAACGGCTTGAAGATGATCGAAGCCATGGACCTGCGCAGCCGCCGCTTTGTTCTCTGGGGAATCGGCCTGGCCATCCTTATCGGTGCCTGTGGTTCCTGCTGGACGGTCTTCCACCTCGCCCACGAGCACGGCGGCATCAACGTGGCCAGCTGGGGCTTCAAGGGTGGGCCGAACCGGCTGTTCGACACGGCGGCGCGCAACCTGGAACCGGCCGGTGTCTACTGGCAAGGGATGGGGTTCGTAGTTGGCGGCGGCATGGCGATGACGCTGATGATGTGGGCCCGGCATCGGCTGACCTGGTGGCCCATCCATCCCATCGGTTTCCCCATCGGCGGCAACGACGCCATGATGGACAGGGTGTGGGGCAACGTGCTCATCGCCTGGGCGATCAAAGTAACAGTGCTTCGTTTCGGGGGCGCAGCAGCCTACCGCAGGAGTCAGTTCTTCTTTCTCGGCCTGATCATGGGGGAAGCGCTCTGCAACGGTACGTGGCTCGTCATCGACTACTTCACGGGCAGAGTTGGCAACGACATTTTTGACCTGAACTGAATGGAGAACCGACGACATGACCGATCTGAACCGACGCATTGTTCTGGCTCAACGTCCCACAGGTTTGCCACAGGAGACCGACTTCCGTCTGGAGGAAGCTCCTGTGCCCGAGCCGGGCGAAGGCGAGATCCTCGTACGGTGCCGCTATCTCTCGCTGGACCCCTACATGCGCGGCCGGATGAATGCCGGTGCCTCCTACGCGCCAGGCGTGGCCCTGGACGACGTGATGGTCGGTGGCGCTGTCGGCGATGTCGTCGCCTCCCGCCACCCTGACCTTGAAGAAGGGGACGTCGCGCAAGTGAACACCGGCTGGCAGGAGTACGGCGTGGCCGGCGGCGACGATGCCCGCAAGATCGACCCGTCGCTGACGCCCATCTCCACGTCGCTGGGCGTGCTCGGCATGCCGGGAATCACCGCCTACATGGGGCTGCTGGAAGTCGGACGACCGCAGTCGGGCGAAACCGTCGTGGTCTCAGGTGCCGCCGGTGCTGTGGGCTCGCTGGTCGGTCAGATCGCCCGCCTCAAGGGCTGTCGTGCCGTGGGCATCGCCGGCAGCGACGCCAAGGTGGCCTACGTCACCGACGAGCTCGGTTTCTCCGGCGCCTTCAACTACAAAAATACCGACAACTACGACGTGGCTCTGGGCGAGCTCTGCCCGGACGGCATCGATGTCTACTTCGACAACGTCGGCGGCGAGATCTCGGAGGCGGTTGTACCACGCATGAACGTGGGTGGCCGCATCTCGGTCTGTGGCCAGATCTCGCAGTATAACCTGAGCGCCCCTGAGATGGGACCCCGTCAGACCTGGCACTTCATCGTCAAACGCCTGACGATGCGCGGGTTTCTCGTCTTCGACTTCGCCGAACGCTACGACGAGGCGCTGCGGCAGCTGGCCGGCTGGATCGATGCCGGACAGCTGTCCTATCGGGAAGACATCGTCGCCGGTCTGGAGAACGCACCCGCTGCGTTCATCGGCATGCTCACAGGAGACAACATCGGCAAGCGCCTGATCCATCTGGGTTAACCGGCCGCGCGCGTTCTTGTGCTCAGCCCCCGATTCACGGACCAGTCCCTCACCAGAGCTGTGCAACCGGGTGAGCAGGGATGCGGCGTCCTCGCTCTGTGAGCCAGCGGTCTCAGCCATGGATACGGCTCTGCGCACCACTTCTGCCTGCGACACCTGCCACGCGGCGGCCAGTCTTCGCAGCCGCATGGCCGTTGCCTGGTCCAGGGCGAAGGTCGTCCTGTGCGTCATTTCTTTCATACCATCACTATACCATCCGTCAAGCCCTGCGTAATCCGGCGTGCTGGTGCGGAAGATCCGCCTACCCGCGGAAGCACTCCGCTTCGGCTCTTTCCAGCAAGGCCCTCATGTAGCCGATCGCATACGCCGTACCGCTGCCACGACCCGCAGACTGCACGAAGGCGGGCGTGTGATCGAGCGTGACCGTGCCGTCGTAGTCCGTTTCGACCAGGATCTTCATCAGGCGGTACATATCCTTGTAGCCGTTGTCGAGGAACGTTTCCGTGAAGTTCGGCAAAGGCGCGCTGACGTTGCGGAAGTGGACGAGGCAGATGCGCTTCTGCTCGCTGCACCACCGCAGACCGGCCTCGATGTCGCCGAACAGGTTTCCACCCTCCAGCCAGCAACCCGTGCAGAATTCCATACCCAGAGCCGGACTACCCGCGATCTCGAAGGCGCGCTTGTAGCTGTCGAAGCTGTGCACAAGACACGGAACGCCGCCCAATATGGGAACCGGCGGGTCGTTCGGGTGGAGGGCAAGGCGGACATCCGTTTCCTCCGCGACAGGGATGATCTCGCGCATGAAGTAGGTGAAGTTGTCCCAGACTTCCTCTTCGGAGTACTCCCGCCCGTGTGTGAACGGACGCGCGTTGAGCTCGTCCATCTCCACTCGCCGTGCGGCAGCCTGGCGGCTTTGGGATTGCTCCTTGGAGCTCCACACGCCCGCCTGCTCCCACGTGAACGTGGTGACGTGGATCCCCGCGCTGGACAGGTTTCGCAGGAACTGCTTGAACTCGTCGATCTTCTTGTCCCGCTCCGGCAAGGCGAGCTGGATCTTGTCGCACTTGCCGAGGCCCATACTGCCGACGTTGTGGAGCGTCAGGCCGGCGTCGACCACTCGTTGGCGGAGGACGGTCAGGGATTCCGCATCCGCCTGATCTTCGGCAACCCAGGTGAATACACACTCGACACCCAGTTGCCTGGCAAACCGAAGCTCATCGTCCGTGGCCTTGGGTGGAATGTTGACCGAGAACTTCAGCTTCGACTGCTTTTCCCTCTTCTCGCTGTTCATAACTTTGGCCTTCCGCCTCAGTTCATCTCGTCCAGCCGACCCTCACCCTCCGGCGTCGCTGAGTAGCGCCGCGTCGGGCCTTCCTTCATCCACTTGGCGTACCCCAGCTCCGCCAGCCGCCGCAGATCGTTCTGTAACGTCCGCCGCGAACGGCCACCGCCACCGTTGGTGACCGCCACACGTCCCAGCAGATCATCGATCGTACTGCCTGGGTCCTCGGACAGGCAACTCAACAGCAGCTGCTGTCGTGAGTTCAACTCGACGACGGCTGCCTTCTGTTCCTGCAGGCCCAGGGCACGCGCCACATCCCCCTCCTTCAGGATGGGTTCGCTGGCATACACCACGGCAGCTCGCTCGATGACGTTGCGTAGCTCGCGGATGTTACCCGGCCACGAATAGCTCAGCAGCCGATCGATAGCTCCCCTCGTCAGCCCACGGTGGTCCTTGCCGTCTCGCTCTGAAAGCTGCTGCAGGAAGAGTTGGGCCAGCTGCGGAATGTCCTCGGTGTGTTCGCGCAATGCCGGCAGCCGCACGGGTACCACATTGAGACGGAAGTAGAGATCTTCGCGGAAGGCACCGCTTCCGATCAGCTCCTCGAGATCACGGTTGGTGGCGGCCACGATACGCACATCCACGCGTAACGAGCGGGTGCCACCGACCCGCTCGAAACTCCGACTCTCGAGGGCTCTGAGCAGCTTCACCTGTGTCGTCATGGGGATGTCGCCCACCTCGTCGAGGAACAGCGTCCCACCGTCGGCCATCTCGAAACGACCGGGTTTGGTCTCGTCGGCGCCGGTGAAGGAGCCCTTCTCGTGCCCGAACAGCTCGCTCTCGAGCAACGTCTCGGTGAAGGCGGCACAGTTCACCGGAACGAAGGGTCCCTCCTGCCGGGGGCTGCTCTGGTGAATGGCGCGAGCTACGAGCTCTTTGCCCGTACCGGACTCGCCGCGCACCATGATCGTGAGGTCCGATTCTGCGACCTGTTCGATCAACTGAAACAACTGGTGCATGCGCGCCGAACGGCCGACCAGTTCGTGAAAACGTCCACCCTCCTCCAGTTGCTGCAGTCGTACTTCCAGAGTCTGGATCCGTTGCAGGTAATACTGCAGATCCTTGCGGTAGAGGGCCTCGTAGATCGTCTGTCCCCGCTCGAGAATCTCCTCGGCCTGGCTCAGGCGCCGCAGCTGTACCGTCGGCTCCCACTGCACATCCCACGAACACCGAAGCCGCTGGCGGACCGCGCCCTGCTCGGTGGCGGACAGCTGGTGGACCGGTGTCCCCATGTCGACAACGCGGCCAGAATCCCGGGCAAACGTCGTCCAGCCCAGACGTGCAGTGCCCTGAACATGCATGGCCGTGTTGTAGAACAGAGTACCCAGGTCTTCGGCCAGATCGTACGGACGCAGAGAGTCGCGCAGCTCTTCGGGCCGGGAGTATTCCAGCGTCATGCGAATGCCGTTGGGCCCGTTTGCCTCGGTGTGCAGCTGGATTAGCTCGCGGGAGAATACCTGGCCGACGATGACCGGCGCCATGAAAGACATCATGGCACCGAGCTGGCGGGCGTCGTCACCTTGCGGCAGAGCGGTGAGCATGACCTGCAGCAGGCCACTCACCTCTGTATGGGGACGCACTTCGACGCCGCCGCCCCCGGCGCCCATGCGATAGCAGAAATGCTCCGGGTCAGGACGCTGCGAGTAGTGCCGGGCCCACTCGTAGAGGAACTGCACCACATGGAAATAGGTATACCCCCGTTCCTGCAGCAGCAGATCGTGCTCATCCGGACTGCCGAGCCCGCGAAGCTCCTCTGAGAGTCGCTGCCCCATTTCCGGTTCGACACCGCTCAGATAGCGGACCGTTGTCTGTGCCAACCGGTTGGTGACGATGAATCCCCCCGTCCCCAGCGGCGTCGTCGGATCGACATGCAGGCCGCTGGTCTGAGTCGCACGGCGCAATCGCTGTAGCAGGGGTGGCTCCGGGCCCGTTGGTTCGATCTGTGTCATCACAAGTCTCCAGGGTTTCCTGCACAGGGCCTACGCAAACCGTGGTCCAGGTCTCGCCACCTGTCCGGCCGCTTGCGCCGCGCAAACTATACGCAACACCACGCAATATTGCGCAATTCCACAGTTCAAGCAAGAGCCATGTGTAGATGGTACGAAGCAGAGACCGTAACCGGCGTTTTCACAATATGTTATGAATCTTTACGCCGTTCAGATGATTCCCTGGCACCACTCTTGCGCAACATCGTGCAGAACCTGAATCAACCCACCTTAACGGGAGAGACGACATGAATGCTGCACACGCAACCTTTATCTACACGCTGGCACTGGCTCTTGGTACCGTCGCCTGCGGTGGACCGAAGACCTTTGATCTGGCACCCGATTCCGCCCGCAATACCATCGAGGAGGCGCCGCGCTGGATGCTCCAAGTACCCCATGACGACGACCACCTCACGGCGTCGGCAACGGCCACGTCGCGCGACTTTCAGGTCGCTCTCGACAAGGCGCGGGGAATGGCCCAGGTCGACGTGGCCCAGCAGCTCGGCGCCCGGTTGTCGAACCTGACCAAACAGTTCCAGGAAGAAACCGGGGTGGCCTTCGACTCCGAACTGCTCACCCAGTTCTCCTCGACGACGAAGGCGATCACGAGTGAAACGCTCGTGGGGGCCCACGTGGCCGAACGCCGTGTCGTACCCGAAGGCCACGTCTACCGGGCCTACGTGCTGATGCGTCTGCCCATCGGCCGCGCCAACGAGCTGCTGATGCAGAAGCTGAGCAGTCAGGAAGCGCTCTACACAAGATTCCGTGCCACCGAAGCTTACGCCGACCTCGACGCCGAGCTGCAGCGCTATGAAGCGTGGCAGGCGGAGCAGAACTGAGGACCTGATGAGCAAAGTGTGGACATATCTGGCGACACGCTGCGCCATGATCGCTCTGGTCGGAGATCCGACACCGGCCCTGGCCGACGTGCCCGACTGGGTGACGGAGCGACCGCAGCAGTCGGGATACGCCGTGGGCATCGGCGGCGCCGAGACCGGGGAGGACGCGCTCTCCATCGTGCGCCACCGGGCGACGGCGGCGGCCCTGGCGGACATCGCCGCACAGCTGCAGATCGACGTGGTATCGGCAGCCGCACATAGCGCTGCTGAAGACGACGACGGATTCACCAGCAGCTACGAGTCCACCACCCGGATCGCATCGAGTGCCGCGCTCCAGGACGTGAAGATCGTCGCCACCTGGTGCGGCGAGCAGAACTGCTGGGTCTACGCCCGGCTGGACCTGCGGCAACGAGAGGCCTCCCTGCGGGAGAACGCCGATCGGCGACGGCAACGCCTTGAGGAACTGCTGGAGAGGCTGGCCGATCCGAGCTCGAGTGCTGCCGTCGCCCTGGCGGCTGGCGCCGAAGCTGCATCCCTGGCCGACGACAACACGCTGGTCATGGCACCATGGCTGCAGCGGTTCGCCGGTATCACACTGACGGGCATCGAACAGCTGGGCACGCCCGCGATTGAAGTCATCGCTCTCGACCGCGGCCTGCCTGCCATCGGCCTGCCCGTCCGCTTCGCCATCTCGCCATCGACCAGTCGCGTCGACCCTCTCGTCTGGACTGACGGTGAGGGCAGGGCACGAGCCACCATCGAAGCTCTTCACGGTTCCGCCACGGTGACAGCCTGCATCGACGTCGCCGTGGCCGTCGCGGTGCCGTCACCCCCACGTCGGTGTGTGACGACCATCGTCGACCAGCCACGAAGACGCGCACATCTGGAACTGACCGTAGATCCGACAGCCCAACCCGTGCTGCAGGCGGAGGTGGCTGCCATGCTGACGGCGGGTGGTCTCGACATCGTCACCCGCACTGACACCGCGTCCCTGTCCATCAATGTCAACCTGCGTGTGTCGCCCGTTACGGTCACGGGAGGCATCCACTTCACCCGCATCGATGTTGCCGTCGCGGTGGCTGACAGGGGCGAAACAATCCATGCAACGACGGCGTCCCGCATCCGCGGCGCCGGACTCACTCGCGGGGAGGCGATCGTCACCGCCCTGCGTACACCCGGCGCCGGCCTCCTCGAGGCGACGACACACGGACGACGAGTCCGCGTGCGTGTCGCCCCGCGGCGGTCGGTGCTCTCAGGAGGGAGCTCATCATGACCCGTATGACAAGCACACTCATCGCCCTGGCCACGATCGCCCTGACCACGATCTCGACCCAGGCCAGCGAACGCGGCGCCGTGGCCGCGGCACCCCCGATTGAACCGACGACCCTGTTCAGCGTCCCCACCGGCCGTGTGGTTCGCTCCATGGATCTGCACGTCTCGGGTACGGGGGTCGTGCTCAGCGAAGCGGGCAGTCGGCCGCTGGCAGGTGCTGTCCTCGGCCTGGGCAATATCGCCCAGCTGGAGCTGGGCACCATCGGCATCGTCTCCGGCATCGACAAGGCGGACGAGCTGATCGACGTACGCTCGGCGGGCCTCAGGGTCTTCGTGCCCCTCTCAGGTTATGTCCGCGGTGTCACCGCCTCCTTCCGTCGGTCCGGAACCTACTCCAGGCACGCGGCGGGAACTGACTACGATGCCAAGGCAGGCGTGTTCTACACCGTCGCCACGCTGGCCAACTACCCGGATGAGCAGTACGCCACCGACCCCCGGGCCGGTTGGAATGGCTTGAAGGTGAAGTCTCACATGGGCATGAAGTATATCGACGCACAACTCGACGGTGCGGCGCCGACGGGGACGTCCTTCTGGCGCCCCGTGGGTGGTATCGAGTTATGGAAGAACGACGCCCGGGCCCGCGTCATCGGCGAGATCAACTGGATCCCGGGATTCGAACGAAACGGCGGCGAACGTATCGAGTTGGTCCGTGTCGTTACCGGTGGCGTGCGCTACTTCTTCTCCAAACACGCCACCTTCGACATCGGTGTGCGCCACCAGAGCAACTACGACGGCCTCGCCGAGTCAGCCATCCAGGCCAAGCTGAACCTGTCGCTCCCGACGCACAGTTTCCGTGACCGCGTGGTCGGCAACTGAACAAGCCGACAAGGTTCCGACGGCTCGTGATGCAGCCGTCGGGACCCTTCCTATGGAGGAGGGCTGCAACATGCAACGTTCATTGAACTCTCTGCTGCTGATCGGCCTGCTGGCCATCAGCCTGGGTTTCGCAGCAGACGCTGACGCTCGTCGGCTGGGAGTTGTCGCCAGCGATGGCGACGCATCTGCCGCAAACCTGGTTCTCGCTCTGCAGGGGCAGTCGGAGGAGGCCATCGAGCTGGATGCGTCCGGCCTGTCCAGCGAAGCCACGCTGCGGCACGCCGCCGAACTGGGCTGTGACATCGTCCTCTTGCTGCATGCACCGATCACCGGATACCGGATCGAGGCCCAATTGCTGGAGACGAACCAGGGGCGACGCGTGGCTACCGAGACGGTATCCGGGCCATCGGAGCAGGTCTTCGAGTTGATCGATCAGCTCGGTGACCTGCTGGCTCGAGATCTGCGCAACCAGCGGCTCCCCCAGGGTACCGTGGCCGTCCTCGACTTCAGCAACGAGGCCGGAGCGGAGCACAATCCCTTCGTCAGCGGCCTGCCGCAGATGCTGCTCACGTCGCTGCATCAGGATCCATCCCTGACGCTGGTGGAGTCACGCCAGGTGAGCAAGGGCCGGGAGGCCCTGTCGACGGGCGGGGCGATCAGTGGATCCTCCGACGCCGTGGCACTGGGCCGCTGGCTGGGTGCCGACGCCGCCATTCACGGGATATTCACCGAAGATCTGCAGGTAAGACTCGATGTTGTGGTGGCCGCTACGGGCCGGTCTCTCGGCACGTACGAGCGTCAGGGTACACGCCGCAACCTGGTGCAGATAACCCAGGAGCTGGCTGGCGAACTGGCGCTGGTGACGGCCCACCATCGGAGCACACGGCACACGGTTGCCGTCCTGCCCTTCCAGAACCACGGCGAGGCCGAATACGACGCCTTCGTCAACGGTCTGGCCGACATGCTGACCACGAGCCTCGGCCAGACCGCCACGCTCACCGTTATCGAGCGGGTTCAGATCGAGACCGCCATGCGCAACTTCAATCTGGAGATGAGCGGCGCCATCGACCCCGAGACCGCCGTTGAGGTGGGCGCCTGGCTCGGCGCCGACGCCGTTGTGCTGGGCAGCTTCCTGCGCTTCGGCAATGTCTTTCGCATCGACGCGCGCATGATCGACGCTGAGACGGGCGAAGTCCTTGCCGCCGACAGCGAGAGTGGCGCCGAGGATGCCGTCATGGGCATGGTGGACGCCCTTGGCGGCCAGCTCGTGGCCCGCTTTGCTGAACGTGTGCCGGCGGATGCCGGCGGCACCGGCAGTCTCGAAGTGCTGTTCCGCATGACGAAGGCCGAGATGGGAGAACGGCCCTCGTACTACCACCTGTGCAAGCTCTATGTAGATGGCAAGTTCATGGAGACCAGCCCGCTGGTTGACGGCCTCGATGAGTGGGTGGCGCTGTTTTCGCGCAACTTGCGGAGCGGCGCACACCGGGTGCAGGTAGTACACGGATTCGCCAGTGACCGGGATTGGGATGGCCGCATGCCGCTGCAGCCGGACAGCTTCGAGATCCGTATCGAGCCGGGAGCGACGGCAACGGTCCGTTACACTTTCGAAGTGGGCTGGTTCAAGGACAGCTACATCTATGACTCCACGTGGGAGCGGGAGCCATGGGCGGCGGACGGGTCCTGACGTCCGCCCAACCACCAGCTGACCCCGACGAAGACGAGGGTGTTGCACAACAGCCCCCAGGCGCCGATGTCGATCATGCGCTTCATCGATGCGAGAAGACTGCCGAAGGCGTCACCGGCAACCATGCCCCAGAACGGACTGAGCAGAAAGATCGTCAGCAGACCGGTGATGAGCCCCGCCATGGCGCCCTGACGTGTGCCCCGGCGCAGGTACAGCATGTCCACCGTCATGGGCAGCAGCTGAGTCGAGAAAGCGATGGCGAGCAATCCGAGGATCACGATCATCCCCAGAGGATTGCTCGCACTTCGATGGCCGATGACCACCAGGATCAACGCCAGCACAGTCACGGCGGCGATCACCCCGCGTCCCACCCACATGCGCAGGTGCTGTGAGGCTCCGGGTCGAACGAACGAATCGAAGACATCGTGTGTGAGCAGAGCGCTGAGAGCGTGCAGGTTCGAGTCCGCCGTGCTCATGGCCGCCGCCATGATCGCGACTAGTATGAGAGTAGCCACCACCACGCCGGCGGGACCCAGCAGTTCGGGCAGGTGATTCTTCAGCACCACCACCAGGATCTGGTCGAACTCACCCGGGGTCGACCCCACCGACGGGTGGGGCAGGATGGCCCCAGCCGCTGTCGTGCGGTATTGGCCGGCCGCATCGAGCAGCGGATAGAGGACCTGTCCCCCGAGTCCGACGAGCATCACACCGAAGAAGAAGCACAGAGTCAGCACGGCGGCGAAGATCAGGGCACTGCGGCGCAGCACATCGCTCGATCGGGCGGCGTAGAACCGCATCCACTGGGCCGGCTGAATCATCGACCCGAGAGAGGCGAACAGGGATGCGGTGAACAACAGCTCCGGTGTCCAGCGCCCCGTCGTGCCGGGGGCCGACAGCGATTTCGGCGGCAGGTCGGCAACCGCGGCGAAGAAAGGTCCGGGCCCACCGAGGACCCACACGGCGGCGACACCGGCCAGCAGCATTCCCCCTACCAGCAGTCCTCCCTGCACGACATCGGTCCAGGCCACGGAGCGCATACCACCGATGGTGACGTAGACCATCGTGATCAGAGCCAGAAGACAGGCTCCGATCTCGAAAGCATCCCGTCCCGGAAACAACTGCTGCGACAGGATACCCCCGGCCTGGATCTGGATGACGACGTAGGGCACGGCGTAGAGCAGGCCCACCAGCGCCACGAGCAACCGCAGGCCGACGGGACTGGCATAGTGATCGGCGATCATGTCAGCTGGTGTCAGGTAGCCCCTGTCGCGACCGAGGCGACGGATGCGGGAGCCCAGCAGGTAAATGGCGACTCCGGCGACGGGTACGTTGAGACTGAACAGGGCGAAGACGACACCGTCCCGGTACACCATTCCCGGCGCCCCGAGCAGGGCGAAGGAGCTGAAGAAGGTGGCCATGATCGTCAGCGACGATACGACCCAGCCCTGGCTGCGGCCGGCCAGATAGTAGTCCTCCTCGCTCTCTGCCTGCCGCCGGCGGTAGCCGACGATACCGAAGATGAGAAGCAGGACGAGGTACAGTCCGAGGATGACATAGGGTACCTGGCCCAGACCACCGACCTCACTCATCATCCGGATTCCAGTAGCGGAAGTAGGCGACGAGGATGACGCCGAACTGGACGGCGTACCACAGCAGCCCCCACACGTAGATTGTCGGCAGACCGAAGGTCGTGAAGGTGGCCTCCGGATCGGTCACATCCGGGTTGACGAGGTGTATACCCGGGCCGGCGCCGAGCACGACGGCGAGCAGAAAGAGGATGATGAGCAGGGCTTTCATGCCCGCCCGGCTACCTGTCGCCGATCTTCAGTACCTTGACGCCAGTCGCAGTGCCTTCCTCGTAGAACTCGGCGTCGACGAAACCGATGGCATTCGGCGTCGCTGCCACAAACGTTGGCATATTCCGGCAGAGCGAATTCGCCTACATGAGGCGACAGCATACCCTGTGACGAGATGTTCAACTGCGCCAGGATTCGCGTCTGCGACACCTCGATGACGTACTTGCGGAAGCCGGGAAAGGTGTCAGATCCGGCGGAACCGGCGTCGACCACCGTTGTTGCGCCACGTGCCAGACAGGTCGGGTCCGGCTCCACGCCCAGATTTGAAACACCCGGAAAGACATGGACGTGCACGTCGATCAGGCCGGGTGTCACGTATCGGTCCGATGCATCGATGACGTCCCGGGCGTCTGCTGCGGCGAGCCCTTCGCTCACAGCAGCCACCGCACCATTGCTGAAGGCCACGTCCCGTACCGCATGTATGCCCTGCGACGGATCGACGAGGGTCCCGCCCTTCAACATCAGATCGTATTTCATCTGCCGGTCTCCGTTCTGGTGAAACTACACGTCCAGGTGATAGCGCTCGTCGCCCACTTCATCCTGCACGCGATGCAGTTCATCGGTCAGTTCGGCGCGCACCCTGCGTTGTGCATCATCATCGACGACACTGTTGATCTCGTACGGATCGGTTTTCAGATCGAACAGCTCCCACTCGGGCGGATGGGTCTGGTCGCCCGCGCCTTTCTGACCGCAACCGTCGTTGTAGAAGTAGATCAGCTTGTGGTCGTGGGTCCGAACGCCGTAATGGGCGTAGACGTTGTGTGCCCCGTCGCCGTGCATCCAGTAGCGGTAGTACATCGACTGCCTCCAGTCCGGCGGCGTCTCCCCATGCAACAGGGGCCGGAAGCTGCGTCCCTGGAATTCGTCCGGGATCGTCACTCCGGCCAGTTCGAGAAACAGCGACGCGAAATCGACGTTCAGCACGAAGTCGTCACAACTCGTTCCGGGCTTCACCTCGCGCGGCAGTCTCGCGATGAAGGGCATGCGCAACGATTCCTCATACATGAAGCGCTTGTCGAACCAGCCGTGATCGCCGAGAAAGAAGCCCTGATCTGACGTATAGATGACGAGGGTGTCATCCGCCAGACCTTCCTCCTCCAGATAGTCGAGCAGTCTCCCTACATTGTCATCCACCGAAGCGACGACACGCAGATAGTCCTTGATGTATCGCTGGTATCGCCAGCGCTTCTCGTCCTTCGACGACAGGCCGGCAGGGACTTCCTGCTTCAGGTCCTTCAGCTTCAGATCCTCCATGCGCATCCTTGCCGCCGCCGCCGCCGAGGAGCGGTTCTCGTAATCGTCGTAGAACGTCTCCGGCTCGAGGATCTCTTCATTCTCGTACATGTCAGCGTGCTTCTCGTCCGGTTCCCATTCCCGGTGCGGCGCCTTGTGGTGCACCATCATGGCGAAAGGCCTGCTTCTGTCGCGCTCCTTCAGCCACTGCAGCGACATATCCGTGACCAGATCGGTGACATACCCGCTCCACACCTTCTTCCCCGCTGAATCGATCAACTCCGGATCGTGGTACAACCCCTGGCCCGGCAGGACTCTCCAGTCGTCAAAGCCTGTGGGCTCATGTTCCGGCCCCTGACCGAGGTGCCACTTGCCGAACAAGGCTGTCTGGTAGCCGGCCTCCTGCAGCAGCTTCGGATACGTCATCAGGCGGTTGTCCATGTGGGTGGCCAACGTCGTCACGCCGTTGACGTGGTTGTACGTGCCCGTCAGGATAGCGGCTCGGCTCGGTGTGCAGATACCGTTGGTGCAGAAGCAGTTGTCGAAACGCATGCCCTCGTCGGCAATACGGTCCAGGTTCGGCGTGCGATTGATCCGACTGCCGTAGCAGCTCATGGCGTGGGAGGCGTGGTCGTCGGTCATGATATAGAGGATGTTGGGACAGTCCATGAAGTCCTTTCCTGTGAGTGGCACACCGGGGACACAAAAGGCCCTGTCCGGCGTGGCGGCAAGGTGCTACACTGGCTCTGAACCGGACTGCCTCGATCAGGATATGCGACAATGACCCCGACTCTCATCAACGCCGAGGCCTGGGCGCCCCATGTGGATGCCGCCACGAGTAACCATGCGGAGGCTGGCTCTCGATGTTACGAATCCTGTGCCAATGGTTCGTTGTCGTGTTGCGGCGGCTGGCAGTTCGTCTACGACGGTGTGACTCCCGGCCATCACTATCGCCTGTCCTGGAGGGCCGAGACACGAGACCTGGCGCAGCCCCTGGACATGCTGGTGGGACATGTCTACTGGGGCACGGTCGAACCTGAATGCTTCGTGCCCGGTACGGCTGTGATCTGGGATTACGTTGAGGCCGACGTCGACGGCGGTGTGCACGAGTTCTCGGGAGAATTCGCCGCACCTGAGAAGGCAACCACGGCCACTGTCCGCTGCACGCTGCGCTGGACGGCACGGGGTTCGGTGGTCTGGAGTGAACCCATGGTGCAGGATCTGGGCCCCCGACGGGCTCCGCCCCCGGTACGCGTCGCTGTGGTCACGGGATCCGAGGCATCCACCGAGGGAACGCGACCTGACGTACAGCACTGCGTCGATCTCTATGCCGGGCTGGCGGAGAGGGCCTGCCGCGACGAGAACGCCCGGCTCGTCGCCCTGCCCGAGATTGCGCTGCAGTGGAACATCCCGGGCCATCCCTACGACCACGCCGTCGACGTACCCGGACCGGAAACCGACCGCTTCGCACAGATCGCCCGAGCCCACAGCGCGGTCATCGTCGTCGGCCTGCACGAGCGGACTGCCGGCGCCGTTTACAACAGTGCCGTCGTCATCGGCAGCGACGGGCAGATCGCGGGGGTGTACCGCAAGGTGCATCTGGCTTCCACCGAGGCCATGTCCGGCGTACTTCCCGGAGAGGGTTTCCCGGTGATGGACACGGGTGTGGGTCGCGTGGGCTGCATCATCTGCATGGACAGCTCGGCAGCCGAATCAGCCCGCATGGTGGGCCTCAACGGGGCCGACTTCCTGGTGCTGCCGATCATGGGCGACCACCGCGCCAGTGTATGGAAGCCGGGATCTCCGAGGCTCGACGAAGACCGCTGGCGCTGCATCCAGCGCACACGTGCCATGGACAACCAGTTGTGTATGGTCGTGGCTCGCAACCGGGGGCTGGGCAGCTGCATCATTGACCGTAGCGGTGAGGTGCTGGCGTACAACGATGGCAGTCAGGATCTCATCGTCGCTGACGTGGCGCGGGAGGACGGCTATCGCAAGTGGAATGGCGGCTGCTTCCGTCAGGTCAACTGGCGCCAGCGCCGTCCCCACCTGTATGGCGCCCACACGCTGGGTGAACCGGAGGCGCTGCGTCAGTTACGGCTTGCCTGACCCCCAGCGCTGTAGTCGCAGCCCCGCCGCGTCACGCGCCATATCGTCAGGTCGGTTCGGCAGATCTAGGTCGACGGCTCGCGTGTTCGGGCAGCGAAAGAAGGGCTGGATGTGGGCCGGCAGCCCGGCAACCTGCGCCGGGTCACGCTCCGCCACAGCGTCGACCGGTCCCGCCCAGGCCGGCCGGTAGGCGATGGCATACAGGCGCCGGGAATGATCACTGTGATTCGGGTAATTCCCGTGGAACACCTTCTGGTTGATGATCACCGCCGAGCCGGCGTCGCAGGTGACCATACGTTCGTCGGGATGGCTGAGGTACCGGTGGTAGGGATTGGCGTCACGGTGCATCGACAGGTGCGAGCGCCGGATCACCTTGAAAGGTGACCGTTCCGGCGTCAGATCGTCGAGATAGTAGAGGACGCGGACCAGCACGGGCGAGCTGGCCTGCAGGCCGAAGATCTTCGAGCCGTAGGGTTGGGCATCGGTGTGGATGGCGATACCCGGGTGACCCGGGTCAGACACAGCATACGCGCATGACGTGCACAACAGCTCGTCGTCGAACAAGGCCTGCAGGAACTCGACGACCGGCCGGTTGGCGATCGCGTCGATCGCCACCGGTGAATCCGTCCACTGCACATCGGCACAGCCGTGCTGATGCTGGCTGTAGTCGACCGCCTTCGTCGGCAGGCCGCCGAGCTCGTCGCGAATCGACGCCAGTTGATCCCCGGACAGTACATCGGGCAGCAGCACGAAGCCGTCCAGCTCGATGGACCGGACCCGCTCGCCATGGGAGAGGCTGGCCCAGTCCGTCTCATCCCGTAGCGCGGCGGCAAGGTCTTCGCGCTGGTTGGTGAAGGACGTGTCCATGATCGCTCGGCAATCAGGCATGTGAGGTACGCCCCGTCAAGCGATGGCTGACTGGCCCTGCGAGAGTGTTGCCTCCATAATAGATCCACTCATCGACAACAGAGGTCTCCCATCTGGCAGGTGATATGAAAGCTCGGCTCTCGGCGGTACTCCTGGTGCCCTTCTTCCTTCTGAGCAGTATCTCTCCCTCCGACGCTTCGGAAGGCATCGTCGCCATCCATCTGCTGGGAAAGACAACCGACTCCCTGCTGGTTGAGCTTGGGGACAACATCCCGGCGCTGGCCGAGCAGGGCATCGATCTCATCTTCCTCGAGGTCGACTACAGCTTCGACTTCCAGTCACACCCGGAATTGCGCCAGGGGGACCGCTACATCACTCGCGCGGGGGCACAACGCCTCGCCGAGATCTGCCGCACTCACGATATCCGCCTGATCCCCGAGTTTCAGTCCCTGGGACATCAGTCCTGGGCGGCCCAGACCTTCCCCCTGTTGACCGTCTATCCGGAACTCGACCTCACACCCGGAGCGTTTCCTGAAAATGAGGGCATCTACTGTCGGGAGTGGGACCCCACCAATCCCCGCGTCAACCAGATCGTCTTTCCCCTGATCGACGAAATCGTCGAAGCCTTCGATGCCGACGGCATTCATGTCGGCATGGACGAGATCTTCCTGCTGGATTCCGAGCACGCGCCGAATACGAAGGACAAGGATCCCGCCGAGCTCTTCGCCCAGGTGGTGAACGAGTTCCACGATCACTTTGTCAAAGACGGGGGACTGGAGATGTTCCTGTGGGGCGACCGCCTCATCGATGGCACCCTCTACCCG
This sequence comes from Candidatus Latescibacterota bacterium, assembly GCA_036011085.1. Lineage (GTDB taxonomy): Bacteria > Latescibacterota > UBA2968 > UBA8231 > UBA8231 > UBA8231. The sequence continues at coordinate 85,566 of DASCMS010000073.1, forward strand.
CACGGTGAGTACGAGTCCTCCCTCAACGGCACGGCCGCTGCCGTCGACATGATCCCCACCGACATCGTCATCTGTGACTGGCACTACGAGCCGCTGGAGACCTACTCCTCCATCCCGATGTTTCTCGACAAGGGATTCCGCGTGCTGCCCAGCAGCTGGCGCAAGACCGACGCAGTAGAGGCCCTGGTCAAGTATTCGTACAGCCTCGAGCATCCGAATATGATGGGGCACCTGCTGACGACGTGGGGCAATCTCGATCCGGAGCGCATGCTCGAATACCCGCCACTGCTGTCCGCTGTGCGGACGATCGAGGAAGGCCTCTTCTTCGATGTCTCCTTCCACGTCCAGTCGGTGTCGGCAGACGGCAGGATCACCATCGCGATGGCCGCTCGTGGCCAGGGGTTGGAGATCCGTTTCACCGATGACGGCACGTTGCCCGACAGGCGATCGACACGCTATGAAAACCCGGTTGCCATCGACGAAAGCACCGTGCTCAAAGCGATCTCCTATCGCGATGGCGTGCCTGCCTCCGCTGTGAGCGAGAGGCGTCTCGTAGTGCACAAAGCGACGGGCAGGGCTATCTCACTGGCAACGCCGGCGAGCCCGCAATATCCTGCCGAGAACGGCGCTGCCGCCCTGGTCAACGGCTCGACAGGATCCGCCTCCTACGCCGACGGCCAGTGGGTCGGCGCCGAGGGTACGGATCTGGAGGCACTGATCGACCTGGGTGGAGAAACCGTCGTCTCGAGGGTAGCGGTCACTTCGATGAACAACTGGCCGAACTGGGTCCATCACAGTCGCCGCGTCGAGGTTTCCGGTTCGACGGATGGGGATGATTTCACCAGACTGGGCGAGATCGGCGACATCGAATCGGATGAACCAAGTGTCTCTCTGGCCATCATCTTCGACCCGGTCACCACGCGGTATCTCAGGGTCGTGATCTACAATCAGCTGATTCCAGAGGGCTACAGCGGAGCCGGCGAACCGGCCTGGTTGTTCGTTGACGAGATCGTCGTCGAGTGACGTACCGGAGTTCTGTTGCCGGGACTCAGTAGGCAACCGCCAGCAGACGACTGTACTCCTCGGTACGCGAGTCCCCCTCCACGCTGATACGCAGCAGGTAGGTCCCGGGAGCCACCCTGGCGCCGCTGTCGTCGTTGCCGTCCCAGCTTATGAGGTAGCGCCCGGCGACAGCGTCGGCCAACTCCAGCGATCGCAAGGCACGTCCCGACAGGTCATATACCAGGGCCGTCACCGGTCTTGGCGTCAGCAGCTTCAACAGGTCGAACTCCATGTCGAGACGATCGTGCACGCCATCATCGTTCGGCGTCAGCACGGAGGTGGACAGGCTGACGTTGGCCAGCAGATCCGCGGTCTGCGGCAGAGAGACTGACACGGTCTCGCTGCTGACGATGTCGCTGGCGTCGCCGGCGTCCACGCGCTGGCGCACGTCCCCAAGGCTCGTGTTCCCCAGAAACAGATTGAAGCGTGTCTGATTGCGGTAGATCGTCGAGCGGAAAGAGACCTGCACGAGATCCTCCGACTCGAGCATCTCCGGCAGGGTGACGACAAACCCATCGTGGCGGACCACATCCAGCTCATAGTGTGCGAGGGCGTTCTCGGCGACACGGCGCAGGCGACGCACCCGGCCCCGGGCGGTCAGCTGGTCAAATGGCAACATGGTCAGGGATCGCCCCGCAGCACTCGGTACCGGACCACTACTTCTTCTTACTCCTGCTTTCCTTGCCCTTTCCATAGGGCTGCCCGGAAAAGATGGCCCGGACTTCGGCGGCGGATTTGGCTTTCGCCAGCTTGCCCATCCGCTCCTCTTCTTCGTCGCGCAGCTTGTACAGATTGTCCACGACCTGCTGCAGCCGGTCTGCCGGAAACTTGCAGGCGCCGTTCTCGTCCATGTGCACGATTTCGCCAGGGGCCACGTCCATACCGGCAACGTGCACGGGCGCATTCACGGCGTACACATCCTGGCCGCCGTGACCGGGGCAGACGCCGCTGAGCAGGTACTGAAACTTCATGGACCGGATCTCGTCGATGTCGCGAGACGGTCCGTTCGACACGGCGCCGAGGCATCCCATCGCTTTCATCGCCGTCGTCATGTTGCCGCCGGACAGGCCGATCTTGCCGGCCAGTTCGGGCGGGAACTTCTGCTGAAAACAGAAGATCGTCGGCTTCGGCGACGCGTCCATCGCGTCGTACACGTCCATGTTGCTCAGGCGTTTGTACGTCGTGTCTTCCGGTCCGTACACGGCGGTTACCGCGTACCCGGCCAGGGCGCCCAGTTCGGGGTACATACAGCGCAGGCTGTGGTCGGTGTACCAGTTCTCGGACAAGGGATGGTAGAGCCCGAGACACAGCGGATGTGATGGATAGGTGGCGACCACGTTGGTCACCGACGGCGTATCGAACTGACGGATCTCTTCCAGAAGCTTCCGCTGCTTGCTCTTGCCCATCTCTGTTTCCTCTCAGGTAGCGCTGCCCGGCGGATCGTTCCTCTCGACGACCGTGATCTGATCGGGTTGATTGGGTACGACACAGAGGAACTCGAAGCGCTGGTCCCCGTCGACACTGTAGGAGTGTGGCACATGGGCCGGAATGTGAACCGAATCTCCCGCTGCGACCTGTACTGTCTCGTCCCCGATACGTATCGTCGCCTTGCCTGTGAGCACGTACTGGCCGTGCTCCACTGTGTTGGTGTGGTACGGCATGCCGCCGCCCGGCTCCATGACGAAGCGCCGGATGGCGAAGTGTGGCGACAGGTCGTCACCGATCAACACCTGCCTGGCCGTCGCCGTGCCACCGGGGACGGTATCCAGAGCGATATTCTCAGGTCTGCGAACCGTCATCCTTCGATCTCCTGCGAGTAGCTGCGGCTGGCCGCGTCGAGGGTAGCCAGGGACTCAGCCGGGAGCTCGAATCGCACGCCGTCGATCATCTCGTCTACATGGTCTGGCGACTCTGCCCCGCCAAGGACGACACTCACAGCGCTCTGCGCCAGCACCCAGGCGACACACACGGCTCCGCGCGACGTACTCAGCTCAGCTGCCACGGCGTCCACTGCCTCGAGCAGTCCCACCAGGAGCGATCTTGCATCGAGCCGGCGCCCGGGCGCCAGGTCGCCGCGATCCATCGGGCTGAAGGCGAGCAGACCCAGCCCTGATGACTGGAGCACGGGGAACATGTCGTTCTCCAGTTGGCGGGTGCGCGATCGGCCATCATCGGTGAGAGCTGCGCCGGCGATCGTGTAGTAGTCCTCCACGCCCATCGGCGGTGTCAGGCCTTCGTCGCCGGCGATGTGACAGAGTTCTTCGACCTGAGCGGCGCTGTGATTCGACACCCCCCAGTGCCGGATCCGGCCGCTGTCGAGCAGACGTTGCATGGCCTCACACAGTGCCGCCATCGGCGTCACTCGATCCGGTGAGTGCAGCAGATACAGATCGATGACGTCGGTATCGAGTCGGGCACGACTGCCGTCGAGTTGTTCGCTCAGATAGGCCTCCGTGAAAGGCCTGTGGATCCCGGGTGTGCCATCGGCGGCCGGAGGGTCTGACGGAGACACCTTCGTACAGATCACGACGTCGTCGCGGCGCCCGCGCAGGGCGGCGCCGAGCAGGCGCTCGGAGCCGCCCCAGCCATAGGCGTTGGACGAGTCGAAGAACCGCACGCCGCGGTCGAGGCTGTGGTGCAGTACGGCCGTCGCGCGACGGTCGCTCGGGTCGCGCTGCAGCGTGCGGAAGGCGGTCCCCTGACACAGGCGCGTCACCTGTGGGCCGTCCCGGCCGAAGCGGGTGCTGGGCAACTCGGTCGGCGTCATGGGCTGTGGAGCGGCCTCACAATGGCGTCGTCGGGCTCGGCGTCGATGCAGGCCCCAGCGCCTCACCCTGTTCCTGAGCCCACTGCTGCGCCTCGGTGACCAGGACATCCGGCTTCTTGCCGGCTTGGATTCCGGCCATCCCCTTGATGACGAGGCAGTGCCGGCGATGCAGGGCGACACGCTGTTCCTGCAGCAACGGCTGCATCACTTCCATGAGGCGCGCTCCTCCCGGGTTTGCCTGTACGGACTCGGCCATGGCCGCCGAGAGGATGGGTTCACCCACCAGATCCACGATGGGCGCCAGCGCGATCACCCCTCGATGCCGGGCGAGGAAGGCCATATCTCGGAAGAACTCGACGAGCTGCGCCAGCGTCATCAGATGCATCGGCGTCTGTCGCAGCATGGCTGCCAGGTCGTCCGCCGTGGGTTCGCGCCGCGGCGCCACCTCGTCCACCGGCTCCTCGACGAAGTAGGTCGTCAGCTTCTGTGCGACGATGGCCGGGTTGTCGCCGGACTGGATCGCCATCCAGCCTTCGATCGCCATGTGCCCGCGGATCGTACGGTTGCGCAGGATCGTCGCCGCCCGGATCTCCAGCATGTCCACCACCAGGGCCGGCTCGGTGCCATCGACGGTCAGCCGGATGCCCTCGGTGAGTAGCGTTCCTCTGAGGCCCCGGATACAGGCTTCCAGCGACAGGATCCCCAGCTTTCGAGCCCGGTCCGCCAGCGCCCGAATGGTGCCTGCCAGCTCTTCTTCGCTCAGCTCCAGCAGGGGGCGGGCGATGTGATCCAGTCTCGGATCATCCGGCGGCGGGGGTGAGGTCGACGATGGCGTGTCCGACGCGTCCGGCGGCCAGGTGATCCACTCCGGCAGGGACCGCACCTGCGCCAGCAGGCGAGTCCGGGCGTCGTCGATCTCTGCCGCCGGCAGGTCGCCGACGAACTCGATCTCGGAGCCGATGAACTCACGAACACGTTCTGACATGTTCCCCAGGAACCGCTCGACCACCGGCTCGGGAGCGCCCACCAGGGCTCGCACCAGGTCCGCTTGGTCCACCTCGCGCATCAGGATCTGCGTTTCGCGATCCGTCATGTGCACGAGAGCATCGAACCCGCCACCACCGTTGACGGCGGCCAGCAGTTCCTCCCATTTGGCACATCCGTATTCACAGGCCAGCGCGTGTTGCGCCTCCTGCAGTGACAACTCCATCCCCTGCAACTCGTCGTCGGTCAGCTTACCGGCGCGTGGCAGGTACTGGCGGATACGAGACGCAGCATCGGCCTCACCGTCGGCGAAGGCCTGGCGCAACTGCTTGGACTGCTTCTTGAGAAACTCGAGATTCGCCCGGGCGGGCAGCGAGATAGACATGGATCACCCTCATTCCGTTAGGCGCCTGGCGTCCGCTCCTTCAGGCAGGAAGAAGGTGTGTGCTATGTGATGTGCAACTGCAGGGGTGGGTTCAACCCTTCCCGCGGACAGAGCGGCTCCCCCGACGAGCCTAGGTACATGAGATAGCTCGCCGGGGGGCACATGTCAATTCGATTCTGTCGCTGCGGCGTTCCGCATGGCGTCAGCCACCTCCTCGGCCCCACTACCGGCGATCACACCCAGGATGCCGGCTCCGATGGCACGCAGTCGGATCTCCAGAGCAGAGACCTCCACGTCGATCATCTCGCTCAATCTGTCGAGCAGACTCTGTGTTCGGTCGCCGCCAGCGAGAGCCTCAAGAGCATACCGAAGCAGTGGATGATCCACGGCCTGCGCCGCCGGCGCCAGTGCTTCAAGGCCTGCATTGCGGGCGGTGAAACCAAGATGCAGGAACAACTCGGCGATGTCAGCCGGTGTGCGGGTCGTCAGCCACTCCCTCTCGATCCAGTCACGAAGGACGGCTCCCACGATGTCTTCCTGCGAGCGTGTCGGCGGGGCCCACACGTCCGGGTCGAGGAATCGAGCCTGCATCTTACGGTAGATGATGTGCGGGTTGTCGCCGGCCTGCAGGGAGCCGATGCCGTCGCGCATCATCATCAGTCGCTGGCGCCGATTGCGCACCATGGTCTGCGCCCGCGTGCCCACCAGGTCCCTGACGAAATCTGGATCGGTGCCGTCCACCGCCAGTCGCAGACCTTCGTCGATAGGGCCCGGGTATCCGCCGCATCCACTCAGTGACTGGATCCCCTCGCGTTTCACCTTTACGGTCAGCTCGCCGTAGATCTGCGCCAGTTCATCGATACTCAGCTCCTCGAAGCCGCGGCCCTGCAGTGGATCCGGGGTGGCGGTCATCGGGTCCGGCAGCTCTCCCGACCAGGACGGACGATCGGCAGGTGGCGGCCACTGAATGCGGGCGTCCCGGCCGAGTGCGCTGGCCCACTCCACCACCCGCTGACGCGAGGCCCCCAGTTCGTGTGGTGGCAGATCAGGAGCGAGTCGCTCGCTCTCCTCGAGGATGAAGGTCCGCACGCGTTGCGACATGTTGCCTAACAGCCGCCCGCGCACGGCGTCGGGAGCGCCGATCACCGCTCTGGTCAGGTCCGGCATCGACATTTCACGCAGGATCTTCTGCGTGTCCTGGTCGGTGAGCCGCGCCAGATCCTCAAAAGTGGCCGAGGGCGGTGTGGGCGGCCACGGGAAGCCTTTCTCGATGGCCAGCTGCCGGGTCCGGCCCAGGATAACCTGCTGTGCCGTTTCGGCCTCAGGAGCGGTGACCTCGATGCCCAGGATCTCGTCGGCGATGGTGCGGGCGACACGGCGGGACATACAGGAGAAGACGGCCTCGCGAACGTGCTCCGGCATCATCGACAGGGCCCGCACCCAGTCTCGCTGGTCGGTATGTCGCAGCACCTCCTGCAAGTCGGATCTGGGCAGGTCAGCGATGGCGTCGAAGGGCGCATCGAGGAGAGCCCGCAGCTCGTCCCAGCTGGCCAGGCCGTACTCCTTGCCGAGAACGTGCTGAGCTTCCTGCAGGGACAAGTCGAAGCCTGGCACATCATCGTTGGATAGTGCGTCGGCGCGCGGTAGATGTTCGCGGATTCGGGCGATGGCGTCGGCGTCGCCGCCGTCAAAGGCTCTGTGCAGAGCCTTGGCCTGCTTGCGCAGATTTTCCAGACTGGCCCGAAGGGGCAGCTGGTTGTCAGACATGATTCACCCTCTCTCTATACTCGCCTGGGTGTCCGCTGGGTTCAGGCTGGAAAGAAGGTGCTATGGCGCTCGGACTTCGAGAGGTGGGCTTGGCCCTTCCCGCGGACGTGGCGGCTCCCTCAAACGAGCCTCAACCAAGTTGATAGCTCGGTTCGGATCGAAAGTCAACAGGGCCTTGCCGATGATGTTTATCAATGCTACTATTTCATCAAATAGGAGCCGCGGAAGATGCGAATTACCGTCGATATTGACGCAAACCAACTGAAGGAAATACAGCTGGCAACCGGACAGCACAAGAAATCCCCGGCGATTCGCCAGGCTCTGGATGAGTTCGTCGCGGAGCGTAGGCGCAGGCAGTTTCTGAGCAAAGTGATGGACGGGCGGACGGACTACTCCCTGACCAACGACCAGCTCGAAGCTCGAGCGTCCTATGACGCTGATTGACACGTCGGCATGGATCGAGTTCCTCCGTCGATCAGGTGATCTGACCGCCAAGGGTCGAGTGGCATTCTACGTCGAGGTCGGATCGGCCGCGATCTGTGGACCCATCGAGCTTGAGTTGCTGGCCGGAGCCCGCAGGTCCGAGGTCGGGGATATTCAGACCGCAGTCGCTCTGTGTACGAATCTGGACTTCAACTCGGAGTGCTGGCGCCTCGCGGCAACCATGGATGGTTCTCTACGAGCGAAGGGCGTCACAGTTCCTCGGGATGACATCTTTGTCGCTGCCGCCTCGATGCACCATGGTGTCCCCATCTATGCCCACGATTCTCACTTCGAGCTCATGCGCGATAGGGGCGGTCAGAAGCTCCAACTCGTCCCTGGTTGATCACTCAGTTCCCTGCGCCTGGGGGTGACGCGCTGTTGGAAAGCCGTGTTCCTCGCACCACTCCTTCAGCGGATTCTGACCGCCGTGCACCTGAAACTCCGCCACGTCAGCATAGGGCTCGCCAACAAGAAACCGCTGCAGCGGTGTCAGGCGGGTGATGAACTCGCGTGACTGCGTGCGGTAGTCTATCGGCACCACCCAGCGGTAACCGTAGCCGATCATGATCACCTTGCGCGTGTCCGGTCCCAGGTGGATGGCACCGGCATGGAACGTGCGATTCTCGAAGATCAGGCAGTCACCGGGCTGCAGACTCGGCTCGACGGCACCTGCGGGATCGCCGTCGTCGGTGGTCTCGGGTGGGACGTCCAGCAGATGGCTGCCGGGTGCAACCATCGTTGCGCCCCGCGACGGCTGGCTCAGATCCGTCAGGTAGTAGGCGCACTTCACCAGCAGCCGCGGAATCGCCCGATGCCCCATGTCGTCCATGGCCATGGCGTAGTCACGATGCCATCCGGGCCGGCGTTGACCTGGCGGGGTGTCCGGTGGATCGGGCTGCCGGTGGATCAGGTGGGACGTCATGACCTGCAGATCGGCGCCGAGCAGCTGCACGACGGTGGGCAGGATTGTCGCATGGTCGATGAGCGGCACGAAGGCGTCGTCCAGCGCGATCGTGTTGCGGAACCCGTCGTAGAGCCGGTCCGGTGCCTGCTGCCTGCCGGTACGCAGATCGCTGGCCAGCAGGCGATCCCCCGCGGCCAGCAGCGTCTGGATGGTTGACTGCTCCAGGGCTTGCCGGACGATGAGGTAGCCCTGCGTGTCGAAGTGATCACGATCCGCTTCTGACAGAGGTGTGCTGTCGAGCACATCGGCCGTCCTTTCGTGTTCAAGCGCGTTGCGGCCCTTATTCTATGGCTTCACCCTCTGCGCGAAAGCGCCAGATCCGGGAGTCACCATGGCCAGCATCCGTTCCGTAACCCTCACCGAGTTCCAGTTCACCGTTGACGACATCGGTCTCGAGCAGGCCGCCGCCGGCGTCGGCAACATGGCCTATGTCAGAGGATCCGAGTTCTTGGCCAAGCGTTTCGCCGTTCGTATCGAAACCGACGATGGCTGCTGCGGCGAATACGTTACCCACTGGGTCGGCACGCCCTCCTCCTTCGCCCAGGCGCAGATGCTCGCACCGACGTTGATCGGCCGTGATCCCGAGCATCGAGAACAGATCTACGACGATCTCAAGCGTGAGCTTCGCGCCTACGATCATATGGGCCACGGAGCCCTCGACATCGCCATCTGGGACCTTTGTGGCAAGCTCAAGAACACCTCGGTGAAGTCCATGCTCGGCGGCTACCGTGACCGCCTGCCCACTTACGCCAGCACCTATCACGGCCAGGAGTCCGCCGGTGGCCTCTGTTCGCCCGAGGCCTTTGCCGACTTCGCCGAGGAGTCAAAGGCCAGGGGTTTTCACGGGTTCAAGATCCACGGCTGGAACGACGGCAACGTCGAGCGTGAGGTCAGAAACCTGATCGGTGTACGCCAGCGGGTCGGCGACGGCTGGCGGTTGATGCTCGACCCGGCCTGTCAGCTGCGGACCTGGATGGACGCCCTCACCGTGGGACGGGCGTGTGATGAGGCCGGCTATTTCTGGTACGAAGACCCGTACCGCGATGCCGCCGTCTCCTCGTACGGGCATCAGCGGTTGCGAGACCAGTTGCAGACCCCCTTGCTGATCAGCGAGCACGTTCGCGGCCTGGAACAGAAGGCCGCCTTCCTGATCAACGGTGGCTGCGATATGATCCACGCCGATCCCGAGTACGACATGGGCATCACGGGTGTCATGAAGGCCGCCCACTTCTGCGAGGCCCTGGGTCTCGATCTGCAGCTGCATGCCTGTGGACCGGCACACCGGCTCTGCATGTCGGCCATTCGCAACACGCACATGTATGAAATGGCGTTGATGGGACCGGGCATGCCCAACGTCGTCGCCCCGGTATATACCTGCGGCTATTCCGATCAGCCGGCGGACCTGGCAGCGGACGGCTGTGTTCCCGTGCCGGATGGGAAGGGCCTGGGCGTGGAGTACGACTGGGCCTTCATCGAAGCCCACCAGACCCAGCAGACTCGCTTCGAGTAGTCCGTTCTACAGGGAGGGAGCCAGCAGGGACAACCCCTGAGGCACGACCTCGATCGAGACGGTTGCCGGCGCTACGGTTTCACCATCGATCTGCAGCGGCATCGTCGTCGAGATGGTGACACGCTGGACTCGCGGCCAGTCCGGTGTTCTGGCCAGGGGGCTGGTGCAGCGCACCACGGCAGCTCCCATGTAGGCCCAATAGCCGTGTCCCCATCGATGCACCCGCAGGTCGGCCCGGCCATCGGCGGGGTCGGCGGCGGGACAGGGCGTCACGCCGAAGCCGTAGCAGGGCATGTTGAACAGACCCACGTTGTAGAACCTGTCGGCAGGTTCGATGACCCGCTCGCCGTCGGCTTCCACGGTAACACCGGACACACGGCGCAGGGCCCAGCGACCGCAGCCGACAGCCGCTCCCAGCCAGCGAGAACGGTGGCGCCACGCCTGGAAGTCGGCCATCACCCGCGACTCCAGCCCGACCCCCACGCTCAGCAACGACAGCGGTGCCTGAGGGTGGGTTGTCGTCATCACGTCGATCGGTCGCTCGACGCCCTCTTCGAGCACACGGACCGCCTGGCTGACACTCGTGATTCCCAACGAATAGGCGACACCATTGCCCGTACCCAGCGGCAGAATACCCAAGGGGCCCCGCGCGCCGGCACGAAGACGACGGGCGACGGCCGTGACCGTGCCGTCACCGCCAACGGCCACCGGCACCTGGTCTTGGGTGAGTGCCTCGAGCCCACGCTGCAGACCATCCTCGTCAGCAAAGGACATGACCCTGACAGCCGCCCCTTTCAGCGGTTCCCTCTCGAGAAGCTGCTGTAGCCGGCCCACGGCATCACCGCCGCGGGCTTTTTCGTTGACGAGGAAGAGGTACGACCGCCCGCTCAATTGTTCAGGCGGTCACGTCCGCCAGCATGCGACGCGCCGTGGACTCGAGGAAGCGCAGATCGTTGTTCAGGTCGATGAAGCGGAAACCCTCGGCCAGGCGCTGACGCACCGATTCGGCATCCTTCACGGGGATCCCGCAGGGCTTGCCCGCCTTCTGGCAACCTTCGCGGAAACGCTGCAGGGCGGCCTCGTGCTCCTCGCTTCCCGCCTCCACGCCCATGGAGACGGCCAGGTCACCGGGTCCGAGGAAACCGATATCGATTCCGGGCACGCTGCAGATGGCCTCGGCGTTGTCGATGCCTTCCATATCTTCGATCTGCGGGATACAGAGAATCTGCTCATTGGCAGTCTGCCGATAGTCATCGGCAATGGTCACGCAACGCCCGGTGCCGACCGAACGGGCGCCCTGGGGCGGATAACGCACGGAACTGGCAAGCTTCTGTGCCTGTTCCGGGGTGCTGACGTGAGGAAAGATGAGGCCCCAGGCCCCGGCGTCGAGCAGACGCGCCGCCGTCACCGGGTCGTGGTCCCAGGCGCGCGCCAGTGGCACGGCACCCCGCGCCTCGATGGCGCGGAACATGTGAGCCACCGATTCCAGGTCGTAGGGAGTGTGTTCTGTGTCGACGGCAAGCCAGGGAAAACCGGCGGCGGCCATGACCTCAGCCGCCAGCGGCGAGCCCAGATTGAGCCACGAGCCAACGCTCGTTTCGCCGGCGTCCAGAGCGGTACGGATGGGATTCTGCATCATGAGCTCTCCAGGTTCAGAAACCCTCGCACACGGGGGTGATCGAGGACCGCCTCATTGAGGATGTGGTCCGGCTGGCGACCTTGCAGGGAATCGGTGACCTGCTCGTAGGTCTTGTTGTCGAGGCGCATGACCGATTCCACGGTGATGCCCCCGTTGTGATTGGTGCAGATGATCCGTGGATGATCCTTGTGCACCGAACGCGTCCCGTTCACCGGGTCATCGACGACGTAGTAGCAGAGCTTGTCTTCCTCGACGGCCCGGTGCACGTCGTCGTCGTCGACCAGGTTGCCACGCGACGGGTTGATGAGGCTGGCGTGGGGCTGCATGGCGGCCAGCTGCTCGTAGAACACGATGGTGTCATCTCCAGCTACGTGCAGCGACACGGTGTCGCAGGTCTGGAACAGCTCCATGGGGTCGGCCACGACCTCGGCGCCGTACCTGGCGGCCACTTCACCGATATCGGGACGGGTGTCGTAGACCAGCAGACGACCCGTCTCGCCGAGCAGTGGTACGGCCCGTTGCGCCACCTGCTGACCGATGCGGCCAAAGCCGTACAGCCCCAGGACCGAGCCCTGGGCTTCGAAGGTCCTGATGATGGAGAAATCGCCGCCATGGGACAGTCGGTTGAGTGTGTAGACCCGCTTGAGGGTGGCCAGCCACTGGGCGATGGCATATTCGGCGACGGCGTCCATGTGTACGGGTGTGACCGTGACAAGCACGCCGTTGGCCGTGGCCGCCTCCGGATTGACCTTGTCGAAGCCCACGCCCCAGCGGGCGACGATACGCAGGTCCTTACCCGCCTCGTAGAAACTGTCGGCGAAATAGGCTGAGTCCGCGATGACCGCCACCACGCCGTCGGCGTCGGCGTCGGTGAATTCCTGTTGTGTATAGGGGATCACCTCCCCCAGCTCCCCCAGGTCCTGAAGGCCCTGGGCACGGGAGGCGGAGGCGAACTCCTCGTTGGCAAAAATCGGCGACACCAGGATCTTACCAGCCATTGGCTCTCCTCGTTATTGTGGGCTGTCCGCCCCGTGGTTCGGCATGTCTACTCGGATCGTCATTGCAGCTCGGGTGCCACCGTGTCGGGCGCGGCGCCGTTGACGGCGATGTTGAGGTGCAGGGTCACCCTCTGCGGACGCCCGGGCGAACCCGGAATCTGCCTCTCAGTCGACGACGCGGCTCGCGACCATTGATGGGGTAGCAGCACGTCACCCACCTCCCGGTAGTCGTCGTAATGCGTCATCCACGTGGGTGACGGCAGGTTATGCTTCTGTTTGTACCATCGCGCTTCCGCCCCCGACAGTCCTTCCCGCATCGCCAGCAGAAGCCCGGAATCGCGGGCAAAGAATGCCTCGAACTGACGCCCGAATTTGCGGTCATCTACTTGCACAAGATCAACACGCGGATTCCGCAGCTCCCAGGATTCCAACCTTCCGACGCCGGCATAGCCCAGCCTGATCCCTTCACCCAGGAACCAGTCGCAGAAATGCCAGCGGGCGCCCTCGGATTGCAGCCGCAGTCTTGACGTCGTTCCGGGGGCGAAGATACGCCATCGTGCGTCGAACAGACGGTAGTAGGCGCGCCGAGTGTGCGCCGGGTTCTTTGTCACGTACGACGGAAACACCTCGCCACTGCCCAGATCAAAGTCAACCCGGAAGACATCCCGTTCAAAGCGGTCGAGCCCGTGCATACGCCACGTGGCGATCGGATAAGGGTAGGGCGGAACACGGTCGATGCGCGCTGCCCGGCCCTCCCCCCAGACACTTTCGGAAGCCACCACCCATACCACCATGCGCATCTCGGTGATCTTCAGCAGCTTATCGAGCCCACCCATGGCCTCAAAGGCACGCGCCACGATGGCTTCGGCTTTCGTGCGTGCCGCGCTTTCGGCGTCCGTCGGGTCCGCGTCCGGCGTCCAGTACCGCGCGTAGCCATCGTACTGGTCGCGCAACTGTCCCACGGCCTCGATGTCCCGCTCATTCAGCGAGTAGTCGGCCAGATCCGGTTGCGACAGGAACACTGGCAGTCTCCCGCGTGGTTGCAGCGAATCAGCAAGGGCCGGGGGAGCCTCGGTTGTCAGAGACTCCGGGTCGGGATCAATGAACGGCAGGGGCACCGACTCCCCTGGTTTTGCCGGGACCTGTTTCCGCTCCATGAGACGTTCCGGGATTCGACCCATCGGCCGCTGCAGAAACAGGTCCGGCGCCATCAACAGCAGGTCAGGCAGGTAACGCGTCGGCCGCAGCTGCTGCCTTCGGTACCAGTCCGCCATGCGCAGATACGCCGCCAGCAGAAGCAGGTGGACGAGAGTCGATGCGACCAGTGCCCAGATGACGCGGCGCCGGCTCTGGGGGGACGTGCCCATGTTCTCTCCGCGGGCAACGCAGAGCCTGCCCCCCAGGCTCTACCATCGCGGTGCGACGGGAAAAGCTTCGTGGCCTTCAGGTTCGCAGTACGCAGCGTTTCAGGTGTGTGTCGATGCGGCAGATATGCGAATCCAGCCATTGATCGAGTGTATCCACGAGTTTGCGGGCATCGACGCCGTCGAAGCCGATGGCGGAATAGCGCTGCTGGTACTTGGCCAGAACGTCGAGAAACTGCGCGTGGGCCTCCTTGTTCTCCTTGGCCATGGGGCACTTGTGCTGCTCCATGCAGTCTTCTTCGAAACCAAAGTGGCCACGGCAGTAGCGCGTCAGAACCACCAGCAGATCGACGTAGGTCTGCTCTCCCATGTCCTCATCGAGGGCGACCCGGTAGTCCTCCGTCATCTTGAAGAGCATCTGGTGCTGCTCATCCAGGCGCGGGATGCCGGTGGCATACTCCTCTTTCCACTTCATACCTGACTCCTGGTAGCCGTCACGAATGCCCCTCCGCCTTGGGAGGACCATCATAACCGATACTCTCGTAGCCTGCCACATCGCCACCGAGACGACGGTAAGGATGTGGCAGGATCCTGTGTGATCGGTCCGCCAGCGGCAGCGTCACACGCTGGTTGCCAGCCGCCGCCGACAGCTTGATGGCGATGGCGATCTCGAGGGCCTGGCGATAGTCATGACCCGAGCATGGCACCTCGGTTGCACCTGAATCGACGGCCTCGAGAAGACACTGCAGCCTGGACGCCATGGAGCGGCGGCGCTCACCCTGGACGAAGTCGGGCCATACGGGCGTGGCACCGGCACCGGTACCGACGATGTAGACATTGCCCTGGCTCTGCATGAACACCTTCCCCTTCGTTCCCGTCACGGACACGCGGCAGCTGACACGCCTCTCACTCCTGGGTTCGAGCACTTCACAGACGATCCCATTCGTCAGTCCCAGCCGGCCGTACGCGGGACAGTCCATCGTCAGATCATCCGCCTCTGGTGCACGGTACCCTGACAGAGGCGGCAACGTCCCGCCCTCCACCCATTCCACCTCACACCCGGTCACCCCGCGCATCTGCGTCAGCTGTACACAGCCGGCGCCCGACACCTCCACCGGCAGGCCACCGGGGATGGCAACACTCGTTACTTCACCGATGTTCCCGTCGGCGATCCACGCCGCCGTTTCGCGCAGGAAGGGCACTTCCCAGTGGGCGGTGGCACAACCGAAGGCAGCCCCGTGCTGCCGACAGGTTTCGACCATATAGTCCGCCGTGGACAGCTCGACGGCGATCGGCTTCTCGCAGGAGATGACACGGACCCCCGCTTCGGCACATCGGACGACGAGCTCATGGGCGATGCCCACGGGTAGCACGTTGCAGACCACGTCGGGGGTGTCTTTCGCCAACAGATCGTCCAGGCCCTCGTAGATCTCAGTTACTCCGAGATTGCCGGCAAACTCCTCTCGACGGGGCGACGAGTCCACCAGAATCGGGTCCACCATATCGTGGTCGGCCGCGGCTTTCAGGTAGTGTTTGCCCCACATGCCGGCGCCGCCGACGATGGCCACCCGGTATCTACGCTCACCCATGGATCTGTTTCCCCCCCGTCATCCCATCATCCGGCATCGGTCAGGTCGTACATGGCGATGATATAGGGGTGGTCCGGGTCGTAGGTGGTCAGCGTCTGCGCCTCGGTGACGCGACCACAAGGTCGGCGCCCGCTGCCGTCGATGCCGGATGCCTCGCACCCCAGGTCTGCCTGGGCCCGCTCCACATGTGCCAGCAGGCGGCCCACCACGTCGGCGTGCTGATCGACGACGTTCGTCGTCTCCCCCAGGTCGGTCTGCAGATCGTAGAGCTCGCGAACCGGTTCCTCGTCGCGGCCACGTCGCAGGTGCAGCTTCCACCGCTCGTCGCGTACGGCGTGCAGGCTGTCCTTCCAATAATAGAAAAAGGTCTCGTGCGGGCTGGTGGCGCCGGGCTCGCCGCGCCACAGTGCTGCCAGATCCCTGCCATCGATCGTACGATCCTGCGGCTCCTGTGTACCTGCCAGTCGCGCCAGCGTCGGCAGCAGATCCATCGACGTGGCCAGCTCGCCGCAGGTGGAACCGGCCTCGATCTGCCCCGGCCAGCGGGCGATGAGGGGCAGTCGGAAGCCACCCTCCCAGGTGCTCGCCTTGGTGCCCCGTAGAGGATCGTTGCTGCCACCCTCTTTGGTGCGCGAGCCGTTGTCGGAGGTGAACAGCACGATGGTATTGTCGTCGAGGCCCAGGTTCCGCAACTCCGCCAGCAGCACGCCCACACTCCAGTCGATGGCCTCGACGCAGGCTCCATAGGGACCATTGCGCGATTGCTCCATGAAACGGGCCGC
>DASCMS010000074.1:0-20478 GCA_036011085.1 Candidatus Latescibacterota bacterium
GCGAAGTTTTTCTACTGGCAATGTTTCCAGGAGGAAGGGAACTACGAGCCAGGGGTCATGACCTATCCTTTCGCCTGCGGTGCCTATCAGGTGCCTGCGGAACAGGTCAGTATTTTCTTCAAATACATGCACGCCGTGCGGACCGCCGTGGATCCTGTCACGTGGAGCCACGTCAAGCACACCAGATCGCGACAGGGAAGTGACCCCGCTCAGTAGGCGACCATGACAACCCCGGCGTGGATCTCGGGCGCTCGGATCAGGGTCCCCACTTTCACGTATCGAGACAAAGGGGGCCCGGGCCTGGGGGGCGGACGGGTCAGTTCAGGACGGCATCGAGTCGATGACCGTTTCCCAGTCCGAGGACCGGCACTCTACATAGTGTATGGACGAGGGATGGACGAATACCGTGCTGAGACTGCCGTAAGTCCCTGTGTCTACTGGATCGGGCGTCTCACTGGGGATGCGAAGTCAGGGTAATTCACCGATCGACGGCCACCGCGCGGGCAGTGTTTCGATCGAATCGTCGGGTTGCCATCACCGGTATTCGTCCGCATTCCAGCCCGGATACTGCTCTGCCAGCAGGGCCAGTGTCTGTTCGGTGTAGTACGGATGTCCCGCTGGCGGGAACCGCCACAACTGGCGCTGTTGGGCGGTGAGACCGCCGATAAAACGCTGCCACACGGGCGCGCCTTTGCCCAGGTGGGTGTAGTGCTTGAAGCCCTCCCAATAGTGATCGGCACGACCAAAACTGTAACCCCAGGTGAATCGCTGCCCGTCTGCACGTGTATAGGCAGTGGCGCTATGCCAGGAGAAATTGGTGAAGACGCATAGAGTGCCCGCTCTGCAGACGAGAGGTACAGCCTGAGTCATGTCGCGGCCATGCCGTTTGGCGATGAGCCGCAGGGGAGCCTGATCCAACTTGACATCCTCGAGATGGACCCAGAAGCCGATCTGTCCGAACTCGCGCAGTTGGTCACTGAAGGGCAACAGCGAATTGTTGCCATTGTCGATGTGCAGATTGGAGTCGTCCTCACCGGTGCCGCCGGTGCTATGGCCCGGATAGCGGGCGACCAGGCAGCCGACGCGCATATGAATGTCGGCGGTCTTCAACCATTTACGGGCGAAGTCGATGCTTTCTGCATCCATCGCCCCTTGATACAGTTCCATCTCCTCGTGGGGGAAACAGACCAGCAGGCTGTTACCCGATTGATCCTGCGGCGGCTTTTGCTGCACCTCTTCCCAGGTGGGCAACACGCGCCGCTGGGCGGCCTGCAACCGGGTCAGGTCATCGCCACGGACAAAATCCGGCACGATGATGAAACCTTCGCGGTCGAGTTCCTCGATGTGGTCATCTGTCAGTCTGCTCATATCAGTCTCGTCTGAGTTCCCGGCCTTTGATCAGGGCCGTCCGTGGTTCTGATCGAAGTAAGACCCAGAGGTAGCTGAACCGTCCGCAGATCATGTGGGGGTATATGTAGGGGTATATGCGAAGATTGAAATCTCTTAGACGTTCCAGCCCAACAGGTTACGAGAATTATTTGGTGGACGCCGCCTCCACCATTTTTCAACAGAGCCGCAACCTCTTGTTTCATAAGGGGTTGCGGTTTCTGTTGGGCGTTACTCAGACGTCGCGTCATCGGCGCGATCGTGATCGAGTTCGGCCAGGGCGTTCAGGACGGCCTCGTCTGTTGGGAACCGCTGGGCAAAGGATTTGAGCGCGATGCGAGCGATACTGGTTTTGTCGATCTCGACGAGCGCCCGTGCCAGGTTCAGGTGCAGCTTCCGGAGCACTGCCTGGTAGTCCTGGGGGTGGTAGCGCCGCACATAGGCTTCCTCCACGTCAAGCCCCTTCCGGTAGTGCATGATCGCACGAACAAAGTCCTCGCGCTCAAGGAATATGTCGCCCAGGCCGAGGTGGTGCTCGATCCGGCTGGGCATGGAATGCCACGGGTCCTGGAAGGCGAGCACGTCCGTGCGGCTCACGTCGTCTGAGGACGGATACACGAATGCCTCTTTGTCGATCAGGTGGTCGTAATAGCCAGTATTCAGCCGCCAGATCTCTCGGGCGCGGTCCGCGGTGAAGAGCTCCTCAGAGATGACCACTCGCAGCTTGTCGTAAAAGAGCGCTATGTCCGGGTCTTCAATCAGATTCTCCCCGTACAGGTGCGTCTCCACGTAGCCGACCGGTAGAATGCGGGCAAAGTGGCCTATTCGCCACGGTACGTCCTGTCGCGCCGGTAGCCTGGCCAGGAGCGGATCGCCCAGAGCGTGGATGTCGATGATCGGGCACTGAGGACCGGAGTAGAATCCGATGAAGCCGACCTGCGGCCAGGTGATCAGCGTCGGGAGGCCGCCATCAGCGAGCTCGCCGAACTTGCGTCCCCAATCCGCCCACCCCTGGATCGGGAAGGTCGTGTCCGGATTGGCCAGGGCGTTCAGCAAGCCGGTATACGGGTAGTAGAACGCCCGTTCATTCGCGATGTGGAGATCGAACCAGCCCTCTTTCTCGAGACCATAGGAGGAGTCGCTCCTGATCGGCGCATGTGGCGTACTCAGGTTGACGGCAAGGAGCAGGACGATGGCGATCGGGAAGACAAACCTTCGGGTCAGGATGCTGGCGCCCCCCAACACAGCGACCGCCATCAGCAGGGGTGCAGCGAAGAGTCGGCCGCTCATGAAGTGACCGCCGATGGCCAGCGCGTAGAGCACGTAGAGAAGAATGCCGATGCCGAGCGCCACGGTGCGGCGTTGGGGCTTCCACACAACGTAGGCCAGCGCAACCCCCATCGTCGGCAGTGTGATCGGATCCAGGCGGAGCGAGTTCTGTGCGTAGAGGAGGCCCTGAACCATCAGCTCCCCCTGGGGAATACCCGTGCCCAGCTTGGCGTAGGCGGTGTTGGGGAAAGGGAAACCATAGTACACGATCGAGAAGAGCTCCCATATCACGAACGGGACGAACCCACAGGCGAGATCAAGAAAGCTGCGCAGGCTGCGTTGTGGCCACCAGCTGAGCAGCAGGGCGGGCGCGAAGAGCAGCAAGGAATCCATCCGGTTCAGGGTCGCCAGCCCGGCCACCAGGGCCAGCGTCAGCACGCTGGGTTCCTCGTTCGGGTGTCGCATGTAGTGATACACGAAAAGGGCGACCAACAGATACGTGAGTGGCTCCTCCAGGCCGGAACTGGCGTAGTCGACGAAAGCCTTCGAGGAGATCAGCAATGCCGCAGACAAGACCGCCCCCTCCCACCAGAGCGCGATGCGGCCGGCAACCAGGTACACGGCCGAAAGGGTAGCCATCGCGCTGATCGCCAGACTCGTGTAGTAGATCTCACTGGTCAGAGCATAGCAGGCACTCAGCAGCAAGAACCACAGAGGGTGCGTGAAGGCCTGTACCCGTTCGCCTGCGTTCCAGACCGGCCCCAAGCCATTCACGAGATTGTCGATCGACCGGAAGGTTATGTAGGCGTCATCGCAAACCCAGGCGTTGGCCAGGTACACGCCGCCGAACACGAGGAGAAAGGGGATGAAATGACGATGTCTCGCGGTCATCCGTCCTGCCAGGGAAGAAGTGAGGTCGTTCCGGTACGATTTGATAGGATAAGGGGTGTAATAGAGCGTCAAGGCAGCATCCGGGCAATCGATCCGTATCACCGGATCGGTACACCGAGATCCTCGGACTGACAGAGCCCGAAGAGGATGGCTTGACGCAGCGCCCGGTTAAACCACTTTCGGTGCCAATCCGTCACACCTCTCTCGAACGGCATCGGGGGCCAGCGCCAGTGGGCAAGACCACCATTTCCATCCACAACACCCTGTTCCGCATCAATGGTGACCTGACCTATTCCGAGATCCCCACGAACCGGCCCGAGGCGCAGGGTCTGCTGATGAACGCGCGATTTATCCAGGGCGTGTTCGACGACGTGGACGACCCCGGTAGGTTTGCCCGCTGGGGCCATGCGGAGTGGGACCCCACGGCGCACACACAAGGGCTGATCGACGCCCTGCCCCAATGGTATGACCACGGCCTGCGTGCTTTCACCGTCGGCTTCCAGGGGGGCGGTCCCTGTTTCACCATCGACAACCAGACGATCGCCAACAACCCTTTCGGCTCTGACGGAGCCCGCCTCGACGCAGCCTATGCCGAACGTATGGACCGGTTGATCCGTGGCGCCGACGAGATCGGCATGGTCGTCATCGTCAGTTTCTTCTACGGCGCCCAGACACGCTTCCTGAAAGATGGTCGGGCGGTCCGCCGCGCGGTGACGACAGCCTCGCAGTTTTTGCGCGATGGCGGCTACACGAACGTGCTGATCGAGGTGGCCAACGAGTTGAACATTGGTGACTTCAAGCGACATCCGATCATCCAGGAGCCCGAGGGCATGGCCAGCCTCATCGATCTGGCGCGCGAGACGTCGGGCGGCATGGCAGTGGGTTGCAGCGGCGGCGGCGGCTACCGCAACCGGGAGGTAGCCGAGGCCAGCGACTACGTGCTCATCCATGGCAACGGCACGACGCGCCAGCGCTACTACAACATGATCCGTGAGGTCCAGGGGTGGGAGCTGCATCGCCCGATCGTCTGCAACGAAGACTCACAGGCCATCGGTCAGATCGACGTGGCCTTCAAGACGGGGACCTCCTGGGGCTACTACAACAACATGACCAAGCAGGAGCCCCCTGCAGACTGGTCGATCACCAAGGGGGAGGACAGCTTCTTCGCCCACCGTATGGCGGCCGGCATCGGCATCGAGATCCCGGAACTTTCCGAGGGAAACCGGTTCTACCTGCAGGGCCTGGAACCGCACATGACCTACGCAGGTGAACGTTGGATCCGGCTGGCCAGCCTTTATCCGGAAAGCATCGACTTTGTCGACTTCTACAAGGACGAAACGCTCGTATCCACGGCGTACGACGAACCTTTCGCCGTGGGCTTCGTGACCAACTGGCGGCAGCAGGGCGTACCCGCCGGAGATGAGGACCAATGGCGGGCGGTCATCCACCTGGCGGGGGGAGACGTCATCGAACGACGAGGAGAGGACGATTCATGAAGGCAACATCCCAGGTTCTGCCCTTGACCGAGCAGGGGCGTCAGAAGATCAGCGACATCCAGACCATGTCGCTGCAAGGACCGCGCACGTACACGCTGGTGAAGGTCACTGCCGAAGACGGTCTCTACGGGATCGGCGAGGCGTACGGCAGTCCAGGCGTGGGGGTGAAGGAGCAGATCGAGGCGATCAAGCCGTCCCTCGTCGGGCGGGATCCGCTGGCCATCGATGTGTTGTACACGTTGATGGGGCAAAACCGGAACCCGGGGACCGGTTGGGCCGGCGCCAGCCGAACGGATGGCTCGGCCCACGCGCTGATGCGGGCCGCCAGCGGCATCGAGATGGCGTTGTGGGATCTGGCGGGGAAGATTCTGGGCGTGCCGTCCACCGTGCTGCTGGGCGGCAAGTTCCGTGACAGCGTGCGCCTCTATGACCACGCCCGGCCACGAGACATTCTCGACCGGGCCGCGTGCGAGGAGTGGGCGCAGCAGGTGCAGGAGGATCCGGCGGGTATCACGTGCCACAAGTTCGGCTTCGCCCACACGACGCCAGAGACCGATGCGGGGCGCGATCTGGCGAATCGGGTGCTGACCGTGCGTGAGATGCGGCAGATCGAGGAGGGTTTCGCCAACTGCCGCGAGGCGCTCGGCTGGGACCACGACATCATGGTCCACTGCCACTGGGAATACGACGTGCGCACGGCGATCCAGATCGCCGAGGCCGTGGCGCCGATCAAGCCGGTGTGGCTCGAGGACGCCATGATCGTGAACCATTCGGAGAGCTGGAAACGGCTGACGGCCAGCTCGCCGGTGCCGATCTGCACGGGGGAGAATCTGTGGCGGCGGCACGAGTTCGCCGACTTCATCGTGCACCAGGGATGCGACATCCTGCACCCCGACCTGCGCAACAGCGGCGGCTTTCTGGAGAACAAACGCATCGCCGACATGGCGGAGGTGTGGGGACTGCCCATGGCGACGCACAACACGGGCAGTCAACTCAACACGTGGGCCACGTGCCAGTGGGCCGGATCGATCCGCGACTTTCTCGCCTGCGAGACGGTTACCGGCAAGGGCGACTGGATGGACGAGCTGCTGATCCTCGATGGCCCCTACATCGAGCACGGGTGCGTGAGGATCACGGACAGGCCGGGCTTCGGCGTCGATCTGAATCCGGATGTAGCCCGGGGCCACCTGGCGGAGGGGGAGAGTTGGTGGGGGTGAAACCGCCTCCTGGCTTTTTCACTCGTCCAGCCCGGCCCCTGGTGTCTACTGTCTTGTCATCCGCGCCCAGGACCAACCAGTGACCGACGCCGAACTCTTCCCTCTCCTCGATCTGGACACCCTACCCGAAGTCCAGACCGCCTTCGCCGCCACCGACATCCCCGCAGCAAAGGCCGCCCTGGCCACCCACATTCGCCAGCGAAGATCCCCACAATGGCTCTTCGACCACCGCGACCGGCCCACACCCACCAAGAAGGCAGAGGACTTCCCCAAGGCCCTGGCCCGTGAGCGGCGTGAATTCACCTTCGGGTTTCACGGTGCCCCCGACTTCACGACGCAGTTCGGCGAGTCCATCGACTGGGCGGCGAACCCGACGAAGGGGGAGTTCAAGACGCATCTGTGGAACGAGTGTCTCAACCGGCACTTCCACTTCGATGAGCTCTCTCAGGCCTACTGGGAGACGGGCGACGAGCGCTTCGTGCGCGCCCTGACGCGGGACTGGATCGACTGGGTGGAGCACAACCCGCGACCCGAGGATTCGGGCAACAGCGTCCAGTGGCCCTATGGCTCGTACGCCTGGCAGACGCTGACGACGGCCATCCGCCTGGAGGCATCGTGGCCGAATGCCATGTATCGCTGCCTGGATTCCAGTGAGTTCACCGATGACCTGATCGTGGCGATGATGGGCTCGGTCTGTGACCAGGCCGGACATCTGGTCCAGTGGCCGACGCGGAACAACTGGCTGACGGAAGAGTGCATGGGGCTCTACACGGCGGGCGTGCTCTTTCCCGAGTTCAAGGAAGCGGCCCAGTGGCGCCGCATCGCCATCGCGCGGCTCTACGGTCAACTCACCGACGAGGTCTATCCCGATGGCGCCGAAATCGAGCTGGCCGCCGGATACGGCTTCTGGGTCCTGCGCAACTTCATCAGCCTGATGGAACGGGCGCGCGTAAACGGCCTGGGGCACGAGCTGCCCGACGATCTGGTGGAACGGCTGGAGAAGATGTTCGAATACCCTCTGTCCGTATCGACGCCGGACGGCCGCGCGCCCGGGCTGAACGACTCGAGCAACGCCGATGTGACCGGTCTGCTGTGCACCGGGCACGAGCTCTTCCCGCAACGGGAGGACTTCCTGTTCGTGGCTTCGCGAGGAGAGGAGGGCACCCGTCCAGAACAGATATCGACCGGGCTGCCCTGGAGCGGCCACTACGCCATGCGCACGGGCTGGGACGCCGACGCTCTGTACATGCTTGTGGACTCGGGTCCGTACGGCTCGGCCCATCAGCACGAGGACAAGCTGCACTTCGTGCTGCACGCCTACGGCCGCCAGCTGATTCTCGATCCAGGCAACTACTCGTACGACGCGTCCCGTCAACGGCAGTACGTGCTGACCACACCCGGGCACAACACGGTGATGGTGGACGGCATCGGCCAGCACCGACGCGGCAACGAGGCCACCTATTGTTGGCCGCGGCCGTGGGAGGGAGAAGCGCCGCCGGACAACGACACGCTCTGGGTCTCCACTGACGAATTCGACGTGCTCAGGGGAACCTACCGAGACGGCTACGGGCGCCCGCTGAGCCCCAAGACACATGGCACCCGCCGACCGGAGTCGGACGAGTACGATGTCCTCCACACGGCAACACACACCCGGCGCATCATCTTTCTCAAGCCGGACTACTGGGTCATCGCCGATACGATGGTCCCTGCCGATGGCGGAGAGCACTCGTATGACTCGCTATTCCACCTGGATGCGGAAGAGGCTTCGGTGGATGGGGACTCCGGGGCGGTACGGACGCATACCGACGGGCCGAACGTGGCCATCCGGCCGCTGGCCGATGCGGGCCTGGATGTGGAGATCGTCAAGGGCAGGGAAGAGCCCTGCCAGGGATGGGGCAACGATCCGTGGCGGCCCGTGCCGACGGCGATCTTCTCTTTCTCCGGGAAGGGGACGCGCTGGGCTACCTATGTCGTCGAGCCGTTAGCCAGGGGAGAGAGTCCCGGGGTGAGTGCCATGGTGCGCATCGAGTCGAGCGCAGGTCCGGAGGCGCTGGGGATCGAGGTCAGGCACGAGAGTGGTGCGAGGGACGTGATTCTGCTGAAGCACCAGCCATCATCAGAAACGGCAGGGACGGCGACGTTCGGGGAGTGGGAGTTGGACGGCGAGATCGGCGTGGTGCGGCTAAGTGCGGAGTTGGGGGTGGAGAGTGTGTGCCTGGCGGGGGCGGATCGGCTGAGCCGGGATGGGGAGGCGGTGGGGTAGTTGTCGGCTGGCTACAGCATGGGTGCGATGCAGGGCACTCGCCAACATCCGATCCCTGAGCCTACCTTCCAGCGTATGACCAAGCCTGTCTCATATCATCTGGGGTCGTTTCCGCCTGAATCCCTGGAGTGGGAACGGGTCATCCCATTCATCGGACCCGCCAGCAGTGCGCTTGCACGATATGACGGGCTTCTCTCCGCCATCCCCAATGCTGCCGTATTGCTATCACCACTAACGACGCAGGAGGCTGTTCTTTCGTCCCGAATCGAGGGCACTGTGGCCACGATGGGCGAGGTTCTGGAGGTGGAAGCGGGTGGCGAACCGGAAGGGATGACGGATCCAAAGCGTGGTGACATTGAGGAGATTGTGAATTACCGCCACGCCATGCGGATGCTGGTCGGCGAGTTGGACCAGCGACGGCTCTCACAACATCTGCTACGACAGGCACACTCGATTCTGATGCAGGGGGTGCGGGGACGTGACAAGAGTCCGGGGAACTACCGAACCGAACAGAACTGGATTGGCCCGCGTGGGTGCACGATCGAGGATGCGAGCTTCGTCTCGGTGGCGCCCGAGCATCTGCAGGCGGGTATGGATCGCTGGGAGGCGTTCTTGCTGGACAACAAGCAGGCCGATCGCCTCGTGCAGCTTGCGATCATCCACGTGGAGTTCGAAGCGCTGCACCCGTTCATGGATGGCAACGGGAGACTCGGGAGGATGCTGGTACCGCTGTATCTGTACGAACGGCGACTGCTGACCAGTCCTGACTTCTATATGAGCGAGTACCTTGAGGCCAACCGGGAGACGTATGTCAATCGCCTCCGCGACGTTTCGGCCACGGGAGATTGGACCAGCTGGTGCACGTTCTTTCTCGAGGGACTGAGACTGCAGGCCGTGGAGAACGAGAGCAAAGCCCGGGCGATTCTGGATCTCTACGAGAGCATCAAGGAGCAGGTGATCGGGCTGACGCATTCGCAACATGCGATTCGTGCCGTCGATTTCATGTTCATGACGCCCATCTTCAAGGGGCCGGACTTCGTCAGGGGTGCTCGCATTCCGAGGCCCACGGCGACCCGGATTCTGGCTCTGCTCAGGGGAGGGGATGCACCATTGCTACGGACGGTCCGTGAAGGCAGGGGACGGCGCCCGGGGATTTTCGCGTTTCCGCAGTTGCTGAACGTGGCGGAGGGCAGGAGCGTCTTTTGAGGCTCATCTACGCGACAATAGAACATTTGTGGCTCATAAATGAAGATTCATGAGCCACAAATGCCGAAATGGTCAATCTGTGAGCCACAACCTGCCTGCTGACTTCCCGGATCAAACGAATCTGCTCGACAGGGCAGACTTTCACGCTTTCCTGAGCGGTTGTCTGCGCACGGAGCAGACCGGATCGGGCTTGTTGCTGCATCGTCATACGGCGAAGCAGATCGCCTACTACCAGGAGACCAACGAAGGGTGGGCGATCCGTTCTCGTTGCCCGGCGGGCATCCAGCTGAACCTGTGCTCCGACACGCGGAGCCTGGATCTGCGCGGCCGTATCCTCACCGGTCCACGCACCTACGCGGGATTCGATGTGGAGGTGGACGGACGGGCATCGACGGCGATACGCCTCGACACGAGTGAGGAAGCGCAGAACCTGCGACTCGTCGACTGCGACACTCGAGCAACACGTCAGATCACGGTCACGTTTCCGCAGAGCGCGATCGTCGAACTCGACGCGATCGATGTAGAAAAAGGGTCACGGACGATACCTCACGAGAGATCAAGGAAGAGATACCTCGCCCTCGGGGATTCGATCACCCAGGGCATGGACGCACGGGGCCCGGCGGCAGCCTACCCGGTGCAACTGGCACGCGACCTGGGTCTGGAACTCCTCAACCTGGGTGTGGGCGGCCACATCTTCGATCTCGACGCTCTCGATGACGAACTCCCGTATGAGCCTGACATCGTCACCGTGGCGTACGGTACGAACGACTGGAGTCGCGACACGACACGCGCGCAGATCGCCAGCACGGTCCGGCGGTATCTGACACGGTTGACGACGACGGTTGCCCGGTCAGCCCGAATCTACCTGCTGACGCCGATCTGGCGCGCCAATGGCGGTGACATCAAGGCGGGCGGCACACTGCCTCAGTTCTCAGCGGCGATCGGAGAGGCGGCGGCGCCGTTGGCCACTGTCATCGACGGCTCGACTCTCGTGCCCCATGTCCCCGGCCTCTTCGCCGACGGCATCCATCCGAATGACGAAGGCTTCCAGCACTTCGCGTCCAATCTCCAGCCACACTTCTCGCCGGAGACAGTCTAGCCGCCTGCCGTCAATACACCACAGCCAGGCTGCGGGTCTGCTCGAAGACTCCCAGATCGGTGTCCACTGACACCCGCGCCAGGTACAGGCCTGGCGCCACCAACCCCCCGTCCCCCATCCCGTCCCATACGTCCCGATTCCGGCCCTCGCTCCGGGTCTCGCCGTCCACCAACCGGCGAACCAGTCGGCCCCCCAGGTCGTAGATCGACACGTCCACCGACGCGGCCTCGATCCCCTGCAGCGCGAACGACACCGCCAGTTCATCGTGCACGCCGTCGCCGTTCGGTGTCAACACGCGTGCACCCAGATCGACGCCGGCCAACACCTCCAGCCGCTGCACCGGCGCAAAGACCTGCAGAGCGTCCGTGGACACCAACGGGGTGGCGTCGCCGCCGTCGATCGACTGCGGCAGGTTCTCGCCGCCGATCTGGAACACCTCACCTTCGAACAGGGTGCTGTAGTTGAACACCTGTGTCGCGAAGGTCAGCCGAACGGGCTGGTTCGAGGCCCGGCTCACGGGATGCGACGGGAAGTGGACCACCAGCTCCTGGTCGTCCACCGTCACACTGTCCGGCGCGACGATGGCGAGGGGGTCGCCCATCTCAAGACGCTGGAAGTCTACCGCCTCGGGTGTCTGTAGCCGAATCGCGTCAAAGCCGGTCTGTGCGTCTGAAGGAAAATCAGCCCGTACGTCGTAGGTCAGCGTCACCGGTTGGCCCAAAGGCACTTCGACCACCCCGCCGGTGGGGTGAGGATCATCCCTCCGCGCTACCTCACCGACGATGGGGTTGGCCAGCAGCGGCGAGAATTCAACCGCCAGGGAGTTGAGTCGCCCGAAGGCAAAAACCTCCTCGCTGGTGATAGAGACTCTCAACTGAATGAACCGCCGCCCGTCGGGCACCCGGATTCCTTCACCTGAGGTGTGGTGCGGCACTGACCAGAAGCTCCAGTTGGCCAGGTCGTCCTGTACCGAGCCCTTCTGCCCAGGAAATCCCTGGTCGATCTTCCTCGGCGCCCGGTCCCAGTCCTCGAATTCGACCACGTCTTCTCGTCGCAGTTCATCGAAGACGTGGTAGACCAGCGGCGAGTCGTCGTGACCCGTTCGCATCTCTACGGCGATCTGCACCGGAGCGTCGGGTGCGAGCACCGGCTCGACGCCCGGACCGGCGCTGCGGTAGACATCGAAGTCGTATAGCAGACGTCCGAAATTGACCGGCTCGCCCATGTCCAGAAGCCGCGAGGTGTAGCGGGTTTCGGGCAGGAAGCCCTCGCCGTAGAACTCGACCTCGGCGATGAAGCCTTCCGTGGGGAACCGCACGCGGGCAAAACGCAGAAAGCGGGTAGAGAAACGCGCGTCGGCGACCTGCTCGTCATGGCTGAAGTCACTGCTCAGCACCTCGTCGAAATCGCCGCTGGGGTCCGAGGAGAGAAACTCCTGTGGGCTGAGCGAGCCCGAGATGACGTATTGCCGGGGATACAGATCCCGGAACAGAAGACCCAGATAGGGCCCCGCAGCACCCCGTCCTCTTTCCGGTGGAAAGAACACCACTCTGTTCAGGGGCACGGCAAGACCCAGATCGAAGGTGTATCCATTCACGACCCAGCTATGGGTCGGTTGGCTCACGTCCCCATCGATGGCGTTGGCGGAGCCCCAACTACCGTACACCCAGGGCGTTTTGTCCTCCACAGAGGCAGGTGGTGGCATCTGGGACGAGGCCCCCCCGATAGAGGTGGAACGGCTATCGGAGCCCCATATGTAGCCCAATATGTTGGTGCTCTGGCCCTTCCCGGTTGGCGGACCTACCGCAATATTAACCGAAGGATCCAGCTCAACTGGTTGTAGACTGCCGACGGCGACCGAGTCAGTCAGGCCAAGCAAGTCCTGGCTGGCTTCGCGCCAATCCAGGCCGCCCTGACCGATGACGAGGCGTTCCACCTGCGCCTCGGCTACCAGGGACAAGCTCAGAAGGAGAATCAGCTGGGGAACTGGGTTTCGCATCGCCACGCTCTCCGCGGGTCGGCGGGTACTGTTGTTGCCGGATCGCCGGGCACCGTGTCAGAAACATAGCCCGCCGGACTGGAGGGTGGCAACGTCCAGCGTGTGTACGCGGGACCGACCCGCCCTACTGCAGCCGGAGCGTGGTGACCGCAAAAGCTCTGATCGAAACCGTCACCGAATGCTCACCTCCGGGCAGCTCGCGCTGATCTTCCTCCACGAGATTCGTCTCCAGCACCTGCTGAAACGCCAGAAACGGCAGGTTCACGGTCACCACCGTCTCTCTCCCATCCGTCTCGGCCAGGCGCAGGATGTGTCCCCTGCCGTCTTCCGCTCTCTTGAAGGCGAGCACCATGACGTTGGCGGCATCGACCTCACAGAACGAAGCTGACGTCGGCAGGGAGCCGCCCTGCTGCGATCCATCCATCCAGACCGTCAGGGGCGGGTTGGCCACGTCCCAGCCGAAGTGCCGGGCGGCCGCATCGCGCCAGTCCCCGGCGCCCGCCGTGAAGCAGTAGCGCACCAGGTATTCACAGGCGTGGGAGTTGACGAAGTTGGTGTTGAAGTTGTTGTAGCTGACGAGGGAGTAGATGTGTGCCCGGGTCAGTTCGCCCGGTTGCAGGAACGCGTGGCCATCGCCAGGGCCGCGAGCCTGGTGATGGGCGCTGGACACGTAGCCGGGCCACAGGCCGCCGAACTCCGCCATGGGGGCGTCCACCGGGCTCCAGGTCACACCCCAGTCGTCATTGCCCACGTGGGCCCAGTGCTGGACGGCATGGTAGTCGGTGTTGGATCCGGGCAGCTGGTCCTGGATCGGCTCGATCACGGCGTTGGGTGCTTCAAAGTGGAAGCGCGGCTCTGCCACCTGGAAGGGGAAGGCGAAGAAGACCTCCCTCGTGGGCGTCGAGTCGCGCAGAATGCGGGCGTTGAAGTCGACGCGCTTGAGCGTGTGATAGAGGGTGATCTCCACCGTCACACGCGGACAGCAGGAGGCTTCGGCCTGCAGCTGGATCGTCGAGAAGAGCGGACCGTCCTGCACCAGTGATACTCCCCGGGGACGGCCGAGCTCCTCCTCGCCGGAGCCGCAGTCGCGGATGATGAGCTGCCCGAATCCATGGGGGGCCTCGGCGTCGATGAGCTCACGCCCGAGGTCTCTGTCGTAGAGACTGCGGATGACGCCTCGCTCGGGGTCCATCTCCAAGCGGAAGAACCGGTTCTCGAGCACGCCATCGGTGGCGGCTGACTCGTCATAACGCGTCCACTCGTCGCAGGGTACGATGCTGTACGTCCTGTAGCCCATGGGCGGCAGCGCTTCGGCGACAAAGACGAGTTCCGTCATATCACCTGTGGCGACACCTTCCGCCGCCCAGGGCACGGCGGCCTGCGGGTCCGTGGTTCGCACGATCTGACAGGGGAGCCGCCGGCCTGTGTCCAACTCGACCAATTCGAAGGGGTTGTCCACGACCTCCTGGGGCAGGTCGACGATCGCCCGACCGATGGCGCCACCGAGGACGAGACGGTGGCCTTCGTCCTCATTCTCCGGCGGAACGACGTGCATGGGGGTGCCGTGGGGCTGCCAGGTGCGCAGTGACGCCCGCACCACGTCGGTCCGCTCCCACGAGAGGGGATTAAAGACGGTCACGGTGTAGCCCTCGTCCGGCAACTCGATCTGGTCCACGATCCGGTTGCCTGCCTTGAGGGTCAGGTCATGGGTCAGCGCCGCCGCGCGATAGGCGAAGCCACTTTTCTCGCTCCAGCAGCCCGCCTGCGCCGGGCCACCGGGGCTCCACATCCCCCAGCAGTGTTCGTCGTAGTTGAGGACCTGCCGGTAGGCTTCGTCGAGAGCATCTCTGGGATGCTGGTAGTCGTCCACCGTGAGGGCGGCGATGGTCGCCAGTTGCTCGGCCGCCACGAGGGCATCGTGTGTGTTGCGGTTGAGTCCCGTCTCCTTCGGTGTGCAGGTGGCACACACGGGGTAGTCCGTGCCCGGCAGGTCGCCGCGCAGCGTCTGCAGCTGATCGCCGAATCGCTGTTCAAAGCGCTCGAAGAACTGTGTCGGATTGGCTGTGATCAGCCGCGGATAGGCCCAGTGGCTGTTCCACTCGCGGGCAATGTGGGCGAAGCGCAACGTGGGCGGAGAGTTGTCCCGCACGCCGCTCACCAGGGGACGGTAGACCATGTCGTAGGCGTAGCCTTTGTCCTCGAGACCTCTGAGGAACCCCGGCAGCTCGCGCAGAGCGTGCTGATAACTGGTCGGCGTCCAGATGTCTTCATCGAACGGATCGTGCCAGTAGAGGACCGACTGGCCATCCGGTCCTTCCCACCGGTGGGCGCCAGGACGATGGATGGGCAGTACATCCTCCTCATCCCAGCACGGGTGGACGTCGACGAAGTACCACGCGGGAAGGGCGGCGAAGAAGTACTTAATTCCCGCCCCGGCCAGGGTGCTGGCCATACCCCACGAAAACCCGGGGATGTCGTTGTGCTGGGCCGAGGTGATTTCGATGTCCAGCTCCCGCTTGAGTCGGAAGGACGGGTACAGCAGGCGGACCATCTCTTCGTGGCCGCACAACTCCTGGATCTGGTTGCCGTACAGGGCGCCGATCTCGATCTGCCCCTGGCGGACGAAGTGGGCCAGGCGCTCCACCGCTTCCTTCGGGCGATTCTCGACGAAGGGCAGCAACGACCAGGCGGCCTCGACCAGGTAGCGGAACCTGGTGTCCTCGGGCCAGTGGGCGGTCTCTTCGCAGAAGCCGAGTACGTCGTCCATGAACCCGGTGTGTTCGACGAGCAGGTCCGCCGGCATGTCGCTGTAGCCCATGTCGTGATGGGAGAAGTGGACGATGTGGATCTCCCAGTGCTTCTGCGGTTGCCAGGCGACGGTCCTCTCATCCTGCGGCTCGCCGGCCACGTGCAGACCGAAGGTCAGCTCCGCCGGTGTTCGGAGGTCGGGCACATGGATCTCGTGCACCGTCTCGCCGGATCCGACGCTGTCCAGGTTCAGGGACTCGTCCACGCCGGCGGCGCGGATGGTCAGTGCAGCTGACACGGCCTCACCGGAGTTGCCCACGGTCAGACGGACCTGCTGCCGCAGCCCTTCACCGTGGCGGACGAAGAAGATCGTGGGCTCGATGTTGAGGAGGCGCAGGTTCCCGGTCATTGGCGGGGCATGCCGTCTTCGTCGAACCGGTGCGTACGATCCGGCCCGCAATCGGGGTCGGTGAGCCAGCCGGTCTGCCCGTGCCAGTTCAGCAGTAGCTGTCTCAACTGGCCCTCGAGATCTGGGGCGCGATCGGTGCCAGCCAGGTTGTCGAGTTCGTAAGGATCGCGCTCGAGGTCGTAGAAGCAGTAGTCGGCATCGACCAGCCGGTGGCTCTGCCCGTCGAGGCACATGCCGTAGAGGTGGGTTGGCGTGCGGATGCCGATCTCGGTCAGGTTCTGTCCGGCGCCGCTGTCCGACGTTTCCACGAAGGACCAACTGCGGTCCAGGGCCGTGCCCTTGCCGGAGAGGATGGGCAGCAGGGACTGGCCCTGCAGATCCTCTGGCAGCGGCAGGCCGCAGGCCTCAATAATGGTAGGCATGATGTCGATGGTGGATGCCACCTGGTCTCGATTCACTGCGGCGGCCCAGCTTCCGGGGAAATGGTACAGCATGGGAATACGAATCGACTCCTCCAGCAGCACACCCTTGTTCCACTGGTGATGGCTGCCAAGGTTGTCGCCGTGGTCGGAGGTGAAGATGACGATGGTGTCGTCGGCCAGCCCGCTGGCCTTCAGCGAGCCCATCATACGTCCCACCATGTCGTCCACCCACGTGACGGCGCCGTAGTAGAGGGCCGTCAGCGTTCTGATATCAAATCCCGGGGGTAGCTCGAGGGTGTGGGGCTCCCGGTAGTGATAGTAGACGTAGTCCCAGAGGTAGATCCTGAACCACTCCTCCGAG
This sequence comes from Candidatus Latescibacterota bacterium, assembly GCA_036011085.1. GTDB lineage: Bacteria > Latescibacterota > UBA2968 > UBA8231 > UBA8231 > UBA8231. Next base: position 16,767 of record DASCMS010000074.1, read on the forward strand.
GACGGAAGCTGCCCGTCACGTACGACGTTGGGCCTGAGGGGCACGTCTTCCGGCGCGTACATGTCGCGATACGTCCCGGGCATGTCGCCGAGGGGCATGTGCGGCGGCATGATGTTGTAGTAGAGGAAGAACGGGTCGGGCGCGGCCGCGGCATTGGTGAGAAACTCTTCCACCCTGTCGATTTCACGCTCGACGCTGAAGCCGTCGACGGGGACCGGGTCGGCCCCGTCGATCATGAACTGCTGGTGGCTGTGACGATGATTGTTGAGAGGCAGAACGCTGTGGTCGAAGCCGATGGCTTCGGGCGCCGGCCGGATGTGCCACTTGCCGATGGCGGTGGATCGGTAGCCGGCCGCACTCAGTGCCTCCGGGAGGGTTGTTCCCGGCAGATGGGCGCCCCGCTCACGCTCGGGAAACTCCGGCTCGAGCACGGACCAGCCCTTGCCGCCCGTGTCGACGAAGTCGTTCTCCAGGTGGCCGTTACAGGTGCGACTGTGCTGTCCGGACAGGACGCCGGAGCGGGCCGCCATACAGACCGGATTGCTCGTGACGGCGACATCGAAGCGAACGCTGTGGGCAGCGAGCCGGTCGATGTTGGGAGTCCGGATCACCTGGTTGCCGTAGCAGCCAGTTTCGAAGGCGCGCAGCTGGTCGCACATGCAGAGGATGATGTTGGGTTGTTTCACGGTTGGCACGGGTCAGCTCGGGTCCTTCGTTAGGCTGGCGGTGAGTGCTGATGACGGCTCTCACCTTGGGAACCGCGCAAGAACACTCTCGCAGGTGGCGCGACAAAGGTCAACGCCGCCACTTCAACTTCGAGTCTCCGGGATCAGACGCGGTACCTGCGTTCGTCTGTGGCGTGGCGATGGAACGACCACCAAGCGGAAGCTCAGTGTCGTTCCTCAGTTCTCACTCCCTAGCGCTACAAAGCGCCAGTGCTTGAAGCAGACGGGGTTACTCTCCGTCCGATCGATGGCGTAGAGGCGATAGCTGCACTCGGCGAATATGCCGACCTGGAGGTCTTCGGCGAGGCCGAGCGTAACATCGCCTGCGCTGTACCATCCGTTGCCGTCGCCGCACCATGCGGTGAACAGGTCGCCCCGCCGCTGCAGGCGCAGGTGTACATGATGGGCGTTGGCGATCAATCCACGGGCAACGACGGCAAAGCCGGTCCGCGCGCTCTTCACCGTCAGCGTCACCTCGCCTTCGTACTGCAGTCCCACCCCGAACCGAAGCAGCGTATGGTCGTTGACAAAGACCAGCAGACCACCAGCACATGTCCGCACCTTCGTCATGTCGATGACTGTCTCGGCCGCAAAGTCCGAGGTGGCCAGGCGCAGGGCACGGGGTGCTGTGACATTGGAAAAGAAGCCGCCGCCGAGAACCGGTTGCAGAACCATACCAGACGCGTCTTGCGTGACCGAGGACCGGCCAAGAGGATCAACGAAATCCCAGCCCTCACCCCAGCCATCAACTCCTTGCCACTCCTCCTCCCAACGCTGCAGTCCAGGTTCTCCATCACGCAAGTACCAGAAACGCAGGTCGAGGGCCCTACCGCCAGACCAGTCGTCGCACCAGCGTTCGAAGTCGTCTCGTCGGTTCTCCTGGCAGAGGGCCTCGAGCCAAGCCAGATCGTACAGTAGGTGATCCTCACGGCAGGCCGGGCTCCTAGCGTTCAGGCCGCAGGCCAATGCAGCACTGTCGATCGCCGAGTCGGTCTCGCCCCGGCCATGGTGGAACAGCGAGCGAGTGCCATGCTCGAGGTGGGCGATCTGCCCGGCCTCCGTGGGATCCGGCACCGGTGTCGTCAGGACCGAAGCGGCCTGCTCGATTTCTGCCATCGTCGAGGTCGCTCTCTCGAGGTCGTGTCCGAGAATCTCCCAACGCGCCTGCTGGGCGAGCATGTTGAGCAGCCGCAGATACGAGCCGGTCCTGCGAAGCACATCACAGTACCTGGCCACATTCTCAACCCGCGTATCCAGGTCCGGTTTGGTGATCGAGTAGATTTCATCGGTGAGGCCGTATACCGATGCGAGCGTACTCAGGGCCCCGGTGGCTTCGACGTGCTCGGCGGCCAGCGCGCAACAGCTCAGCGCAATGTCGAAGTCGGACGACAGCAGATGATAGCGGGCAACTAGGATGGCTGCTTCGCCGATCTCCTGTTGATCCCCGAGCTCTCGGGCCATTCCCAGAGCGGCCTGGGCGTGTGCCCGTGCGCTCTCGCGGGTCAGGGGTTGACCGTCGCACTCCTGCAACGGGTCTTCGACCAATTCGACCATGTTGGACGCTGATCCGGCGAGCATCACGTGCCCGAAGGCGGCGGTCTCCTTGTAGACGGAGTACCTCCAGAGACAACTCGGTAGCGAGCGCGTCTTCAGCCAGCGCCCTCGTAGGTGCTCGTAGATCGCCTGTCGGCGACGCAACTGATGGCGGACCCGATCCTCGGACGTCACGGTTCCAGATCCCTCACTGGCCAGAGTCACAGCTTGAGGTGTCAGCAACTCGCCTTCGTCGTCGGCCTGCAGCTCGGCCAGAAGACCCAACAATTCCCGAACCAGTTCTGCCTGAGGCGCCTGCAGTTGGCCGAGAACCGAGGCGATCCAGGCCGCATCGTCCGAACTCACTGTGCCTCCTCGTGCTCTCGACGGGCGCCGCGACCCTTCTTGCGACCCTTCGACTGGATGCTGAGCGTGGTGATCAGACGGCTGACGATGGCCAAGGAGTCCGACGACAGATCCGCCACCGCCTGCAAGAAGTACTCGGGACGGATACCCTCTGCACGGAGTCGGCGAACGACAGTTTCCACGAGTGCATTTGAGTGGGGGATCGACGTGGTGGATTCTGTCAGATACCCCGCCAGTCGGAGTAGAATCTCGTAGTCGGCGCCATAGATCTCCGCCAGCGTCCGGAGCTTTTCGGGGCTGGGATGCTTCTGCAATCCCTGCTCGATCTGCCGCAGGTAGGTGTGCGAGATGTGCCGGGCATTGGTCTCGGGATACAGCTCCCGACTCCGACGGGCCACCCAGCGTATGGAGTGGGTCGCATTCTTCCTCAACCGTACCAGTTCTTGACCGAGTTCGCTCACCTACCCTCCACGCCCGGTTCGTGACCGGACAGAATAACCGTTGTGCCATTGATCATGGGGTGATATATTGAGATTCCGCAAGTGGAATAAATATATTCCATCAAATGATCCACCATTCACGCACCGACTTTAGGGGGGTGTAGGATGTGTACAGCGAGAGTATGGGCAGGTCTGGCACTCATCGTGGCAACAGCGGCCTGGGCTCAGGAGAATCCAGTTGTTGGCGTGGAGAAGATCAGTGACACGACGGGTGGAGTCGAAGGAGTGCTCGCCGACAACGACCGCTTCGGCATGGACGTGGCCCCCCTCGTCGGGACGACCAGACCAGGGTTCGCCGTGGGTGCCCACGGGGACGATGACAGCGGCAACAACGCCGGCGCAGTCTGGATCCTGTTCACCGACGGCGGCTCGCCTTCCCACCTCAAGTTCGCCAACCCAGACAGCCAGCCCGACAATGACCTCTTCGGAGTTAGTCTGGCCAGCATCGACGACCTCGATGGCAACGGAGTGCACGAACTGGTCGTGGGCGCCCAGGGAGACTCAGATGTGGCATCGAGCAGCGGTGCGGTCTGGGTGCTGTTCATGGGCTCGGACGGGTCGGTACTGAACACGCAGAAGATCAGTGCC
>DASCMS010000075.1:0-100417 GCA_036011085.1 Candidatus Latescibacterota bacterium
TGTCCGGCTTGCTGCGACTCAGTCAGCCGCTCTATACGGGGGGGTTGGTTCAGGGCTCGCTCCTGGCCGCCCGCAGCCGCGTGGCTGTGGGGCGCGAGACCGAACGCCAGCTCCGTCATTCGATCGCGGCGCAGGTGGAGACCATCCTCTACGACTGCCTGCTGGCGGCCGAACTGGCCAGAGTACGACGCCTCGCCCTGGAACGGGCGCGGTCCAACCAGCATCAGGTGCATGCGTTGCGGCAGGCGGGCAGAGCGACCCGTTTTGAGTGGACACGCGCTGGCGTTCAGGTCGCCGCTGCCCAGAGTGACTCCATCGAGAGCGCCAACGATCTGGCCCTGTCGATCATCGATTTGAAGGAAGCCATCGGTCTCGACCTGTCGCACAGCATCGCCGTGGGCGCCGGTTTTCGCGACACGACCCATCTCTCTCTCGTCGAGGGCGTGGAGGGGCTTGTCCAGGCCGCTCTGCGTCAACGCCCGGAACGTCAGCAACTCCAATCTTTGTCCCAGGGTCACGAAGGAGAGGAACGAGTTGCGCGGTCCGGCATGCGTCCCCGCCTCGACCTGGTGGCCGTGGGACAGATGCAGTTTCAGGAGGATTCCTTCTCCGGGGTCGGCGACGGCGATGACTGGCGCCGCAGCTGGTCCACGGGTCTCACCATCGAAGTGCCCCTGTTCGACGGCATGCGCTCACGGGCACGCGTTGCCCAGGCGCAGGAGGCCCGCAGGCGGGTTCAACTCGACGCCGAACGGCTCGATCGGGCCATCGAACGCGAAGTCCGACGGGCCTGGATGGATGTCGACGAAGCAGGTCAGCGGCTCCATGCCCGTCAGGGGTCGGTGGAACAGTCCCGGTTGGGCCTCGACGATGCCGAGGCCCGCTACCGTACTGGTGCCGGCACGCAACTGGAGGTACTCGACGCGCAGCTGAGCCTGCTGCAGGCAGAATCTGAACACGCCCGTGCTCTCCGCGACCGGGCGGTGGCCCTGGTGGAACTGGAACGGGCCGTAGGTGTCCTGGGCGAGAATGGCAGCGACTGAAGACGCCCCATCCGGGCTGCGCCACGGCACACCGACCGATGCCGGTTTCGACTCACGGCGACTGGCCAACGTCTGGGACCTGCTCGACACCTGGCAGCGAGATGGATTGGTTCCCGGTGCGACGATTGCCATCGCCCGCAACGGAGTGCAGCTGGAGAGTCGGGCTTTCGGCAGCGGGCTTAACAGTGGGAACCGGAGCCCCATGGTTCCCGACCAGGTGTTCCTCGTGGCGTCGGTGACGAAGCCGGTGACGGCCATCGCCGTCATGCAGCTCGTCGAGCGCGGGTTGATCTGTCTCAGCGATCCCGTGGCGCAACACGTTCCGGAATTTGTCGGTCCGGGCAAGGAGCGGATCCGCATAGAGCATCTGCTGACGCATACCTCCGGACTTCCCGACATGCTGCCAGCCAACGAGGCGCTGCGCTCCCGGCAGGCGCAGTTGCCGGAATTCGTCAGGGAGGTCTGCAGTTGCGACCTGCTCTTTCCGGCTGGAACCAGGGTCAGCTATCAAAGCATGGGAACGCTGCTTGCCGGTGAAGTCGTCGAACGCATCACCGGGCGGCCATTGCGGCAGGTGATGGAAGAGGAGATCTTCCTGCCCCTGCAGATGGGCTCCACAGCTCTCGGGATGCGGCAGGATCTGGCGTCCCGTGCAACCGATGTCAATCTACCCGACGAACAGATGGCGAGCCGGTACCACTGGAACACCGAATACTGGCAGGGACTCGGTGCCCCGTGGGGAGGGATGTTCTCCACCGTTGATGACATCGTCCGTCTGCTCGCAGCCACCCTCTCGGGGGGAGCGTTGGCCGGGGGGCGTATTCTCGGCGCTGCTACGAATCGGGCATCCATCAGTGACCGGACCGAGGGTATGCCAGGCCTGTCCGAACAGGACCGCAGGAAACGCCGATGGGGTCTGGGTTGGCGACTCGGAGCCTGGGGAGAGTTGGACTCACCACGCTCCTTCTCCCATGGGGGTGCCACCGGAACACTGGTGGGAGCCGACCCGCACACCGGCCTGATGTGCGCCGTGTTCACCACGCAGCCCGGAGCCCCCCTGCAGAAGGCGGTCACCGCTGTGCAGGCCGCAGTGCTCGAGTGAATGAGTCAACCAGAGATACCCTGAGAGAAGAGCCATCATGACTGACCGCCACTACCGAGTACGCGCTTCCTACTGCCATCATCGTGCCACCGAAGATGAGATCTTCGATGTCCTGTGCCGGACGACGGATCCGCTGACACGATCCTGGGAGCGACTCGAGAAGGCAAAGCGAGTTGTGCTCAAGTTCAACATGACCAAACCGCAGCAGCGGGTCGCCTACTTCGCGGGGCGCCGCCGTGAACTGGTGGACGACGCCTTCGCCAGAGCCACACTCCGTCTGCTCCGTGAGCGGACCACGGCAGAACTCATGGCCACCGACACCTACCCCTACGGCAATGGCGGGGTCACTCCAGAGGACTTCAACTATCGCCACATCCTCGAGGATTTCGGCGTTACCTTCGTCGATGCCAATCTGCCACCATTCAAGAGCTACGATGTCCCCGGTGGCGGCTGTATGTTCGATCGCTACATGCTCAACTCCGTGTTTGACGAGAGTGATGAGTTCGTCTCGATCGCCAAGATGAAGAACCACGGCTTCATGGGCATTACCCTGACGACGAAAAACCTCTTCGGCCTGCCGCCGATGATTCCACCTGAGGGGCGCACGCGGTCCTACTATCACCATCTGATTCGTCTGTCCTACGTCCTTCCCGATCTGGTGATGATCACCGACCCGTGCCTGAACATCGTCGAGGCTCTCACCGGTCAGTGGGGTCGGGAGTGGGGCGGAATCGGGCGCATCACGAACGCCATCCTCGCCGGTGACAACGCCGTTGCCACAGACGCCTGTGGTATGCGACTGATGGGGCATGACCCGGCCTCCGACTGGCCCACGCCTCCTTTCAAGCGCGATCTCAACCACATTCTCATCGCTGCCCGGCGCGGTTGCGGAACGGTCAACATCGATGACGAGATCGACTTCGAAAGCGAGGTCGTCAGCCCCCTGGCCGAGTTTGACTCGGAGGAGACGGACAGCCCCGAGACGGTGGCCAGCTGGCGGCGTACCACCTGCGAGCAGGGCCTCATCTACCGTGACGCGGCACGGGACTACATCGATCGATACCGGGGCCAGTTCATCTACCTGCAGGACGGGGAGGTCGTCTGGAGCGGCGAGGACCCGTCCAGACTGGGAAGCCGTCGCCAGCTGAGCGGCGACAAGAAGGACAGCGCGCTGTGGCTCAAGCTCGTCGATCCGGAAGAGACAGAAGGTGAGCGGTATGGCGCCTACGAAGAATCACTGGAAGGACTGGCAGCCTAGTGGATCGGCTCGGTATCGACATCGGCGGCACTGGCATCAAGGGAGCCATCGTCGACGCCGATCGGGGAGAGCTCACAGGCGACCGCTTTCGACTGGATACGCCACAACCGGCGACGCCTGAGTCCGTCACCGAAACGGTTGCCCGGGTGGTCGAACACTTCGGCTGGACGGGAACCGTCGGGGCCGGCTTTCCCGCCGTCGTCCGTCATGGCGAGGTACACACGGCGGCCAACATCGACGTCGGCTGGATCGGCTGCAACGTTGAGGACATGTTCCAGCAGGCCACGGGCTGTCCCTTCCACGTCGTCAACGATGCCGATGTGGCAGGTATGGCAGAAATGCGCTACGGTGCAGGCCGCGGGCGCGCCGGCGTCGTCGTCGTGTTGACTCTGGGAACGGGGATCGGATCAGCCCTGTTCACCGATGGCCGTCTCGTGCCGAACACGGAGTTCGGCCACATCGAGATCGACGGACGTGCGGCGGAACGGAAAGCGGCCGATAGTGTACGCACGCGCAAGGACCTGAGCTGGAAGAAGTGGGCGGAGCGGGTCGATCAATACCTCCATCGCCTGGCCTTCTACCTCTGGCCGGATCTGATCATCATCGGTGGCGGGGTCAGCAAGAAACACGATCGCTTCCTGCCGTTGCTCACCGTCGATGCCGAAGTTGTGCCCGCCATGCTGCGCAATGAGGCCGGCATCATTGGCGCCGCCTGCGCTACGGAAGATTCAGCCGTTCATTGAGTCTTCGCATGGGGACCCCTATTCTTGTGATCACGAACCCTTACCCATTTCTGCAGGTGGCGCAATGTTGAGAGGTGACAAGGAGCTGATCGTCGTCGGCGATCGGGTGTTGCTGCGCATCGACGAGCAGGAGCAGCGTACGGCGGTGGGGCTCTATCTGCCGCCGACGGCGCTGGAGAAGGAAAATGTGCAGAGCGGACGGGTGGAAGAAGTGGGACCGGGGATTCCATTGCCCCCGAGAGGCACTGACGACGATGACGTCCCCTGGGCTCAGTCAGCCTCCGGGCCGGAGATGCGTTTCATACCGTTGCAGGCAAGCAAAGGAGACCACGCGATCTTCGCCCGCAAGGAGGCCGTTGAGATCAAATTCGACGACGAGAAGTTCGTCGTCGTGCCCCATGCGGCCATCCTGGTCCTGATACGGTCCACAGTCATGTTGGAGTAGTTGTCTGGCGGCAAGCCGCCCTACAACTGAACAGCAAAGCGCCCCGCTCGATCGATATCGAGCGGGGCGCTCTTTTTCACCATTACGCGGGTGTTGCCCCGCACCACTTACAGCAGATCGAGGAACTCCATGGGTGCGGGTGTTTCCCAATCTCTCGTCATGTAATCCTGCATGGTGAGGGAAAACATGATGAGGAGCCAGAAGAACCCGGCGCCCGCAAAGACCCACATCAGCGGCGTATTGTAGCGCACGTGCATGAAGAAGAGGACCACCAAGCTGGCCTTGAAGATGGCGATGCCCAGGGCCACCGGAGTATTGAGGGCACCCAGTTCCACGAAGGCAGCACCTACTGTGATCGCCGTCATCAGGAACAGGAGACCGATGACGGCCACATACATGCGCATCGGCGCAACGTGTGGCCCCCCGTGATCGTGACCTGATGGGTCTACAGCTGAATCCATGGCTCGCGTCCAATGAGGTAGAGCAGAGGGAACAGGAAGATCCAGACGATGTCTACGAAGTGCCAGTAGAGGCCGAAGTTTTCTATGGGACTGTAGTACTGGCTGGAGAATACTCCGCGGCGGATCTTGGGAATCAACCAGATCATCAAGCCGATGCCGATGATCATGTGCAGGGCGTGCATGCCGGTCATGACGAAGTAGAAGGAGAAGAAGATCTTCATCTGCCCGGCCATGGGGCCATCGTAGTGAAAGCTCGGGCCTGGAATCAGGCCATGGTGGTACTTGTCGGCGTACTCGATGGCCTTGACACCGAGGAAGGCTGTACCAAGAACCATCGTGGCGATCATCCAGTTGAACAGGCTCTTGGCCCGGGTCAACTGGGCTGAGCGCACGGCCATGGCGACGGTGAAGGAACTGGCGATCAGGATCGCCGTATTCAGCGCCCCCCACTCGATCGGCAGGTGGTTGCTGCCCTCCACGAAGGCGCCGAAGTATTTGTATCGGTAGACGGTGTACCCGGAAAAGAGACCACCGAAGAACATGATCTCCTGCGCCAGGAAGGTCCACATGCCCATGTTGGCGGCCTCGTACTGTTGCTGGAGGTCGTCAAAATGATGCTGGAGGGCCGGGTTTTCGCTGCGTGAACTCATCGTTCCACCGTCTCGGCAGCGGATCTGCCAGGCACCGCGAGCAGGACATCTTCCTCCTCGTACGCGTAGGCTTCCCTGGTCACAATTGGCGTCTCGTGGAAGTTGTGTGGCGTGGGGGGCGATTCGATCTCCCACTCAAGACCTTTGGCTCGCCACGGATTCGGCCCGGCCTTTGCCCCGTTGAGGAGCGAACTGATGAGGCAGATGAAAAGCACGAGATAGCCCACTGCCAGCACGGTGGCGCCCGCCGTCGAGGATACGTGCAGGATCTGGAACTCATCCGGATAGACGTGGTAGCGGCGGGGCATGCCGAGGTAGCCGAGGACGAACTGCGGGAAGAAGGTCAGGTTGAAGCCCATGAAGATGAGCACCGCGCCGGTCTTGGCCAGCCACTCCGAGTACAGGCGTCCGGTGATCTTCGGCCACCAGAAATGCAGGCCCGCCAGGTAGGCCATCACCATACCGCCCACCATCACATAGTGAAAGTGGGCGACGACGAAGTAGGTGTCGTGGAGATGGATGTTGGTTGCCATGGTCGAGAGGAAGAGGCCGGTGAGTCCGCCAATGAGGAACAGGCCCATGAAACCCATGGCGTACAGCATGGGCGATGCCATCAACACCGAGCCACGATAGAGCGTGGCCGTCCAGTTGAAGATCTTGACGGCGGTGGGTACGGCGATCAGGAAAGTCAGGAAACTGAACACCATGCCAGCGTAGATCGACTGGCCCGTGGTGAACATGTGGTGCCCCCAGACGATAAATCCGAGGATGGCGATGGCCAGGCTGGAGAAGGCGACGAAGCTGTAGCCGAAGATCCGCTTGCGGGCAAAACAGGCCACGACTTCGCTCATCACGCCGAAACCCGGCACGATCATGATGTAGACTGCGGGGTGCGAGTAAAACCAGAACATGTGCTGAAACAGAATCGGATCGCCACCCAGTGTCGGATCGAAGATGCCGATGCCCAGGACACGCTCGAGGGCTACCAGCAGCAGCGTGATGGCCACCACCGGCGTACCGAGGATCATCATCAGGCTGGTGGCGTACTGAGCCCAGATGAACAGCGGCAGCCGGAACCAGGTCATGCCGGGGGCCCGCATCTTGTGGATCGTCGTCAGGAAATTGACCCCTGTGAGGATCGACGAGAAGCCGTTGATGAACACCCCTGTCAGGGCGAGGGCGACGTAACCATTGGCATAGGTCGTCGAGTACGGTGTGTAGAATGTCCAGCCCGTATCGATGCCCCCCATGATGATGGCCAGCGTCGCCAGCCCACCACCAACCGCAAAGCAGTACCAGCTCAGCAGATTGATCTTGGGGAAGGCCACATCCTTGGCGCCGATCATGATGGGCAGGACGAAGTTGCCGAGGACGGCTGGCACGGAGGGGATGAGGAAGAAGAAGATCATCGCCACGCCGTGCATGGTGAACATCTTGTTGAACGTGTCGGCCTCGAGAATGTCTCCCTCGGGCGTCATCAACTCGAGCCGAATGATGCTGGCGAAGATGCCTCCGATGATGAAGAACACCGTCGTCATGACCAGATAGAGCAGGCCGATCCTCTTGTGATCGAGGGTCAGCAGCCAGGACTTCACACCATAGACGTTGTTGAGATAGTTCTCATCTGAGTCGGTGGCCGAGTGCCCGTTGCCGTGGGCGGCTGTCGCGGTTGTCGTCGTCATGTCCTTTTCAATCTCCTCTGCAAGTCACTCACTCTCGTTGAGTGACTTGATGTAGGTGAGGAGCTGCATCAGGGTTTCCTCGCTGATCTGTCCCTGGAAGGTCGGCATGATCGCCTGGTAGCCCTGGACGATCTGCGTTGCCGGGGCGAGGATGGATTCACGCAGGTAGGCCTCGTCGGCGGTGACGGTCTCACCTGTCGACAGTGGCACTGGCTCGCCGAAGACGCCCACGAGAGTCGGACCGCGACCTCCTGATTCGGCCTTGTGACACGTGGCACAGCCCAGCTGCTCGAACTGGCGCGCACCGGCATCGACCATCGACTCGCCGCTGACACCACCGCCGAGCCATTCCTGGTATTCGTCGGTCTCCATGACGATGACCCGTCCGATCATCGTCGAATGCTGCGTGCCGCAGTACTCGGCGCAGAACAGGTGGTACTCGCCCGTCATCGTCGCCTCGAACCACATGGTCGTGTAGCGACCGGGAACGACGTCACGCTTCGTGCGGAAGGCGGGGATGGAGAAGGCATGGATGACGTCTTCAGAGGTCATCGTCAGCTTTACAGGCTGGCCCACCGGAACGTGCAACTCGTTGATCTCGCGCATGCCCTCGGGGTGCTGGATCTTCCACATCCACTGCTTGCCGACGACGAAAATATCGATGGCATCGGCCGGCGGGCGATACATCCGGAAGTAGATCTCTGCCCCGAGTGTGAAGACGCCGATGGCCATGAACAGGGGAATGATACTCCAGGCCAACTCGAGGGCAGTCGAGCCGTGCACAGGCTTCGGGCGCTCATCCTCGGAGCGTCTCCGGTACTTCACGGAGAACAGCACGAGGAAGAACACGACCCCTACAGAGAAGAAGACGCTGAGCCCCACCAGCAGGAAGTAGAGAGAATCCACCTGCCAGGCGAAGGTAGACGCCAGGTCGGGGTGTAGTTGGAAGTCCTTGGACATCGCTTCTCGGATCAGTTCCGGTGCGGGATGGGGGTTGACGGGGCGGTGGCCTGCAGACGACGCTCGCGGCGAATCCAGCCGATGACGCAGGCCGCCATAGCAGCCACCGTGGCAACGCCGGCAAGGCGAATGGTGTTCATGATGACAAGGCCATACTTGCCGGTGGACGGGTCGTACTGGAAGCAGAGCAACAGCACCTGATCGACGGGGGAACCGATGCGGTTCTCAGAGGCCTCGATCAGGCCGAATCGCAGATCCTTCGGCGAGTACTCGATGCCGTAGAAATATCGAGCGAGCCGGCCGCCCGGCGTGAGCACCATGATGCCGCTGGCGTGTACGTAGAGGTCGGTCTCTTCGTCGTACTCGAAGCCGAATCCCACGCTCTCGGCGAGGCGTTCGATCTGGTCTGCGTCACCAGTGAGGAAGTGCCAGCCCTCGGCAGCACCCTCCCGGCCGTAGCGGCCGACATACTCATCCCTCTTGGCGCGCGCCAGGGCCGGTGTCTCGCCAGGATCGATACTGACCGTGATAATATCGAAGTCCTCGCCCACATCGAGAGAGAGAACGCGCAGGCTGCGCAACAGGCCATTGAGGACTTGCGTGCACAGCATGGGACACTCATAGTAGGCCAGCGTCAACACGACAGGGCGATCCTGCTGCATCAGGTCGGCAAGCCGGACCTCGACGCCGTTGATGTCCCTGAAGGTCAGGTCCAGCGGAACCTGCTCGTCGAGACGCTGCTCGATGCCGATGCCGATGCCTACCGTCGGATCGAGAGCCTGACCCGATACGGCGACGACGGAGATCAAGGCGGCGAGAGTGATATGTGTGAGGTGGCGACCGACCATGTCTGCCGTTCAGTCGCTGGCGGCGCCGGAGCCGGTCGTCTGCGGCAGGCCCGTGGCGGCCAACACCTCGATGGCCCTGTCGATGGGGATGCGAGCCACTCGATTCTCCCGGTCCACCCACGCGTATGAGGTCAGCAGGTCGTCTTCGGACTGCCGCAACTGTGCCTTCTCCCGCGGGGGATCAGGTTGCAGGCGGGGACCGCTGACCACGGCGCGCGTGTCGCTGAGAGGATGGGGCTCCTCGGTGCCTTCGTAAATGGGCTGCACGTAGGCGAGCGTGCGGAACATGATGACCATGGCGACGAAAGCGAAGAGCATCAGTCCCGCCAGGAAGATCCCGGCTTTGGCGAGGGGAGCCGCATCCGCGTCGGTGATTTCGTGCCCGGCGGCACGGGACGCCTCGTTCATGTCGACGGGGGCTTGACGCTCACTCAATGGTGGGCCTCCTCGGCGAGGGCGGCATAGTCGAACCGCGGATCGTTGAGGGGGACAAGAGACTTCTTCTTCAACTGCCCGAAGAACACGAAGAGCCACAGGCCACCCATGCCCACGGGGATCGCCAGATCGAGCCAGTGCGGCATAGCCGAAGCGTGTCCGCCATCGGCGCCGTGCTGGAACGCCGGGGCCGTGATCCAGTACAGGTCGAGGAGCCGCATCAACAGCAGGCCGCAGGCGACGCTGACGAGGATTTTCAACCGTGCCTTGATGCGACTTGAGATGAGCAACAGAAACGGCACGAAGAAGTGGAAGCCGATCAGGACATAGCCGAGGTAGAGCCAGCCGCCGTGCAGTCGGGTGTAGTACCAGGTGATCTCCTCCGGCAGGTTGCCCGACCAGATGATGAGCAGTTGCGAGAAGGAGGTGTAGGCCCAGAGCATCGTGAAGCCCAGCATGAAGGTGCCGAGGTCACGCAGGCGCTCGTTGGTCAGCAATGACGACAAGGGTTCGTGGCGGGACAGCGAGACGCCGACGATGGCCGCCAACGACCAGGTGGCCAGACCCCCACCGATGATGTAGATGGCGCTGAAGATCGTCGAGAACCAGTGCGGCTCGAGAGACATGAGCCAGTCGACGCTGGCGAACGTAGCACTGAGCACGAGCACAATGATGCCCGGGCCCGAGAGGACCTGGGTACGTCGCGTCGGCCAGGTTTCCGACGAACGGTCCTGCTGGCTCGCCCAGCGCGTCAGCAGGACGGAGAGCAGGCCCCAGATGGCGAAGTAGGCAAAATACCGCAGTACGAAGAAGCCCTCGTTCAGGTAGACGACCTTCTTGGCAAGGACCTCGTCGATAGCCTCTGCATGCGTCCAGTGGTAGAGCTCGTGCATGCCGCCCAGAACTGGCAGTCCCAGGACCAACATGACCAACCAGGTCTGTGTCCCTGCCTCGAGCAGGCGGCGGATGGCGAATCCCCAGCGGCCACCTGCCAGGTGGTGGATGAAGAGGATCAGAAGCGAGCCGATCGTCAGGCTGATCCAGAATGTAAAGCCCAGCAGGTACGACTTGAAGAACTGTTCGTGCTGGCTGAAGTAGCCGAAGGCCGTCAGGGCCATCCCGGCGATACCGGCGATGAGGGCCCGACGACGATAGCCATCGATGCGCGGCGCCAGGGCTTGACTCTGACGGATGAGCTCCTCGTTCATGGAAGCTGTCCCTGGTCCTGTGCTGGCAGTTGGTCGAAGTCGGCACGCTGGCTGAACTGCAGTGCGCGCACATAGGCGGCGATGGCCCAGCGGTCCTCCACCGGGACTCTGGATGCGTAGCTGTACATGGCTCCGAAGCCGTTGGTTATGACGTCGAAGGTGTAGCCGATAGCGGCCTCACGCAGGCGATCCTCGTGCAGAGAGGGGGGCGGCTTCAGGCCGCGCTGGACGATCATGCCGTTGCCCTGACCGGTGCGATCGTGGCAGGGCGAGCAGTAGATGTCGTAGCGCTCCTGGCCCCGCCTCAGCAGAGCCTTGCTCAGGACGATGGAAGCGGGGAGCGCACTGGCCGATTCACCGTTGATCTTGCCGGTGTAGAGATGCTCGTCGAGGCGCAGCTCACCCCGGGCGATTGTGCCCTCGATCGGGGCCCGCGAGGTGAGACCATCATCAAAGAAGGTCGTCGCTTCGTGGGCCTCGTACTTGGGTTGGTCGTACATCCGCTGTCGCAGATCACAGCCGCTGCCCAACACACCGCAGCACAAAGCCAGCAGCGACAGAAGCCGACGCAGGTTGGGCCGACTCGTGCGTGTGCCTTGCTTCTTCACGCTTCTACCTCCGTCACTTCGACGGGGTCCAGGCTCTGCAGGAAGGTGCGCGTTGAGCTGGCGTCATAGTTGGCGTCCTCAGACTCAACACACAGGAAGAAGCGATCCTGACTGGCACGGGCAAAGGCCGGGACATTAAAGACCGGGTGGTAGGGCTGGGGCAGGCCATTGAGCAGGAACAGACCGATCAGAGTGCCGAGGGCGGCGAACAGGATTGTCACCTCAAAAGCCACGGGGATGAACATCGGGCCGCTGTGCATTGGCCGGCCGGCAATGTTGATCGGGTAGTCGATGACGTGTACCCAGTACTGGAGACCATAGCCGCAGATCGCCCCGATCACGCCGCAGACGAAGGTGGCGATGGGGAGGTTGGTGTGCGTAAAGCCGATAGCCGCCCCCAGGCCGTGGATCGGCAGCGGTGAGTAGGCGTCGATCTTGCGGTAGCCCTCAGCATAGGTTCGCCTGGCTGCCTCGAGAAGGTCTTCGGGCTTCTCGAATTCGGCCATCATGCCATGCGGGTCCTGAGTCTTGTTCATCGATCAGTGCTTCTTGCCGACGGGCAGCAGCGTGCGGATCTCGTGGACTGCGATCAACGGCCAGCCTCTGATAAACAGGAAGAAGAAGACAAGGAACATGCCGATCGTGCCCAGGTAGAGCATCCAGTCCCAGAGCGTGCCCGAATACATGTCCCAGGAGGATGGCATGTAGTCGCGGTGCATGCTGCCGACGACGATGATGAAACGTTCGAGCCACATTCCCACGTTGATGAACATGCAGATGCCGAAGAGCACGAAGATGTTGTGGCGTACACGCTTCGACCACAGCAACTGCGGCACGAAGATGTTACATGTCAGCAGGGCCCAGTAGGCCTCGCCGTACGGGCCGAACATCCGGTTCTGCAGCATGAAGCTCTCATACACGCTGGCGCTGTACCAACCGATGAACTGCTCCATGAAGTAGCCGTAGCCGACGATGAGACCGGCCACCAGCATGACTTTGCCCATGTTGTCGAGATGGCGGTCGGTGATGAAGTCATGCAAGCCGTAGAGGCTCCGCAGGGGGATCATCAGAGTGAGCACCATGGCGAACCCGGCGTAGATGGCGCCAGCCACGAAGTAGGGCGGAAAAATCGTCGTGTGCCAGCCGGGGATGATGGACACGGCAAAGTCGAAGGAGACCACCGAGTGTACGGAGAGCACCAGGGGGGTCGACAAGCCGGCCAGCATGAGCGACGCCATCTCGTAGCGTTCCCAGTGGATGGCGGATCCGCGCCAACCCATGGAGAGCAAGCCGAAGATCCGCTGCGTGACGGCATGCTTGGCGCGGTCACGATAGGTGGCGAAGTCGGGGACCAGACCCAGGTACCAGAAGAGCAGGGACACCGTCAGGTAGGTGGAGACGGCAAAAACGTCCCAGATCAACGGGGAGCGGAACTGCGGCCAGATGTCCATCGAGTTCGGGTACGGAAACAACCAGTAGATAGCCAGCCACGGACGGCCGGTGTGCAGGATGGGGAACATGCCGGCGCACATCACGGCGAAGATCGTCATGCCTTCCGCGGATCTGTTGATCGAGGTGCGCCACCTCTGCCGGAACAGCAGCAGCACAGCCGAGATCAGTGTGCCGGCGTGACCGATCCCGATCCACCAGACGAAGTTGATGATGGCGAAGCCCCAGGCGACGGGCACGTTCAGTCCCCAGACGCCGGTGCCTTCGTAAATGAGCCAGACGATGGCGACCTGCATCATCATCAGCAGGCCCAGGCCGAAGACGACCACGGCGAACCACTGCCACGGCGTGTGCGGCGTCAGGACGAGGGAAGTGATCTTCTCCGTGATCGACGTGTACGACGTCTGACCCGGTCCCAGTTCTGGGGCGGGAGGCGTGTAGGGTTGGCGTTGCGGAGCCTCGGACATGGCCGTGCTAACCGATCTTCGGGTTCGGGTTCTTCACGCGTGCCAGATAGGTCGTGCGTGGCTTCATGTTGAGGTCGGTGAGAATGCCGTAGTTCAACGGCGACTTCTTCATCCGGCTCACCTGGCTGTCGGCGTCGGTGAGGTTGCCGAAGGAGATGGCTCCCGTGGGACAGGCCTGCTGGCAGGCCGTCTGCACCGCGTCACCGCCGACGCGGCCCTCGCCATTGGCAATCTTCGCCGCCACGCGAGCACTGTTGAGGCGCTGGACGCAATAGGTGCACTTCTCCATGACGCCGCGAGAGCGGACGGTCACATCGGGGTTGCGCCCCATCTTCAGTGTCTCCGTCTCACGATCAACATATTGTAGCCAGTTGAAGCGACGGACCTTGTACGGGCAGTTGTTGGAGCAGTAGCGCGTTCCCACGCAGCGATTGTAGACCATGTCGTTCAAGCCCTCGACGCTGTGTGAGGTCGCCGTCACGGGACAGACCAACTCACAGGACGCGTTCTCACACTGCTGACACGGTATCGGCTGATGCAGGATCTCGGGGTCATCAAGATCGGAGAAGTACCGATCGATCCGAATCCACGGCATCTCGCGGCCGTTGAGGACCTCTTCCTTGCCGACGATGGGGATGTTGTTCTCGGACTGACAGCCGACGGCGCAGGCATTGCAGCCCATGCACGCCGTCAGGTCGATGGCCATGCCCCACTGGTTGGGTGCGGTGTAGTCGTGTCCGTCGTAGAGCGTGAGATCCTCGGGGAATTCATGCCCAAAGTCCTCGTGCGCAAAATGGGGATGCTCCTGGAAGTGCTGCAGGTCGCCCTGCCGGACGAGGGCGCGGCCCTCCATGCTCTGGTGATCCTGGGTACAGGCGAGCTTGACCTGATCATATGTCTTGACCACGGAAACGTCCGTCGTCGACCACGAACCGCTGGCGCTGCGGACCGCCGACGCATTGAAGCCGACGCCATCTGCCACCCGTCCGCCTCGGGTCCTGCCGAAGCCCAGGTGTGTGGTGATGACCCCGTCGGCCTGCCCCGGCACGATCCAGATGGGGGCTTCGACCTGTCCTCCGGCGGCGGCGATCCTGATGACCTGCTCGTTGCTGACGCCAAGTCGCTCCGCCATGGCCGGGCTGACGATGGCAGCGTTGTCCCAGGTGAGTTTGTGTACCGGTCGTGGGGTTTCCTGCAGCCAGCCGTTGTTGCTGTTGGCGCCTGCCCCGAGGAACGGATCGGGACGCAAGGCGAACTCGATGTCGGACTCCGGATCAAGGCTGGTGCCAAAACCGGCACGCAGGCGAAGAGAGCGCACCTGCACAGCACGATCGTCAAGAGATGTGCCGGGAATGGCTCCGTCATGCAGGGCTTTCTGCCAGGTGGTGTCGAAGTCGCTGTCGTTGGCGAACAGCGGATCGCCAGCCCAACGCTCCTTGACCATGTCGACAACCGGCTTGCCGGAGTTGCCACCGATGACCGCCACGACTTCGTGTGCCGAGCGTGTCGGATAGAGCGGGTGGATCAGGGGCTGCACGATGGTCACGGTGCCATCGTGAGCGCGCAGGTCGCTCCAGGATTCGAGAAAATGTGACTGCGGTACATGCCAGTGACACAGCTGCGCCGTCTCATCTTCGTAGGCCCCGACATGGGCCCGGAGTGTGACCTTGTCCATCGCCGCGGAGAAGCCGAGTTCGGCGGGAGCGGCAAAGACGGGATTGCTGCCGATGATCAGCAGCAGTTCCACCTGTCCGGCCTTCATGTCCAACACCAGATCACGCAGGTCGGCGGCATGATCGGCGGGGGATATCTCGACGGGTTCGGTGTGGTGAACCGTCCGCCCCGTGTTGCCGAGCTTCTGATTGATGGCATGGGCCAGAGCGTGCAAGGCGGAGGATTGATGCGGGCCGACGATGACGGCACTGGCACCGCGGTGGGCCTCCAGGTCACCGGCGACGGCCGCGACCCAACCGGCGGCGTCATCGAAACCGTGGTCACCCCCCTCGAACTGAACATCGACACCTAGGCGGCCGGCAAGTGCAGCGGCCATGGCTTCGAGGCCACCGCTGTCGAGGGCAAGGCGGTGATCGGCGATGCTGCCGGTGGAAGAGGGCGATGTCTCGGCCACGTAGAGGCGGTTGGGGATCGCCGCCGCCGGACCGTGGAGCGCCTCTGTACGTCGCCGCATGAAGTCGCGGGCGTAGCGCATGGCCGCCGGGCCCTCGAGAAAGAGATCGGCGTCCAGGCTGAGTACGACATCGGCCCGGGACAGATCGTAGTAGGTGTTGACGGATTCGCCGAACGCCTGGCGCGAACCCAGTTCCGCACCGTCGCCACGAGTGGGATCGAACTGATGCCAGCGGGCTTCGGGCATGGAGCGCAGAATGTTCTGCAGCTGAGCTCCCAGGGTCGGTGAGGTGACCGAGCCGGTCAGGATGCGCAGGCCGGCGCCTTTTTCCGCCTGCAGGCTGGCCAGAGTCGGGGCAAGGCCCTGGATGAAACCGCCCCAGGTTGAGATGCGACCCGCATTCTTGACCGTCTGCGAACGGTCGGGATCATAGAGATCGAGGATGGAGGCCTGAACTGTGGGGTGTGTCGCCCCGAGGCTGGCCGGGTGTTCGGGATTGCCATCCAACTTGGTCGGCCGACCCATGTGGCTCTCGGCGAGAAGCCCCACCGCAAGGCCGCCCACGGCCGCAGCCGTGGCATAGTACAGAGGCCGGCCGGGGAGGGCGTTTTCGGGGGCCCGAATCCAGGGGACGATCTTCTCCTCCGGCTGAATCGTGCAACCGGTGAGCCCACCGAAAGCCAGCGAGGCACTCATGAGCTTCAGGAAGTTGCGGCGGCTGAAGCCATCGCTCCAGGTTGAGGCGTCTTCTGGGAACTCCTGGTGGAGGAGCTCCCTGAATTCGGTACTGTCGGCCAGTTCGTCGAGACTACGCCAGTACTGCTGGCCGGAACGACCCGACAGCGTCTTGCGCAGCTGCGGCAGATCGAGCCGCTTGCGGGACGGCTTGGCGATGGATTCGGTCACAGGTGACACACCGAGCAATCAGAGAGTTGGGAAACGCGCACGTCGTATTCCTCCACGAGCTGCCGCCCCAGTGCCTCCTGGTCCTCCGGCGCCTCCCAGTTCACGTCGAACACGCGGTCACGCGGCCGGATGAACTGTGCGGGGTCGCGGTGGCAGGAGAGACACCATTCCATGTTCAGCGTCTCGGATTTCATCATCAGCGGCAGCTGGTCGATGGCACCATGGCAAGTGGTACAGCCGATCCCTTTGGCCACGTGGATATTGTGTCTGAAGTAGACGAAGTCCGGCAGGTCGTGTACTCGCGTCCACTGCAGGGGGAGGTCATCCCGGAAAGCGGCTCGAACCGGTTCGAGCACCGGCGCCTCGGTCCAGATGAGCGAATGGCAGGTCATACAGGTTTCCACCGGAGGAATGCCGGCGAAAGCCGATGTCTCGACACTGGTGTGGCAATAGCGGCAGTCGATGCCCATCCCCGTAACATGGTGCTTATGAGAAAATGGCACGGGTTGATCGAGAGACACACCGACGCCGCTCACGTAGTCGAGTCGGTTGATGTTCAGCAGGATGCTGAGCAAGCCACCGACCACCCCGACAGCGGCGATGATCGAAAACTTCGCGACCCAGTTGATGCTTCGAGGAAAAACCTGCGCCATCTACGCACACTCAGAGAAGGTCACGGGGCCTGCAGGCGCCAACAGAGCAGGAGGTCCCGAGGTCTGATAAGGAAAACGGTTGTCGGTTGCCTGAATCTTCGGGGAGCCACGCACTCGCGTGGTAGGTCGAACGACGCTTGGACGCCTGAAGGTATAGCCTTTTTTACGGGTGTCAACAGTTCTGCCGGCATTTTGTCGGGGCGATTAACGCACTGTTTTTTAGTCGCTTCCCTGCCTTTTGTCGGGGCGGTGGCGAGGACTGGTTTCTTGACCGTCGCACACAGCTATTCTATACTAGAACGTTTGATCTGATTCGTGTTCCCGGTGGTGGAGAGCCAAAAAGAGCCCCTGTAGTTAAACGGATATAACGGAGGATTCCTAATCCTCAATTCTGGGTTCAATTCCCGGCAGGGGTACCACCGTCGCCCCCTCCGGCGTTTCGCTGGAAGCCCTGGCAACGGGGGGGGATGACCGAAACCGACAGGCCACCTGACGACCCTGACTTCCGTCAGAGCCAGCCGACGCCGCAGCCGGTGACGGTGGCAGAAGTCGAGGAGTTGCTCGGCCAGCATCGTGAGTGGCTCGAATCGAAGGCACAGGCCGGGCAGCGGGCATCCTTCCATCGAGCTCTGCTCCAGGATGCCTACCTGCAGGGGGCGGACCTTCGTGGGGCCGACTTCAGCCAGGCCGTTCTGCAGGGGGCCGAACTGCAGAATGCCAACCTCTACCGGGCGAATCTGAGTCAGGCCAACCTTCAGGGCTCCAGTCTGCAACGCAGCCGATTGCGTGAAGCCACACTGGAGGGGGCTCATCTGATCGGAGCCAATCTGCAGGAGGCGGATCTGCGCCATGCCGTCCTGGTCCGGGCCGACCTGCGCGATGCAGATCTGCTCGAAGCGCGGCTCAGCAATGCCGACCTGTCCACGGCCTTCTGTAAGGGTGCAAACTTCTTCATGGCAGATCTGAGCAGCGCCAACTGCACCGAGACAAACCTCCAGGAGGCCAACCTGCGGCTGGCCCAGGTACAGGACGCCAAGCTCGCCGGGGCGGAGTTTCGCGGGGGCCTGCTGCATGCTGCCGATTTTCTCGACGCCCTCGGCCTGACCATGAGACAGGCGACGGAAGGCGAAGTGGACGGCCGCACCCGCTGGCCGACCTATCTGCGTGACGAGATCCCCACGGGGGCCTAGCTGGCCTACCTGGTCGCCTGGGGGGCCTCCCCTTCGAAGTGAGCGACGATGGCAGCACCGCATGAATCGCTCCATACGTTGACCGTGGTGCGACACATGTCGAGGATCCGGTCGACGGCCAGAATCAACCCCACACCCTCCAATGGCAGACCGACGGCGGTGAGGATGACCGAGATCATGACGAGGCCGGCCATGGGGATGCCAGCGGCACCGATGGAGGCCAGCAGGGCGGTGACGACGACGAGGAACTGCTGGGCGAAACTCAACTCGAACCCGTAGTACTGGGCGATGAACATGGCGGCGACGCATTCATAGAGTGCCGTGCCATCCATGTTGACGGTGGCGCCGAGGGGGGCGACAAAGCTGGTCACCCGGTTCGATACACCGGCACGATTCTCGAGAGAGTCCATCGTCAACGGCAGCGTCGCCGAGGAGGATGAGGTGGAAAACGCCGTCATCAGAGCGGGCGACATGGCCTGGGCATGCCGCAACGGCTGCAGCCGGCCGACGACGAAAAGCAGCAAGGGCAGCGTCACGGCGCCGTGCACGAGGAGGCCGAGGAATACGGTCAGGGCGTAGATTCCAAGCCCTGAGAACACTTCGAGCCCCGTGGTGGCCACGGTACGGGCCACGAGGGCGAAGATGCCGAGGGGGGCAAAGGCCAGGACGAAGTGAGTGATTCTCATCATCACTGCGAAGGCACCCTGAAAGAACGATTCGAGAGGCTGTCGCACGGGGTCGGGAACACGGGAGAGAAAGACGCCGAAAAGCAACGCGAAGATGATGATCTGCAGCATGTCGCCGTCAGCCATCGAGGCGATGGGGTTCGTCGGCACCATATCCGTCACCAGGCGCACCAGGGCCTGCCACGGGGAGGACCCGAAACGCTCAATCGAACCGGCCAGCTTCTCCGGCTGCGCCTGCAGACCGAGGACCGCGCCCACGCCGGGGCGCAACAGGTTGACGAGCATGAGGCCGGTGACGATGGCCAGCAGGCTCGAGACGGTGTAGAAGATGAGTGTCTTGGCACCCAGGCGGCCCATGTTTCCGGAGGCGCCAAGCCCTGAGACGCCGCAGACGATCGATGTCAGGATGAGGGGCACGATCACCATACGCAGGGCCCTGAGGAACAGGTCGCCCATGAACGACACGACCAGTATGCTGTCGCCCAGAACTAGGCCCCCGAGAGCGCCGAGGACCAGGGCCGTCAGGATCTGCCAGTGCAGAGGAAATCGAAGCAATCGAAGCACGGGAATCCGTTTCTGTGAAAGACATCGACAAGGAGTCGACGAGAGGTCACAACTCCGTGTCGGCGAACCTAACGCCAGCCATCGATCGTGAGCAAATGACAATCCAGTTCTACGACACGCCAAGCCGCAAGAAACTGACCTTTCGGCCACTCGAGCCCGGTAAGGTTCGAATGTACAGCTGTGGTCCCACCGTCTGGGACTACGCCCACATCGGCAACTTCCGCTGCTTCCTGTTCTACGACGTACTGAAGCGCTACCTGCAGTACCGTGGCCTGGAGGTCGAGCATGTCATGAACCTCACCGATGTGGACGACCGCATCGTACAGCAGGTCAATGACCGCGACGACGGCACACTCGACGACTATGTGCAGACCTACATCGACGGCTTCTACGACGACATCGACGCCCTGGGTATCCTGCGTGCCGACCGCTATCCCCGGGCCACCGAACACATCCCCGAGATGCTCGACCTGATCCAGCGACTCATCGACAACGATGTCGCCTACGAGCGGGATGGCTCCGTGTATTTCGCCATCACCCGTTTCCCTGACTATGGTCGTTTCGCCCATCTCGACACCAGCGGCATGCGGGCCGGAGCCCGTGTCGATACGGACAAGTACGACAAGGAGGACGTCCGCGATTTTGTGTTGTGGAAAGCCTGGGTCGAGACCGACGGTGACCTGGCGTGGGACTCTCCGTGGGGGCGCGGTCGCCCGGGGTGGCACCTGGAGTGCTCGTGCATGTCGATGACGTATCTCGGAGAAACCTTCGACATCCATACAGGAGGGGTGGATCTCATCTTTCCACATCATCAGAATGAGATCGCCCAGTCTGAGGGAGCGACGGGGAAGACCTTCTCCCAGTACTGGATGCACAGCGAGTTTCTCAACATCGATGGCGTCGGCATGTCGAAGAGCGTGGGCAACAACATGCGCCTGCGGGAGCTCCGTACCGGCGAGGTGGCCGGCAAGGCGGCAGAGGATGTCGCCGGATTCCGATATTTCGTCGTCACGAACCATTACCGTACCACCCTCAACTTCACGCGTGAAGCCCTGGACGGGGCGATCCGTGCCCGCCAGAGGCTCAACCGACTTCATGGCCGACTCCTGGCGACTGCCGAAGACTCGAACAACGATGACACCGACTGGGCAGGAGCCATCGAATCGGCGCGGAGTGACTTCATCGAGGCCATGGACGACGACCTGAATGCACCCAGAGCGATGGCCGCCGTGTTCGGCCTGGCGGGCAAGGCGGAGCGGGCCCTGTCGGCGGGGCGGATCACTGCCGCCGGAGCCACCATGATCCGCACCTTCCTCGAAGAGGTCAGCGCCGTCCTCGGCATCCTGGGCAAAGACGAGGGGGCGCAGGATCAGTCACCGCCAAACCCCGAGTTGCCGGAGGAACTGGCGCGGATGGTGCGTGATCGCCAGCAGGCACGCGCGTCGAAGGATTGGGAACGTTCCGACGAACTGCGTGACTCGCTGGCCGCTGCCGGCGTGACCCTGACTGACACTCCCGACGGACCGACGTGGACCTGGACGGCTGCGGACGGCGCGTAGCCAACGGCCGTTACTCCTTACGTGACAACGAGTAAGGGAGCTTGTGGCTTGACTTCCAGGCCGCCGCGAAGTATCTAGGACGCGTCCCTAAAGCCGTGCGGCACAAGTCCGGCGGAATATGGGCTCCGATGCATCCCGGTTCGCGGCGTTGCGCTCGCTCTGTGTATCCCACCGATACGCATCACTCGCGCGCCTTGCGACCCGGGCGCCTCGTCGCCCATCTCAAACCGCCGTACTTACGCCGCGCGGCTCTAGTGATTCCCTTTCACGCAGCATACCCGAGGCCCAGTGAACGCCCCCGGCAAGATTCTTCTGTCCCGTGAACTGCGGACCGAGATGTGGCTTGCTCTCGCAGCCCGGCTGGGAGAGGGAGAAGCGCTGTACTCCAACGCCCACTTCCGCACCGCCCTTCTGGAGATTTACCAGCAGATTACGGGACAGGATCCGCCAGCTTCGATGGAGGAGGAAGTGCGGTCCATGGTGGAGACCGTCAACCGCGAGCATCCCGAGACCTACCTTGCCCGCGCCGTGCAGAACGGAATCGCCAAGGCCTTCGAAGAAGGCGTACGCAAGAATAACTGGGATCTGGCCAAGATCCAGGCAAGTGGCGCCAGCGCACTGCGGCGTTTCAGTCAGCTGGAGACGGTGCGGGACGTACTCGAGGACGCGAATCTGACGCCATCACAGCTGTCGATGGTCAGCTGTGTGCAACAGGTCATCGAACAGGTTGCACCGCGACAGGATACCCCGCCTCAGCCCCCGCCTTCGCGGCCTCCCGCCTTCCGTCCGGATCTGGCCGCTCAGGAGCCGGTGGCCGCCCCGGCGGCGCCTGCCAAGGCCGCGGCTGAGGCTATCGATCCCGAGACGGAAGCTGCCATCGCCTCCGGTGACGTCGACGCCGAGGTCGCCCGCGAGAGGGCCAAGGCCGGTGAACAACGGCGTGCCGCCCTGGAGGAACAGGAGCAGCAGAAGGTGCCCGGACGACTTGATGGCCTCGTCGAACAGGGCGTGGTGACCGAGGAGGAGGCCGGGCAGCTGCGCGAACTGCGCAAGATCGACGAGCGGGTCAAGAGTGGCGAGATCACGGAGGCGGAGGCCACCGAGATCCGCAACAGCCTGGTGAATGCGAAGGTTCGTGACAAGCTCGAACGGAAGGTCCGCGAAGCTGTGGCCGACTCCGTCAAGTACCTGCAGGTATTCGAGTCGATGAAGAAGATCTCGCCCAAATACCACGACGCCATCGCCTTCCTGATCGAGCACAAGAACCTGGTAACCGCTGCCGATGACGCCGGCATCGATCAGGGATCGGCGATCAAGGCGTTGATGGAGGACATGGAACTGCTCGACGACGTGACCGATATCATGGAGCGCAAGGACCACGAACTGCGCATGATATCGGTGCGCCTGCACCCCTACAGCAGCATCATGAACCGTGGGGTCGAGCGCATCGGCAACATGACCATCGAGGAGGTCTTTGTGGAAGACCTGGCGAAGGTCGATGTCGACGAGATGTCCGATCGACTCAGTTCTGGCGATGCTCAGCAACGCGTCCGACCTGCAGCCGATATGCGCTGCCTCATCAGTCTCATCGACCACGTCACCAAGCGCACCCGGTTCCGCAAGGAGCTGCGCCTGCTGCGCATCGCCCGGCAGGTGGAGGAGTTCTACAAGAACACGTCGGACATGAACGAGGCCCGGCATCAGGCTGAGAACTTCCTCAACCGGCGACTCAGGCGCATGTTTCCCGACATGAACGCCGATGAAACCGCCGAGCTCAAGCAGCGCTCTACCGAGATGATGGATCAGATCGAGCAGCGCATCCACGATGAGCGCAAGGCCGAAGTCGAAGCCAAGCGAGCCAAGACGGCCGCTCCCGCGGCCCAGGGCGCCGGTGGCGGCGACGGGGATGAGGAACTGTCGGCTGATGAGTTGCAGAAGGGTGTGCAGATCGGCCGCGTGGAGATGCGCGTGGCCGGCAACACGCGGCGGATCCCAACCAAGATCATGCCTGATCCCGACGATCCCGAGGTCATGGTGATCGTCATGCGCGACCCGGAAACCCAGGAACTGCTTCCTGCCAAGCGGCGAGGCGCCAAGCGGACCGTCGAACGCAACCGTGACGGATACTGGGCGGAAGTGCGCTGACCTTGGGGAGGGGAACGGACCTCTCGCTGGCGGCGGCACGACGCGCCTTCCATGTCGTGTCCTCCTATTGGCCTCTGTTCTCCACACCGGAGCAGACCGCCATCGATGGCTGGCTGGCCAGTCTGCAGCAAGCGAGCCTGGAGCAGGCTGGCCTGGAGGGGATCGAGAGTGATACGTCACCCCGTCTCGAAATCAGCCGCGGGCAGTTGCTGTGCTGTTTCGGTACAGGCAGTCTAGCCCGTCTTCTCCCCGAACGCATCCTCCGATCTGACACCCATCCGTTCCTCCGGCAGGCCAGCGACAGTTCCGGGGCTCCCATCTCGCCGATCCTGCGTCAGCAGATGATCGCCGATCTGCGTCGTTGGCAGCAAGTGTTCTCCCATCTGCCCGATTTCGACGAAGCCGTCCAGCCGTCTGAGTTGTCGCTTGAGTCGGTGGCGCCAGACCCTTTTGGCCGGGGCCGCAATCCGTGGTCTGCAGAGGCAGCCGGCCGGCAGCTGCTGACCGACTTTCCAATCAGCGAGGACTGGGGAGCTCTCGTCGACCCCCTGGAAGCCTTTGTTCGTGCCCATGGCGCCGGTCCGTCCCAGGGGTGCGTGGCCTTCCGCCTCGAAGGCAGCGGCGGGCAAGCCCTTCTGCAGCCCATCGAGGAATTCGCCGCCTTCGACCTGGATTGGCTGGAGGGGAATGAGAAACGGATCTCCGTGCTGGAGAGGAACACCCGCTATCTGCTGGACGGGTACCACGCCCACAACTGTCTGGTCTGGGGGCCCCGGGGGTGTGGCAAGTCTTCCGTGATCCGGGGTCTGATCACGCGCTACTGGGAGGGGGGGCTGCGGGGTGTCGAGGTTCCGCACAGGAGCTACCAGTATCTGCCCCAGCTGTTCGATCTGGTACGCGGGCGCCGGGAACGATTCATCGCCGTACTCGACAATATCGCCATGGAACGGACCGATCCTTACACAAGGATGCTGTCGGTTGCCCTGGATGGCGGCCTCGAAAGTGCACCCGCCAATCTCGTGTTCTATGCCACCTCCAATTTCAAAGATCTCGTCGACCGGGGGGGGGAGCGCCCCCAGGGCCCACCGGCGATGCAGGCCGACGCTGCTCCGGGAGAGATCCGCCACACGGACTCCCAGTCCAAGGTCCGGCGGGGATTCGACCCCCAGGGATTCCAGCGCCTCGATGAAAGACGCGCTCTCGACGATCGCTTCGCCCTCAAGATCTTCCTGGACCTGCCAACCAAGTCCGAGTACGACCGGATCGTGGTGGCCTATGCCCGTCGTGCCGGCCTGGATCTACCCGAGGCGGAGCTGTTGGATCGATTCCAGAAGTGGCGCATGCGGCACAACCACGATCTGGTGGGAGGTCGAACGGCACGGGACTTTGTCCTCTCCTGCTATCCTGATGCTGGCTGACGCCGAGTACGCCGAGTTTCTGGAGCTTGTCGAAGGGCAGTCCCTGCGCCAGCTCCGTCGCTATCTCGACTACGGAAAACGGACCCGCCAGGGAGGGGCAGTGGCCGAGCTGCATCAATGGCTCGGCCGCATCCTGCTGGATCGGGACTCCGTGTACGGCCTCGAAGACAAGGCCAGTGCCTTCGAGATCGCTGCCTGCGAATGGCTCGCCGGACATTGGGATGAACTCAACCACCCGGAGCCAGCCGTAGTCACCGTAGCCGGCGCCGTAGACAAGGTGCTTCTCGTCCGCCTTCTCGTCAGTGCCGAGACGCCCGCCCAGAGGACGGGTCTGGCACAGCTCTTCCGTCAGCGGTATGGGCGAATCTGGTCCTGGATCAGCGAACGGGCATCCCAGCTGGTAGTGAGCGAGGAGGCTGAGGATGGCACGGAGGCGGCGGAAGATGCAGCGTCGACCCCGGACGAGCCCGAAAGCCTTCTCTTCATCCGCTTCCTAGAGCACCTGGAGCGGCTTGCACCACTGCCGGCGGGTGCCGGTAGCAGTGGCGATGCGGAGCGCCTCAGGGCCGCCGAAGAACGTGAGGAGCGCCTGCATCGCGAGATCGCGGCGACGACGAATCGAGCCGAACGCGCGGCCACACGTGGCGAGGGGCTGCAGGAGGAGGTGGCGCAGCTGCGACGGGCGGCTCGTGAAGAAGGGGAGAACGGGGAGAAGCTGCGCGAGGAGCGCACTCGGCGTATCCGGATCGAACGCCAGGCCCGCGATGTGGCACAGGAACTGGAGCGACTCAAGAACGAATACCTGAGGCTGGATGCGAGAATGCGCGAGAGTGCACAGCGGGAGGGTGGGGGGCTGCCCCTGAGCAGCCTGGCGGAGCTCGCCAAGCTGGCAGATGCTGATCCGGGCCGGTTGCTGGGACTCGGTCCCGATGCCACAGCGGAGGATCTGGCCAGGACACGTCGGCGTTTCGCCGCCGCCTTCCACTCTGATCGCATCTCACAGCTGCCCCCATGGGTGGCTGAGGTATTCGACCAGCTTCTCAGCCTCGCCAACGCTGCCTGTGACCGGGCTCGCAGGTAACATCCGGCCTTAGCAGAACGGGAACGGCCCACGCTGTGTAACCAGCGCGGGCCGTTCCCGTATGGTACCGCTCTCCAGCTGTGGATCTGGCCTAAGCCGCCCGCCCCATCATCTGATCGAGTCGCCGCGAGATCTGAGAGAGAGACAGCCCCTCCGTCACTCGCATCTCATGGATCAGATGCTTGAGCAGAATGACCTCCGCCATATCGTACAGATCCTTGTTGCCCTGACAATCCGCCACTTTGAGCAAACCTTTGGACTTGTACTCCCGCATCTGGTGAATCGACTTGCCGAACAGCCGTGCTGCGTCTTCAATGCCGATCAGCTTCGTCTTGCGCGCTGCCATTCATAAAGACCTCCTTGTCTTTATTGTGACATGTGCGGGGAGATAATACTATGTCATACCAAGTCTATCGGCGTGTAGCGGCCAGCCTTGAGTGGAAAGAGCGGTGGCGTCCGGATTCTGTCGTTCAGTTGCGTTCGAGCAGTTCGATCTCATACCCGTCGGGATCATCGATGAACGCCATCTTCCTGCCTGCCGGGAATGACTCGCGCCAGTCTGCAGGCCAGATCTCAAGGCCATCTTTCTCGAGCTTGTCGCAGTACGAGATGAGATCCTCGACGCCGATGGCGAAGTGCATCAGATCATCGGGAACCTTCAGGTCATAGTCTGGAGACCAGGTAAACTCTATCGTATGCTCGTTGCCCGGCAATACGAGATGAGCTACGTGATTGCCGGCCGGGGATTTGTCGGTGCGGCTGGCGACCTCAAAGCCCAGATGGCGGGTATACCAGTCGATGGAGCGATCGAGATCACCGACACGGACACGGGTGTGGAGCAGCACAGCCATAAAAGATCCTTTCGTGCGGAAATGGATTGACCAGAAGTGGACGAAGCTGGTTGCGCTCAGACCGGGGTGGCCTACATTCGACACGCTCGTTGCACAAAACCAGCGACACTCCGGGCAAGCGAAAGCGGCGGCCCCATCTGCCGGGACCGCCGCTTCGGATTTTTATGGTGCCGATGGAGGGACTCGAACCCCCACTCCCTTGCAGGAACATGGACCTGAACCATGCGCGTCTACCAATTTCGCCACATCGGCCTGCATTGTTGAACAAGCAGAGAAGGTAACCGGAGCTCGGCGACGGAGTCAAGGCGACGTATGGCAAACAAAGACAAGGACGCGGCGGCGGCAGGAACCCATCTGATCGCGAAGAATCGTCGCGCCTGGCACGACTACGAAATCCTCGATACGTACGAGGCGGGTCTGGCCTTGCTGGGGACCGAGGTCAAGGCGTTGCGCCTGGGAAAGGCCAATCTCAGTGACGGGTACGCTCGTATTGAGAGCGGACAGGCCTTCTTGCATAGCGTTCGCATCGAACCGTACGGTGGCGGCAACCGGTTCAATCACGACCCGGAACGGGCGCGCAAGATGCTGCTCAATCGTGGGGAAATCGGGCGCATCATTGGCAAGACGGAAGAGAAGGGTCTCACTCTGATCCCGCTACGGCTCTATTTCAAGCGCGGAATCGCCAAAGTCGAGATCGGCATCGTCCGCGGCAAGAAGCAGTACGACCGTCGCCGCGAGATCGCGAAACGAGACTCGGATCGGGCCATCGACAGAGCCCTGGCGGAGAAAGCAGAGGGTTGAGCGAGGCATCTCACATGTCATCCATCGATCCGCGAGCGGAGGCCTCTCCCACGCCTTGTACCGCGTGTGGTGGCCACGGAGTCCGGTACGATCCCCGGGTCGAGGTGGGCCGCTTTGGTCAGTTGGACATATGTGAGTGCATCGCCCGGCACTGTCGCTGTGGCGGCAGGCCTCCCTATCAGTTCTGGGACGATGACTCCCAGCGCCAATGGTGCCTCTGCCACGGTTCGCGTCGACGCCTGGCCCATGTGAAGGAGTTGTTTCGCCAGGCCGATCTGCCGAGCAAGTTCCGCTTCAAGTTTCGCCACGACTTCCAGGACACCGCTCCCGATGGAACAGCCCTGGTTCTTGGCCGCCGAGTGAGGGAATCTCTGGCATATGTGACGGCCCTTCTAGATGACGATCGCGAACTGGAGCGAGGCTACCTGCTTCTTGGCAAACCGGGAACCGGCAAGACACTGCTGGCCTGCATCATGCTCAATGAATTGATGTTGAGACGCGCAAGAGCCGGACGCTTTGTCAACATGTCACGGAAGTTCTTCCCCCAGTTGCGTGACACCTACTCACAGGACAGCGAACGGTACGGCCAGACATCCCAGATCCTGGAGCTTCTCTACAACGTCCCCTATCTCGTACTGGACGATTTCGGCGAACAGAAATCTGAGTGGCAGGCTGAGATGCTCTATGATCTGGTGGACGCGCGGTACGGGGAAGAGAATTTCACAATCGTTACCACCAACATGTCGCGCAGCGAGATGGAGGAGTCAGGTGGACGTGTATTCTCCAGGCTCGTCGAAATGTGCTTCCTCGTCGACATGCACGGTCAGGACTACCGGCAGTTCCTCCTCTCTCAGTAGCCGCTGAAGAACTGGAAGACCTCGATGGACCGACAGGATGGCCGCGAGACGTCGCAGTTGCGTCCCGTGAGAATCACGCCCGGATACGTCAACACGGCGCCGGGGGCTGTGTTGATGGAAATGGGGGAAACCCGGGTGCTGTGCACCGTCTCCATCGAAGAGCGGGTGCCGCCCTTCCTGGTGGGCAAAGGCAAGGGGTGGCTGACGGCCGAATATGGCATGCTGCCCGGATCCTCGCCGCAACGTGTCTCCCGTGAGTCTGCCACGGGCCGGCCGAACGGGCGGGCGCGAGAGATTCAGCGTCTCATCGGCCGGTCGTTGCGCGCCGCCGTCGACCTGAAGCGCGTCGGCGAGAGAACCCTCTATGTTGACTGCGACGTACTGCAGGCGGACGGTGGTACCCGTACCGCGTCGATCACCGGAGCCTGGGTTGCCCTGGTGCTGGCGGTGCGCAGTCTCAGCGACCGGGGCCGCCTGGAGCACGGTGACATCATTACCAGCCAGATCGCTGCTGTGAGTGCCGGAATCGTCGGTGGTCAGGCCCTCCTCGACCTGTGCTACAGCGAGGATTCGCAGGCCGATACCGACATGAATGCGGTCATGACCGCCGATGGTGGCATCATCGAATTGCAGGCCACAGCCGAGGGGGCACCGTTCTCCCGGGAGCAGTCCCAGGCGCTGCTCGACTTGACGGCCGCCGGGATCGAACAGCTCACCTCGGCACAGCGGCAGGCTGCAACCGGCTGAAGCTAGTCAAGCGCCGGCAAAACAGCAGCTTGCGGACTCTGGAAGTGATGGCAGACCGCTTGACATTTGGCGGCGGCGCCGCTTAGATTACGCCATCGGTTGCCCGAATCAAGCGTGCAGCAAGAGGCGAGGCAGAACGCATGGCTGAGCAGGCAAAGGCTCCACCCTGGGATACCGAGGATTGTCTCGGCAGTTATCTGGGCGAGATCGCCCATTCCCATCCCTTGTCCGGGGCCGAGGAGGTCGGTCTCGCCCGCCGTATCAAGGCGGGCGATGAGGCCGCCCGCAACGAGCTGGTTGAGGCGAATCTGCGTTTTGTCGTCAGCGTCGCCAAGGAATACCAGAATCGCGGCGTGCCGCTTTCCGATCTGATCAGTTCCGGCAACATGGGTCTGATCACGGCCGCCGAAAGATTCGACGAGGAAAAAGGGTTCAAGTTCATTTCCTACGCGGTGTGGTGGATCCGTCAGGCCATCCTGCAGACCCTGGCCGAGCAGTCACGAACCGTACGCCTGCCGATGAACAAGGTCGGCCTGCTCTATAAGATCTCAAGGGCTTCCCGCAAGCTGATGCAGGAGCGTGTCGACACGCCCGAGCCAGAGGATATCGCCGCCCAGCTCGACGTGACCGTGGAAGAAGTGAAAGAGACGATGCTTCACGGTCGTTCCGTGCGCTCTCTGGACGCTTCCTTCCGCGAAGAGGAGGAACAGAGCCTGCTGGACATCCTCCCTGATGATCGGCAGGAATCGCCCGAAATCGAAGTCATGAAGGGCTGTCTCCGGCACCAGATCGAGAACGCTCTGGACAGCCTCGTGGGGCGTGAGGCCGAGATCCTCAGCCTCTATTTCGGGCTCGATGGTGAGGAACCGATGACGCTTGATCAGATCGGCATGCGCTTCAGCCTCACACGCGAGCGTGTCCGTCAGATCAAGGAGAAAGCACTGCATCGCCTGCGGCACCCCAGCCGTTGCGATCAGTTGCGCACATACAGTCGGGCCTGACGCCGACTTCTGCAGTCGATGTGACTCGGTAGTGCCGAATACTCCCGTCCCCGCGGGGGCCTGTTTTCTGTAGCACGTTGTTCTCCCCTCCCCAGTAGTGCCTTTAGTCCGTACCCCTACGTCCATACGAGGAGGAGTGGCCACCGTGTCTCCTGACATTGGTACCGGTGAAGACGAATTGCTGCGGTCGATCGAAGAAGTGGAGGATCGGATCAAGGTCTTTCGCAAGAAAGTGCGCGCAGTACTCGCCTCCGCCCAGCCCGACGGCGGTGACGATCTACGCGACGAGAAGGTCTGATCGGGGCCGGAACGGCAACTCGGACAGACGGGGTGGCGCCAGCCAGGCGTCACCCCGTTTTTTGTGATTCATGCGCGGATCTGCTATTGTTATTTGCTTGCCATAGGCGCCACAAGACCTCCTGACCAGAGATGTTCCCGACCTGGAAGACATGCTGAGCGAACAGGAAGTACAACAGATCTGCAGGGTCTACAAGATCACCTGCCCGGTGTGTCTCTCCGAGGCCGATTTCAACCGCCTCAAACGGGACATGGCCCGCGCCGTCAAGACCGCCGGCGACGGCTATCCTCTTCAGTACAAGTGGCAGAAACCGGGCTTCGACACGGTCGACCCCAAACAGTTCCTCATGGGCACCTGCGCCAAGTGTGGTTTCGCCGGCGAACTCGAGGACGCTGACTTCCGCCAGGCGGGCAAGTCTCCCGACGCGTATCGCAAGGATTTCGAGGAGACCTCTCTCAATCAGTTCAAGGATGCCCTCGCAGCCGGCAAGGGAGCGTCGCAATCCCTTCTGAAGCGGGTGAGCGACGACGATCCGCTATTGAGCGTCATCGCCCAGGTGCACCTGGGCATCCTCTCCCAATGCTGTCGCAAGAGGATCTCTCCCGGCCCCATTGCCCGGTACTACCTGCGCATCGCCTGGTTGTTCCGCGAGCAGGAACGCTTCTATCAGGAGTCCGACCTCGAGGCCATCAGCGCCAGTCTGAAGAAGTGCCGTTCCCGCTGGAAGAAGGAACTCCCCGAGCACCAGGACTACCCCGTAGCCCCGGGCGTCGTTCTCAATGAGATCGAGGCATTGCGCATGGCCCGGGTCTTCTTCGAGCGCAATTACGAAACGCTGAAGGAGGCCGGCGTCGAGGATGAGTTGCGCCTGCGCTATCTGCTGGCCGAAATCGGCTTCCGGCTCTATGACCAGAGCAACAGCGCCGAAGACCACAAGAAGGCGGCCACCTTCTTCTCCGGTACCATGCAGCAATGCCTGAGCATCATCTCGGACAAGACCATCGTCGGCGGCCTCGTCAACCGGGCCAAGGAAATGCTCGAAGTCGCCGGAGAGCGCGGTCGCGAACTGCGCGCCCTGCACAAGGAGCGCGGGGGGGATGAGGGGGCCGAGGCAGAGGACGTTGGCCAGGAGGCGACTCCGAAGGCGAAGTCGAAGAAGAGGACGGACAAAGCCGGGAAGACGGCCGACGTCGGCAAGGCCAACGGGAAGAAGACTGCGGTGGCCGGTGGGAAGGCGGAGGCCAGCCAACCATCCGCAGCCAAGGGGCCGGCACCGGCGGACGAAGAAGAACTCGGGGGATCCGAACGGGACCGCATGACGCGGCAGATCACGGTTCTCACCGATGAAGTTGCGCAGCTCAAGGACCGTCTCGAAGGGCTGGAGGCGGACAACAAGAAGTGGCGTCAGTTGATCGGTCGCGACACTCTCACGGGACTGCCGAACAAGATTTCTCTGTTCCGCATCCATCTGCCGAAGGTGATACGGGAGTTCTCCTCGTCGTCGCCTTTCTCCTGCATCGCCATCGGTCTCGATCAGATCGGACGCGTGAACGACGATTTTGGCTGGCTCATGGGTGACAAGATGCTGCGAGCTTCGGCCAAGGGGCTGCGCAAGTTCCTGCAGGAGGGAGATGAACTCTATCGCATGGATGGGGCCAACTTTGTGATCGCCGGTCCCATGGACACCAACGTCGCCCGCCAGCGGGCCACCGAGATGCGGCGGGCTCTCGGGGGCAGCACGGTGCGTGTGGAAGAGACGACGATGCCCCTGGCTTCAAGCCCGGGCGTCGTCAGCGTCGAACAGACCGCCGGCAGTTCGGATTCGGACAGTGCCAATGCGGTATATGCCGCTTTGCTGCAGGCTCTGTACGCAGCCAAGCAAAAGGGGGGCAACACCGCCGAAGTACACAACGGCACGCGGTTCTGACCTACCCGATGTCGCCATGAGCGACCCCACTCCCGGCGCCTCTGGATCCTCCGGGAACCATCCTCTCTCCGGAAAGCCCGAAAGCCGGATTCGCGACGTGCTCGTGCAGACGGTGCGCGGCACCTATGATCACGACTGCGCCGACGCTGCGGCCGCCATGGCTTTCGACTTCGTCTTTGCCGTCTTTCCCGCCATCATAGTACTTACGGCATTGCTTGCCGTCATGGACATCCCGGTGGAGGCCTTCGGCGCGCTGCTGCACGATTTCGGCGTGGTTGTCCCCGGGCCACTGATCGACCTCATAGAAGACAATCTCAAACACGCAGCTGGTACGCCCCAATCGTTCTTCGCCCTGGGTATCATCGGCGTGATCTGGCCCGCGTCCGCCAGCATGTCGACGACCATGTCAGCGCTGAACCGGGCCTACGGCACCTCTGAGGAGCGTACCGTCTGGCTGCGGCGCCTGCTCTCGGTCGTACTCATTATCAGTCTCGGCCTTTCCCTCGTCGTCCTCTTCAACCTGATCGTCTTCAGCGAACAGTTCGACCTCTGGCTCGAGCACCACTGGGCCCTGTCGGTGGAGGTGCCCTCGCTGGCGGGCCTGCTGCGGCACACGGCGGGGGTCACGGGGACGCTGGTGGCGGCAGCCATCATCTACCGCGTTGCCCCGGACGTTCGTCTGGGGTGGCTTGACGTGTTGCCGGGATCACTCCTGTTTCTGGCGCAGTGGACGCTGATCGCTGGAGGCTTCAGTTACTATGTTCGGAACTTCAGCTATTACAATGTCGTCTACGGTGTCCTCGGCGGCGTCATCATCATGCTCCTGTCCGCCTATCTCGTGTCCTTTACGCTGCTGCTTGGAGGCGAGCTGAACGGCGTCCTCTACCGTAGCATTCCCCGGCACCCCGATCCGGAGGCCAACCGATGAGAACCCGAACTCATACCGCTCTCGTTCCAGCCTTGCTGGCCCTGACCGTTCTCGCTCTGGGGTGCGGTGAGCGTGCCGACGAGTTGGGGCCCTACGTGGCGAAGCTGCAGGAAGTCGACACGTACAACGCCAAGCTCGTCGAGTATCGCTATTTCCTGAAATCGGACCAGGCCGACAAGGCGGCTGACCTGTCGCAGACCATCGAGGCCTATCTCGCTCAGCTTGAGACCTTCGGGCACACCAGGGACAAGGTCATCATGGCGGGACACAACGCGCTGAAACGCAAGCTCGGTACCTCCCTCAATAAGATCGTCGAACCGGACTTTCCCACTTTCACGATCAGCGCCTTGAAGCAGATCAAAATCATCCAGCAGGGATACAACCTCCATGTGGACATGTTGCGGAAACGCTGGCTGGAGGAGGCCCGGCCTGGCGAATTCACCCTCGAGTGGCCGGACTCTGAATAGCAGGACTCTCGCACGCGGCCGACGTGATCGACCCTGAGAGCCAGATCGACCCTGAGAGGGTTCTGGCCCACCTCGGTGAACCTTCATACCGACCTGCCAAGCTGAAGGAACTGGCCCGGGAACTCGGTGTCAGTGGGGATGAGTACCGGCCCTTACGCCAGCTCATGCATCTGCTGGAGGCCGGGGGCAAGGTGACCCGTGTTCACAAGGGACGCTACGTGTTGCCGAAAGCCCTGACGCGAACCTGGGGACGGTTGCGGCTGCACGAACGGGGCTTCGGTTTCGTCGGCCGTGCAGGCACCGAGGCCGATGTCTTCATCGGTGCCGGGTTCCTGCTCGATGCCACCGACGGCGAGTGGGTGGAGGTGGAGGTCACCGAGGCGGGAGATGGGGGTGAGCGCCTGCCGAGGGGGCGGGTCGTCGCCGTTCGTCGACAGCCGGCACGAGAGCGGTGCGGCATCTTCCAACGTCGGGGACGCCATGGCCTCGTCGTCACCGATGATGCTCGCATCTTCCTGGATACACCCCCTCCGGACGGCATCGCGAAAGGCGATCTCGTCGTCGTCGAGGCAGAAGAAGCCGATGGCAGATCGGCCCGGTCGCAAGCCGGTCGGATCGTCCGCATTCTCGGGGATCCCGCCGACCCGCGTCACGACTTTGAAACGGTGACCCTGGCCCACGGGATTCGGGTCATCGACGACCCGGAGGCCGCCGGGGAAGCGGCGGCCAGGACGGCAGACGCCAGCCAGGAACGTGAACAGGAGTTGACCCGCAGGCGAGATCTGCGAGAGTTGACGGTAGTCACCATCGACCCGGATGAGGCCCGCGATTTCGACGACGCGGTGTCCGTGGAAGCTCTGGCCAGCGGCGAGACCCGCCTGGGGGTTCACATCGCCGATGTCGCCCACTACGTGCCACTCGGGGGCGCTGTCGACACTCAGGCCCGGGAACGCGCCACCTCGACCTATCTCCTCGACCGGGTCGTACATATGCTCCCGCCTTCGCTGGCCGCGGATCTCTGTACTCTGACGCCGCATGAGGACCGTCTCGCCGTGAGCGTCTTTCTCGACATCGACGGTGGCGGCACGGTCCAGCACCGCTCTTTCTGCCTGTCCGTCATCCGCTCCGCCGACAGACTTACCTACAGCCAGGTTCAGGCCGCCCTCGACGACGATCATCGTGGGGCGGGGCCTGCGGCTTCCCATACTGCCCTGCTGGAGACGATGTCGGATCTGAGTCAGCGGCTGCGGGCGCGAAGACTCGATCGGGGAGCCATCGACTTCGACCTCTCGGAAGCAGCGGTGACGATGGGCGACGAGGGCATCCCCGTCTGGCTGGGGAAAGCCGAACACCTCTCGAGCCACCGGCTCGTGGAGGAATTCATGCTCGCCGCCAACGAGGCGGTGGCCGAGGAAGCGGCAGAAGCACAGCTGGGCGTCCTGTTCCGCATCCATGATCCTCCGGATCCGGGCAAGCTGGAAGCCTTTCGCGGCCTCGCTGGCGCTCTCGGCTACCGCCTGCCAGGACCGCAAGGGATCACGAGCGGCGATCTGCAGAAGGCGCTCGACGCACTCCACGGGCGACCGGACGCCGCCCTCCTCAGTCAATTGCTCCTGCGGGCCATGATGCGGGCCTGTTATGCCACCGAAGAAGGGGAGGGGCATTTCGGCCTGGCCTCCGAGCGCTACCTCCATTTCACCTCGCCGATCCGCCGCTACCCCGATCTCGTCGTCCATCGGGCACTGCGCTCCCACCTCACCGGCGACAGTATGTCCCCGGAGGCTGATCTGGGCTGGCTGGCGCAATGGACCAGTCACTGTGAGCGGCGCTCCGAGGCGGCAGAGCGTGAGTACCTGCGGTTGAAGCAGCTTCGCTTCATGGTGGGGAAGGAGGGCGATGAATTCGATGGGATCGTGTCAGGTGTCGTCGGTGCCGGTGTCTTCGTCGAAATCGGTGACTGGCTGGTAGAGGGCTTCTGCGCCATGCGACTGCTGGATGACTACTTCGAATTCGATGAAAGCCATCACCGCCAGCGAGGCCAGCAGACCGGGGTCGTGTTCACCATGGGGACATCGGTCCGCGTGCGAGTACTCACTGTCGAGCCGCAGTTGCGGCGCCTGGATCTGCTCATTATTGCGGGGGGCAGTGATGGCGGGCGCACGGGCCACAGCAGTGGCGGCCGGGGCGCACGTCGGGCCTCTGCCCGCGACCGGCGCCAGGCCCAGCGCCAGGCCCGACCCAAGGGCAAGGGAGGACGCGGCCGCCGCGGCGGCAGTCGCCGGCGCTGACCCCCCGTCCTCAGGGCTGGCGGAGATATCTGGCCAGGATCACCGGTCAAGAAAGCACCGCGTTGACCGCGAGCATGGATTCTCTACTTTCGCCCCATGATCAAGCTGCTGCTGCTGCTCTTCCTCTGCGGTCTCGGATACCAGCTGTTCCGCTCCCTGCGATCCCCGCCTGTCAGCGACCCGGAAGATGGCTCGGAGGCGCCGCCCGTGGACCCGACGCAGGCGGTCAGTGCCGAGTTCTTCACCCACAAGGAAGAGGCCGATGAGGGCCCGGACATCCGGTAACGGATGGTGATGTGAGCGCCGCCAAGAGGAATACGAAGCGCCGGGTGACGCCGCAGGAGGTCCGCAGCGGTGTGGAGTCCGGCACGCCGGCACCCTATTACCTGTTCCACGGCGAAGAGTCGTACGGTCGGGAACGGCTCTACCGATGGACTCTCGAGCATCTGCGACCGGCTGTGGCCCCCGACTTCAATGTCGACGTTTTCCACGGCGACAGCGTCGATCCCGAACGACTGCTCGATCTCTACAACTCCTATCCGATGATGGCGCCCCATCGCGTCGTTCTTTTGCGCGACGCCGACCGTCTGCAGGCGCCGATCTGCAAAGCCCTTGAGCCCCTCGTCGACACCCCCTCGGAGACCACGATCTTCGTCGCCGAGGGCGCCAAGTTCGACATGCGCCGGCGGCTGTTTGCGCAGATGTCCCGGCAGGGGATGGCGGTGGAGTTCAGAGTACCCTTCGACAACAAGCTCCCTGAAGTCATCCGTGAGATGGCCGAGGAGCGGAGCCTGCAACTGGCGCCGGAGGCGGTGGAACGGTTGCGTCTATACGTCGGCGCACAGTTGGCGGAGCTGGCCAATGAACTGGAGAAACTCGCCATCTACATCGGCGACCGGGAGGGGGGGCACGTGACGGCTGAGGATGTCGAAGAACTCGTAGGCGTCTGCCGCGGGGCCAGCGTCTTCGAATTCACCGACGCCGTGGGCAAGGCCGATCGTCCTCTAGCCGTCGGCCTGCTCCATAGCCTGCTCGAGCAGGGGGAGGAGCCGCACCGGATCCTGCCCCTGCTGACGCGGCACTTCCAACTGCTGCTGCGCACGCAGCAACTGGAGAAGCAGAGACTGGACCGGAGCGAGATGGCTCGTGGGCTCGGCGTCGCCCCGTTCTTCCTGGACGGATACCGGCGCCAGGCTCGTGCTGCCTCACCGTCGACTCTCTGGCGGGGATTGCTCGCCCTGCGACGAGCCGACGAACTGCTGAAGACCGGGGGTGGCAGAGCCCGGTATCGGGCGGTGATGGACCTTTGTCTGTCGGCGCTGACCCCCGGTATCCCGGGTTGACCCCCAACACCGGGGGTTGACATGTTCAGGTGAGCCCAGTATATTGTGGTCTGCCGGTAACTTACGGTTAATTCAGAACTTACGGCGATTGTAATCAACTGACCGTCAGCAGCCGATGTATGTGTAAAACTTACGTATGGGTTCAGCGTGGTCGCGGAATCCACGTGCAACCCGGATAGGGAGACTGATCGATGGCAGAGCCCATCAGCCTGACCGATGAAAATTTCGAGTCCGAGGTGTTGCAGGCAGACACCCCGGTCCTCGTCGACTTCTGGGCTGCGTGGTGTGGCCCCTGTCGCATGGTGGCCCCCATCGTCGAAGAACTGGTCGGTGAATACGATGGCCGTGCGAAGGTCTGCAAACTGGATGTCGACAGTGGCCAGAAGACGGCCCAGGAATATGGCATTCGGAGTATTCCCACGCTGTTGATCTTCAACGGCGGCAAGGTGGCGGATCAGGTGATCGGCGCCGTGCCCAAAGGTCAGATCACAGAGAAGCTCGAGGGAGTGCTCGCCTGAGCATTCAGTCAAGGCCTCGGTCCGCCGCGGCTGGATTTCGGAGACGGCCCCGCCAGCCTATGGCCGGCGGGGTCGTCTTTTCGTTATGTATGCACCGATTGAACGCAACCACACCGACCTTGACTCATACGTTCTGACGGCGGGCGACACGCATGGCCCTCGATCCCTTCTGGAGCAACCTTTTCTCGCGGCGCGACCGTTCCGGCGACGATCTCTACGAGATCCTCAGCAAGGTTCCCATCTTCCAGGATCTGAGTCGCCGCGAGTTCGAGCGCATGCGCGGTATCCTGCACCGTCGCAGCTT
Organism: Candidatus Latescibacterota bacterium; assembly: GCA_036011085.1. Taxonomy (GTDB): domain Bacteria; phylum Latescibacterota; class UBA2968; order UBA8231; family UBA8231; genus UBA8231. Next base: position 38,020 of record DASCMS010000075.1, read on the forward strand.
CAGCACCGATGAGGCCATCGTCCGCGAAGGAGACGTGGGTGTCGGCATGTACGTCATCCTCTCCGGCGAAGTCGCCATCCTGCAGGAGGGAACTGACGGCAAGATGATCGAGTTGGTCACCTTCGGCGAGGGAGACTTCTTCGGCGATCAGGTACTGCTCGACGAATCTGCCCGTACCGCCTCAGCCGTGGCTCGCTCATCTACTCGTGCCGTCGGCTTCTTTCGACCCGATCTTCTCGAACTGATCGAGCGCAACCCACGGCTCGGACTCAAGATTGTGATGCGCCTGTCGCATATGATCTCGGTCCGTCTTCGACATACGAACCGACTCCTGAAGGAGGCCAGGGACCAGGCGCGCCGTGCCGAGGCCGAAGCCGCGGCGCAGGCGGAGGCCCAGCGAGCGGCCGAAGAGGCAGTCGAGTCCGAGGCCGACCCGGAGTCCGCCAACCAGGCCAGTTGATGGGCTCTCTCGCCGGACAGCGAATCCGCCTGCTCGTAGGCATCGCCGCATCGGTGGCCGGACTGTGGTTCGTCTACACCGTCCGCGGGATTCTTGCCCCCTTCGTCCTCGCTTTCATCCTGGCTTACGTGTTGACGCCGCTGGTGGACCGCATGGAGGCCCGTGGGCTCAAGCGGACGCCGAGCATCCTCATCATCTTCCTCTGCGCCTTCGGTCTGCTGACTCTGGGAGTCGTGACGTTGGGCCAGAAGATGACGGGAGAGATGATCGACCTCTCGGGAGAGTTCATGCGTCAGGAGTCCCGCGAGGCGACGATTACGATCACGAATGATGACAAGAAGGTGTGGCCCATCGATGTTTCCACCACCTCTCGAGGCAGTGAAAACCCCTTCACCGTGATGGGGTTGGAGGATGGTCATGCCATCCTTCAGCCCGGCGGCGAGGAGGTCGTCGTCATCCGCTTCGCGCCCTCGGCGACGAAGGAAGTATCCGGGACACTCCTCGTCCGCTACGGGTCGGCTGGGGTGGGTTACCCCATTCCGCTCATGGGCAACCTCGATGGCAAGGCGGAAAACTACCGGCAGGATGTGCCCTGGGGTAAGCTCCGATTCTCGGCTGTAGGGATCGATTTCGGGATTGCCGGACCAAACATCGTAAGCCGGATCAGCGAGCGGGTAGCCGAGTTCGAGCCTCAACTGGAGTCCTTGACCGGACAGGAAGTTGATCTCGCCGCGCTGATCAAGACCTATGGATCGCAACTGATCGATGTTCTGCTTGGGCGCACGACACAGTTGCTGAGCGGTGTGGTGTCGGGGATCATGCTCGTTGTCATCGTGCCCTTTGTGGCCTTCTTCTTCCTTAAGGAGGGGCACCGTATCACCCATGGCCTGATCGAGTTGGTACCGAACAAGTATTTCGAGATGACCCTCAACCTCATGCACTCGATCAACAACTCCATCGGTGGTTACGTCCGAGGTCAGTTGCTCGCGGTGAGCGTCGTCGCACTGATGTCGGTGTCTGGATTGACCCTTATCGAGATGAACTACGCCCTGCCGGTGGGCGTCGTCGCCGGACTGGCGAACATGATCCCCTACCTGGGACCCTTGATCGGCATCATCATGGCTTCGGCCGTCGCCCTGGTGACGGAGGGGGGTACGTCGATGGTGACACAGGTCGTCATTCTCTTCCTCTTCATCCAGATCATCGACAACGTCCTCGTGCAGCCCATCGTCGTGGCCAAGAGCGTCGATCTGCATCCCCTGGTGGTCATGGTGGTGGTCATGATCGGCAGCGATCTGTGGGGGATGGTCGGGATGCTTGTCGCGGTGCCGGTCACGGGAATCCTCAAGGTCAGTGGCCAGACCATCTACGAGGGACTCAAGGGCTACCGCGTGACCTGAGTTGACAATGTCGCAGGGGAGTGCTACTTAGAGAAGTCGGATTCTCAAGACCCCGATACCGCCCCCGAGAGCCCTGCCGGCTGCAGACGCAGGCCCCCCGGGGGTTTGATGTGTATAACAAGAGGAGGGTGATCGTTGGCATCGCTCCAGATACACCAGTCGACAATTTCTTCGGTCGCCGAGCGTATCGTGCGGGCTCGGCAGCTCTACGGGCCGGACAGCTCGTATGTGATCGGTATGTTTCAGGGCCTCGACCTGCTGCTTGCGGACACCGACGCGTCGGCCGCCCGGCAGCAGATTCAGGATCAGGTGGTCAAGCTCGAAGGCAATTCATCCAAGGGTAGCCGGCCCACCGCGCCTGCGTCACCCGCTGCCGGCGCTGAGGGGAAACGGGCGTCGACGACGCCGCAGGCAGATACGCCGGGAGGCGAGGCGCTGGCAGAGAATACCTGGGTCCGCGGTGCGGTAAAATGGTTCAATAACGACAAGGGGTACGGATTCATCTCCACCGCCGCCGACGCCGATGTGTTCGTCCACTGGCGCGACATCTCTTCCTGGGATCGCAGCCTGACGCAGGGGGACGAGGTCGAATTCATGGTCACTAAGACGGCGAAGGGATTCCAGGCCATCAACGTCATGAAACCCGGGTCCGGCGGGGAGGGCAAGGAGGCCGGTACAGAAGACTCAGCGACGGCTCCCGCAGCCCCCGAAGACGGCAAAGACACTCCAGGAAACCCCGTGGAACCGTCTCAGGAATCCGCCTCGGCGGAAGCGCCGGCCACTGCCGAAGTGCCCCAGGCGGCCGCCACGACACCGACCCAGGTGGGCCCGTCGCCCGTCGACGCGCCAGCGGCTGCCGACGACACCCCTCCGCCAGCAGGAGAGGGGGCGGCACCCGCCCCTCCCGAGACTCCCGATGCTTGAGAACGGGCGGCAGGACGAATGCTGAAGAAACCCCGCAACACGGTCAGCTGCTCGTTTTGTGGCAAGGGCGTGGGCCAGGTGGACAAGATCATTACCGGGCCTTCGGTGCACATCTGCAACGAGTGTGTCGGCCTGTGCAACGAGGTCCTGGAGGAGGAGAACAAGCAGGAACCGAACCTCGACGGCAGTCCGCTGCCCAAGCCTGCCGAGATCAAGACTCATCTCGACGAGCACATCATCGGGCAGGACCGGGCGAAGAAAGCTCTTGCCGTCGCCGTCTACAACCACTATAAGCGAGTTCACTCCGGCGGTTCGGACGTGGAGCTGTCGAAGAGCAACATTCTCCTGCTGGGGCCCACCGGCACCGGCAAGACGCTGCTGGCCGAGACTCTCGCCCGCATCCTCCAGGTGCCCTTCGCCATCGTCGATGCCACGGTTCTCACCGAGGCCGGGTACGTGGGCGAAGACGTCGAAAACATCCTCGTCCGGATTCTGCAGGCCGCCGACTATGATGTGGCCCAGGCCGAGCGTGGCATCCTGTTCATCGATGAGGTCGACAAGATCGCCCGTAAATCGGGCAATCCATCGATCACCCGTGATGTATCGGGCGAGGGCGTGCAGCAGGAGCTGTTGAAGATCCTGGAGGGGACTGTCTCAGGTGTCCCCCCAAAGGGGGGGCGCAAGCATCCCGAACAGCCCCTGGTGCAGATCAACACGCGTAACATCCTGTTTATCTGTGGCGGCGCCTTCGATGGTCTCGACAAGACGATCTCAGCTCGCATCGGGCGGCGTGCCATGGGCTTCGGAGCCAGCGAGGACGATGCCACCGATCTCGATCACGGTCAGCTGCTGGCCCGGGTCGAACCGGAAGATCTGATTCAGTACGGCCTCATCCCCGAGCTCATCGGACGCCTTCCGGTTGTCAGTACGCTGCACCCGCTGTCCAACGAGGCCCTTCTCGACATTCTGGAGAAACCGAAAAACGCCCTGGTTCGCCAGTACCAGAAACTGTTCGAGATGGACGGCATGTCGTTGAGTTTTCAGAAACTTGCCCTGCGCAAGGTAGTGGAGCTCACCCAGGGCAAGTCGATGGGTGCCCGGGGGCTGCGCGCAGTTCTGGAGACGGCCATGTTCGAAATCATGTTCGAGTTGCCGTCGAAGGACGATGTCAAGGAATGCATCATCACCGCAGACTTCATAGAGCACAAGGGGCCACCCACCTTCGTCTACAAGAAGAAGCGGGCCTGAAGCCGCAACGCCGGTCGCTGCCGGAACGGTTGCAGCACAGAAGCCGGGCGCTGAGTGCGGTCCGTGGTTTCTTCCAGCGTCTCGACTTTATCGAGATCGAGACGCCCACTGTGGTCGAGACACCGGCCCATGAGCCGTTTCTCGAACCGCGTCAGTTGCTTGACGGCGAGTGGCTGATCACCTCACCCGAGCACCATATGAAGCGACTGCTGGGGACCGGGCCCGGCTGCTCACGTATCTTCCAGATCTGCAAGTGCTTTCGCTCAGATGAGCGTGGGGCGCAGCATCGGCCGGAGTTCACGATGGTCGAATGGTACCGCACCCACGTCGGCTACGACAGGATTGCCACCGACGTGGAGCGCCTCGTTGCCCACACCGCCCGCGCCCTGCGGGGTACGACGGTGGCCGAGGGGACACAGGGTCTGACAGACTTGCGGACACCGTGGCCGCGAATCACCGTAGTCGACGCCTTCCGGCGCTTCGCTGGAGTCGATCTCGAGGCGCCGGGGGCAATACAAGACACGGGTGTTCTTCGTCGTCAGGCCGAGAGCCAAGGCTGCAGGAGCATCGACGAGGGGGATGATTGGGGCTCGGCCTTCCAAAAGCTTCTGGTGGAGCGTGTCGAGCCCGGACTGGCCGCCATGGGGCGTGGAGTCCATCTTCGGGAGTACCCGGCGGCGCAGGCAGCCCTGGCTTGTCTGAAGCCTGGGAACCCTTCGGTGGCTCAGCGCTTCGAGTCGTATGCTGGCGGGTTGGAACTGGCCAACGGCTTCGGTGAACTCACCAGCGCCCGATGTCAGCGGCGACGGTTCCGCCACGAGCGCCAGACGCGGCGCCGACGGGGACGGTCGTGGCTGCCGCTGGACGAGCCATTTCTCCGGGATCTGGAAGGGATGCCGCCAGCAGCCGGCGTTGCTCTCGGCCTGGATCGGCTCATCATGCTCGTCACCGGTGCCTGCCGGATTGACGATGTCGTAGCCTTTTGACAAACTAAGGACTGGAGAGCAGAATCTTCGTGGACGGGACGGAACCGAACACCCCCCAACAGAACGATCAGGCCAGTGAGGAGAGGATGAGCGAGTCGTCCCTGAGTCGGATTCTGATCGCGTCGGCCGACGCCGACACCAGTGCCCAGGCACAGGCGGCGATCCCAGACGAGATGTACGACCTCATCGTCACCCCCGACAGCGCCAAGGCGCTCGAGATCGCGGCAGACACCGAGACGACGTGCGACCTGATGCTCCTCGACCGGTCGCTGGTACTCGAGGATACCTCTCTGTACGAGCGCTTCCTCGACCGCGCCCGCCTCAGCGAGGTGCCGCTGCTCATACTCGGCGCACCCATGGAGCCGCGGGAGTGGGCCCAGTTGCTCCACGAGGGTGCCAGCGCCTTCATAACGACGCCCATCGACGCCGATGTCCTCAGGGCACAGGTGGCCGTCTTTCTGCGGTCCAAGGAGCGCCACGATCAGCTCCGGGCCCAGGCGGTCATCGACGAACTCACCGGCGTCTACAACCGGCGCTACCTGGATGAGCAGCTCTCTGCCCGCCTGGCCGAGGCGCAGCGCTACAACGCGCCCTTCTCCATCGGTCTGGTCGACATCGATCACTTCAAGAAGGTGAACGACACCTATGGTCATCAGGTGGGGGACCTGGTGTTGGCCGAGACAGCCGACATCATACGCCAGCAGATGCGCAAGGAGGATCTGCTGGCCCGTTACGGTGGTGAGGAGTTTGCCGTCATGCTGCCGCACACCGATCGCCTCGGGGCCGCCATCCTCGCCGAGCGGGTGCGCGAGGCCATCGCCGAACACAAGTTCGTGGTGCCGTCGGCAACGGTTTCGATCACCATCAGTATGGGCCTGGCATCATTCCCCCTCGACGAGGTCGAGGACGATTTCAGCCTTCTGAAGCTGACGGACCGGCGCCTGTATGAGGCCAAACGCAGCGGCCGGAATCAGACCGTATTCGAGTAGACTGCTGGGGGATTCAGTTGCTGCTGGAAGGGATCGGATCTGCGGATTCGAGAACACCGTCGATGAGGCCGAACTCCCTGGCCTCGTCAGGTGACAGGAAGTAGCTGCGATCGGTGACAGAGGCGATCGTGTCGCCGTCCTTGCCGGTGTGCTCCACCAGGACATGGTTGAGACGCCGACGCCATTCCATGATCTCACGCGCGTGAATCTCGACATCGGAAGCCTGGCCGCCGATTCCGCCCCACGGCTGGTGCAGCATGATGCGTGAATGCGGCAGGGCATGGCGTTTGCCCGGCGTGCCCCCGGCCAGCAGGATCGCCGACATGCTGTACGCCTGGCCGATACACAACGTGGCGACATCACACGGGATGTGTTGCATCGTGTCATAGATCGCCAGCCCGGCCGTGATCAGACCGCCCGGGCTGTTGATATAAAGGGAGACATCCTTCTTGGGATCTTCGGAGGCCAGGAACAACAACTGGGCGATGATGAGATTGGCCTCGGCGTCATCGATGACGGAGCCGATGAAAATGATCCGTTCCTTGAGCAGGCGCGAGAAGATATCGTACGCGCGCTCTCCGCGACCGGTCTGTTCGATGACAACGGGGACGATGGCCATGATGGATCTGAGGATAACCGCCGTCCGTCACAGTGTCAACGAATCCACCGGCGCCGCCCTTCGTTGACACTCTTCGGGAGGGCGGGTACATTGCCCGCCGTCTCCAGCGTTGGTCGTGATCATGCCTCTACATTCTGCCCCTGCTTCGCCCATCGTGGATGTCGGCGTGATCGGCAGCATCAACCAGGACACGATCGAACACGCAGACGGTCGCCTCGAGCAGAGCCTCGGCGGTGTGCTGTTCAGCGCCTGTGCCCTGGCTCATCTCGGCGGCGGCTCGCTGCGGGTCTGGCTCCTTGCCCGAGCCAACTGCAGGCTTGCCAGTCACCTCCGCCAGTGGTTGGCAGACGTGCCCGGCCTGTGTCTCGGCGGACTGTTCGAGATCTCCGACCCTGGATATCGCTGCCGCATCACCTACGATGAACAGGGCGGAAAGACCGAAGTTCTGAGCGGCGGTGTGGCGCCGTTGACGCTGGCGGAGTTGTCACCCTTCCTGCCCCGTCTGCAGGCCCTGGTGGTCAACTTCATCACCGGCCTCGAGCTCGACCTCGGCACTCTCAGGGCCGTCAGGGAGAGCCTCGATGGGCCGCTGCTGATGGATGTCCACAGCCTCACCCTGGGGCGCCGTGACGACGGCACCCGCTTCGGCCGGGCTCCGGCGAATGCCGATGCGTGGCTGGCTCTGGCCGATGTGGTGCAGATGAACGAAGTGGAGGCACACATTCTCGGGGCTCCGTCGGATGCCGGCAGCGAGGAGTTGATGGACTGGGCGACGACGCTTCTCGAGTATGGCCCCGGGATGGCTGTCATCACCCGTGGCGCTGATGGATCCGTCGCCGCCGCCAGACGGACAGACGGATCACTGGAACGCCTCAGCGAGGCGGCCCCCGCGGTGGGCGCCGGGCAACCGGAGCTGGATCCCACTGGATGTGGTGACGTGTTCCTCGCCGCCTTGACGGCGGCCCGTGTCCGGGGTGCGGACTGGCAGACGGTTCTTGAGGAGGCGAACCGGGCAGCTGCGTACAATTGCCTTCTCACCGGTATCGACGAGCTTCATAGACTGGCCCGGGATTGAACCGGCTGCCGTCAGCCCTCTCAAGGATCGACACCTATGCCTCAACAATTCGACTTTCCAAAAAATCCGGTGCAGCAGTTGCGCATCAATCCCCGCACGGTGTATCTCGTCCTCGGCATCCTCGGAATTCTCTGGGTGCTGTCCGGGATCTATACCGTCGATCCGGACGAGCGCGCCGTCGTGCTGCGCTTCGGTAAATTCCAAGACGTCGTCGAACCCGGCCTGCACTATCACCTGCCGCCACCGATCGAGATGGCCATCATCCGCTCCGTCACCCGGGTCTATCGTGAGGAGATCGGCTTCCAGACCATCGACTCGGGGCCACCGGCACGCTACCGCCAGCGACCGAAAGAGTCGCTCATGCTGACTGGCGACGAGAACATCGTCAACGTCGAGATGGTGGTTCAGTACAAGGTGAGCAGCGTCACCAACGCCCTGTTCAAAGTGCGTGGTCTGGGCGCCTTCGAGGGCAACAACGAGGGTCTCATCCACGACGCCTGCGAGGCCTCACTGCGCCAGGTCGTGGGACGCCACGGCATCGACGAGGTCCTCACCGAGGGCAAGCTTCGCATTCAGACCGAAATCCAGGAACAGCTGCAGGAGTTGTTCAGGGTCTATGACTGTGGTCTCATGGTGCAGTCCGTCCAGCTGCAGTCAGTGGGCCCCCCGGAGCAGGTGGACGCGGCTTTCAAGGACGTGGCCAGCGCCAAGGAAGACCGCGAACGACTGGTGAACGAGGCGCGCGGTTACCAGAACGACATCATTCCGCGAGCCCGCGGCGAGGCGGAGCGCATGCTGAAGGAGGCCGAGGCCTACACCGTCGAGCGCGTACGTCGCGCCCAGGGCGATGCCGACCGCTTCAGCGCGGTATACGCCGAATACGTCAAGGCGCCGGATGTCACCGAACGTCGACTGTACATCGAAACGATGGAACGAATCCTGCCCAAGATGCAGAAGTACATCGTCGACGCCGACGGCAAGGGTGTCATCAATCTCATCAACCTCGAGCGCCTCATGGCGCCGACACAGTAGAGGAGGGAGCAAGCCATGCGGACCGCCATCGGACTCGTCGTCATCCTCGTCGTCTCCCTTTTCGCCATCAACCTCGTGTCGTTCACGGTAAACGAGGTCGAACAGGTCGTTGTCACCCAGTTCGGTCAACCGCGGGATGTGATCACCGACCCCGGCCTGTACTTCAAGCTGCCTGACCCGATCCAGAAGGTCACGGTCTTCGACAAGCGTCTGCTCGACTACGACAGCGACGCCGATCCCATCTACACGAAGGACAAGAAGATCCTTCTCCTCGACAACTACGCGCGCTGGCGCATCGTCGATGCGCTGCTGTTCATGCAGGCCCTGCGCACCGAGGACGAGGCCCTGGCCCGTCTCGACGACATCATCTACTCCGAGCTGCGCAAGGAGCTGGGGCAGCATGAGCTGTCGGAGGTGGTGGCTACCAATCGCGCCGCCATCATGGATACGGTTACGGTGCGCGCCAACGCGGCGGCCGGTGTCTACGGACTCGAAGTCATCGATGTGCGCGTCAAGCGCGCCGACCTGCCCCCGGAAAACGAGATGGCGGTGTACAATCGAATGCGCGCCGAACGTCAGCGAGAGGCCAAAGCCTACCGCGCCGAGGGCGAGGAGCAGGCGCTGAAGATCCGTGCCGAGACCGATCTGGAGTCGGCCAGTATTCGGGCCGAGGCGTATGAGGAGGCCCAGGGCACTCGCGGAACGGGGGATGCCGAGGCCCTGGCGATCTACGCCGCGGCGTACAAGAATGCTGCCGAATTCTACGCTTTCACGCGCACGCTGGAGGCCTACGAAAACTCCCTCGACGAGAAGACGATCCTCGTGCAACCGGCGGACACTGACTTCCTGCGCTTTCTGAAGGGGCGGTAGGGGGCGGCAAGCTGCCTTGCAGCAAGCTGCCTTGCGCGTCGCCGTCACCGGCAACATCGGCAGCGGCAAGTCCACCCTTGCTCGCATGTTCGAGGAGTTCGGCGCCTGCCGCGTCGACGCCGATGCCGTGAGCCGGCGTGTCGTCACCGAGAGCACGGCCCTGCAACAGCAGCTCGCCGCCGCCTTTGGCGCCGAGTTGCTGGACCAGGAGGGGCATCTTGATCGACGGGGGCTGGCTCGACGGGCTTTGGCTGATGCGGCAGGGCGCCAGTTGCTGGAGGATCTGATCCGGCCCCACCTGCAGCCTGTCCTTGAAGCCGAACTGGCTTCCACCGAACTGGCTTCGGCCGGCTTGGCCAGGCCTATCATCGTACTCGATGCTCCTCACGTATTCGAGTGGAAGATCGAAGACTGGTTCGACCGCATCTTCGTCGTCAGCGCCGACATGGGCGTGGCCGATGCCCGCGTCGCCGCAAGTCGTGACTTGAGTCTGGAGGAAGTGCGTGAGCGACGCGCAGCGCAGCTCTCAGACGGCGAACGACGCGGCTCCTTCGAGGTTGTGGACAACAACGGCAGCCTCGACGACCTTCGGTCGATGGCTGAAAGGATCTGGCAAGACCTTGCTGACGCCCCGGGAGCGGGATGACGGAGAAGGCTCCCCGTCCCACGCCCCTGCGGACGGTACACGAGAAGGCCGGCGGCCGACTCGTTGACTTCGCTGGCTGGGAACTGCCGATTCAGTTCGAAGGTATCCAGGCCGAACATCGACTCGTGCGTGAACACGTCGGGCTCTTCGATGTGAGCCACATGGGACGTGTGGCGGTCCGTGGTACGGACGCCGGTCGGTTCCTCAACGGCCTGTTGCCATACGACATGTCCCGACTGACACCAGGCCGCATGGCGTACACGGTGCTGTGCAATCACGACGGCGGGGCCATCGATGATCTGGCCGTCTATCGACTGGCCGAACACGACTACCTGCTCGTCGTCAACGCTTCGCGAACCACCCTCGACCTGGCGTGGATCAAGGACCAGGCCTCACACTCCGGCACCAGCGACCTTGATGTGGTCGAACGCACGGCGGAGGAGGCCATGATCGCCATTCAGGGACCCGAGGCGGAAGGTCTCCTGGCGGCTGCCGTGTGCGCCGATGCCAGGGATCTGGGCTTCTTTCGATGCCTGACGATGTCCGGCACCCATGGGGATTGGCTCATCAGCCGCAGTGGCTACACAGGGGAGGACGGTTTCGAGGTCATCTGCCCGGCAGCGGCAGCCGCCGATCTGTGGTCGTCACTGCTGGCCGGTGGCGCCAGGCCAGCCGGCCTGGCCGCCCGGGACACCCTGCGCCTGGAAGCCGGGCTCTGCCTGTACGGAAACGAGTTGAGCGAAGGGACGACGCCGCTGGAGGCCGGCCTGGGCTGGACACTGGCTCTCGACAAGGATGTCGACTTTCCCGGTCGACAGGTCCTCTGCCGCCAGCGACAGATGGGCGTGTCCCGCTGCCTCGTAGGGCTGCGACTGCTGGCCAGGGGAATCCCTCGAGCGGGCCAGAAGGTCCAGACGGGGGAGCGGTTCGTAGGCGAGATCACGAGCGGCAGCCATTCTCCCACCCTCAACCGGGGCATCGGTCTGGCCTACGTCGAATCGGATTGCAGCGACGTCGGACAACACCTGCAGGTGGCCGGTCGCAGCGGCGGGCTGGAGGCCGAGATCGTCGATCTGCCCTTTGTGCCGGCGCGTGTCAGGCGACGTCGGGCAAGACGGCGTGACGGCGCCAGGGAGACCACGAAGTGAACACCAGTGGAGGAGTTGGCACCGCTGAACTCTTCGCCAGTCGGCACATCGGCCCACGCGACGAGGATGTGGAGGCCATGTTGCAGGCCCTCGGCCTGCCCAGCATCGAGGCCCTCGTCGAGAAGACGATCCCCGCCGCCATCCGCAGCCCGCGGCCCCTGGACCTGCCGTCGGCGGTTTCTGAGCCTGAGTTGCTCTCCATGCTGCGCCAGATGGCAGCCGAAAATGGCGCCTGGCGTTCCTATATCGGCCTGGGCTACCACGGCTGTGTTCTGCCTGCCGTCATCCAGCGCAACGTCCTGGAGAACCCGGCCTGGTACACGCAGTATACTCCCTACCAATCCGAGATCGCCCAGGGCCGTCTGGAGGCGCTGCTCAACTTCCAGACAGCCATCATCGATCTGACGGGGCTGCCCCTGGCCAACGCTTCTCTGCTGGACGAGGCCACAGCCGCCGCCGAGGCCATGGCCATGCTGCATGCGGCCCGGGGGCGCCGGCATGAGGCCACGAAGTTCTTCGTCGATGCTGGTTGCCATCCGCAGACCATCGCCGTGGTGTCCACCCGGGCACACTGGCGCGGCTGGGAGGTCGTCATCGGGGATGCGGCCACCGTGGAACTGGCCGATGGTGGCTACTTCGGCGCCCTGCTCCAGTACCCCACCAGCACCGGCGCCGTGGACGTGGGCCTGGCCGCGTTCTGTGCGCGCGCGCGAGCCGTCAGCATCCCCGTTGCGATGGCCGCCGACCCTCTCGCCCTGGCGCTGCTCACCCCCCCGGGGGAGTTGGGCGCCGATGTCGCTTTCGGCAGCACGCAGCGCTTCGGCATGCCCATGGGACTCGGGGGGCCCCATGCCGCCTATTTCGCCACCCGCGAACCATACCGGCGGCTGATGCCTGGCCGGATCATCGGCGTGGCCCGCGATGTGCGCGGACATCCCGCCCTGCGCATGGCGCTGCAGACTCGCGAGCAGCACATCCGCCGGGAAAAGGCGACGAGCAACATCTGCACGGCGCAGGTCCTGCCAGCGGTGGTGGCGGCGTTCTACGCCGTCTATCACGGCGCCGAGGGCTTGCGCCGCATCGCCGAGCGTGTCCACCGGCTGACGGCTTCACTGGCGGTCGGGGCCAAGGCGGCTGGACTCAGGCTCGAGCATGAATGCTACTTCGATACGCTCTGCCTGCACGGCGACACTGACAGCATCGATGCCGTCTTCCATCGCGCCGCCTCGGCGCGCGTCAACCTGCGGCGGCTTGCTGTCGACCGTTTCACGATCAGCCTGGACGAGACCGCCGGGGAGGATGACGTGGCCGACCTGCTGGGCGTCCTCGGTACGGATTCTGCCCTGCCCGCTGCGGCGGGCATTCTCGACGACACTGTTCTGCGAACCAGTGCCTACCTGACGCATGAGGTCTTTCACCGGTACCGATCAGAAACCGAGATGCTGCGCTACATCCGCCGGCTCGACGCTCGTGATCTGTCGCTGACGACGTCGATGATCCCTCTGGGGTCCTGTACGATGAAACTGAACGCCACGGCCGAGATGATGCCCATCACCTGGCCGGAGTTCGCCGATCCTCATCCCTTCGCGCCCCTCGAGCAGAATCCGGGCTACACCCGCATGTTTGCCGAGTTGGAATCGATGCTGGCCGAGATCACGGGACTCAGTGCGGTCTCTCTGCAGCCGAACGCTGGGTCACAGGGGGAGTACGCCGGCCTGCTCGCCATCCGGCGCTACCATCAGCAGCAGGGGGAGGGGCACCGGAACATCTGTCTGATCCCGGCGTCCGCCCATGGCACCAATCCGGCGAGCGCCGTCATGGCCGGGCTCGACGTCGTCGTCGTTGCCTGCGATGAGACCGGCAACATCGACGTCGACAGTCTGCAGGCGCTTGTAGCCGAGGCGGGGGCCCACCTGGCGGTACTGATGGTAACCTATCCCTCGACGCACGGTGTCTTCGAAGAGGAGATCCGGACGATCTGCGCGGCCGTTCATGGGCAGGGGGGCATGGTCTATATGGATGGCGCCAACATGAACGCCATGGTCGGGCTCTGCCGTCCAGGGGAGTTCGGTGTCGATGTCTGCCACCTCAACCTGCACAAGACGTTCTGCATACCTCACGGCGGCGGCGGTCCGGGTATGGGACCCATCGCCGTGAGCGAGGCATTGGCATCCTTTCTTCCCGGACACCCGCTGGCAGGCAGTGCCTCGGACACCGAGGGTGCGGTGTCGGCGGCGCCGTACAGCAGTGCGGTGATCCTGTTGATCTCATGGGCCTACCTGCGACTGATGGGTCCTGACGGCCTGACACGGGCGACACAGGTTGCCGTTCTCAATGCCAACTATGTGGCCCAGCGCCTGGATGAGCATTTCCCCGTCCTCTACCGGGGCCGCGAGGGGCTTGTCGCTCACGAGGCCATCTGTGATCTGCGGGCCTTCAAGAAGTCAGCCGGTATCGAGGTCGACGATGTCGCCAAGCGGTTGATGGACTACGGCTTCCACGCCCCCACCGTGCATTTCCCTGTCCCCGGCACGGTGATGATCGAACCTACCGAGAGTGAATCGCGTCAGGAGCTGGATCGTTTCTGCGCCGCCATGATCTCGATCCGGGGAGAGATCGCTGCCATCGAATCGGGACAGCAGGACCGGGAGGACAACCCCCTGAAACAGGCGCCCCACACCATCGAGGATGTCGTCGACGACGACTGGACAAGGTCGTACTCGCGGCAGACGGCGGTACGGCCGGCTCCCTGGCTTCTCGAACACAAGTTCTGGCCCGTCGTGGGCCGCATCGACAATGCCTTCGGCGACCGTCAGCTCGTCTGTCAGTGCCCGCCCGTCGAAGCCTACACCTCCGACACCGAACAGGGGACCCGACATGGCTGAACGCCGCGCACTCGTTACCGGGATCACAGGGCAGGACGGCTCCTACCTGGCCGAGTTCCTGCTGGAGAAAGGCTACGAGGTCTACGGGCTGGTCCGCCGCTCGAGCACGGTGAACTTCGAACGCATCCAGCATATTCAGGATGATGTGCGGTTGCTGTCGGGTGATCTGCTCGACCAGAACTCGCTGATGTTCGCTATCCAGGAGGCGCAACCCCACGAGGTCTACAACCTCGGCGCACAGTCCTTCGTACCCGCCTCGTGGGAACAGCCGCTGCTGACAGGGGAGATCACCGCCCTCGGTGTCGCCCGGTTGCTGGAAGCGATCCGCTCGACGAATCCGGAGATCCGGTTCTATCAGGCCTCGACGTCGGAGCTCTTCGGCAAAGTGCAGGAATCTCCGCAGTCGGAGACGACACCCTTCTATCCCCGCAGCCCTTACGGCGTGTCGAAGGTCTATGGCCACTGGATCACGATCAATTATCGTGAATCCTACAACCTCTATGCGTGCAATGGGATCCTGTTCAACCACGAGTCTCCCCGACGCGGCCTCGAATTCGTCACACGCAAGATCACCCATGGGGTAGCACGAATAAAGCACGGACTGGCGACAGAGCTGCCTCTGGGCAACCTCGACGCCCGTCGTGACTGGGGGTTTGCCGGCGACTACGTACGCGCCATGTGGCTCATGCTGCAACAGGACCAGCCCGATGACTTCGTCATCGCCACCGGTGTCGATCATACGATCCGCGAGTGCTGTCAGGTCGCCTTCGCCTGCGCCGATCTCGATTGGGAGCAGTACGTCAGGGTGGACGAACGCTTCCTGCGACCTGCCGAAGTCGAGATCCTGCTCGGTGATCCCTCCAAGGCCAGGCGCGTGCTGGGCTGGGAGCCTGAGGTGTCCTTCGAAGACATGATCGGGCTCATGGTCGAGCGCGATCTGGAGCTTGTGAAGCGCTCCGGGTGAGGCGCTGCTACCTCGTTCTCCTGATCACGGCCTGCACCGGAGGCTGCGATCTCGATGGCCCCGACCCGCCGACGGCGGATCAGGTTCGTGCGGCGCTGTCCCTGCCGTGGTTTCGCGCCGCCTCTCTGGCGGATCGCGTCGAGGAGAGCTGGCGCCGACGGGACGCCGTCATTGAACGGGTCACCTTCCACGGACGCCGCGGCCAACCGATCCCTGCCCTCATCGGCTATTCGGATCTCGCCGCATCCCGACCGTTGCCCGTCATTCTGTGTATGCCCGGCAGTCCCAACCGCAAGGAGGATCTCGTCGCCCCCCTGGACCTGCTGGCCTCGTGGGCGCAGGACGGATTCTTCGTCATCAGCATCGACCGCCCCTACCACGGTGACCGCCCCGGGGATCCGGAGGAGGCAATCCGCGAGAAGGGACTGCCCACCGTTCTCGGGGAGTATGTCTACGACCTGATGCGGGCCCTCGACTACGCTGCGACCCGTCCCGAGGCCGACATGACCCGTGTAGGCATGCTGGGACTGAGCATGGGGGGGATGGAATCACTACTGCTGGCTGCCGTCGACGAGAGGGTGGGAGTCGTCGTCTCCGTCTCGGGACAGTTGAGCTGGCAGGATGTATTCCGTACCGACTCCTGGAAGCTGATCTTTACCGGACTGCCCCTCACCCGGAAGTTGCGTGCGGAAAACGCCTCCGGCGACGTCGTCCTCGACGCCTTCCTGGCGCAGATGCCGGAACTGTCCGTACTCGATGCCCCGGTCATCGCTGCGTCTCTGTCACCACGGCCACTGCTGCTGATGACGGGAGAGCGGGATCCCTACATCACGCCTGCCGCTGCCCGGCGCACCCACGCGGCTGCCGTCGAGAGCTACCACCAGACTCCGGAGAGACTGCAACTGTGGATCGCCGGCGGGGTGGGGCATGCCTTCTCGGCGAGCATGCAGCGCCGGGCCCTCGACTGGTTCCGCCTCTGGCTGGCCGGCTGATCTTCGGCTCGGAGCCGAGCTCAGTCCCGGCGGCGGGCGAATTTCCGGATCTGGCTGCAGATGCGGTGCAGGACGGCGGCGTCGCGACGTTCCAGCGGTGTTCGTGACAGAAAGCGACGCAGGACACGCTCGAAGTTCGTCACATCGCTGTTGAAGGGATGGAAGCCCACGGTCTCCATCGCATCGAGAACTCTTTCCACCAGTCGATCCATCCCTGCGGCCGTCGTCAACGGTGACACCTGAGAGCGCCGGGGTGAGGAGTCACCAAGCCGGCGGAACAGCTCGTAGGTTACCAGCAGCACCGCATGCGACAAGTTGAAGGAAGGATGAGGAACGGCGGAGGGTATCCGGATGAGCCGCTGGCAACGCAGCAGCTCGTCCCGCGACAGGCCATCTTTCTCCCGCCCGAAGATGACCGCCACTCGATGCCCCTGGACGGCGGTGAGTCCGGTTTCGGTCAGAACCGTGCGGTAGTCTTCCTCGACGACACGGAACCGCCCATCCCGGTGGGAGGTGCCGATCACGACATGACAGTCGGCGATGGCTTCGTCGAGGGTGGACACGACACGGACGCCGTCGAGCAGTTCACTGGAACCGTGGGCCATCCAGTCAGTCTCGTCGGTGCGCCACGCACCGGGATTCACCAGAACCCAGTCGTGAAAACCGGTGTTGTTCAGCACCCTGGCGACGGAGCCTATGTTGCCGGGAGATGCCGGCTCGACGAGAACGATGCGGACGCGGTCGGCGTGCTTCGCGGCTGCGTGTTCGTCACCTGTGTTGCTCGGTCCCAAATTGCCATGTCCTTTGTCTTGCGGTTTGGAAAAGCCAAGGCTACATTGGCTCACGAAACGGTGTGCACTCCTGGCGCCGGCTTTTCCCCTAATTGGACACGGAGCGCCCAAGGTCGCTCCCGACCCAAGACACCGAACTCCGAAACGATGGCGCAGCTCGCCCACCGACCTGCGCATGGAGACCCGGTTCCGCCGCCTCACAACCCGCTTCTGACAGATCGCTCGATTGAGCCCACCGCGCCTGTGTGAAGGCGCGCCCACTTCGGTGGGTCAGGCTCTGGCGTCCCACCGGTAGATCCGGTGCAGGACTCGCCTGTTCTCGCTACCCCTCAAGCCGCTGCCTCGTGCAGCCGACCGGGACAGCGGGCATGGGTCGACGTACGCCGGTCGCACACTCGAGCAACTCACCTAAGATACCTGTTTACAGGAAGTTACGACTATCTCCAAGAAACAGACCACAACGTCGAGGCCCAGCATCTGGGGCAGGGTATACCACATCATCCTGCCGTATCGATCACGGCTTGCCGTCGCCGCCGTGACGATGGTGGGCCTGACCGCGCTGGGACTCACCTCGCCAAGGCTGTCTGCCAAGCTCATCGGCAAGGCCTTGACGGAGCCCCTCGACCGCGACCTGTTCCTGATCCTCGTCGGTCTGTTGTTCGCCGTGCACCTGTTGAGCAACGCCTTCTCCTTTCTGTACTCCTACCAGATGCGCGTTCTGGGAGGACGGGTCGTGTTCGACCTGCGACGCCGTATGTACGACCACCTGCAACGCCTCTCCCTGGGATTCTACGAGTCACGGAGCTCGGGAGAGATCATCTCCCGCATGATGAACGACGTCAACTCCATCACCTCACTGGTGACGGGCACGGTGCTCAATACGCTGATATCGTCGTTCAAGGCCGTCGCTATTCTCGCCATGTTGTTCGCCGAGAGCCTCGAAGTCACCCTGATGGCCATCGCCGTGCTGCCCCTGCATTTCCTCGGCTACTTCTTCTTCAACAGCCGGATTTCTCACACCGCCTGGAAGTCGTCGGAGAAGATGTCCCAAATCTACGGCAAGGTGAGCGAGGTCCTCGGCGCCATGAAGATGGTCAAATCTCACTCGGGGGAAATGCGGGAGAGTCGGTCGCTGATCACGCAGCTGCGAGAGAGCTACGACATCAATCTCTATTCCGGAAACCTCGGCAGCATCTGGGGCCACACGACCGGCAACATCTCTTACGTGGGGCAGGTCGCCGTCATGCTCGTCTGCGGCATCGCCGTACTGGACCTGGAGTTGTCCCTCGAACAGTACGTCCTGCTGATGTCGTACGTGGCGATGCTCTACCGACCCGTGTCGGAGCTGATCGGCGTCGTGCAGCAGATCCTGCCGGCCAAGGTGGGCATCCGCCGGGTCTTCGAGATCATGGACATGGAGCCCGAAGTCGTCGACCGCCCCGACGGCGCACGCGACAGGATCCGGGGCGAGGTGGTCTTCGAGGATGTCAGTTTCGCCTACGCCCAGGGCGATCAGGTCCTGACCGATGTTTCCTTTCGCGCCGAACCGGGCGAAGTCGTGGCTTTTGTCGGCCCATCTGGTTCCGGGAAGACGACGATCGCCAATCTGATCGCCCGCTTCTACGACCGCTCCCGGGGCGAGATCACGATCGACGGTCGGGATATCCAGGAATACGCGCTGCGGACACTGCGGGAGCAGATGAGTATCGTGCTGCAGGAGACCTTCCTCTTCCGCGGCACCATTCTCGATAACGTGCGCTACGGCAAACCCGAGGCGACGACGGAAGAGATCGAGGAGGCGGCGAGGCTGGCCAACGCCCATGAGTTCATCTGTACGCTGCCGGACGGCTACCGTTCACTCATCGCCTCCAACGGCACCCGCCTGTCGGGAGGGCAGAGACAGCGAGTCGCCATCGCCCGAGCGCTGATCCGCAATCCCCGCATCCTCATTCTGGACGAGGCAACGTCGGCCCTCGATACGGTCTCGGAATCCAAGGTGCAGGATGCGTTGCAGCACCTGATGCAGAATCGAACGACCTTCATCATCGCTCACCGTCTGTCGACGATCAGGAATGCGAACAAGATCGTCGTCCTCAAGGAAGGTCGCGTCGAACAGATCGGCGGCCACGAGGAGCTGATCGACGAAGAGGGGCTGTACCGCGAGCTCTACGACCCGGACTGGGCCAGGGAACAGAAGGACCTCCGAGACGAACGAATCGAGGAACTGGCACGGGCTGCCGGTTACCAGGAGCAGACGACATGACCGCCGTACCGAAACTCTTCGAGGCTGCTGGACGAGCCGTGCCGCTGAAACGACCCATCGTCTTCGATCTGGTCGCTCACTACGAGCCGAGCGCGCACTTTCAGTTCACCCGACGGGTGCGCAACAACTTCGACGAGCTGGCCAACGAGTACAGCCGCTCCACGTGGCTGCTGGGACGGTATGGCGGGCGCGCCATCATGCAGACCGACATCGAGGGCATCGGCGTGGCCTGTCGCGTCGAGATCGGCCGGCTCGTGCTGCGGGAGGGCAACCAGTCCGAACTGATCCTGAGCGCCATGCAGATGTTCCGTCAGGCCCAGGACCGGGAGCTGGCTTCGGGTCCGGTAAGCCGGGTTCTCGTCCACTTTCCGAAGGCGGACAATCGCCCCAGGGAGCGCGAGATCGTCCGGGGCGCCTTTGACGAGGTGTTCGCCGAAGCCGATGGCGAGACAGAACTCGACAGCGCCTTTCTCGTCGAAGGGTTGGCCCGCCTGGAACTGGGCCGCTGTGTCGAATACCAGACGCTGACCAGCTACCTGCGCGAGGATGGTCACTTCCACAGCGCCCACCGCAACCGCATCGACAAGGTTCAGCGTCACCTGCAGCAGGAGGTCGGTCGCTACGAGAGTCACCGCTTCTTCCTGCGCACACACCCACCTCAGCCCGGTGAGGTCCCGGTCATCGATTTCTGCTACACAGGGGACAGAGCCGACGTGCGCGTCGAAGCCTTTATGGAGGGCTATACGGGGGAGAAGGTAGAGTTCGTGCCTCGCCAGCTGTATGAGAGACAGAGTGGTCAGTTTACCGGACTGGCAGACTACGAGCGTGCCAGCCGGCGGTTCGGCAAGCTCTGGATCCTGCAGTCGGATCTTGTCCGTCGACTCATGCCGCAGCAGGTCAGCGTTCTGTATCTGTTCTTCGACCAGCAACTGCAACCGGAGCTGGCGCGTACCTTCTCCTGGGATGAACTGTTCGATCGACAAAGACAGTCCGGGTTCATATCCCGCGCCTCGCGCAATTCGCAGACATACCTCGATATGGTTCTGGAGGGGCTTGTCCGCGATCGGTTTGTCTATGCGGAGGGTGAAAACTATCGCCTGGCACCGGGCTTTGATGCCTTCCGGCATGTCACCTTCTACCAGTTGGGGGAATACCGCAAACGGCAGATCTGACAGCGACGTCGCCTGCAGGACGGGAGCCTGCGCGTGACTCTCGCGCAAGACGTACCACCAGACACTGATTTCGGCAGCCGCAGCCTGGCCGGGGGTGCCTGGCTGCATGTGCGCCGCACAGCCCGGTTTAAATCGGTATGGGTGGACGTCTTCCTGCCCCAACTGATGCAGCCCACGGCTACCACCCGTCTGGCGCTGCTGGGCCGACTGCTCGAGCGCGGCACTCGCCAGCTGCCCGATCTGCGCGCCCTCAATCGCTACACCGACTGGCTGTACGGTGCCGCCATGTCGGTTCAGACCCTGGGTTTCGGTCCCTTCCAGGTCCTGCACCTGCACTACGACGCCGTCGACGGAACCTACGTCCCGGAGGACGGCGGCAATCTGCTCGAATCCGGCCTGCGCCTGCTGGGCGACGTGCTTACCGATCCCTATCTCGAAGATGGCGCCCTGCCGGTGTCCCGCCTGCAGCAGGAGAAGGAATCTCTGCGACGGTATGTGGATGGTCTGCACAATGACCGTTCCTTGCTGGCACAGCGGCGTTGTATGGAACTGATGTGCGCTGGGAGCCCCTGGGCGTTGACCGCCTACGGGGACCCGGCGGAGATGGCCGACATCCAGGCAGATGAACTGCTGCGGCTTCTCGGCTCCTACTCCCGGACGGCACCCATGGACATCTATGTCTGTGGCGATGTCGAGGCCGAAGACGTGTCCGATCTGTGTTCCGAGTATCTTCCACGGGGTGACTCACGTCGGGTGCCGCCCGCCGTTCCCGGTCTGCCGCCGCCAGGAATCTCACGCCACATTTCCGAGCCCGGAGACGTGGCTCAGGGAAGACTCGTTCTCGGCTTCCGGACACCCGTTCTACTGAGTGCATCTGCAGCCGACTACGCAGCCTTGCTCCTGTTGAATCTGCTGTTCGGGGGTGACGCCCATTCGCGACTCTACAACCGGGTCCGCGAGGAATTGGGGTTGTGCTATCACATCGCCTCCTACCTGGAGCCGATGGCGGGGCTGGTTCTGGTGGAGGCAGGCGTCGAGCCGACGGACCGGCAGGCCGTGGTCGAGCAGGTCCTCGGCGAGCTGGCCGATCTCGCCCAGAAAGGCCCTTCCATGGCAGAATTCGAGCGCTCTCAGGCGTTGGCACGGCAGCGGTTCGATAGTGCCATAGATGGTCGTGACAGCCTTGTACGCTTCCACTACACCCGCCGACTCGCCGGCTCGAACACGGGGCGTGACTGTCTGCTCAGGGCCCTGGGCTCTGTAACACCGGAGGCGGTACGCTGCGTTGCCACCGACATCAGGCTTGATACAGTTTTTTTCCTGGCACCAGCCGACGCTTTGCGGCGAGATTGATCGATGCAGCGCCGGAATGAACCCCTGCGGGAATCCGTCGTCACCGAGCAGTTGGTCGGCGGTGGCCGCCTCTGTGTCGTGCCACGGCCTTCCAGGCGCTGCCATGCCGTGCTGAACATAGGCTTTGGCGCCCTGCACGAGGCCGGCGTCGGGGGCGGCGAACCCCCGGGGATCGCCCACTTCCTCGAACATCGCCTCTTTGAAAAGGATCACGGCGACATCAGTGAACGTTTCACTGACATCGGCGCCGATGTCGACGCCCAGACGGGATTCACCACGACCTCGTTCTCCGTCACGGCCGGGGTTGAGGTCTTCCCGCAAGCGATGGAACTGCTGCTCGAACTCGTGGGTACGTCGCACTTTCCCCAGGACTCGGTGACCAGGGAGCGAACCATCGTCGGCCATGAGATTCAGCTGTACGAGGACAGTGTCGAGTGGGTCTCCTTCCAGACACTGCTCGCGGCTCTGTACCCCGATCAGCGAATCGCCATCGACATCGCCGGCACGCCGGAGAGCCTGCTGGCCATCGACGCCCCGATGCTCGAGCTCTGCCACCGTCGCCGCTACCGCGCCGACGCCATGCACCTGTCTGCCTGTGGTCCCATTGACGCCGGCGATCTGGTCGGGATCTGTGATCGAGCGCTCGGGGACTGGCCAGAGGATCAGCTACGCCGGAAGGAACCGGGCCGATCCCGGGCGCAACCCGCAAGTCTGCAGGCACCGATGCCGCTGTCGAGGCCGCGACATACCCTGGCGTTTCCCGATGAGCAACCGCGTCACGGGCTGGACCTGATGCGACAGGAACTGGCTCTGGAGATGACACTGGACATCCTCTTTGGGCCGAGAAGCGAGTTCTTCAGCCGTCACTACGAATCCGGCCTGCTCGATGGCGAGACCTTCGGCGGCGAGGTCCACCTGGACGAGAGCTACGGCTTCTGTCTCCTCGGTGGGGACACCGATGATCCAGAAGGCTTGCAGTCCGCCGTCCTCGATGAGCTGACAGAGGCACCCGGTTCGGACTGGCTCGAGACCGACTTCGAACGGGCCCGGCGTCGCGTCTTCGGCGACATGATCTGTCGATGGGAAGACGTGGAGAGCACGGTGGGATTCCTGGAGAGCGCCAGCCTGCGCGGTTGTCACCCCTTCGACGCGACCGGACTCTACAGCGGCGAGCAGGCGGTGAACTCGGAAGATATCCGCCGCTGTCTGGAGCAGTGCCTGCGCCCCGACCGCGTCGCCGCCGCTACCCTGGCTGGATGAATGAACACGGCCCGGATCCTCGACTATCAGCTATCCAGCATCGGCGGGTTCGAAGAGATCGTCGTCGATGAACTAGGAGCCGTCGTCGGCGGCAGAATCCAGGGCCTGCGCGTCGAGCACGGCGAGGTAGGCGGAGTCTACTTCCGTACCGAAGCCAGTCCCCGGCGCCTGCTGCAACTGGGTTGTCCCACCGCCATCGAGGCGGTGGCCGCTCAGGCCCACGACGTCACTGTCGGTCAGCCCGGGCTAGAGCGTGTCCTGCGTTGTCTGCGCAGTCTGCCCGTGGCAGCTGTCCGGCGACTGGCGAAGGCCTGCGATGAAGGCGTCGATGTGGATCACGTCGAGCTTCGTGTCACGCTGCGCGGAGCGCACCGCTTCGTCGCTGCCGATGTGGAGAGGCTGGCACTGCCGGCACTTCACGAACTCGGCTTCCAGGAAAATCCACCGCCGCCGGGTTTCCGGGCGATGCCGCTGACGATCCGCGTCCGCAAGCGCCGAGCTTTCGTCACCGTACTTCTGGGACCACGCCGCCCCGTCGGCGACCCCCAACGGGAGGGCTGGCCGGGACCCGCCCGCAACTGTGTCTCCCGGGTTCTCGATCTCGACGATGAACTGGTAGTGGGGGGGCTGCCGGCGCCCGGTGGCAGCGGGCTCTCCATCGCCGCCTCGGACATCGTTGCCAGTGCCGAGCACCTGCCGCTGAGGACGGGCCGACTACCCGTGCTGCTGCTGGTGTACGATCTCGACACCCATTCTGCCGTGGACCAGCTGCGGGAGGCTGTTCGTGCCGTGGCGCCGGGCGGCATTCTCGGTCTGCTTGTCCGGCGCAGCGAGCAACTGGCCGGCCTTCTGCACGAACTCGAGCTTCCTCTGGAGGTGATGGCGACCATTCCGTACTACGTTCGCCGCCGCCGTTGCGTCCTCTTCCTGCTCGAGCGCCTCGAACTGCTCAGCATTGAGTCCATGACCTGAGGATCGGCTTCAGGCACGGCCTTTGCGTTCCCAGTCTGCGGGCAGGAGTCTGACCGGCAACTGCCGTCCCGAAACGCTCTGATCAAGGGACCCAAGAGGTTGATTTTACAGGAGTTTCGTGCTAGTTTCACAGACGTGGCAGCGGCACCGTCAACGCGGCCTCCGGCCCGGACAGGTTTTCCGCTTGGCCGCGACATCTTCCGGATGACGGAATGACAGAGCAAGAGACTGTGGACATCGAGGAAAACGAACTCGACGACGCCGAGGCGGACGCGGCGCCGGGCCCGGTGGCGGCCCCGCTGGAGCAGTTTGGCGACGAGCCGGACACAGCCGGGGACGATTCCGGTGTAGCCGAAGCCCTGCGCGCCTGGGCAGCCGGGGGACACTCCGTCGAGACCGAGGGGGCCGGCGACGAGATCCTGCCGGTTCAGTTTGCCCAGCTGGAGCCGCCGGCACCGCAGAAGGTGAAGCCGCGCTTCAGCCGCATCAACAACGTCTTCGTCGATATCACGGTGGAGCTCGGTCGGCGTGATATGTCGGTGCGCGAACTGGACAATATGAAGGTTCAGGACGTCATCGACCTCGACAAGCTCGCCGGAGAAGCCTTCGATATCCTGATCAACAAACGCCCCTTTGCCGAGGGCGAAATTGTCGTCGTCACCGACCTGATGGCCGTGCGCATCACGCGGCTCATCGACCGTTCCGCCCCGGAGGAAGACGAGGAGTAGGTCAGACGCTGGGGGGGATCCACTTCTTCGTCAGCACATCATTCCGCCTCAGGGCCCTCTGCAGTTTTTCCTTCAGCGCCGAAGCGTCGATGGGGAACTGGAAATAACCCTCTGTTCGCATTCGTTTCATTCGCAGTTTGGTCACCGCGTCCAGCGGTACCGCTGAATGGACGATGACGGGGATACTCTCCGTCGCCGGGTGCTTGCGCAGATTCTCGAATAACTCAAAGCCATCCATACCGGGAATGAAGAGATCCAGCAGGATCACATCCGGCCGGCGTTCCACCATGCTCTCGATGGCCTCGTTGGCGTCGATAGCAAAGGCAATCTCGTGATTGCTGCGATAGTGGATCATCTTTTCGATGTATCGACGATTCACCGGATTGTCGTCGATCATCAGGATGTATGCCATGAGTACCAATAACGCCCGCCACTGACCGATCCCGCAAGCCGGGGTCTTTCCCAACGCCACCCAGCGGGCGCGTTCTGCTCCTCACGCTTATCTTCGCGGGCGATGGCTACTTCCAATTCCCGCGCCTCTTGCCGGTCTTCGGCAACTGTCCTCGTCATCTGCGCGTGCACGCTGATATCGGCCTGTGGCAGCGGTGAGAGTGACGGCCGCGACGAGGTCGGCGCGCCTGCTGAAGAGGATACCCGCGTAGAACTGATCTTCATCGACAGCGAGTCGGATTCGCTGGCGCGCCCCGCAGAGGGTGCCCGCGCCGAAGAAGAGGCGCCGCCTCCGGCAGCGCCGACGGCGGCTGACGAAGTGGGCGGCGACGATATTCTGAAGTTTGATGCGGCAGGTCGGTACACGGTCCAGATCGCCACCTACAAGAAAGCGAAGGATGCCAGCCGTCGTGTTCGTGAACTCGAGACCCTTGGGTACCCGGCGTATGCCGTCGCCCATCCAACCGGCGAGCAGACCCGCGTACGCGTGGGGTACTTCACGACACGGGAGGAGGCGGATCGTTTCGGTCAACGTTTCTGCCGTGATCACGGCGGCAAGTACTGGGTGGATGGTCGCTCGTCGGAGATCACCCCCCGATGAGATGCCAGCTGTGATGGATACCGGGCGCCGCGTGTTGAGTTGCGGAACCTTTGACCACTTTCACCCCGGGCACAACGCCTTCCTGTGCCAGGCACGGAGCCTGGGCGAGGAGTTGTTCGTCGTCGTGGCTCGTGACGAAAACGTGAGACGCATCAAGGGCCGGTGCCCGGATCAGGACGAGGACACCCGCCTGGCGTCTGTTGCCGCCAATGCAGCTGTCGACGACGCCCGGTTGGGGTATCCGGGGGCCGACCTGCTACGCGTCGTCGCCGATATCGCTCCTCACATCATCGCCCTGGGATACGATCAGGGAGTTCCGGCGGGATTGGCCTCCGGCTTCCCCGACTGCAGAATCGTCACCCTCGACGCCTTTCAACCCGACCAGTACAAATCGTCACTTATCCGGGAGAGACGCCCGTGATCGTTGCCGTGTGTTCCGATGTCCACGACAACATCTGGGCCCTCGAACGAACCCTCCCGCGCATGGCGGAGGCGGATGCCTACGTGTTCTGCGGCGATTTCTGCGCTCCTTTCACCCTCGCCCAGTTGGCCGAAGCCACCGCGGCAAAGCCGTTGCACGTAGTCTGGGGCAACAACGATGGCGATCGCCATATGTTGACGCAGGTTGCGGCGCGGTTCGACCACGTAGTGCTCCATGGCGAACTGGCCAGTGTTGAGCTGGGGGGACTGCGGACGGCGGTCAACCACTATCCGGACATCGCCTCCGGACTGGCCGATTCGGGACGCTACGACATCGTCCTCTACGGGCACGACCACGTGCCCCATGAAGAACGCCGCGAGACCGCCAACGGCCCCTGCCTGCTCGTCAACCCGGGCGAAATCATGGGCCGCCTCGGCACCACCACCTTCCGCTTCCTCAATACGGACGACGGCACGACCGAACTCGTCGCCATCGACTGACTCTACAAATAGCCCAGCGCCTGGAGTCGACGGCGCAGCGCATCCTGTTCTGCAGTTGACATCTTGTCGTCCTCCAGAGGGCGCTGCGTCCAGTTCGATCCCGAGATGAATCCCTCTCGCGCCGCCAGGCAGGGTGCCGCCCTCGTCGCTACATCCGTGTCGATCGCCTTCTCCGTCCACTGCGCCTCGAGTCGCCATTCTTCGTTCTCGCCGTGCAGGCGATGGCGATCGTCGAACACACACCAGCGCAACAGCGACGACGATTCTGTCCCCGTCGCCGGGACGATCAGAAGCCTCTCGTCATCCGCTGCGTCTGTCCCGGGACGTATCTCGGCCAGCCGGTATCCTGACGCCGTGATCGCCGCCGGATCCAGCAGGTCGACACCGAAGCCCTCGTCCTCTCGCCGCAGACCGAGGAGGCCGCAGATCGTCGCATAGAGGTCGATGATACTGGTCACGCCCGTACCCTCAGTCAGCAGGTTGCCGTGATAGGGAACGTGAAGGTAGAGGGGGACGCGCAGCACACTGTTGCGCACCGTCGTGCCGTGGTAGAGTTCGTCCGGCGTCCAGCTCTCGCCGTGGTCGCCGAACAGCAGCACCGCGCAACGACTCAGATCGAGCCTCTCCAGCAGGGGGGCCACCTTGTTCTCGAAGACGTCCTCGACAGCGATCCGGTACCGCCCTTCGACCTCCTCCAGACGCCCCTCGCGCAGCAGTGTCGCCGTCTCGCCGAGAGCCATGCCGTCACTGGCGCCGTAGGGCGTATGGGCGCTCCAATAGTGCAGGAACAGACACCGGTGGCCGGCATCGGCAGCTGCCTCCCGCCAACGGCGAACCTCGGCCAGACCCGACCCCGCCTCGGGTTCAAGCGGTCGCAGGGGTGCCCCAAGATCGAGTCCGGCGAAGATGGGTGCCGCCTCCGAAAACAGTCCCACCTCCATGCCGCGGTCCACACACTGGCGGAACAGTCGCGGCGCTCCCTGGCGCAGGCGCCCATCCTGCTGTCCCTGGATGCCGTGCTCGAAGGGATAGAGCCCGGTGACGAGGCTGGAGTGTACCGGCCGTGTTGCCGAGGACACCGAGAAGAAACGCTCCGAAAAGGCGAAGCCCTCGGTAGCCCGATCGAACCGGGGTGTCAGGACTCGGCTGTTGGAGGCTCGCCCGGCATGATCGAGGCGCAGACTGTCGATGGAGATCAGCAGGAGGTCCATGGTTGCGCGCCCCGGGTCCATGTTGAGATTCAGGTCAGGGCGCCACGAGCGGCGAGGGGCCAGATGCTCTCCACGCGTCCCTGGCGGACGCCGATGAACTGGTCGTGCAGCACGGTGGTCGAGTCACCGTAGCCCGGCAGGAGACACAGCCGCTCACCCAGTGCGGGGCCGCTGCCGTTTACTATGCGGTAGACCCCGTGTTCTGCCGACAGATAGTTGAATTCCAGGTCTTCCCGGTGCAGCACACGGGGTTCGTGGTGGAAGGCCGATAGCGTCTTGAAGCCGGCATCGGTGACGATGTGGTCGTCATGCCGTCCCGTTACCGTCGTTACCAGAGAAAGGGCAAAGTCGAAGCGGTCGTCGACGTGGAAGCGGTCAC
This sequence comes from Candidatus Latescibacterota bacterium, assembly GCA_036011085.1. GTDB lineage: Bacteria > Latescibacterota > UBA2968 > UBA8231 > UBA8231 > UBA8231. Next base: position 66,359 of record DASCMS010000075.1, read on the forward strand.
GGTACATGGCGTCCATGAAGATGGCGCCGCCTGCCTGGATCTCGGTCACGGCGTTGTGCGTAGCCGCCAGATCGTAGCTGCCCGTGCTGCCCGCCGAAACGATGTCGCAGGACAGGCCCTCGTCGATGAGTGCCTCCCGAGCCTTGACCAGATGCGCGAGGGCCTCACGGGCGGCTCGTTGCTTGGCAGCGGGGGGATGGTCGGCCAGCACGTGACCCTCATACCCCATGATACCGGCCAGGCAGACCCCCCTGGCAGCGTCCACCGCCCGCGCCAGCTCGACAACACCGGGTCCAGGTCTCACGCCGGTTCGGTGCATGCCGATGTCGATATCGACGAGGAGGGGGATCTCGTGGCCGGCACGCTGCCCCGCCTGCGAGGCCATGTCCAGAGCTTCGGGATGATCGACGATACCCAGTATCCGTCCGCGCTCCTGCATCGCCGCCAGCCGTCGCAGACGGACGGGGGATGCCAGCTGATTGGCCAGCAGGATATCGGTGACCCCGTGTTCGAGGAAGATCTCAGCCTCACTGAGTTTGGCGCAGGTAAGGCCAAGGGCGCCGGCAGCCAGTTGGATACGGGCGATGTCAGGGCTCTTGTGGCTCTTGCTGTGTGGTCGCCAGGCGACGCCCTGCTGACGGCAGTACAAGGCCATGGCTGCCACGTTCGACTCGAAGCGTTCGAGATCGACGACGAGAACGGGAGTGTCCAACTCGTCGACCGGTCTGCCGATCAACCGTCCTGGATGCGCCGCATGAACATCAACCATCGGCGGCGAAACCGATGGCGGTAACGACGATGGCGAGGCCCTGTTTCAGATGCAGCTTGACACGGTCACCAGCGCCGGCGGCATGGGTGGTGAACACAGCGTTGGGTCCGTCCTGTCCCCGCGACCAGGGCGCCTCTACCTGGGCGTAGGCACCGGCCGAACCCCGGTACACGTGAAGAAAGTCGTCCCCTCGGCCCTCTGCCGTCATCCCCGTAACGGTCACCTGGATCGACAGGTCTGCGGGGGAGCCTTCCAGCTCGAAGTGCAGACTGCCACCGGGATCGATGGCGACGGCGGTCAGCATAGGGGGCTGGGGCAGCGTCGGCTCCTGCTGCGCGGGATCGAGATCGCGCGGGATCAGGGACCAGGTACGCAAGGCGACATCGGCCATGGGAATGGGATCCTCCGGAGCGTTGAAGCAGGTGGAATGGGTCAGAATCGAGGCCAGTTGGCCGGATTCAGCAGTCTCTCGTCTGCAACCTGGATGGAGCGAAGAGCCGCCACCGCATCCGGCGGCAACGGGCCATCCTGGGCGGCACCGATGTTGGCCTCCAGTTCGGCAGCATCGGCAGTGCCCACCAGAGTAACCTGCGCGCCTGCCTCGAACAGAGCAAAGCGCAAGGCCACCTGGGCGAGCGGCAGGGCGAGTCCGTCCGCGACCCGAGCTACGGCATCCGCAGCCTGGCGAAGAGGCAACAGATCCTCGGGAAGAGAGTGACGGCGCTCCGATAGAACCCCCTGCAGGAAGACGGAACGCAGAACCCGTCCGACACCGGCCCGCTGGCACGCGGGAAACACATCCTCTTCGAGGCGGCGATCGAGCACACTGTAGGCAACCTGCAGGGTGCGTATGGGTTCACCGTAGTCGATCACCGTCAGAGGCGCCGACCGACCGTAGGTGGATGCACCCCAATTGCGCACCTCACCGCTCTGCAGGTGGGTATCCATGGCTTCGCGCAGCGCCGGGTCTCCGGCGACGACGGCATCGTCGTTGTGGATCTGCACCAGATCGAGGGCGTCGGTACCGAGCAGGCGGAGAGAGCGCTCGATCGATGCTTCGATCCCGGTCACGATGCGCCGGCCGTGCCAGGGGGTACCATCGGGGTCTCGCAGGGCTACCTTTGTGGCGATCACCGGTCGTCGCCGTCCGGCAAAAGCACGACCGATCAGTTCCTCGCTGCGGCCATAAGCGGCGGCGGTATCGATGTAACAGATGCCGTGATCCACGGCATGGTGCAGCAGTCTTATGCAGTCGTCGTCGGCAGGTGGAGTCACCTGACCCAGGCCGTAGGGCATGCCGAGTTCGACCGTTCCGAGACCGAGCAGAGAGACCTGCAGTTGTGTGGAGCCCAGCGTCGTCCCCTGCAAATCGTCAGCCCCCGATGCCGTGGCCGGAGATGGCCACCCGTACCCGGCCACCAGCGGCGGCCAGGCGTTGACGGGCGGTATCGGCATCTGTGTCGCACAGTTCCATCACGAGAGCCAGCTTCAGCTCCCATCCGGCGGCTTCGAGGCGGCTACGTGAGGTGTCGGTGTCGAGTCCGGCCAGCGTCGACAGGATGCGCGTCATGCGATCGCGCAGTTTCGCATTGCTGGGTTGCAGATCGACCATGAGATTACCGTACGTCTTGCCGAGACGTATCATGGCGCCGGTGGTCACGGTGTTGAGGACGAGCTTGGTCGCGGTTCCCGCCTTCATCCGTGTCGAGCCGGTAACGACCTCGGGGCCCACCTCGGGGACGATGACGACATCGACATCGACACTCGCGGCGGCACTCGGACTGCAGGTGAAGAACACCGTGCCGCAACCACGCGAGCGGGCATGAGCGAGGCCGCCCAGGACCCACGGTGTAACGCCGCTCGCGGCGATGCCGACGACGACATCGAGGGATCCCACACCTAGCTCATCCAGTTCGGCGACGGCGCCCCTGGCGTCGTCCTCAGCCCCCTCGACGGCCTGGAAAACGGCCTGTTCCCCGCCGGCAATCAACCCCTGAACCTGTTTCGGATCGCTGCTGAACGTCGGTGGGCATTCGGAGGCGTCGAGAATCCCGAGACGACCACTCGTGCCGGCACCCAGGTAGAACAGCCTGCCGCCGGCACTGAGACTCTCTGTTACCAGGTCGACGGCAGCCGCCACGTCGGAAAGAACGGCTTCGACCGCGGCCGGCACGAGAGCATCCTGGCTGTTGATGAGGCGCACCAGCTCGAGGCTGTCGAGCTGGTCGATCTGCTCACTGGCCGGATTGCGCTGCTCGGTGAGCAGTCGGGACCAGTCGGTCATGGATTGGCCGTCCTGCGGGTCGGGGAAGGGAGAGTCAACAAGGGGGGCAAAAACGGCTCCTCAAGCATCGTCGTCAAGGTGTGAATGATTGTCTGCGTCAACCTGTCCCCCTATATTGAAGTCCTTATCTGACACACGGTTACAACCTTTTTCTGAGATCCGGATGACGACCGAATTACCGACCCAATACGACCCACAACACTGTGAGACAACCTGGTACTCGCGCTGGGAGGAAGCCGGCTATTTCCGCGCCCGAGCCGACTCGGAGCGACCACCCTATTGCATCACGATCCCACCCCCGAACGTCACCGGCGAACTGCACATGGGTCATGCCGTGCAGCATGCGATCCACGACAATGTGACGCGCCGCAAGCGCATGCAGGGGTATGAAACCCTCTGCCTGCCGGGCACCGATCACGCTGGCATCGCCACGCAGATGAAGGTGGAAGAGAAGCTGCTGGCCGATGAGGGCAAGACACGGTATGACGTGGGCCGGGAGGGTCTCATCGAACGCATCTGGGCCTGGCGGGAGACCTATGGTGACGCCATCTATGATCAGCTGCGCAAGCTGGGCTGCAGTTACGACTGGGACCGATCCCGGTTTACCCTCGACGACGGCTACGTTGACGCCGTTCTGCAGGCCTTTGAAGCCTTCCATGAACAGGGCTGGATCTACCGCGGCACACGCATGATCAACTGGTGTCCGCATTGCGGCACCGTGATCTCCGACCTGGAGACCGAAGAACGGTTGACCCAGGGAAAGCTGTGGCACATCCGCTATCCTGGCTGCGACGGCGGTCCCGATGTCACCGTGGCCACGACGCGACCCGAGACCATGCTCGGCGACACCGGGGTGGCCGTGCATCCCTCCGATCCTCGCTGGCAGGCGGCGGTCGGCAAGCAGGTCATGCTGCCGCTGATGGAACGGGCGATCCCCATCGTCGCCGACGAATACGCTGATCCGGAGATGGGATCCGGGGCGGTGAAGGTCACTCCCGCCCACGATCCGAATGACTACGAGGTGGGTGCCCGCCATGATCTGCCGCAGGTCGTCGTCATCGGTTTCGATGGTGTGATGACGGAACGTGCCGGAGCCTGGGCGGGACAGGACCGCTACGCGTGCCGCAAGCAGGTCATCGCCGCCCTCGAGGGGCTTGGCCTGTTGGTACAGGTCGATGACTATGAACACGCCGTACCGCACCACGACAAGTGCGGCACCGTCATCGAGCCCCTGCCGATGGAGCAGTGGTTCATGAACATGCGGGACCTGGCCGACAAGGTGCGTCCCCATCTGCAGGGGGCCGGGGGTGACGACCAGGTCCGCTACGAGCCTGACCGGTATCGGGGCTACGCTCTCGAATGGCTGGACAACATCCGCGACTGGGCCCTGTCGCGCCAGATCTGGTGGGGACACCGAATCCCAGCCTGGTACTGCGCCGACTGCTCAGGTGATGGATTGACCCCTCTGGGTGGGTACGAGAGAGAGCAGGCGCTGAACGAGGGCGCATTCAGAGTCTCGGTGGATGCCGGGGCTCGACCGATCGTCGCCGTCCAGCGGCCGGCCGCCTGCGCTGAATGTGGCGGGTCCCGCCTCGTGCAGGATCCCGATGTGCTCGACACGTGGTTCTCCTCGGCTCTGTGGCCCTTCGCCACGCTTGGCTGGCCTGACAGGACCGGGGAGTTGGCTCGTTTCCATCCTACGGATCTGATGATCACCGGTCGTGACATCCTCTACTTGTGGGTGCTGCGGATGGTCATGACGGCGACGGAATTCCTCCAGGAAGTCCCATTCCGTCAGGTCCTCATCCATCCGACGATCCTGACCCAGGATGGCAAGCGCATGAGCAAGAGCCTCGGTACCGGGCTCAACCCGCTGGATCTCGTGCGCCTGTACGGCGCCGACGCCACCCGCTACAGCCTGCTGGCCCAGTGCGGCACGACACAGGACGTGCGCTTCGACGCCGATATCAAGGACAATGTGGTCCAGGCAAGCGCCAGTGCCGAGGCCGGTCGCAATTTCTGCAACAAGCTGTGGAACGCTGCCCGCTATGTGCTGATGAATCTGGACGGCGACACCACCGCCGTAACACAAGCCGACGCCGATGAGCTGGCCGATCGCTGGATCCTCAGCCGCCTGGCGCAGACGATCCGTGACATCGACGAAGCACAGGAGAGTTTCCGCTTCAGCGACGTGACACGGGCCCTGCACGACTTCCTGCGTCGCGACTACTGTGACTGGTACATCGAGCTGGCCAAGCCGCGGCTGCTCTCCGGCTCGCCCGACGAGCGCGCCCGCGTACAGGGAGTTCTCGTCCACGTCCTGGAGCAGGCCTTGCGTCTCATGCACCCCATCATGCCCTTTCTCACCGAGGAGATCTGGCAACAGCTCCCGCTGGCCGCCGACGATCGCCCCGAAAGCCTCATGATCGCCGCCTGGCCGGAGATCGATGCCGAAGCCGTCGATGCCCATGCCGAGAGGGAGATGGCCTTCGTGCAGGAGGTGATCACCGCCGCCCGCACGATCCGCAGCGAGTTGAAGGTGCCACCAGCACGGAAAGTACCGCTGGTGTTGTCAGCCGGTTCACAGCCGACGGTGGACCGCCTGCAGGCACGGAGTGACTACGTGCAGGCTCTGGTGGGGGCCGAGTCCCTCGACATTGGCACCGATCTGCCGCAGCCGCCGGGGTCAGGCAGCGCCGTGGTGGGGGACATCGAAATCTTCCTGCCCCTCGATGGCCTGATAGATGTGGTTGCCGAGAGGGAACGCCTGAGCAAGGAAATCGACAAGCTGCAGGGATTGATCACGCGGCTCGAGAAGAAGCTCAGCAACGAAGGGTTCCTGCAGAAGGCGCCGGAAGCGGTCGTCGACAAAGAGCGGCAGCGACGGGAAGAGTACAGCACCAGCGTGACGAAACTGATCTCCAGCCTGGAGGCGCTCAACTCATGATTCGATCCCTCTTGTCCGGGCACATAGGCCTCGTGCTGCTGCTGAGTGCGGTCGAAGCGGGCGCTGCCTTCACGCCACCGCGGATCATCGGCGTCGTCAACCAGACCGATTCGGGCTCGCTGTCGGCGGCTGAACTGGCCGATCGGCGCTATGTGATCGACAAGGGCCAGGTGCACAGTGTCAATCGTGGTGACGTGCTCAACGTCTACCGGGAGGTCCGTCTGTCGCGGCGGATTCCAGTACCCATGCGCCTGTTCATCGGAAACATGACGATCACCGACGCCCAGCAGCAGTCATCCATCGGTCTGTTCACGGCCAATGCCAGAATCATGTCTCAATCGGTGATCAAGTACAAGACTGCGGTAAAGGGAGACATTGTCGTGCCCCGCCTCATCCTCGACTCCGGCGTGCTTTTCGACCCCGGCTCGTACGAGCTCAAGCCGGCAGCGGCAGAAGAATTCGCCAAGGTGGCCGACTTCGTCCGGCTCTTCTCGCCAGCCAAGCTGGTCGTCGAAGGGCATACTGACTCCGACGGTGAGCAGATGGACAACATGCGACTGTCCGAGCAGCGCTCCCAGCAGATCACCAAGTACCTCGTCGATGAATACGACTTCATCACCCCGTCGATGGTCGAGGCGAAGGGATACGGCGAAGCCCAGCCGATCGTGCCCAACAACACGCCCGAGAACAAGACGCTGAACCGACGGATCGAGGTGATCGTCTGGGAGTGAGCCGTTGATTCTCGATTCTCTCACGATCAAAGTGCTGGCTGCGGAATTGGCCAACAGGCACGTGGGCTGTCACATCCGCAACGCCCATGCCGATGACACTGGACTCGACCTGCTGCTGGCGTCCGCACCCGGGGGTGAGACCGACGACACCTGGGGCATACGACTAGAATACGGTCCCCCCGGCACCCTGAGCCTGGCTCCCGCGCCGACACTGGCAGACGGGGGAGGACGCGAGCGTTACCTGCAGGGCTCGCGTATCGACAGCATTGTCGCCGTCCCCGGGGACCGCGTACTCAGCCTGTGTCTCAGTCGACCCGACGCCGAGTCCCGCCTCACTCACGGCCTCTTGCACATATTGCTGATCCCGCCCAGGTATCGGGCGGTTCTCGTATCCCGAAGTCACGGCCGCATCCTGGGTGTATGGGCGGGGCGAGGCGATCGCCGGGCGCCGGCGTATGGCTCGCCATACCAGGCGCCCGTCATGGCCGAGCGCCTCGACCCTGTCCGTCACACCGAGGCGGAATTCGCCGACACGCTGCAGCGTCATGGCGGTGCCCTGGAACAGGCTCTGCAGCAGGCGCTCGCCGGCGCCGATCGTCATCTCATCAGCCGGCTGTGCGCCGACAGCGAGATCGACCCTGGAGCTGCCGTCGCCGATCTCGCCGATGGAGACATCGCGACGCTGCGACGGATGGCCCAGCAACTGTGGTCGCGTGCTGCCGGTCCCGTGTACCGCTGGACCCGGGGACCGATCAGAGTTTCCGTCGCGGCACCAGCCGAAAAAGACATTCATACGGTGAGATTCGCCACGGTGAGTTCCGCTCTGGAACCGGCGGCCGAAGAGGCCACCATCGTGCCCATTGGGTCCACACCGGGACATCGCCGTCGGCTTGAGAAAGTCCTGCGCGTGCTTCAACGTCGTGGCACGGGTCTGCAGAAGGACCTGGACGAAGCGGATGACGCCGATGCTCTGGAACGCAGAGGCAACTCGCTCATGGCCGCCGCCGCCGCCATAGAAACCGGCGGCAACGGCAGCATTCCCGATGTCCATGACGCACGCGGCTCGGCGATGATCGACATCCGCCTGGCGCCGGGAGAGACGTCGGCACAACATGCGGCCCGGTTGCTGCGTCGATCGGCGAAGCTGCGCCGCCGTGCCCACGTCCTGCCCCCGCGGTTGCACCGTGTGCGGGAACTGATTTTTGAAACCGAAGGACTGCTCGAAGGCTTGCGCCAGGGCGACGAGATATCGGAGGAGACGATGGCACGATGGGAACGCCGGGTGGAAGTCAGACAGACACCACCGCGCGATGGCAAGGGTGACGGGCCACCGGAGGACGACCGCCAGGGCGCCCGACCTCGACGGTACCTTACCAGCGACGGATGGTCCGTCTGGGCTGGCCGCAACAATCGTGAGAACGACATCCTCTCACACCGATTGGCAACGCAGAACGATGTCTGGTTCCACGCCCACGGGTATGCGGGATCGCATGTCATCCTTCGCCGAGAAGGCAGGAAGGAGGACCCCAGCAGCCGGGCTCTGGAGGAGGCTGCAGGTGTCGCCGCCTACTGGAGCAAGGGGCGCACAGCCAACAAGGTTCCCGTCGTCTACACTCTGGCCAAGTTCGTCTCCAAGCCACGCGGGGCCGTTCCGGGTCTGGCGGTGATGAAACGGGAGAAGACCATCATGGTCCGGCCGGCGCTGCTGCCTGCCGAGGAAGGTGAGAAGGATTGAGCTTATCCACGGGGATCGTCGGCCTGCCCAATGTGGGAAAATCGACGCTCTTCAATGCCCTGACGCGGGGCAGTGTACCGGCGTCTAGTTATCCATTCTGTACGATCGAGCCGAACATGGCAATCGTCACGGTGCCCGACCCGCGACTCCGCCGGCTGGAAACGTTGCTACAACCAGCCGACTGCATCAACACGGCGATCCAGATCACCGACATCGCCGGGCTGGTTCGGGGTGCCAGTCGGGGGGAGGGACGGGGGAATCGCTTTCTCGCCGACGTTCGCGACACCGATGCGCTACTCCATGTGGTCCGCTGCTTCGCCGACGACAGCGTGTCCCACGTGGAGACCGACCTCAACCCCCTGCGGGACGCCGACACCGTCGTTTCCGAGTTGCTGCTCGCCGACCTGGAAGTAACCGAGCGAAACCTGCCCAACCTCGACAAGGTGGTCCGTTCCGATCCGCGTTCACAACGCCAGGTGGAACTGGTGGCCCTGGAGGCAGCCCACGCCGCCCTTACACAGGGGATCACCATTCGTGAGGCCGGTCTGGGCAGGGAACAGCTGGAGTCCCTGCGCGGATACGCTTTTCTGACGGAGAAGCCGATGCTGCTGGTGGCCAACGTCGACGAGTCGGCGGCCCTCACGGGTGGCCCCTGGATCGACGGCCTGCGCCAGCGCCATGGCGCCTCCGGGGTCGTCGTCATCTCGGCACAGATCGAGGCCGAGATCGCCCAACTGGAGGCGACGGAGAGGACCGCTTTTCTCGCCGAGATGGGACTGGGAGAAAGCGGCGTCGACAGCCTTGTGCAGTCTGCCTACAAGCTTCTCGACCTGATCACGTTCTACACTCTGGCCAACGACAAGCTGCAGGGCTGGCAACTGCCACGCGGCAGCACTGCGGCAGCGGCTGCCGGCCGCATCCACAGCGACATGGAATCCGGTTTCATTCGCGCCGAGGTGGCAACGGCCGACGACCTTGAGGCCGTGGGTGGTCACCTGTCCAAGCTTCGCGAATCCGGTCGCCTGCGCGCCGAAGGTCGAGACTACGCCATCGACGAAGGTGACGTGGTCACCTTCCTGTTCAAGAGTTGAGTCCCATCAGGGCTCTATGCTAGAAATGGGCGTGCAGACTCAGTCCGAAACCGTTGGCGTTTCCCCCTGGGTCCTGCGGAACGCTGTCGCGCAGATGGTAGACGAAGGACGCATTGAGGAAGGGCGTGAGGAACGCATCGGCGGCGAAACTAACCCGACTCCGCTCGTCTTCGGCCACGGTGTCATAGGGATCGTGGTAGTCGAAGGCAAGACGCAGGTTGACGGCCTGGCGCAACCACAGATCGACACTGGTGAAAGCGACGAACTGGTCGGTATCGCCCCCGGCTGACGTCTCGGCAATCCAGTCGGCCTCGCCGGTCCAGGTCAACGGCCCCAGCGACGTGGAGGCGAAAGGGCCCGCCACGAGACGATCGCCGCCCGGCGGATCGTTGTAGGCAACCGAGGCACCGACGACGAATCTCTCATGCCACCAGCTCAAGACGCCTGACACCTGCTTCCCCGCGTTGTCGTCACGGCCACCCTGCGTGCCGTTGCTCAGGGCCAGGGCCAGTAGCAGCGGACCCGGCTCGAAGCCAACTTCCACCCCGAGGTCCTGGTTGTCATAATTGAACCCCGTGACGCGGCGCACAAAGGCGTCATCATCCCACATGCGGATGCCGTAGGGCAGCAGCATGCGTCCAACCTTGGCGTACCCGGAGGCGGGCAATCCTTCCAACAGAAGGAAGGCTTCGCGGCTCGCCGCCCCTCCAGGAGCCAGGATCTCATCGAAGTAGAGGGACATGACCCCGGGGAGAAGATGAACATCGACGTAGAGATTGCCGCTGTGAATGGCGAAGGTATTCTGTCTGTCCCTCCCCTCCGATCCGGCGACCGTCTCGTTGGCGGCGACAAAGTCGGCTCCCACGCTGATGCTCGGCCCGAGATCGGCGGAGAAATCGAGGGCGGCTTCGGATATCTCTTCGAGCAGGGGGGTGATCTCCTCCTGTGTGAACAACGCACCAAACCCGTTGCGCATGCCACCGCCGGTATGGTTGACATGGCACGTGCTGCACTTGAGCCCCTCACGAAGGGCGATGTAGGGTTCGGCAGCAGCCTTCGTGCCTGCCAGCACCAGCAGGAGTGGGACCAGCCAGCAAGCGGCGGAGCGGGTCAAGGGGCGACCTCCACTGTTTTGGATTGAGATTCGGGGGAATCCCGCACTGCAGATCAGCAAGCTATCCGGCTGACGGACGGCCTGTCAAACGGGTTCACATCTGACGGAGGACTTCCTTGACCGTCAGTGTGGGCACTCCCATCTTACTTGGCTTGGATAGCAAGCGCTCCTCCTCGCCATACGGACACGATTTCTTGAGCGACGCACCGACAGCAACTCCTGGCGACGCTCTGGGTATGATCGAAACACGCGGTCTCGTGGCAGCGATCGAGGCCGCGGATGCGATGGTGAAAGCTGCCGATGTGGAGTTGGCGGGTTGGCAGATCGTGGGCGGGGGGTTGGTCACCACCCTCGTACGGGGTGATGTAGCCGCGGTCCAGGCGGCTACAGATTCCGGTGAAACCGCAGCCAGGGCCGTGGGCGAGGTGATTGCGGTACACGTCATCGCCCGCCCCCATGCTGGACTTCTGGGACTGTTGCCTGACGCTGGATTCTCGCAGGCGCACCGGTCTTGAGACCGGACCTCAAGCATCCGGGCATACGACTGGCGGTGGCGTCCGCCCTGCTCTTCGCCTTGTTGCGTTGGATCCTGCCACCGGCTGACCTGCTCGCCGCCGCGGCTGCCGCCCAGCCCCGCTGGCTGCTGCTGGCAGCGTCGTTGACACCGATCGGACTGCTGATACAGTGGTGGAAATGGCGGCGCCTGGTTCAGGCCGGACTGCCGGGCATTGGTGAGGGAGACATTGTGCAGTCCCTGTTCACCGGCTTTGGTCTCGGCCTGCTGACTCCCGGGCGCCTCGGTGAGCTCGGCCGGGCGGTGGGCTGGCAGGGAGATCGTTTGCGAGGCACGATGCTGGCAACGGCAGATCGTCTTGTGTCCAGCTTCGTGACCCTGTGGGTCGGGGCGCTGGGCGCCCTGTATGTGGCGCCGGTTCTGTGGGGAATGTGGGCTGTTGGGGCGGGTGCCGTCGTCGGTCTGGCATGGTACCGGTTCGGCCACAGGATTCCGAGGCGCCTGGCTCCCTGGCGCCGTCTGTCCATGTTGACAGATGTGGGCTGGCAGGGCTGGGTCGGCAATGCCTCAGCTGCGGTCCTGTTCAACCTGCTCTTCTTCCTGCAGATGTTCTGTCTGCTCCGCTCGACGGGGCCTGTCCCGGAGGGGGCCATCATGGCGATTCCTGCCATGTTCGCCCTCAAGACGCTGCTGCCCATCAGCCTGATGGACCTGGGGGTACGCGAAGGCGCTGCCGTCGGCGTACTCGGCACAGTCGGCGTCGGTGCGGCTACGGCGGTACATGCGTCTCTCATGCTCTTCTGCCTGAATGTGCTGGCCCCGGGAGTGGTGGGTCTGCTCGTGTTGTCTCTGGTCACCCGCCGCAACCAATTCTCCACACACCCGAAGCGAGTCGAGTTCGCCCATGTGCGCTGAGAGCGTCGCCACCGTCGGTTCTGCCTATGCTGCCCGTCAGGAAATCTGCGAGATGGGGCGACGGATCTATGCCCGCGCTTTCGTCGCTGCCAACGACGGCAATATCTCGGCCCGTCTGGGTCCGGATCGCGTGCTGTGCACGCCCACGGGTGTCAGCAAGGGATTCCTGAAGGAGGACATGCTCGCCATCTGCGACATGGACGGGGCGCAGGTTTCGGGACCGATGAAGATCTCTTCCGAGATCCGCATGCACCTCGAGGCCTACAAGCTCCGTGGCGATATCGCCGCCGTCGTCCACGCCCATCCACCGACGGCGACGGGATTCGCCGTGGCCGGACTCGACCTGACGGAGTGCGTCCTGCCTGAGGTCGTCGTCCTGCTCGGCGGTATTCCGCTGGCTCCCTATGGAACGCCTGGCGGCCCCGACATCTTCACTCCCATGCGAGACCTGGTCGAGAAATACGATGCCGTGCTGATGGCCAATCACGGTGCCGTGACACTGGGCAAGAGTGTGCAGGAAGCCCATTTCAAGATGGAGACGGTGGAACACTTTGCCCGCATCGCCCTCGTAGCAAGGCAGCTCGGCTCGACCAACACCCTGAGCGGCCCCCACGTCGAGGAACTGATTGACCTGCGTTCCCGATTCGGGATCACCGGACCCAGCTGCTCGAGGTCAGAGACCGGCGATGGCACAGCGGACCTGGTAGACCAGATCACGAAACAGGTCGTTGAACGTCTGCACGGGAGTTCGGCTTGAGCGATCCGCGGTGCTCTCGACGGCAGCCTCTGGTCGCCGTTCTGCTCGCCGCTCTTGGCGCGGCGCCCCTGTTGGCGCAGGGTTCGGCCCCCCAGGCAGAGCCCGAAGAGGCCCCACTTCTGCGTCTGGTTCAGGAAGCCGAACTCCACGCCCGTCGGGGGCAACTGGAACTGGCACTGCAGCGGTATGAAGAATCGGTGCAGGGGGGGGCAGGCAGTGCCGATGTGCTCAACCGCATGGCAGAACTCTATCTCATCAACGGCAATCCGACCCGAGCCGTTGTCCTGCTGCAGCGCTCATTGGGAGAAGAGCCGGCGCAACTGCCCGTCTATTCCGGACTGAATGAAGCCTTCCTCGCCCTCGGACGACTGGACTCCGCGCTCCATTACGTCAACGAGGCCCGGCAATTGGCCCCCGACAATTCGGGCGTCCGCAGTCAGCTCGGATATCTCCATCTACAGAGCGGTGACATGGAGCAGGCACGGGTCCATCTCGACAGCGCCCTGCAACTCGACGACCGCAATGTTCACGCCCAGCGGCTGCTCGCGCTCTACTATACGCAGGTTGACCTGCCCGACAGTGCCATCGCCCGGTACCTCCAGGTGCTCGAGCTGGCCGGAGATGATGTGGAGGCACACAACAACCTGGCCTTCCTGCTGGCCGCACAGCAGCGGTATCTCGAAGCGTTGGAATGGTACCGCAAGACAAAGGCGCTGGCGGAAGATCCACAGCTGCTGCATGCCGTCAACCTGAACGTAGAGGCCATTCGCGCCATCATGGATGGCAAGATGCGGGCCCGCTATATCCTCGTGGAGAGTGAGAGTCTTGCCATCGACCTGCGGCGACGGATCGGTGAAGACAAGGAGAATTTCGGCGAGCTGGCAGCCAAGTTCTCGAAAGCCCCGAACGCCCGTGATGGGGGAGACCTCGGGTTCTTCGGCCCCGGCGACATGCTGCCGACAGTGGAGGAAAACGTACTGCAGTTGCAGGTGGGTGAAACGAGCCCCGTACTCCGCATGGAACGGGGGTACATGCTCATCCAGCGCCTCAACTAAAAAAGAAGCAGCCGGAAGCAATGGAGGCTGTTTGAGTTCCAGCACACCGCCGCTTCCGGCTGCCCGGGAGGGTGCGAGTCAAAGACCGGAATTGGCTCGCATGCATTCGACGCATAGAGCCAGGCCTCGGTTCCGGGATCGGCAGTTTTTCTTCCGCCGCACTCTCCGGGAAGCTCGGGCAAGGCAACTCAAGTCATTGTATGGCAATCAGTTGCGAAAATGCTCTCAGACCTGAAGCCATCTATCCTGGCCGAACTCGCGGTGGCCATTGCCCTTGCCGCCGTGCTCAGCCTCATCAAGATCAAGTTGCCCCACCTGATCTATGGGGGGTCCATCAGCCTGCACGCCCTGCCCATCGTCGTCGTGGCGTTGCGGTATGGGGTCAGGCTCGGCGCCCTCTCGGGTGTAGCCTACGGCCTTGTCAATTTCCTCCTGACGCCCTATTTCGTTCACCCCGTCCAGATCGCCCTCGACTATCCCGTCGCGTTCGGTAGTCTGGGAGTGGCTGGACTGGCAGCCGGTCGGTCCACCCCGGGGATGGCCGTTGCGGCGGTCCTTGGCGCCGGCGCTCTGCGACTGGGAATCCATGTCCTGTCCGGCGTCGTGTATTTTGCAGATCTCGCGCCGGCCGACACTCCTGTTTGGGAGTACTCACTGATCTACAACAGCAGTTACATGATCCCCGAGACACTGATCACCTGCCTCGCCATGGGCGCCCTCATCCGGCGTCTACCACCAGGAGTCAACCGATGAGCCCTGCCGCCACCTTCGACCCGCCCGAACGCCTGCTGATGGGGCCGGGACCCAGCAACATCCATCCCCGTGTGTACGCGGCACTGTCCGCGCCCGTCGTCGGGCACCTGGATCCTACGTTCCTCACTGTCATGGAGGAGGCCAAACAGCTGCTGAGGTCCACGTTTCAGACAGACAATGATCTGACCATCGCCATTTCGGGCACCGGCAGTTCGGGCATGGAGACCTGCTTCGTCAACGCCATCGAGCCCAGTGATCGGGTCCTGGTGTGCATCAGCGGCGTCTTCGGGGTCCGCATGCGGGAGGTGGCCAGCCGCTGCGGAGCCGAGGTCGACGTGGTAGAGGTGGAGTGGGGAAAGGCCATTCCCGCCGAGATGGTTTCGCAGGCGCTGGCGACCGCTCAGTACACGGTTGTGGCCATCGTTCATGCCGAGACCTCAACCGGCGTTCTGCAACCGCTCGAAGAGATCAGCCACCTGGTCCATGACCATGGGGCTCTGTTCCTCGTCGATACGGTCACCTCCCTCGGAGGCGTCCGTCTGGACGTTGATGGCTACGGGATCGATCTGTGTTACTCCGGCACCCAGAAGTGCCTCAGTTGCCCACCAGGGCTGAGTCCGGTGACCTTCAGCCCACGGGCCATGGAACGCCTGGCCGGACGCCGCACACCTGTGCAGAGCTGGTACCTCGACCTGACTCTCATATCACAGTACTGGGGTGAGAGTCGTGTCTATCACCACACGGCGCCCATCTCCATGAACTACGCCCTTCGCGAGGCACTGTTGCTGGTCGCCGAAGAGGGGTTGGAAACCCGCTGGGCCCGCCATCGCCACAGTCAGGCCGCACTCGTCCGTGGTCTGGAAGCGTTGGGGTTGGATCTCGTGGTAGATGAGGCCATCCGCCTGCCGGCGCTGACGACGGTCTCGATTCCTGAAGGCATCGACGATGCTCGTGTGCGAAGCACGCTCCTGCAGCGCTTCGGCATCGAGATCGGCGGTGGACTCGGGGCTTTCCAGGGCAAAGCCTGGCGTGTGGGCCTGATGGGGGCGACGTCGACCGAAAGAAATGTCACCACCTTTCTCGCAGCGCTCGAGGTGACCCTCTCCGAGCAGGGCCACAAGGGTGGGGGCGCGGTCGAGGCCGCCATGTCGGCGTAGATCGATTGGGAAAGGCTTCATCGCGGGTTATATTGCATGAGTAAGTACGTCAGTGATTCTGTAGATGCACCCGGAGACCGGGAAAAAAACGCCTCTCCGGCTCAGCCACGGAAAGAGCCGCCAACAAGACGGAGACCATCGCCGTAAGATATGGTGGTGCAGGTCCCACGTAACGCTCCATGGTCCATGCCCTTTCGAGGCGAACAGGAAGGCACGCATGTTGCTCTTTCCAGCGCGGGAGAGTACGCGAGTGATCATCCTGCAGCACGACCGCCCGGACCCGGCCAGACCGCCGGACGCCCCGTGCGGGCCACTCAGGGGTAGGTGAAGGACATGAACAGAAGCGAACTGCACGAGCTGATGGGGCGTCTCGAGGCACTCGAGGCCCTGGCCAAGCTCTTCAACAATCTCTGGTTTGACCGGATTCGCGAGGACATCAAGGACGCCAAGGTTCAGGCGTACCTCACGGTGTTCGACGATGCCTTTCCGCATATGAACCATGTCATCGAATTTGTCCGCCGCAGCGCCGGCCTGCTTTCCGGAGGCGATGTCAGCCAGGAACAGTGGCAGCGGATGCATGGCGAATTCGACTATCTCCACCGTCTGCTCAAGGCCCAGGGCGAGGATCTCGGCGGTGCTGCGGCGCTCGTTTCGGCCGTCGCCGCCCCCACCGAGGCGCCCGATCCAGAGATCGGTGCCGACGACACGGGGGCCGACCTGAGCCAGGAAGAGCGTCAGGCCCTCGAGTCGGTGGAGCAAAGTGACATCGATTCCTTATTCGATGAAGAGGAGGAAGACGAGGCCGAGGAGGAGGAATATGAGGTCGAGGAGGACGAGGAGGATATCGATGCCCTGTTCGCCCCCGGGGCAGAGGAGGACGATGACGCTGCCGCGGATCTGTTTGACGAGGGCTCCGAGACAGAAGAGGAGGACGACCTATCGATCGCCGGCGAGATGATCGAGGAGGATGAGGACCTCGATGAAACGGAAGCTCTCGAGGCGGCGGCGCTGTTGGAATCGGTCGATGACGACGACGAGGGCAGTGACGTAGCAGAAGGAGAAGAGGTAGCCACCGAGGAGGATGAACTGGAAGACCTGCTCGACGGCGTTGACGAAGAGGATATGGCCGACGAGGATGTCGAACTTGAAGACCTCCTGGAGGATGCCGGGGAAGAAGATGCCGTGGAGGGGAGGAAAGCGATCTCGACATGGAAAGCCTGCTCGAAGAAGACGTCTCCGCAGAGGATGAGATCGAGGAAGAGGAAATCGAGGTCGATGAGGATCTCTTCGAATCCGAACCGGAAGCAGACGCTGAGGAGGATGATGTCGACCTGGCCGATCTGCTCGAAGAGGAAGAAGAGGAAGTGGCAGATGCTGCCGACGACGTCGCCGCCGGCATCTCGGAGGATGAGATGACCGCCTTGCTCGACGGCGACGCCAGCGAGAGCGAAGCCGAGGAGGAGGAGGAAACTGCCTCCGCCAATGGCTCCGAGGACGAAGGCGGCGATGAGGAGGACGACGGGGACGACGAGGATTCCATCAGCCAGGACGAAATCGACGCCTTGTTCGGCTGATTTTCCTTCCCCACCACCAACCTTGCCAACCACGCTCGGGCGTGGCGCCCTTCCGGCGTCACGCCCGTTTCTATGTCCTTTCAACAGTGGGGGTTACCCTTGCCGCCAGTCACTGCCTTCGGTACCTTTTTCCGTTGAACTCACGGTGACTCCCCAGCCACAGCCAGACCCATTCCCACGCGAGCCGGCATCCCATCGGTATCGGGCCCTGTCGATTCGCACAACGCACGGAACGGAGCATGGGATACCAGACTTGGTTTGAGTGCATTCGCTGCTCCAAAGAGCGCTATCCCCTCGACCGGGTCATCTACGAATGTGAGTGCGGCGGGCTGATGGAAGTTCGCCACGATATGGAGGCGCTGTGCCATCGCACCGGTTCTCAATGGCGGGAGTTGTTCGACCAACGCTATATGCGGACCAGCTGGCCCTTCGGCAGCGGCGTGTGGGGTAAGAAAGAAATGGTCTGCCCCGCCGTGGACGACGACAATGTGGTGTCCATGTACGAAGGAGGAAGCAACCTTTTCTGGGCCGAACGGCTGGGCCGCGAGCTCGGCCTGGAGGAGCTCTGGATCAAGCAGTGCGGCAACAGCCACACCGGGTCCTTCAAGGATCTGGGTATGACCGTCCTTGTATCGATGGTGAACCAGATACGGATGGACGGTCAGGACATCCCCGCCATCGTCTGTGCCTCCACGGGGGATACCTCGGCGGCGCTGGCCGCCTACGGCGCTGCGGCTCAGATCCCGGTCATCGTGCTGCTGCCGAAGGACAAGATCTCTGTCTCCCAACTCATCCAGCCTATTGCCAACGGTGCCCTGACGCTATCGATCCGGACCGACTTCGACGGCTGCATGCGCCTCGTCCGCGAGCTGGTGCAGAAGGAGAATGTGTACCTGGCCAATTCGATGAACTCACTCAGGATCGAGGGCCAGAAGACGGTGGCCATAGAGATGGTCCAGCAGTTCGACTGGAATGTACCGGACTGGGTCATCATTCCCGGGGGCAATCTGGGGAATGTGACGGCTCTGGGGAAAGGATTCCTCGAGATGCAGCAGATGGGCATCATCGATCGGGTTCCCGGGATCGCCGTGGCGCAGGCGGCCAACGCCAATCCTCTCTACAAGAGCTCGCTGAACGGTTTCCAGACCTTCGAAGCCGTTGCCGCCAGAGACACCCTGGCTTCGGCCATCCGGATTGGCGATCCCGTCAGCTGGGAGCGCGCCGTCCGGGTGATGCGGCAGTTCAACGGTGTCGTCGAAGAGGCGACCGAGGACGAACTCGCAGATGCTACCGCCCGGGCCGATCGCACCGGACTGTTCACATGCCCGCATACAGGAGTGGCCCTGGCAGCGCTGGAGAAACTGCTGGCACGTCGAGTGATCGCCCCTGACAGTCGGGTGGTGCTCGTGTCGACGGCGCACGGCCTGAAGTTCCCTGAGTTCAAGGTGAGATACCACGAGGACCAGTTGCAGGAGTACGATGTGACCCCCGCCCGCGCAAACCATCCGCTGGAGGTCGATGCGGACTTCGACCAGGTCCGAGGCGCCGTCCTCGATTCTCTCGAGGCCGCAGGCAGCGTCCCGGCAGGTGCGAGTTGAGCGGGCACCGATGAGCGCCAACGACGAGACATCGCGGAGAATCAACCGTGACGGTGCCGGGAACTCAACCTGGTCGGTGCATGGTGGTGAGAAGTATCAGCGGTTCGCCAAGTCGGTAACCGAACCGATCGCGCAGACGGCGACGTATGTGTTCGAGAGCCTTGATGAGTTCGAAGCGTACAAGCAGGGACATCGCTCTCACTACGAATACGGCCGCTATGGGAATCCGACGATTCAGGCAGCCGAACAGAAGCTGGCAGCCCTCGACTCCGCCGAAGCTGCCCTGATGTTCTCCTCCGGCATGAGTGCTATCACCACGGTCCTGCTCGCCATCCTCCGCAGCGGCCAGCACATGATCATCATGGAGGACTGCTACCGCCGAACCGTGCAGCTGTGCGACCTGCTGGGGAAATACGGCGTCGAGTGCACCCGGGTGCAACCGGGGGATTTCGCAGCCCTGAAGTCGGCCGTACGTCCGGAGACGCGGATTCTCTTCGCCGAGTCGCCGACAAATCCCCACCTGCACATCGCCGATCTGGAGGCTCTCGTACCATTCGCCAGAGAGCATCGCCTGCGACTCCTCATCGACAGCACTTTCGCCACGCCGATCAACCAGCGCCCCGTCGAGTACGGTGTCGATCTGGTCTTTCACAGTGCCACCAAGTACCTGGGAGGGCACAACGATCTCATGGCGGGTACGGTCTGCGGCAAAGCACCGATGATTCAGGCGATCAAGGAGTTTCGTGACGTCATCGGTACAAACTCCGATCCGAACACGGCCTACCTGCTGATCCGCGGCATCAAGACCCTGGCCTTGCGGGTTGGCCAGCAGAACGCTACCTCCCTGCGGATGGCACAGTTCCTTGAGGATCACGCCAACGTTCGGCGTGTTTTCTATCCCGGCCTGGAGAGCCATCCCGACCACGGCGTGGCGCAGGCACAGATGAGTGGTTTCGGTGGCGTCGTCAGTTTCGACATCGAGGGGGACCTGGCGCGAGCGCGAGCCTTCATCCACGCCCTGCGGCTGCCGTATCTGGCCCCGAGTCTGGGGGGCGTGGAAAGCCTGGTAAGCCACCCGGCAACCGTGTCCTACTCAGACCTCGACCGCGACGAGCGCCTGCGCATCGGCATCACCGACGAATTGATCCGCTACAGCGTCGGCATCGAGGATGCTGACGATATCATCACCGACCTCGAGCAGGCCCTCGAGGCGATCTGAGTCGATGACGAGTCCGGACGAAGCAGCCTCCTTCGACGGCGAAAGAATCGGCCCTGTCAGGCCCCGTCGACTGCGTCGCACTGGC
This sequence comes from Candidatus Latescibacterota bacterium, assembly GCA_036011085.1. Classification (GTDB taxonomy): domain Bacteria; phylum Latescibacterota; class UBA2968; order UBA8231; family UBA8231; genus UBA8231. The sequence continues at coordinate 86,657 of DASCMS010000075.1, forward strand.
GCGCTGCGGGGAATGGTGCGCGAACACCATGTGCGTCGAGAGGATCTCATCCTGCCATTGTTTGCCTGCCCGGGAACCAACGTCCGGCATGAAATCGACGCCATGCCGGGTGTCGCCCAGATGTCGATCGACCTTCTCGTCGAAGAATGCCGGTCAGCGGCCGGTCTCGGAGTTGCCGCTGTCATCCTCTTCGGTATCCCCCCGCACAAGGATGCCGAAGGCAGCCCCGGGTACGATCCACAAGGGATTGTGCCCCGGGCGATTGGCGCCATCAAGGAGGCCGGCCTCGACGACCTGCTCGTCATCGCCGATGTCTGTCTGTGTGAATACACCGACCACGGTCACTGCGGGGTCATCCACGAAAGCGCGGCTGGCGCTGAGGTCGACAACGATCGCACGGTGGAACTGCTCGTGCGCGAGTCCCTCGTCTATGCCGCGTCCGGGGCCGACATCATCGCCCCCTCCGACATGATGGACGGCCGTGTGGGACGTATCCGCACCGGTCTCGATGAGGCGGGGCACAACGATATCCCTATCATGGCCTACGCCGCCAAGTATGCTTCGGCGTTCTACGGCCCGTTCCGTGAAGCAGCCGGTTCGGCACCACAGTTCGGCGATCGCCGTGGGTACCAGATGGACCCGCCCAACGTGCGTGAGGCGATGCTGGAGATCAGCCTGGACCTCGATGAGGGTGCCGATATCATCATGGTCAAACCGGCTCTAGCCTATCTGGATGTGCTGCGCGCCGCCCGCCAACGCTTTGACGTACCCCTGGCGGCGTACAACGTGAGCGGCGAGTACGCCATGATCAAGGCAGCCGCCCAGCAGGGCTGGATCGACGAGGTGCGCGTTCGCGACGAAGTCCTGGTATCCATCAAGCGGGCCGGTGCCGACATGATCCTGACCTACTTTGCCAAAGACGTGGCCAGGACTCTGTGAAGAACTATCTCAAGATCATGTCGGGCTCGAGCAATCCCCAACTCGCCCAGGAAGTCTGCGACTGCCTCGACTGTCCTGCCGGTCGTTTGCAGATCGAGCGCTCGGCAAATGACAATATCAAGGTCCGTATCGAGGAGAACGTGCGCGAGGACGACGTCTTCGTGGTCCAGACATCCTGCTCTCCGGTGAACGACAATTTCATCGAGTTGCTGCTCATCATCGATGCGCTGAAATACTCCTCAGCCCGTCGCATCACGGCCGTGTTGCCTTACTACCCGTATGTTCGCTCCGACAAAAAGGACGAGCCTCGCATCTCGATCAGCGCCCGTCTCGTCGCCGATCTTCTGGAGACAGCCGGTGCCAATCGCATCCTGACGATGACCCTGCATGCGCCGCAGATCGCTGCCTTCTCGCGAATCCCGGTGGATGAACTGTGGGCGACGAACCTGATCTGCCATCACCTGAAGCAGACCAAAGACCTGAGCCGTGCCGTCGTCGTGTCGCCGGACGTGGGTTCAGCTACGGAGGCCAGCTTCTACGCCCGTCGGCTCGATCTGCCCCTGGCCATCATGGACAAACGCCGGCGTGCCGACGACGAGAAAGCAGAGATCCAGACCGTCATCGGCGACATCGATGGCCGCGATGCCCTTATCTTCGACGACGAGGTATTGACCGGAGGTTCCATGATGGCCGCCATCCGGGTGCTGAAGGACCGTGGTGCCAAGCGCATCATGGCCGGTTGCACTCACGGCGTCTTCTCCGGCAACGCGATCCAGCGGATCGAGGAATCGCCCGTGGAGGTCTTTGCCCGAACGAACACGATCCCCCTGCCACCCGGGCAGTCGTCTGCCAAGATCGAGACGATCTCGGTTGCGCGTCTCTTCGGCGACGCCATCAAGGCCATACACCACGGGGAGTCTGTCAGCCGACTGTTGGACTAGTATTAACAATGATTGCGAGAGGGAGTGGGAGAGAAGGATATGGCAGGTAAACTTGATCTGGCCAGAGAGTTGTGGGCCTTCATGCGGGTCCGGAAGAAGTGGTGGCTCGGCCCGATCTTCGTCACCTTCTTCCTCCTCGGCTCGCTCATCGTCATGAGCCAGGGCTCGGCGGTGGCTCCCTTCATCTACGCCCTGTTCTAGGCTCTATCTTGGAGGTGGATGACAGCCAAGAGCGGCAGCAATGGGCACAGGTTCATGTGCGTGTGGACGGCCGTGTTCAAGGGGTCGGCTTCCGCTGGTTCACGCGAGAACGGGCCCTCACACTCGGCTTGACGGGATACGTCAGGAACCTGCCAGATGGTGCGGTAGAGACCGTCGCCGAAGGCCCCACAGCAGCGCTTGACGAATTCGTCAGCCACGTGCATCACGGACCGCCCATGAGCCGCGTGCTCTCGTGTCAGGCAAGCACACCAGTACCACCGACGGGTGAATATGACGACTTCGACATTCGTCACTAGAGGGGATCGAAACCAGCCGTGACCGACAGCGACCACCTGCGCGCACTCGTACGTGACGTGGCCGATTTCCCGAAGGCGGGAATCGTGTTCCGCGACATCACTCCATTGCTGAAGGATCCCACCGGTCTGCAAGGCACGATCGACGCCCTGACCACACCGTGGGTGGCGGAAGATGTAGACTTCGTCGCCGGTATCGAGGCACGGGGCTTCGTCCTGGGACCCGCCGTTGCCCTGCGATTGGGAGCCGGCTTTCTGCCGGTGCGCAAGGCGGGCAAGTTGCCGTGTGCGGTTGCCAGACAGGAGTACGAGTTGGAATACGGCAGTGCCACCATCGAACTGCACCGCGACGCCCTGTCCCAGGGCGACCGTGTCGTCATCGTCGATGATGTCCTTGCCACCGGCGGTACGGCTGGCGCCGCCGTCGCCCTCGTGGAATCTCTCGGCGCTACCGTTGTCGGCCTGTCTTTCCTCGTCGAGTTGACGGCCCTCGAGGGCAGAACCAGAGTTGACGGCCGCCACATCGAGAGCGTCATCACCTACTAAAGATCACAGGCAGCGACCTGGGAGACATCCAAAGGAGGCAGAGCTCCATGCAGGAGCGGAATCAGCGAGCGACGAAGGCAGAATTGGAGGAGGATGAGTTCCTCGAGTGGATCCTTCGCGCCATCGAGTATCTCAAGGAACGATCGCAGCTGTTCATCGGCGGCGCCGTGGCCATCGTCGCCGTCATCGCCATCGCCTCTTTCATGCAGACCCAGAGAGCCGAAGCACGCGAGCGGGCCGCCACCTTGCTGTTCGAGGCGACCATAGCCGACCGCTCAGGGCAGGTGGATCAGGTAATCCGCATCGGTCAGCAACTCGTCGATGACTTGGCGGGCACACCGGCGGCCGCCCAGGGCATGATTCTGCTCGGGAACCGATACTTCGCCCTGGGACGGTACGCAGACGCCCAGCGTCTGTACAACCAATACCTCGATGCTCATGGCGATCTCGACGCCCTCGTCTACGCCGCGCAAACCGGATTGGCAGCCTGCCGTGAAGCCCAGGGAGATCTGGAGGGCGCGGCGCGGGACTACATCCGCTATGCCGACGAACACCCCGACAGTCCACCCTCCGCCCTGGCGCTCATGCAGGCAGCACGCTGCTACGCGCAGTTGGGCGATGTGGGGCAGCGACGGGAGGCTCTGGAACGGATCACACGACAGCATGCCCTGACGCCCGTTGCCCAACGGGCCCGGGAGCAACTCGGCGTGATGCTGTAGAGGCCCTGCGGCGTGGGTGAGATGAGGCTCAAGGTATTTGCCGGCAACAGCAATCCGGCGCTGGCTGCTGGGATCTGTCAGTCCTTGGGCGTCGAGGCAGGAGCGATCGAATTCCTCTCGTTCAGCAACGAGAACGTGAAGGTCAAGATCTGCGAGAATGTACGTGGGTGCGATGTATTCCTAATCCAGACCTCGTGCACGCCTGTCAATGACCACCTGATGGAATTGCTGATCGCCCTGGACGCCCTCAAGTATGCCTCCGCGGGACGAATCACGGCAGTGCTGCCCTACTACCCCTACGCTCTGGCAGACAGCAAGGACGAACCACGTATCTCGGTGGCAGCGAGGCTGGTGGCTGACCTGCTCGTGGAAGCCGGCGCGCACCGCATCCTGACGATGACACTGCACAGTCCTCAGGTTGTCGGTTTCTGCCGCATTCCAGTGGACCAGCTCAGCGGCGTGCCGGCAATCTGTCAGCATTTCTCAGATCGCCTGGACCTGTCGCACTGTGTCGCGGCGGCCCCCGATATCAGCCGGGCGAAAGTGACCGAGGCCTACGCCCGACAGTTGGGGCTGCCCCTCGTCGTCGTCGACAACCGGCTGTCGCCGGAGGGAGAACTGCGAGTGCACGGTGTGATCGGATCGGTGGAAGACCGGGATGTTCTGATCCTCGATGACGAGATCATCACCGGAGAATCGACCCTCGATGCTGCCGCCGCCGTTCTGGCCCGGGGGGCCCGCTCAGTCCACGCCGGCTGCGTTCACGGCACCCTGGCTCCGGGTGCCGGTGCCCGTATCACCGATTCAGAACTCGAGTCTCTCGTCGTCACCGACACAATCCCCCAGAGTGCCCACGCTGGCGGCGACGAGCGTTTCAGCGTCGTCTCCGTGGCCGAGCTGTTTGCCGACGCCATCCAGGCGATTCACCAAGAGACCTCGATCAGCGCCCTCTTCAGATGAGTGAGGCCATCATGGCCCTGCTACCTGCTCCTTCCTTTCTTGTTCCCACGCTGGCCGCGTACCTGCCGTTCGCCGGGCCCGACATGCGCTACGTCTATGGTCTGTTTGCCACGATTGTCGGCATCGGACTGGTCATGGTGGTGTTCAGGGTTCTTGCCCGCCTCCGGGAAAAACGGCAAGTACAGAGATCGTCGTGGGTGACCTACGAGAAGGTTGCCAAAGTGAAAGGCCTCTCAGCCTTCGAGACGCAGTTGATCGGGACGATCGGGCGCCGGGCAAGAGTGCAGCGTCCGTCCCAGATGCTCGGTTCGATTCGCCTCTACGAGAGCCTCATCGACCAGGCTCTGGATCGAAACTGGATCGACGATGACGAAATGGTCCATCTCGAGAAGGCACGCGCCAAACTCGTCCGCACGTCGCGCCCCTGGGACGGGCAGAACCGAAGGCAGTTCGAGCGCGCTCCCTGTGCCTTTGAGCTCAACGTCACATGCATCACCAAAGAGGCCATCGATGAAGAGCTGAAGGCCAGCTATGACGAGACGGATGAAAAGTTCATGCAGGCCCTCGACGGACTGGTTGCCGAGAACCGTGTCGAGAGCACGAGAGTACAGGATCTGAGCGCCGGCGGCCTGGCCCTGCTGGCGGGAGACAAGGACCAGTTCCACGATGGTGACTATCTGGCATTCTCACCGGGTGAAGGCGGGTCGCCGATTGACCTGTCGGCCATCCGTGGGGGAGTTCTCGACGTCGAACGGATGGAGGAACAGCACCAGGTGATTCTCCACGTCCGTTTCCTGCCCTACGACGGCGATCTGCGCAAACAGTTGATCCGAACCGTCTACGAGGAGTCGGAGCGTGCTGAGGCAGGCAAACGAGAAAAGGTGGGGGGGGGCAAGAAGGCCGTTGGCGGAAAGAAAGCCGTTGGTGCAAAGAAAGCCGCTGGTGCAAAGAAAGCCGCTGGTGCAAAGAAAGCCGCTGGTGCAAAGAAAGCCGCTGGTGCAAAGAAGGCCCGTGCCGGAAAGAAAGCCGACGACAAGGCACCAGCACGCGCGAGGAAACGCTCCAAGAACGCCGGAAACTCGGCCGAATAGTCATGCGCGTCGCGATCCTTTCTGATGTACACGGCAATCTCGAAGCTCTCGAGTCCGTGCTCATCGCCATCGATCGTCACGACGTGGATCGCATCATCGTACTGGGCGACGTCGTCGGCTATGGCCCTGATCCGGTGGCCTGTATCTACCGCATTCGAGAGGTCGAAGGCATCTGCGTTCTGGGCAACCATGACCAGGCTCTGCTCGACCCGGAGCGGATCCACGAACTCAACTCCATGGCACGAGAGACGCTTCTGGGGTCACGCACCATGGTGGGGGAACAGGAACTGGCGTACCTGAACAGCTTCGAGTTCCGCTACACGGAGGCGAATGCAGTGTTCACGCACGCAAACCCTCTCGAGCCGGAGGATTGGCAGTCTCTCTATCTCTTCGAGCACGTCGACTGGTGCCTCTCCGGATTGGCGGCACGAATCGCCTTCGTCGGCCACACGCACTATCCGGGCATCTACTGCCGTATGGACACCGCCTCCGTGCCCCTGACCTCGTCTGAGGTCGCCATCGGCAGACACCACTATCTGGTCAATGCCGGCAGTGTGGGTCAACCACGTGACGGAGACCCTCGTTCCAGTTTCGCCCTCTGGGATATCGACAACGACCATGTGGCCCTGCAGCGCGTCGAGTATGCAGTCTCTCGAACACAGGAGAAGATCCTCGCCCTGGGCTGGCCATCGTATGTGGCCGAGCGCCTGGCCCGAGGCGAATAGGATGCGGTGAACGGTCTCGTCCTGCGCGTGTCCGGCTGGGAGGTCCTCGTCGGCGACAGGGATCACCGGGGTGGGGTCGTGCCCCGGGATGGTGGTCATCTCTGTCAGCTGCGCGGCAAGGTGAAGGCCGGCCCCCGTCGTGCTGCCGCCCAGATCGTTGCCGGAGATCATGTTGACTGGCAGCCTACCGAAGAGGGGCGCGGCGTCATCGAGGAGATCCACCCCCGCCGAAACACCATCTCCAGAGTCGCCAGTGGCGCGCGCCTGGCCCAGCAGGTGATGGTGGCAAACGTCGATCGGTTCTTCATCGTCGTTGCCGCCCGTCAGCCGGCCCTGCGTCCAAGCTTCGTCGACCGTGCCCTGGTGATCGCCGCCAGCGGGGGAGTTGAGGGGGTTGTGGTGTGCATCAACAAGATCGATCTGGACGAGGACGAGGACCGACAGGAGACAGCCACTCTCTATCGGGACCTCGGATACGAAGTCATCGAGACCAGTGCCGCCAGTGGGGCCGGCATGTCGGGACTCGTCAGCCGGTTCCACGATGGGTTGTCCGTCCTCGTGGGACCATCCGGCACCGGCAAGTCTTCGATCCTGAACGCCGTTGAACCCGACCTGGCCCTGCGCACGCAGGGCCTGATGCGCCATCACGATCGAGGCCGACACACGACCACGAGCAGCTCGCTGCACAGGCTTCGAGAGGGGGGCTACGTGGCCGATACGCCTGGCGTGAAGCAGCTGCAGCCCTGGGGCATACCCGCCGGTGAACTGGTGGAGTACTTTCCGGAAATGGCAGATCTGACGGGGAACTGCCAGTTCAGAGACTGCTCGCATCTGCACGAGCCGGGCTGCCGCATTCGCGAGGCCGTTGATGATGGCCGCATCGCGGCGTCGCGGTACGAATCCCTGGTCCGTATCCATGCGGGAACCGACTTTGCCGACCCTGAGAGGGGGTGACTGGAAAAATGAGCGAACCCGGGGCACGTCGAACTGACGACAAGCCGCACCGCAGCGATGTCTCCACCACGGAAGATGAACTGAAGATTGAGAAACTCCTCAAGGTGTACGGTCGTCGCCTCGGTCTGCGCCTCGTCGCCGGCGAGCAGGGCGTCGGACGGACCATCAACAGCAGCGACGTGCACCGTCCGGGCCTGACCCTTACCGGCTTCGTCGAGGTTTTTACTTACAGCTTCGTGCAGATTCTCGGCAATCAGGAGATGGAATACCTGCGCAGCCTGGACCCGGAACATCGGTGCGAAGCCCTGGAGATCATCTACCAGTTTGAAATGCCCTGTATCATCGTCACCGGGAGCGGGCGGTTGTTGCCCGAACTCCGCCGTATGGCCGACAAGTACCGCATCCCTCTGCTTCGGTCCGAGTTCGACACGACCAGATTCACGCACCTTCTCCACTTCTATCTCGACGACGTCTTTGCCCCATATGTTACCATCCACGGAACACTCGTAGACGTACACGGTGTCGGGCTGCTCGTCACCGGTCGCAGCGCCATCGGCAAGAGCGAGGTCGGACTTGACCTCGTGGAGCGTGGTCACCGCCTGGTAGCCGACGACACGGTGATCCTCACGCGGCAATCCCACGGATTGCTCATGGGCCGGCCGCCACCCGCCCTGCAGGATCACATCGAGATTCGTGGTATCGGCATTGTCGACGTGAAGCGACTGTTCGGCATCGGCGGCACAAGGAAGCAGAAGCGCGTCGAAGTCGTCGTCACGCTCGTGGACTGGGACAGGGACTTTGCCTACGACCGCGTCGGCCTCGAAGATCGGGTGAAGACGATCCTCGGTGTCGAAATCCAGGAGATCACGGTACCCATCTTCCCGGGGAAGAATATCACCGTTATCGCCGAGACGATCGCCTTCAATTACCTGCTCAGGATCGACGGCTACCATGCGGCGCAGGAATTCAACCGAAGACTCCTCCGTCGCATGCGGCCACCTGCTGGCTAAAAGACCACTGACCGGGGTGATTCAAGAGAATCGGCGGTCTGTCGATAGTAAGGAAGAGGCAATCCCTCCCCCCTTGAATATGCTCCCCGTGATTGAGATGATGACGACAACCTCCCGGATCAACTGCACTGCAGGCCTCGCGCTCATCCTGATGTGCAGCTGGTCGGGTCCGTCGACGGCGGCCGAGGAGGAGCAGCGGCGCCGGACAGAGGGTGTGGAGCCTACGGTCGAAACCTGGTTGCGCGCACATCTGCGCAAGCTTGACGGGTGGGGGGTCAGCAAGCTGTTGCGCACCGAGCAGACCGTCGACCGCGAACAGAAACACCGCGCCAACACCAGCACCAATCCACGGGAGCTGGCTCTGCTGGCCGACGATGAGGATCGAGGGGTCCGCTTCTACGTGGCAGCCAACCCGTACACGCCGCTCGGGTCCCGCATCTACCTGGCAGGGGACGCAGACCCGACCGTGCGCACCGGCGCGGCCATGGCTCTTGTCTGGGATCCACTCGCATCGTCGACTACGCGTCAGATCGTCACCGATCTTGCCGCAAAGCTTGCCCGCGATCCGAATGTCCTCGTCCGGCTCGCCCTGGTGGAGAACAAGCAACTGCCGCCGACGCTATTCGATACCCTGGCCGCCGATCCGGACGAAATGATCCGCTGGAAACTGGCGGCCAACCTGGATACACCAGGTCGCGTGCTGACACAGTTGAGTTCTGATGTCAAACGACCCGTACGGATCGCGGCTCTGCAGCACCGGAATCTGCCGATCCCGGTGCTCGCCTCCATGGCTGCTGACAGCAGCGTGGCCATCCGGCGCGCCGTGTGTGTCAACATCAATACGCCGCTGGGTGTGCTTTCAGTCCTTTCCGGCGATCTCGATCCCGAGGTGCGACGCCTGACCGCCCGGCACCCGAATACGCCCCTGGAGACGCTGGAACGTCTGGCCAGAGATACCGACCCCGCCGTCATCCTCGCCGTCGCCAGGCACCCGGGAGCCGATCGTTCGCTGCTGACCGAACTGGCCTACAACGAGGATCACACCGATGTGCGTCTCACCGCGCAGGATCGGCTGCAGCCTCTTCTGCGCCGCGAAATCCGCGACGATATCCTCGAACGCTGGGACGTCGAGTAGGGACTCACCTAGAACGCCTCATCAGAAACGGCCCGCCTCGCTTGGTTAGCGAGGCGGGCCGTTCGTCTTCGTAGCAGTTGTGTCTACGATCAAGATCCGCGGAAGCGCTGCAACGAGCGTTCGAGGTTCCCCACGACATTGCGCAATCCGGACACCTTTGCCTGCAGGCGTTCTGTCTCACCTTTCAACTGCGTTTCTTTCTCTTCGGCCTGTACCAGGACGTAGCGCAGTTCCTGCGCGTCAGCATGCTCACGGTGCATGCGATCCGCCAATCCCCGCAGGCGGATGGAGGTCAGGTATTTTGTGGTCCCCACGACGAGAAGACCCACAACGACCCAGAAATATGCGCTCATCTGTTATTCTTCCCGCCACTGTGGCATAGTCGTGCAGGTCACATCCACCCGATATCGAGTGTACGCTGGTGCGGCGAGGGGCCGCAAGTGCGGCGAATGACGGCAAGTGGGGCCGCTGCCTTTTCACCAGCCGTCACGCCCCTTATCATCTGCTTCTGCGGAACCGGATCAGGAGAGGAATTCTTTGGCAAGCGATCGACAGGTGTCTCCCACGAAGCTGGCAGCGACTCTGGGTGCGGGGCTACTGGCCCTGGTCGTTCTGCTGAGCCTGCTGGCTCCCCGGCAGACGCCGATCGACCTGAGCCATCTCGAGAGCTTCGTGGCCGACGACCGTGTCAGCGCCATCGATGTCTCGGGAGTGGGGGTCGTGGGCCACCTGCGGGAGCCCGTCATGCTCGAGGTCGGGGGACAGAGACACCGCGCGGTGGAGGTCGTCGTTCCCGGCAGGGCTGATTCGGCCATGCAAGAGGCCCTCCTCCGCTGGCAATCCGCGGGACTGACCGTCGTAACGATCCCTTCACCCGAGGGTCACCGACTGCAGGAGACGGCCTGGATCGGCTTTGTGAGTCTGCTTCTGCTCTTTGGCATGTACCATCTCGTGATGCAGGCGCGCCGACACCGGCGGGACGGCAGCCCCCGCCAGCACCTCGATCACGCCCGTGCCGATCTGGCTGCCGGACGGATCTCAGCGGAAGAGTTCGAGCGTCGAGCGACGGCCATCTCGATCGAGATGTAGAGTACGGCCATTTGACTGCAACTCCACGTACAAGAATCCATCGTCTCCCGGAGAATCTCGTGCGCAAGATCGCCGCGGGAGAGGTGATCGAGCGACCTGCCTCCGTGCTCAAGGAACTGGTGGAGAACGCCCTCGATGCCGGGGCTCGAAGAATACGAATCGACGTCACAGATGGTGGGCGGCAGGGGATTCGCGTGGTCGATGACGGCCGGGGCATCTCACGTGAGGACGTTGAACTCAGCGTCGAACGCCATGCGACGAGCAAGATGGACTCGCCCACCGACCTGTTCACCATCAGCACCCTCGGCTTCCGTGGCGAGGCGCTGGCCAGTATCGGCGCCGTCTCCCGATTGACGATTGAGACTCGAACCGAGAATGACGACGAGGCGACCCGCATCGTCGTGGAGGGGGGGGTCCGCCGGGAGTTTGGCCCCACGGCCCATGACGTCGGTACCGCTGTCGATGTCCAGGGCCTGTTCTTCAATACGCCGGCACGGCGGAAATTCCTGCGCCAGGCCGACACCGAGATGCGCTATCTGACACAGGCCGTCGTCCAACTCGCCGCCGCCTACCCGGCTGTCGCCTATCGGCTGATGCACGGCGAGCGCGAGATCCTCGATCTGCTGGCGGCGGATCGGCGAGAACGCGCCGCCGAGTTGCTCAACGCCGAAGCCGAAGAACTCCAGTGGGTGGAGATGACCGGGGGGGAGGGGGATACGATCCGCGTGGAGGGCCTCATCACGCCACCGGGGGGATGTCGCCGCTCCCGCTCCAAGCAGTATCTGATCGTCCGACAGCGCCCCATCCAGTCCCGCCAGGTCGGCGCCTCCATCTACACAGGATTCGGCAGCCTGTTGCCCCCGAACTCACACCCGCAGTTCGTGCTCTGGCTCGACCTTGACCCGCGCCATCTCGACGTCAACGTACATCCCACCAAGCGCGAGGTCCGCTTCGCCAGGGAGCAGCAGGTCCGGCAGGTCGTCCAGCAGGGGGTTCGCCAGGCCTTGAGAGTCCCTGAGGCGCCTGCCTTCGCGCTACCAACGGCCGACACGAGCACGACGGATGCATTCCGGGTTGCCGAGGGACCTACCACGGAGTTTCGAGGCGAGCTCCACTCGCAGGATCTCGAGCAGATGAATCTGTCTCTGTTGCCTCCAACGACGCCGAGGGGCGAAGTGATCGAGCGGGGTCCGGAAGGCGACGCCCTGCTCTCCGAGGCCCGCAAGCGGGGCGTATGGCAGAGCTATGACAAGTACCTGCTGCTGCCTATCAGGGAGGCACTGCTCATCATCGATCAGCACGCCGCCCACGAGCGCGTCCGCTATGAGGAAGTTCAGGATCTGCTGGCCGGCGAGACCAACGCCTCCCAGCAGCTGTTGCTGGTGCCGCTCACGGTGGACATCAGCGCTGTGGAGATGCAGGCTTTTCAAGGCTCGGAAGACCTGTTCGGCCGTCTCGGATTCGGCGTACGGGCATTCGGCCCGACAACTCTGATCGTAGAGGCGACTCCGCCCGAACTGCGCAACTGGGGCGATGGCGACATCTTTTACCAGATTCTGAGCGATCTGATCGATGAACTTGAGGCCCGCTCAGAGGCCCGCGACGCCCTGGCAGCCTCGATGGCCTGCCACACTTCGGTTCGCGCCGGCGACCGCCTCGACCCCCAGGAAATGGAGCGGCTCATCGCCCGGCTGCTCAGTGCTCGCGAGCCCTTCGCATGCCCCCATGGCCGACCGATCCTGGTGAAGATTCCGTTGACCGAGTTCGATCGACTGTTCCACCGAACCTGACGGACTCCAACCGAGAAGATTCACGACCATGAGCCCCGGGCAGATAACCGGCATTATGTAATTCGACTGGGATCAGGGCAGGCCGGACAACACCGTGCCAGATCGCGAACTATCCTATACTAACGATAATGCCTGTTATGGTTAGTATATAGTCCCGTGAAGTTGCCTTTCTGATACGGCTGTACTGCAGCATGTTACATGCTGCTTATATATATAGCAACTCTGTGAGTATACTATCCAGTACGCCACATGCCGACATGAACAAAGTACTCGACGAATGCCCCCTCGCATGGCTATCTTCCGTCCATGCCCGATTCTCTCACCGTCATGCGTGGACGCCTCGCCCGTGTCATCCAGGATGACCCGCTGGCTCAGTTCCTCTCGGGACAGCTCGCCGAGCGCACCCGGAAGGCATACTACGCCGACCTCTGTGAGTTCTTCGACGGCGACCGTATCACTCCGGATGACGTGCACGCGATCACATTCGCTGATATCATCGAGTACCGAAACTCGCTGGCGGCCCTGGGCCGCAAGCGCACGACGATCAACCGCAAGCTCGCCAGCCTCAAAGCGTTCTTCCGCATGATGGTCGCCACGGGTGTGATCGACAAGAACCCCGCGGATTCAACCCTCGTCAAAGGCTATCGCGTAGACGACGCTGTGAGTGGAAAATCGCTGACCCGGATGGATCTCCAGCGAATTCTGGACGCTGCCGGAGACGAGCAGGACGAGTTGCGTCGAGCCCGCGACCTGGCCATTCTGCACCTGTTGACCTTCGGCGGCCTGCGTCGCTCCGAGATCGCCAACATCAGCTGGGGTGACTTTGGTGAAGACGGCGCCTTCCAGATCCTCCACCTGCCCGAAACCAAGTCTGGCGTCGCTCAGGATATCAAACTGCAGCCGCTGGTCCTGCACTACCTGCACGACTACAGGCAGACCCTGGAACAGCACCGCCACTCAGTCCAGGGAAAGGTGTTTATCTCGTTGTCCCGCAATCAGTCTCACGGATCTCCCATAACCGATCAGTCGATCAATCTCATCGTCCGTCGGTATGCCAAACGGGCCGGCATCACGAGAAACGTCACCGCTCACATGTTCCGCCACACCTGCTGCACCATGTCTATCGAAGGTGGCGCCAAGCCACAGCAGGTCCAGGCCCACCTGCGGCACAAGGACCTCAAGACAACGATGCGCTACTATGAGAACCGGGAGCGCCTGACGGACAACGCCTCGGACTACATACACATCCGCTGAATCACTACTCCAGCGCGCTGTGCCCAATAATGAACATTACGTCAACACAAGCTGATTTCTCGACGCGTCGAGTGACGTAATGCGCGTTATATG
>DASCMS010000076.1:0-7234 GCA_036011085.1 Candidatus Latescibacterota bacterium
CGGGCCAATACTCTCGCAAGCGTGATGTAGCCCGTTTGCCGGCTTCTCTGACTTGTGTGTTGTATGCCATCGGCCTATCATGCCGCCAACTTCGCCTCAAACCCTTCAGGGAGGGAAAGTATGACACATCTGACACGTACGGCGCTCGTGGTGGCGTCTTTTGGTCTGCTGACGGTGGGAGGTGTGGTGGCGGACGACGCGGACGATGTGGTGACAGCGGCACAGGACCTTCTCGACACGTACAATGCCGGCGACACCAAGAAGATGTCGTCCTTCTATGTGGACGGTGCCACCGGGTTCAGCGGCAACGGACGCGAGATCTCGCCTTTCGATGCCGGCAAGCTGGCGGAAGCAATCGAGGCGGGACGGAGCTATGACCTGGCGTGGCAGGACCTGACGGCCCGGGTACACGGAAGCTCAGCCGTCACGAGTGGTTTACTCTTCGGCACGATCCACCTGGCCGACGGGAGAGACATTTTCACTCCCTGGAGGAATTCGATCTCCTGGGTCAAGGAGGGTGGCAAGTGGAAGGTGACCCAGGCCCATACGTCCGATCTGAAGCCTGACGTTGTCGGAGCGCAGGGGGTGATCTCCCGATATCATCAGGCCTTCGTCGACAATGACGGCGACGCCGCTCGGGCCTGTCTAACGGATTTCTACGTGCGTTCCATCAAGGGACTGGAGGGAGAGCCCGGGCGCTGGGGTGGCTCGGTTGCCGACGCGGCGATGATCGACGAGTGGGTCGAGTCGTTCAGCACCGACGATGTCACGTACGAAAACTCGGTTCAGTTCCTGCAGACGGAAGTGAACGAGCAGTCCGGTGTCGTGGTGACGAGTGAAACGGGGAGCAACTCCACCCCGGAAGGGTCTGGTTCCTGGGAAGGAGTCTCAAATCTGTGGTGGGTGGTCAAGGTCGATGGGGAGTGGAAGATCGCCGGCTCGGCGCACAACATCGGGGAGTAGCGGGAGAGACCAGCCAGTCCAGCACCAAGTCTGAATCGAAAGGCCTCCGGAGTTTCGGGAGCCTTTTCGATTCGGCCTACAGTTCATCCTCGAGAAAGTCTTCACCCCGCGGGCGCATGTGCCGGGGCAACTGCGGGTCACCCGACTCTTTCGGCTCGCTGCCGCTCTCACTCGAGGCAAGCTCCGCCAGGTCCATCTGCGCGTCGTCGATCAACATTGCGAGCTCTCTCATCCGGCGCTCCTGGAAGGAGGTCTCGTTTCCCGCAGCCTTTGTTCGCTCACTGGCATGCTCGAGTTCGATCCGAATGTCCCGGAGCTTCTCGTGGATGGTGGCCAGCGCTTTCCTCTTCCGGTTGAGCGAGGATCCGGTGATCACCTTCAAACCGATCACGACCGTGATGGAGACAAACATCCAGAACGCGACGGTATCTGTGGGCAATCCGGCAGTTGCAGTTTCCACTCTTGCCATTTCGTGATGCTGTGGGCAGTGCCTTCAAGAGAATAACGGCGAGCCCCACGTATACCAAATGGAACACGTCGACGAACATGCTCGAGGCGCTGGACAAGCAGGAGGAGGAGGGGCAGACGGCGTGAGCCAACGGCTTTTCAGGGAACGTGCTGATCGAGGTCCATCGAAGCGTGCGGGACTCGTATGATCTGAAGTTTCGCGTCGACTGCGCGGAAGATGATGACGTGACTCTCCTCGGGGTACGAGTGGATGCCGTCTCCGAGTTCGGATCGCTCGTGCCAGAGTCCGGCGTTTCTCGTCAGCCAGGCGAACCTGACGATGATAGCATCGATGTAGACGTCGGCCTGGTCCTCGTCCCAGCGGTCAGCCGTGAAGGCCCATATGGAGAGCAGGTCATCCCGGGCGACTGACGAGAGGACATAGGTCAAGAGGATGCTGCGCGCTGGCGGGCCTCCGACTTGAGGACGCCGGCCAGCTTCTGCAGATCGGCTTCTTCATACTCGGTAGAGTCACCGCGCCCGATGGCGTCCAGGCCTTGTTGCACCTCGGCCCGGAGGCGTGCCAGCTTGGCCGCCTGGGTTTCGTCGTATTCCTGCTTTGAGATGAGCACGGCCACCGGACGACCGTGTTTCTCGATCGTCACCGGCTCCACCCGGGCAGCATCCAGCAATTGGCCGAACCGGGCCTTCGCCTCATGGGCTGATATGGTCTGCATTGTGTCCCTTCCGCGCTATTTGACCAATATAGTCAAATCAGGCGATTCGCCCAGTGAATGAGCTGTATCTCTACCAAATTGGTCAAGTTTCGTGTTACCTTCCGAGTGGTAGAGGAAAGGGGACGTCCATGGCGAGTCATAGAACGAGAGCGGCCCACCATGCTGTCTGGTGTATCACTCTGGTCCTGGCGGCGTGTGGTCCCTCGGCGCAAGACCTCGTCGAGGACCTGGCCGACCCGGAGACCCGCGAGGCGGCACGCCAGGGGCTGCTGCTGGCCAAGGACCGATCCGTCGGGCCTCTGCTCGAGGCCCTGGAGAATCCTGATCATACCGAGGCGCGCTTCGAACTGGCGGAAGCGTTGATCAGCCTGATGGCGAGGGTTGATGACAAGCGTATCCCTGAGACACTGAACCGGCTGCTGGTCGAGAGCGACGACGCCCGGATCCGGGCCCGTATCGCCCAGCGGATGGGCATGTTCAAGCGGGCCGAGGCGATTGAAGCTCTGCTGCAGACGTTGAAAGACAGAAACGGTGCGGTCCGCTACGAAACCCTGATGGCATTGGGAGAACTCGAAGCGAAGCTGAGCAATGAGCAGAAGACAGCGTTGAGAGAGCAGGCCAGGTCCATGGTGGCCGACGACCATGGGGGAGCACGCCAGGAAGCACAGGTTCGCGTCGAGAGCTTCGTCAACGGATGGCTGAACGAGGCCAACACGCTGGCACTCAATGCGCAGCTGGCGGAAGCGGACTCCCTGTTCCACCACGCCCTCGCCTATTTTTCGCAGAGCAAACATGCGGCGTACCAGTTGGGGCGGTTCTACTTCGACAACGGTCAGCCGGAGAAGGGACGGGACGTACTGCGTCGCAACGGCATGCTGCTCGACGTGCCCCGACTCAGCCAGACACCGAAGATCGACGGCCGCCTCAGTGACGCGGTGTGGGAGCAGGCGGCGCGGGCCGATTCGACGTACAAGTTCTTCTGGGGAGAGAACTTCGCTGCGACTCGATCCGAAGTACAGAGCTCTTTCCGTGTGGGGTACACCGCCGAGGCGCTCTTCATCGGGTTTGTGGGATATGACGACCACCCTGACAGCCTCGTGACCAAGGTGACAGAGATCGACAACACCCAGGATGGAGATCTGAGGTCGAGTGGGGTCTCGCAGGCCAGCGATCAGATCTGGTCAGACGACTGCATCGAACTGTTCTTCGACGCCAACCTGGACCACAGCAGCTACGCCCACTTCGGCATCAACAGTCTGGGCGTGCGGGAGGACGAGTGGATGCCCGCGGATCGGCGCAATCGGCCATACGATCCGCAGGCGCGCTGGGGCTGGGCTGGTGATGTGGAGATTGCCGCCCACGTAGACGAAGACTTCTGGTCTGTTGAGTTCAGGTTCAACTTTGGCTAGGAAGCGGCGCCCGCGCCCCAACCCGGCACGGTCTGGGGCTTCAACCTGGTGCGGGTGTTCCGCGGGCAGCAGTACAATCAATGGGTGCGCACGTACGGCTCCGGACTGCAGCCCGATCAGTTCGGCATGCTGGTTTTCGAATGAGGATGCACTGAGGAAGGAGCATCGGACCGGATGGAGATTCGCAAGACTCGTGACGGCAATGTGGTCGAGTTGCCGCTGGAAAGCTGGTACGGCAGCCGGCGCTACGGCCAGCTGTACTCTCAACGCCGGTTCCTGTTTCCGAAAGCGTGGGATCTCGCGCTCTTCACTCCCGAGGGTCTCGCGAATGCCCGGCCGCTGAGTGATGTCGACATCCGCCGCCAGCTCCAGCAGTCGATCGGCACCGAGCCGCTGAGAGGGGTGGCCGAAGGTCGCGGCGATGCCGTCATCATCGTCGATGATCTGTCCCGGCCGACCCCCGCCTTCGCCGTGCTCCCGGCGGTGCTGGAGGAATTGAACGCCGCCGGCATCGGCGACGATCGCATCACGGTCATCATCGGCGTGGGCACGCACCGGCCGCTCTCCCGGGCCGAACAGCGGCGCAAACTCGGCCGTCAGATCCTCGACCGACTCCAGGTCGTCAACCATAACTGCTTCACGCGCCGGTTGACGACATACCAGCGCCCTGACGGTGGCCCCGATTTCCGCATCAATCGTCTCGTGGGTGAGGCCGGCCTGAAGATCGCCATCAGCGGCACCATCCCCCACGGCGGTGCCGGCTTCGGCGGCGGTGCCAAGGCCATTCTGCCCTCGGTGGCTGCGTACGATTCCATCCAGTACAACCACACCACCTTCGACTGGGAGGGGTACGGCGTCCTCTACCCCGAAAGGATCGAGTCCCCCGGGATTCGGCAGGACATGGAGCTATGCGCCCGCGCGGTCGGTCTCGACTTCAGCATCAACCTGGTCTTCACGCCACTCAAGGAGGTCCTTGGCGTGTTCGCCGGCGACTTCGTCAAGGCCCACCGCCAGGCCTGCCGTTTCGCCCAGGACACCTACCGCACCGACGTGCCGACAGAAAGCCTCGACGTCGTGATCGCCAACAGCTACCCCATGGACACGGACATCGGCCAGTCACACCGGGGAACCTGGCCGGAGAAGTACGGGAAACAGACCGTGCTGCTGGCCGGGGCGCGCGATGGCTGGGCTTTCCATGGTGACGGTGGGAAATCGTACCGGACGTACCGCAAGAAACAGCCTTCGGCTTCATCGGATGTCTATTCATTCCAACAGCAGGGTCAGGCCGACGCCGGGTGTTACTTCTCTCCCATCCTCACCCCCGAGGTCTACTACGCACGCAAAGTCGGGCGCAAACTCTACAATGACTGGGGTCAGGTGATCGACGCTCTAGACGGTGGAGGCCGAGAGAGAACGGTGGGGATCTTCCCCTGCGCCTCGTTGCAACTGGAGCACGTCAATGAGTGGGCGTGAAGCGGCACACTCCGTCGAAGGAGACGCGCAAGCGGGGGGCGTTCTCGTAAGGCCAGGGATCATAGGAGCGGGGGATGTAGTGACCGACCCAGCTCTGGCGGAAGGAACCCGGCTCGAGGATCGGCCCGCCGCGATGGATGAGCCGGCCGTCGAAGAACACGACGTCGCCTTTTGAGGCTTCGACGACGATCTCCTCCAGACCATTACGCTCGAAGAGTTCGTCGAAGGCGTCCTCCGGATCCCATCCGTACCATGGACCTGGATTCCCACCTTCGTCTTTTCTGAACTCCCGCTTCTCGATTGACGGCCCCTTGTGGGACCCCACCTGCAGGTGCAGGCTGCCGTTCCACGAGCCGACTTTGTCGAGGGCAACCCAGGCGCCGACGCACCCGGGTAGGTGATAGGCGTCCTGGTGCCGGCGCTGTTCGGAGCCGGTGTAGAGGTACATGCTCTGCACGCCGTCCGGCTCGCCTTTCAGCAGCGAGGTCAGGGGCTGGCGCAGGCGCGGATCCGTCATCCAAGACAGACCGAGCGGGTGGTGGCAGTTTCGCGAGATGAGCCGGCTCCAGTCATCGGGCGCTCGGGGCGCGTATCCCTCCACCGTTCTGCGCCCTGCCTGGAGGTCCATCATGTAGTCGACGAAGTGGTCACACTCGTCAGCGGCAAACCCGCCTTCGACGATGGTATACCCGTCTCGATCGTACTGCGCCATTTGGCGTTGCGTCAGCTCAAGTGCCATGGGGGCCTAAGATAGTGCACCTGGCACGATGAGTTGCGTCGGCTTCGCCGGCAGGCGTTTTTCCGCACATGACGACACGACAGGACTGGCACCCGGCGGCGCCACCGCTGCGCCCCCCGACAGGGGACATCATCCATGTGACCACCGTGGATGAACTGTTCGCAGCGGTTGAGGATGTGCAACCCGGGGGCACGATACTGATTGCGGACGGCCACTACCTGCTGCCCACCGTCTTCACCGTGAGCAGGGATGATGTCTGCGTGCGGTCGGCGTCCGGTGATCGCGACGCCGTCGTGCTCGATGCCGCCGACAGTGACCATGGTGAGCTGTTCGGCTTCACCGAGTGTCACAACGTCACCGTCGCCGATCTGACGATCCGCAACGTACTCCACAACGGCTTCAAGCTGAACGCCAACATCGGCCGCAGCGTGCGCGCCATCACGATTCACAACTGCGTCGCTCACAATGTCTGGCAGCGGGGCCTCAAGGGCGTCAGCGGACCCGAAGCCGATGACGACAGCGGCCTGCCCCTGCGGCCGGCCGGCGGCAGCGCACCGTCGCGTCCCCGGCATTTCGTCGACGACTGTGTCGTACGCTACTGCCTGTTCCACAACGACCGGCCCAAGCGCCTCGATGACGAGCCCTACGAGCAGGAAAATCCGGCCAACTTCGACGGCAACTACGTCGCCGGCATGGATGTCATGTCAGCCCGCAACTGGCACGTACACGACAACGTCTTCGCCGGAATCCAGGGGCGCAACGGCGGGGCCAGGGGCGCCATCTTCTTCTGGCAGGGCTCGGAGAATGTGCGTATCGAAGGCAACGTCATCGTCGACTGCGACTCAGGAATGTGGCTGGGGCTCTCCTGGCCGCCGGAGGACACCCGGCACTGTGTCCGGTACACGGTTCGTGACAACCGGATCGCGCGGCCGGGGCGCACCGGGATTCTGCTGAGTCGTCACAAGGACAGTCTCGTGCAGGGCAACACGGTATTCGATCCCTTTGTCGGGGACGAACGCCGGCCGGCCACAGACATCGACGATGGCGGTGTGCTGGTGGCGACGGACAGTCCCCGCTGCCGCCCCCTGCGCGTCGGGGACGACAATGACGGTCTGCGTATCGAGGACAACCTGCTGGTGGGCGACGAGGACATCCATGTGGGGCAGGATGCCGGTCGCATCGAGCTGCGCCGGAATTGGTGGCTGCAGACGGCGTTCCCGGATCCCTTCGTTGAAAGCGACATCGGCGACCTGCGTCTGACGGACGTGGGCCAGGCACTGGCATCCCGATAAAGCCGCTGGTGCGGCAAGGAGAGATCCCGTTGGCGAGGGTGATGTTGATCGGCGATTCGATTCGCAACAGCTATGAACCACATGTGACCCGGATGCTGGGTGCTGACGGCCACCAGGTCTGGGGTGCACCCGGCAACAGCCAGTTCACACTCTACACGCTGGCGTCGCTGGGCA
>DASCMS010000077.1:0-13827 GCA_036011085.1 Candidatus Latescibacterota bacterium
CTTCACCGACTGTGGCGAGGCATCCTCCGTCACCGATGGCTACCGAAAACTCACTCGCACCGCTGTTCACCGACGACTCTCCCCCGCCGTCGTCGAAGCACAGCTGACCCGCAAGCCGTACATCGTCCTGGAGGACTTCTCGCTGTCAGACCCGGGCGCACTGCCCACCGGCTGGCGATGGTTCAGGAAAGACAACAACAAACACAAGCCCTACCGGGTCGTCAGGCAGGGAGACGACCACTATCTGGCTGCCGAGGATCGGGGCAGCTCCGTCATCCTGCTGCGATGGGCGCACTGGAACCCGCGAGAATTCCCCATCTTAAGCTGGTGCTGGAAGGTCGATCAGCTTCCACCGGGCGGTGATGAGCGATACAAGGAGACCAACGACAGTGCCGCGGGATTGTACGTGATCTTCTCCAAGACGTTCCTGCGTGTCCCCCGGCAGGTGAAGTACGTCTAGAGCACCACCTTGCCGGTGGGCACCATCGGACGCAGGAAACGTTGGGCACGGCCGCATTTCCACGTCCTCGAAAGCGGTGGCGGCAATGCCGGGAAGTGGCGCGTCGCAACGATCGACCTGGGGCAGTCGTACGATTCGACCTATGGCGGACGACCACAGAACCGAACGGAGGGTATCGGATTGCTCTCGGATGCCAACTCGACCCACTCCGTCGCCACCGCGTCCTATGGAGAGATCCGCGCCTGGAAGCGCGAGGCCGTCAGCGACAGCCTGCTACAACGCCAGTGCGCATGCCTGGCCAAGATCGCCCCGGACTGACTCATGCTCCGAGCCGCCACAACCCTCACACTCCTGCTGTCCGCCTGCGCCGGTGCACCCGGGAACCCACCCGCTGCCCGTGAGAACGCTCTGTTCTTCGAGGATTTCTCCCACGGACTGGATGACTGGTGGGTCGAGGGTGGGCAACGAGTCTGGCTCGCAGACGGGCGTCTCCACGTCCGCGCCGATCCCGATCGTGACCAGGGTGAAGAGGGCTTCGCCGTCGCCACGGTGTGGTGCCGTCAGAGCTTTCCAAGCGACATCCTCATCGAGTTCGACGCCCATGTGATCAGCTCCTCCCTCGACGTCAACAATATCAACTTCTTCCTCGCCTACTCCGACCCCTCCGGCCGCCCCCTGTCTGCCTCTCGAGACGCCCGGGCGGGCGCCCGCTACGGTGCGTATCACGGGCTGAACGGGCATATCGTCACATTCCTGCGGGCCGGCGATCACACCTACCCGGACGGTTCGGCCATGGGCCGGATCCGCATCCGTCACAACCCGGGCTTCGAGTTGCTGGGTGAGACCTACGCCCACCACTGCGAGCAGGGCCGCACCTACCACGTGGCCATCACCAAGCGCGGATCGACTCTCTCCGTGGCCGTGGACGGCATCACCTACTGCACCGTTACCGACCCGGACATGCAAGGGGCAGGCCTCATCGGCTGCCGCACCTTCCGCTCCTACCTGTGGTGGGACAACATCCGGGTCACCGACCTGAGCCCGGATCGGCGCAACGCTGGCTGATCGGTTGAAATGGTCAGGCAGGATGATGACAGGCCGCCCTGTCATCGTCGCGGAAACAGCACCTCTCCCACCTTGACCGCAGGACTCGAGAACCGCTGTTCGATCTCGACGGCCGTGTGCGGCAGAAACGGCCGGAGTCCCGCACCCACCTGCCGTATCCGCCGTACCCAGTCCGCCAGATCCCGGTGGAGATCCGCTGACTCACCAGGGGGCAGGGCCTCCCATGGTTTGGCACGGTCAATACTGCGGTTCAACTGAGCGATCTCATCCCACAGCTGCCGCAGCGCCTGTTGGAACTGATATTCCCCCGTGGCGTCACGCACGACGGATGTAGCCTCCGGCGTTGACTGACCGTCCGTCCGGAATCCCGCTCGTTCACACAGCGTCTCGAGCCGACGCACCAGGTTGCCCAGTCCGTTCGCCAGATCCGCCTGATACACCTCTTCGAGCCGCGACTCCGAGTAATCCCCATCGGCTCCCGCTGGAATGGCGCGCAGCAGGTAGTAGCGGAGTACATCGGCGCCGTACTTGTCGATCACCGGGAAGGGGCTCACCGCGTTCCCCCGCGATTTGCTGATCTTCTCACCATCCACACTCAGAAACCCGTGAACGACGACAGACGTGGGCAGCGGCAGACCGGCGGAGGCGAGCAACGCCGGCCACAGCACGGCGTGGAATCTGAGGATGTCCTTGCCGATGATGTGGACCCGCCGACCGCTCCCCTGCCAATAGCGGGCGAAAGCCTCTGCCCCCGATCCGTACCCCAGGCCGGACAGGTAATTCGTCAGGGCGTCCACCCAGACGTAGACGGTCTGGCTGTAATCCCCCGGCACGGGAACACCCCACCCCCGCGAGCGCTCCCGTGAGCGCGATACGCTGCCGTCGCGCAGACCCTGAGCGATGAAACCCAGTGCCTCCCGCTGCCGCGAGGCGGGTGTGACATGGAGGACACCTTCTGTCAGCCAGGCTTCGAGTTGTGACTGATAGTGAGACAGGGCGAAGAAGTGATTCTCCTCGTCTACGGCTTCTGGCGGCACCCGATGAGTAGGACACAGTCCCTCACTGAGTTCCTCCTGTTCGTAGAAACGCTCGCAGCCCACACAGTAGAGCCCCCGATAGCCGCGCAGCGAGAGGTCGTCGGCTCGCAGCGAGCTCCACAGCTTCTGCACGGCCGCGTGGTGTCCGGACCCCGAGGTGCGGACGAATGCATCCGCCGAGATCCCCAGGGCCGACACCAGCTTCTCGAAGAGCGGTGCGTTGCGATCACACAGTTGCCCGGGGGTGATCCCCAGCTGCTCAGCCGCCCTCACGTTGGTCAGGGCGTTCTCGTCCGTGCCGGTCAGGAAGAACACATCCTCGCCCTGCAGACGGTGCCACCTGGCGATGGTGTCCGCGATCACGAGTTCCAGGGCAAAACCCACGTGAGGCGCGGCGTTGACGTACGGAATCGATGTGGAAACGAAAGTGCTGGTCATCTCAATGGCCTCCGTGGTTGGTGGGCAGAACGAGAAAAGCCCCGCCATCGTTGATCGACAGCGGGGCTCGGGTCAGATTTATCTGATACTACGGCTACACCTATCCACACTCTCCACTGTCACGGGATGTCATCCGTGGCATGGCCATAGGCGGGTTCTGCGCCGCAATCGGCGCCTGTAGCGAAAAATCGGTCATACCAGTCAACTACGGTGTCCCTGTCGCACAGTGTCAACCTGCGTCGTCCCGATCGTCTCCTTGCCAGCCGGAACGGTTCTGGCCTTCTTCCTCAGATCACGCCAGTCACGAAAGCGTTGCATGAGCAAGACACCCTTCTGGGAAGCCAGCTACCGTCGTCCAGGCCGACTCGATACGTTCGGGGGTGGCAAACCCGGCAAGGACGTTGTCGCCGCCGCCAGCCTTCCGGCAGGATCCCGTGTTCTCGATCTCGGCTGCGGCGAGGGACGCAATGCCCTCTATCTGGCCAGCCTCGGCCACGTGACCTTCGCCTCGGACATCTCCCCCACCGGCATCAGCAAGCTGGAATCAGTGGCAGCTGATCTCGGTGTCGAGGTAACCGCCTCGGTCTGCGACATGCGCGACTACGAGCTGCCCGAAGCGCTGGATCTCGTGGTCTGTCACGGATGCCTGCACCTGATCCCGCGTTGTGACTGGCAGTCTGTGATTCAGCGCCTGCAACAGCGTACCGTCGATGGCGGCTGCCATACGGTGGGCGTGTTCACCGACACCGTGCCAGAGCCGCCGGACCAGGAGGGGCTGATGGTCGGGCTCTTCCGCGAGGGTGAGCTGGCAGAGCCTTATTCGACCTGGGACATCCTCGACAGCAGCAGCCTGGTCTTCGAGCACGAGCACCCGGAAGGCCCCAGGCACCGGCATGCCGCCAATACGCTGACGGCCCGCAAGCCCCGTGGTGAGGGCTGACCCTGTCCGGCTGACTACTCCGGGTCCACCCTCACGCCGGCCATCTCCTGCAGCAGATGCCAGTTGGCCAGGCGATCCGCCTGCGCCGCGAGCAGTGTCTCGGAGGGATTGCCTTCCTTGTCGAAGTGTTTGGCGAAACGTCCCTCGGTGCGGGCGAAGTTGACGAAGTCCACGACCTCACCCGTCTTCCGGATCGTGTACCAGTCGTCCTTCTGTCCGGGGTTTCCCTGCAGATTCAGACGCTGTTTCAGCGTCTCCCCCTTGCGCGGGTCATAGACGAACACCGGGAAGGCGCGAGACTCGACTGCGTGCTTGGCCTGCCGACGGGCGGCTTCGTCACCGACACCGTGCTCGGGTTGACAGGTCGTATAGGCGTTGACGATGGCCGGACCATCGAAGCTGGCCGCGTCCAGGATAGCTTTGTAGAAGTGGTTGGGGATGGCGGCTGACACCTGCGTCACAAAGGTGTTGGGATGCATCATACAGATCCGGCCGATCTCCTTGCGCAGCTCCTGTTTGCCGCCGATAACGCGTCCGTGCTGGCTCATCTTGGTCTCTTGTGCCTGGTAGGTCGCCGTCGACGACTGACCACCGGTATTGGAGTACACCTGGGTATCGAGGATGAGGACCTTGATGTTGAGACCGCTCGCCATCATCCGGCGCAGGCTCTGGAAGCCGATGTCGTTCATGGCGCCATCGCCGCCGATAGCCCACAGCTGCTTGTCCTGCCATCCGAGCTGATCCCAACGCATGCGGATGCCGATGGCGTCGGCCGGGGCGTTCTCGAACAGGCTGTTCGTCCAGGGGACAGTGTACGGATTGTAGGGATAAGTTGATCCGTATACCGTGTTGCAGCCGGTGGCGGCCACGATGCCGAGACGCTCCGATCCGTACTTGTATCCCATCGCCGCCAGCCACATGCGCAGCACCGTCGCCTCACCGCAGCCGGCACACGATCCGGCGCCGCCGACAAAGGGAGACAGGCTCTCTTCGGCGAGCATCATGTCCACCGCCACCTTGTCGCTGATGTACTCCGTCGGCGTCGGTGGCAGCCAGCGCATGAAATCCATGCCCGTCTGGTAGACGGGAACGGTGTCGTCCTCCTTCTCTACCATCTCCAGTGCATCGTACCCCAGATCCGAGCAGGCTTCCACGCACTCGGCGCAGCCCTTGCATTTCGTCGGGTCGACGAAAATACCGAACTGGCCTGGTGTAGCGCCCTTCTTTTCTGGCACCTTGGCGAACTTGTTGGTCGTGGCAAACTGCTGGCGCAGATACTCCACGTCCGTTTGCCCGTCGACCTCCTGCAGCTTCTCGTCCAGCACGGGAGTCTCGACCACCTTGGCCAGGATCGCGGTATCCGGACACTCCGTCACGCACGTCATGCAGCCGACGCACTTGTCGTTCAGAAACCGCGGGATCTCAGGCGCGATGTAGCTGAAGTCACGATGGGCCCCGGTGCCGGCGGGGATGATGCTGCGCGCCAGCGCCTCGTCGGCCACCAGCTCGTCGTCTTCTCCATGATCGTAGGCCAGCAGGACGTTTTCGAAGAAGTCCTGCGCATCCCAGACCTTTGGCAGCCCGGCCGAAGCCGGGCTCGCCACGTCGCTATCGCTGAGCTCCTTGATATCTGTCTGCGTCGTCACACCCATGTCAGGCCTCCTGTTGAGCGGCGAACACTGGCGTGATCAGATCCGACGCGCCGTTGAATTTGGGGCTGTTCACCTGCAATGCGATCACCTCGGCAGGCAGCTCGATCACCTCGTCATGCCCTCTCTTTACCGCTTCCAGGTTCGCCTGCACGACGGCTTCACCGCGCTTGCCGAAGTACTTGCGCAGCGCCTTCTCGACGCCCGCCATCACCTCGTCGTCCGACATGCCCGCCTGCTCGGAGAAGGGCGTCACCTTCAGGAAGATGCCCAGCAGGACGATGCCCTGCATACGCACCGCCAGGTCGACGGTGGGTGCCACCTCGCGTGCGATATGGGCCGCATCCAGAGCCAGCACACGGAAGCCCTTCTCGCGAATCACCTCCTTCGCGCCCGGCGGCACGTCAGCCCAGATGTCCTCGGGCTTTTCCTTGGGCGACTGAATGAACAGACTGCCTCCCGGCTGCAGTCCGGCCAGGGGATGTGAGGTGAGAAAGGCCGACACGTCATTGAGGGGAACGAAGTCGACGTGGGTCAGCTCGGAGTGTGTGCGGATGGGGCCGTCGGCCACCGTCAGGTAATATGTAGTGGGCAGGCCCTTCTTCTCAGATCCGTACTTGGGATAGGCCTGTACTTTCTTGCCGAACACCTCGCCGGCGATCGTGGCGATCACCTTGTTGGTGGTCACCGAGCCATAGCCGCCGACGGAGTGGCCGCGCATGGACATGCTGCCTTCGGGACGGATATCGGGGTTCTCCTCCTCAGGCAGGGCCAGATCGTGGCGGATGCCGAGGGCGAAGTAGCGCTTGCCCAGGCCGCCGGCCATGTTGCGGGCAACGGCCAGGAAATGACCGGGGTGCACATCCCGGGAGCCGAGACCGGCAGAGCCGGAATAAACCTGGGGCATGGTGGTGACTGTCGGATAGCCGTCAACCCTCATCAGCGCGTCAGCAAAGGCGGCCTTTACCTCGCGAGTCACGGGATTCGACTGTGACAGCGGGTTGTCCATGCGCTCCACCACCGAGATGGCTTTCACATGCTGCAGCGCCTCCACCAGCTCGACCGATGGGAAGGGACGAAACGAGGTGATATGCACGACGCCGATCTTGATGCCCAGATGCTGGCGGATGTGGTCCACCGTCGCTTCGGCGGTATCGATGAGCGTGCCCATGCCGACGATGGCGTATTCGGCGTCGTCCATGCGATAGGACTCGACCACACCGTATTCACGCCCCGTCAGTCTGGCGAATTCGGCCATGGCCTCCTTCAACTCGGGCAACACCCGGTCGTAGTACGCGCGCTGGGCGATCTTCCCCTTCATGTAGCTGTCCTGATTCTGCACCACACCGGTCATCAACGGCTTCGCAGGATCGAACAGATTCACCAGGTTGGCGGCAGGATCGCCCACATACTCCCGCATGAGCTCGTCTTCCGGGAGCAGGACGTTCTCAACCGTATGCGTGGTGAGAAACCCGTCCTGAACGTTGAGGAAGGGGGTGGCCGTGCGTTCGGCGACTCGGCGCGCGATCAGAGCCAGGTCGCCAGCCCCCTGGGCATCACGGGTGAACAGGATTCCCCAGCCCACGTCCTCGCAGCCCATGACATCGTCGTGGCCGGCGTGGACGTTGAGGCTCTGACTGGTCAAAGCCCGTGCGCCGATATGGAACACCGCGGGAAGACGCTTGCCGCTGATCGTGTAGAGCACCTCCTTCATCAGGATCAGCCCCTGACCCGATGTGAAGTTGGTCACTCGGCCGCCGGCCAGGGCGAAGCCCTCACAGACGGTGGCCGAGCTGTGCTCACTCTCCGGCTCGAAATACTGGAGCTGCTCACCCCACAGATTGGCCACACCGTTGACTACCGCTGTATTGTATCCGTGGGCCATCGAGGTCGACGACGTGATGGGAAATGCCCCCGCCCCCTGGCTGATGTGGGTCTCGACCCAGACAACCGTCCCCGAACCGTCCGAGGTGCTGGGGATGCCGGGAAAGCGCGGTACCACTTCATGCCCGTTGCCCCCCGCCCTTGATTGGGTCTTCTCAACAGTAGTACTCATCAATCGGCTCGCCTTTCGGAGTCGTTTGCGCCTGTTCACCGTATTCTGTGCGAGAGAATCTATGGATTCTGCGCCATCCTGCCACATGCAGCAGGACTCATTGTCCTTTTTCCATTATATAGGTGCCCGATACATGCGAGCCGACCAGGTGGGGGTGGCGTGAGCCAGACCCCCATAACAACCATCCGTGAACTGGCAGCCGGCGACATCGCGCGCCTCGTGGAGATCGCTCTTGCCGCCTGGGAGCCGGTGTTTGACTCCTTCGAGCAGATCCTTGGCTCAGAGCTGTTCGAGCTCACCCGCCCGGGCTGCCGGGAGTCCAAGGCGGAACAGATCCGGGCGGCCTGTCAGTTGGATGCACCCGGGCACGTCCTAGTTGCCCAGAGAGGCAGCACGATTGCCGGCTTCGTCAGCTTCTACCCGGATGTGCCCGTACCCGGCGTCGGCGAGATCGGCAACAACGCGGTCCACCCCGAGTTTCAGCGGCAGGGCCTTGCCGGGATGATGTACGAGGAAGTGTTCCGACGCCTGAAGGTGTTGGGAATCCGCTATGCCAAGGTTCGCACCGGGGGCGACGCGTCCCATCTTCCGGCTCGAACCGCCTACGAAAGGGTCGGCTTCGACATCAGCCTGCCCGCCGTCGACTACTACCGAGAACTCTGACAGAAAGCAGATCCCGTGAGCAAACGCGATACGATCCTGAGTGTGCTGAATTCGACGACGCCTCCGGCCTACGTTCCCGCCGGCTTCTTCATCCACTTCGACAAGTCCTGTCACCGTGGACAGGCGGCCATCGACAGACACCTGGAGTTCTTCCACCACACCGGCATGGATTTCGTCAAGATCCAGTACGAAAACACCTTCCCCCGCCGGGAGGACATCACGTGTGCGGCCGATTGGGCCAGGATGCCGTTGTACGGCAAGGACTTCTACGAGGATCAGTTGAACATTATCAAGGGCCTGATAAAGGCCGTAGGCGGCGATGCCCCGGTGATTGCGACGGTCTATTCACCCTTCATGTGCGCCGGGCACACCACCGGCAATGACGAGATCAACGAGCAGATGCGCGATGATCCCCAGGCGGTGAAGAAGGGCATGGAGATCGTCACCGAGAGTCTGCTGGGTTTTGTCAGAGACTGTATCGCTGCTGGCGTGGATGGCTTCTTTGCCCCGACGCAGGGCCAGGAAAGTTACCGTTTCGCCGATGGTGATCTTTTCGAGGAGTGTATCCAGCCCTATGACCTGGTCCTGATGCAGGAAATGCAGCAGGCCTGCGACTTCAACATCCTCCACATCTGTGACTTTCACAGCGGCTACACCGACCTGAGTCCGTTCCTCGACTACCCCGGTCACGTGGTCAACTGCAGCCAGGAAGTGGGCTCACAGACGCGCAGCTTGGAGGAGATGGCCGAGTTCTTCTCGCGCCCCTACATGGGAGGCGTCGATCGTAAGGGGGTTCTGGCCACCGGCACGAAGGCGCAGATCGAGGCCATGGTCGGCAGCCTGGTCGAACAGGCCCCGGCGCGCTTCATCCTGGGCGCCGATTGCACGCTCCCCGGCGACATCGACTGGGACAACATCAGGACCGCCATCGATGTGGCCCATGGGTAACATGCCATCGTGGACGTAGAAGGACAGATCGAGGCACGCAAGAGGCGCTGGATCCGTTTCCTGGACATGTCCGCCGCACCCCGGCACATGCTGTTGGTCCGCCACGATGGGGGCCTGCCGCCACGCCCGTTGCCGCACCCGGACAACATCCCGCAGCGCATCGAGTGGGCCTGGCGCCAGTATCAGCAGCAGCTGGAGGCCGTCGGCTGGCTCGACGATGACCAGGTTCCCCACCTGCATCCGTACACTGGCACCGAGATCTTCGCTGCCGCCTTTGGCTGCGGCGTCCATCTGCCCGAGGAGTCCAATCCTTTCGCCCTGCCATTGATCCACAGTGCGGAAGAGGTCGCCGGACTGAAGATCCCCGACATCACCGCCGAACCCCTGGCCCGGATCTTCGACATCGCCGACGAGCTGCGGCGGCGGGCCGGACCGGAGGCGGTGATGCGGCTGCCCGATATCCAGAGCCCCATGGACATTGCGGCACTCATCTGGGACAAGAACACCTTCTACCTGGCCCTGCTCGAGTCACCGGAAGCCGTACGGGAACTGGCGGCCAAGGTGCGCCTGCTGTTGACCGCCTTCCTCGACGAGTGGTTTGCCCGCTACGGTCAGGACTTCGTCGCCCACTTTCCCGACTACTATATGTCCGGCGGTATCAGCCTCTCCGAGGATGAGATCGGCGCCGTGAACCCAGACATGTTCTACGAGCTCTTCCTGCCCGAGCTGGCGGAGCTGTCGGATCGCTACGGGGGGCTCGGAATGCATTGCTGCGCCGATGCCCGCCATCACTGGCCGGCGTGGCAGGAAATCCCGGAGATGCGGCTGCTGAACATGGTACAGCCGGCTGCCGAGCTCGAAGTTGCCTACGGGGTCTTCGGCGACCACACCGCGCAGATGCACAGCTGGTGTGGCGACGGTGATCCCCGCTCGTGGCGCTTCCCCACCGGGTCGCGCGTCGTCATGGGGGCCGGGGCCGATTCCCGGGACGAGGCACGCCGACTGGTTCGATCGCTGGGCCGTCACCGTTGATGCGGCCGACACTGATCCGTTGATGACCGCTGTCAATCCACGGTCATCGTCATCGCCACATTCTTTGGTAGAGCCAGACCGGTCGCCACCTGCACGGCCTTGCTCACACCGGCCGGTACGACGCAGGCCTCGCAGCAGCCCTTGATCTGCAGCAGAGTACGTGCCGTCTTCAGGACCACGCTCTCCTCGGGGCCCAGTTCCTGGTATCCATCGATGGGGGCCTCCTTCTTCCACAGCTCACCCAGGGTCGTCACCAACTCACACTTGCTCGTCACCTCTATGTCGACGGCCTGCTGATCCTCGGTGGACACACGGGCCGTAGCCAGAAACCCACAGACTCCGGGGTCGATTTCGATTTTCACATTCATGATGGATTCCTCTCGCTGTCAAGGTCGCGGATCTTCGCATAGAGCGCCAGACCCAGTACGGCGATGACGATGAGAGAGAGAGCAAGACCCTCGCGACGGTAGTCGAGATCGTCGAGAGCCTGGTAACCGGCATCCCGTGCCCTGGTGGCCAGCTCCATTCCCTCGCCGGTTACCTCCAGCACACGGTCGGGCGTGAAGGAGTGCAGGACGGAGCGCGCCCGGGTCAGACGCCCGTGGGCCTCATTGATGTCGTAGAGCACGTCTTCCACCGACATGCCCGCCCGCTCCGCCTCCCGGGCAATACTGTCGGCCAGAGCGTGCATCAGACGCAGGCTGTCCAGGGCCGTACGGATCACCGCCGCCCCCTGCCAGCCACGCTCGAGGTTGGCCAACTCAACTTTCTCATCGCTGGCGGCGATCGTCATCGAGCGTGCTTCCGGACTGTGGCAGCGGGCACAGACCGCCGAGGCATTGTTGCCGACCATGTCATCAGACGGCGTGGCGATATCGTGATGGCTGTGGCAGGTCGTGCACGCGGCGATGCCGAGCTTCTCGTAGCCGATCTCGTGCGGGCTCTCCTTGACGAAATCCGCCATGACCGCGTGACACTGGCCGCAGACGTTGACCAGGGACTTCACCCCGGGTGGTGTGGCACCGTGGTTGCCATGGCAGTCATTGCAGGTCGGTGCCGACAGATCGTGTCCATCGAGCAGGGGACGACCGTGTACCGAACCGCTGTACTTCGCCTGCTGGTCGGTGGGAATATCGTAGTCGGCCATGTACTCGGCGTCGCTGTGA
Organism: Candidatus Latescibacterota bacterium; assembly: GCA_036011085.1. Taxonomy (GTDB): domain Bacteria; phylum Latescibacterota; class UBA2968; order UBA8231; family UBA8231; genus UBA8231. The sequence continues at coordinate 11,455 of DASCMS010000077.1, forward strand.
CAGACACCACACGTGCCGGGCACGTTGGCCGGATAGACCGGTGATCGGGGGTCCGACGATGGCAGGATGCCATGAGCATCGTGACAGCTGATGCAGGTGGCGACCTGCGTGTCACCTGCATCCAGCAGGCGCCCATGTGTGCTGACGTGATACAGGGCCTCCTGATCCACGCGCAGCGACGGATCGTACTGGCGCATGTACGTCGCATCCGAGTGACAGCTACCGCAGAAGTCGGGAATCTCGTCCTTGTCTGGTGCCCCACGAAAATCCTCCGCATCCCACATCGCCTCATCTTCGTCGTCCGTATTCGGGTCTCCACCGTGGCAGTCGGCGCACGACAGCCCCTGACGGGCGTGTACATCGTTCAGCATCAGCTGAACCGGCGCTCCGATCTCGTCCTCCTCCTCGGCGTGGCACTCAATACAGTTGTCGACATCCTGAGCGGCCACCCCGGAGGTCCAGACCGCCAGACAAAAAAGGACGATAACTCTCATCGTCAGTGTCCTCCGAGTGACGGGAAGATCACTGCGAGCAGGGTGAGCAGGACGAAGAGCACGATGGCGATGATCCCGATAGCGGTGAACAGGGGGCTGCGCTCGCCGCGGGAGCTGCGCCGGTCCACGAGGGGCACGAGAAACCAGAAAGCTCCGGCCAGACCCATCAGTCCGACGGCGATCGACTCCCCTTCGAAGAACAACACCTGCGAGGGCACGATCTTGAGGAAATTGAAGGCAAACAGGAAGTACCACTCCGGTGCGATTCCGGGTGGAGTCGGCCCGAAAGGATCGGCTTTGACCCCGAGCTCCCAGGGAAAGAAGGCGGCCATCGACACCAGTACTCCCAGAATGACGAGCCAGCCCAGCAGATCGCGCAGGAGAAAGTGCGGTACGAAGGGCATGTCCCGCTGGTCCCCTTCACTTTCGATCGACGGCGGGCGACTCATGCCCTGTTGCTGCACGAGCAGCAGATGCAGAAAGAGGATAGCCATCGTAATCAGTGGCAGGATGGCGACGTGAAACCCGAACAGCCGCGTCAGCGTCGCGCCCGTCACCTCTTCCCCGCCTCGCAGTACGAGCAGGAAACCGCGACCGACGACGGGGATATTGGTGAAGATCTCAGTGCCGACCTTTGTGGCGAAGAAGGACAACTCGTTCCACGGCAACAGGTACCCGGTGAATCCGAAGGCCATGGTCAGCATGAAGAGGGAGAACCCGGTCATCCAGGTCAGTTCACGGGGCTTGCGGTAGGCCTTCATCAGGAAGGTTGAGAACATGTGCACGAAGAGCACGCCGACCATGATGTTGGCTGACCAGCTGTGTACGTTGCGCACCAGCCAGCCGAATTCGACATCGGCGACGATGAACTGCACGCTCTCGAAGGCACCGTCCTCGGTCGGCCGGTAATAACCGAGCAGCAGGATCCCCGAGAGGATCTGCACGACGAAGAGGAACAGTGCCATGCCGCCGAAATAGTACCACACGCTGTGGCGGTGGACGGGCACCCGCTTGTGCTCGATCAGATGGCGGATGACTCCGAGATCGACGCGCTCCTCGAGCCAGGCCAGCAGCCGTGTGCCGAGCGAGCTTCGTGACGGGGTTTCGCTCACGCTGTCCCCCCCCTGCAACTCAAGCATCGAGGGGTCGCCTCGAGACGAGAATCTCGTCCTCGTCAATGACCACCTGGAACTCCTCCAGTCCCTTTGGAGGAGGGCCGGAGATCACCTTGCCGGTCAGGTCGAAGTAGCCGTTGTGGCAGGCACACCAGATCTGCGACCGCTTGTCGTTGTACTGGACGGTGCAGTTGAGATGAGGACACACTGCTGAGTAGGCCCGGTACTCTCCGTCCGGCGTCATGATCAGCAGCCCCGGCCGGGATCCGAAGCGAAAGACCTTTCCCGAGTTCGGGTGCAACTCGCCCACCGTGGCGGCCAGCACGTTGGCGTCCATCGTCTCCTTCCGCTTCGGCGGGCGACTGAAGCGGACGATGGGGTACATGACCGCGCCGGCGAGGGCGACGACACCACCCTTGAGGACGCCGTCGATAATCCGGCGGCGCAGTGTCGATCGGGGGCGTTGAGGCGCATCCATGCTCATTGGGGGGCAGTCGCTCCTGGGTGAAGTGCGGTCCATCCACAACATTGCCTGGTAGCACGGTTCATGCCATCAGCGCTCTCACTCTGGCCTGGAGAGCTTCTGTTCGGGCCAGGTGGGACATACACGAGTCACATTGCCCCGCTGGACGACGAAGGGCATCCACTTCGTTACTCGCCTGAAGGCCAACGCCGACTACTACGTCAAGCAGCACCGTCGGGTGCCCTCCAAGAGCCCGATTCGAGCCGACCAGGTGATTCGCCTGATGGGCGTGACGGCCGAG
>DASCMS010000078.1:0-9561 GCA_036011085.1 Candidatus Latescibacterota bacterium
ACTGACGAGATTCCTGCGGGGTGAGATCCCGAACATACAGGCACATTGAACCGCTCCTCGAAACGAGAAAGCACTGTATGTCCAGATGGTACCAACACTTACCTCAAAGTACAAGGCCAATTCTGTTACACCGCACTAGCTACGGTTACGGCAGCCAGGTGCAGCCATTGCTGCACTTCGGGTTGAGTTCCGCTGACGCCGCACAGGAAGTACGTATCGACTGGACCGACGGCCAGCAGAGCCGTGTCTACTCGGTGAGGGCCAACCAGGAACTCGTCGTTGGGCATCCCGGGGCATTGACCAGCCGGGGTGCCCTGACCCGTCGTAGACAGGACGTACCCCACCCCAACCCGTTCAACGCCCAGGTCGTTATTCCTTTGACGCTGCCAGCCGCTCAACATGTGGACGTGAATGTCTACAACACCACGGGCCAGCGGGTCCGCTCTCTGCTTTCCGGCCCGCGCCCGGCGGGCCAGCACCGGCTCCTCTGGGATGGTCGCAGCCGCTCAGGGGATCCCGTGGGTACGGGTGTGTACTATGTACGGATCCTCACGGCTGACGTCAGCTACGTGGAGCGAGTGCTCCTGCTGAAGTGACTGTGTATTCCGGTCCCTCTCAGTGAGTGCCGTTGTGGCTCGTCACCGCAACGTAAACTTTGTTGCCGATCGCGCCCGCGAAGTAATCGATCACCAGCCAGATCCCGTTGCACAGTGGCGCACCACACATAGGCGAGGGGCAGGTTGAACACCCCCTGGCTCCGATGAGGCTTACGGCGTGACTGCTATATGATCCCGCACTAGCTCAGCTGTCCCAGGGCCCGGTAGATCTTGTTACGGTTGCTGCCCAGCAGACGGGCCGCCTGCGAGACGTTGCCGTCGCAGGCGGACGGCGCTCCTTGCAGAAGGGGCATATTAACAAGCAGTTATGGCGCTTTCGCTGGGGGGTGACGATTCGGTGTATACGGCCAAAACTGTACCGACAGGTAGCAGTCTGCTACGGGTCGGTACAGCCGCCTCTTGCAGGATGTGGAGTTGAAGGCCGGCCTGGCCTACCCTTTCTCCCGGATCACCGTCAACTCAGGGAGCTCTGCTCATGCCTGCGCATACCATCGATGATCTTCGCCAGCGGATCGGCCACCAGGATCTGCGTATCACCGAGGTCCGCGCCGTGCCCCTGTCCTACAGACCGGCGGACGGGAGCAACGTCCACATCTGCGGACCGGTGGTGCTCAACCGCATGGACGCCGGGTTCGTCGAGGTGCACACCGACCAGGGCATCCGCGGTCTCGGCCCCGCCGTCGGCCGTTTCGATGACGACCACGCCCGACTGATCGGCACCAATCCCTTCGACATCCTCGACATGGATGTGCACCCCGGCATCGACATGGCTTGCTGGGACATCATCGGCCTGGCGCTCGACACACCGGTGTGCGAGCTGCTCGCTATCGACGGCACAGCCAACCGGGAAGTGCCGGTCTACGCCAGCGGTGGTGTCATGTGGACCTACTACGACCGCGGTGACGGCCAGCCCTTCGGGGTGGATGAGCTGATCGAAGAAGCTCTCGACTACCAGAGCCAGGGCTTCTCCGTGTTCAAGTGGCGTCCGGGAACCGACTGGGAGGAGGCGGGCATCACGCCGCGGAAGCTTGGCGAGATCTGCCACAAGCTGCGCGACGCGGTCGGACCGGACTTCGATCTGGGCCTGGAAAAGAAGGGCTACGACTCATGGACCCTCGACGAGTGTCTTGAGATCGCGCCCATCATCAGCGAATTGGGCTTCCTCTTCTTCGAGCAGCCCATGGGAGACGTGGGGCCGGCGCAGTTCGAGGACTACCGCCGACTCAAGAAGCAGATGCCGGGGGTCATGCTCTGGGGAGGCGAGAGCTTCCGCTCGGCCGAACAGGCGCGGCCGTGGATCGAGGCTGGCATCTACGACGCGATTCAGGCCGACTGCGTGCACCTGGGGATCACGGAGAACTGGCGGCTGGCGCAGATCTGCGCGGCGCACGGAACGCGGACGGTACCGCACAACTGGCACTTCAGCCTGGGTACGGTCTGCAACAGCCACCTGGTGGCCGGCGTAGCCAGCGGGCATATGTGCGAGTTCTTCATGTATCCCAACGACATGCGTTACGGCCTGCTGCAGGAGCCACCGCGCCCCATAAACGGAGTTCTGCATCTGTTCGACACGCCCGGCCTGGGAGCCCGTCTGATCGATGACGCGGCGCACGTGTTTTCTCGTGTCCAGGATCAGGGACAGTCCGTCACTGCCAATCCCCGCTTTCCGCACGCCTGGGAGCGTGCCCGTCGGCGCGAAACCGAGGTCGCCGGCAAGTACGCTGACGGTTGAGCCGCTTGCCTGCGCATCCTCACCGTCGTAGCCTGCATTCCGTCACTTTCGACTCGGCTCGTCTCCAGATCAGGGGAATACCGTGAGTAGATCAGTAAGGGTCCTCAAGAATCTCGGCGCAGCAACTGTATTGGCCCTTATCATCGGTGGCTGTGGTGGTGGGGGCGAGCCCGGACAGGGGCGGGTCCCCAGGTCGCGGACCTTCATCGCTGACTGCGTCGACTTCGGCATCTGCAGCGGCCAGTTCAAGGACCACGACAGCTTCCATCCCTATCAGCCGGGCCAGACGAATCGCACGGGGTACAATTTCCTCTACGAGCCCCTCTACTTCTACAACGCCTACGTCGATTCGAACAACATCATTCCGTGGATCGGCACAGGGCATGAGTACAACGATGACTTCACCGAGGTCACCGTTCACATCCGTGAAGGTGTGGAGTGGAGTGATGGACATCCGTGGACGGCGGAGGATCTCGTCTTCACGATCAACATGCTGCGGGAGAATGCGCCCTTCCTGAACTTCGCCGTGGACATGGAGACCTGGGTCGAGGAGGCGCAGGTCATCGATCCCCTGACAACCCGCATCAGGCTCACCGCGCCGAACCCTCGCTTCATGTTCACCTATTTCACACACAACTTCGACAACGGCGTACCGATCGTTCCAAGACACATCTGGGAAGGTCAGGACGCACAGATGTTCCGCAACTTCGACATGGAACGAGGTTGGCCTGTAGTGACCGGACCCTACAGGCTGGAGCACTCTTCGCCGGAGCAGCGCGTCTGGCGCGTGCGTGACGACTGGTGGGCGGAGAAGGTCGGCTTCCAGCAACGACCCCAGGTCGAGCGTCTGATCTACCTGCCCTTCATGGACGAGGCCAAGCGGGTGCAGAGCATCATCGGCAATACCGTGGACATGACCCTGGGCATGATGCCGGCCAACATTCAGACCATGATCGAGCAGAACCCGAAGGTGACCACCTGGTCAGGGCGCACCGTGCCCTTCGGCTATCTCGACTGGTGGCCCCTGTCCTTCGGCTTCAATGCCCTGGAGCCGCCCTTCGACGACCCGGAGGTGCGGTGGGCGATCAACCACGCCATCAATCGCGAGCAGCTGGTGGAGGTGGGCTGGATGGGGCAGGCAAGCCTTCGCTGCTGCCCTTCCCCGATTTTCCCGGGTTGCGGACGTACCTGGATCAGGTGCAGGACGTGATCGACAAGTATCCCGTCAACGTCCATGATCCGCAGCGGACCGCCGAAATCCTGACACGCAAGGGCTGGGTTCGGGACGACGAAGACATCTGGACGAAGAATGGCGAGCCCTTCAAGATCGTCATTGAGATTTCGCCCGGCTTCCAGGATATCACGCCCGTGCTCGTGCGGCAGCTGCGTGATGCCGGCTTCGACGCCAGTTCGCGCATGACGTCGGATGGTTACACACGCACGACGCAGGGCGTGGCCCGGGCGTACATCAACGGCAATGGCGGCTCGGTTCGCGATCCCTACTTCACGTTGCGTCTCTATCACAAACGCTTCGTCCAACCCACGGGAGAACCGACAACGGTGTACTGGCGTTGGGCGAACGACGAGTTTTCGGAGATCGTCGACGAGATGGGCAGGACGGCTCCGGAGGACCCGCGCATGATTCCGCTGCTGCGTAAGGCTCTCGACATCTGGTTGGCGGAGATGCCAGCCATTCCTCTGCTGCAGTTCTACCACCGCCTGCCGCACAACACGACGAACTGGACGAACTGGCCTTCGGAAGAGAATCCCTACATCAATTCCGCGTACTGGCACCGGACCTGGCTGCTCGTGCTGCTCAACCTGAAGCCGACCCACTGATGGCTGAGCTGCGTATCGGGGCCCATCGCGGCGCCATGGTCCACGCCCCCGAGAACACGCTGGCCGCCTTTGAGAAGGCGATCGAGTTCGGTACCTATCGCATCGAATTCGATCTGCGACGGACTCGCGATGGTCATCTTGTCGTGATCCACGACGCCACGGTGGATCGTACGACGGATGGCGAGGGTTTGGTGCGCGACATGGATCTGGCCCAGATCCGGGCCCTGCGGTCAGGCGACGAAGTGATCCCCACGTTTGCCGAGGCCATCGACTGCATGCGAGGCCGGGCCCGCCTGCTGGTGGAGCTCAAGGACGAGGACATCGCCGAGCAGGTGGTGGGGCAGATCGAAGCGGCGGGAGTGGTCGAGCAGTGCACGGTCTCAACGTTCCACGAGCCGTCACTTCGACAAACGCACGAGTTGAATGCCGACCTGGCGGTGGCCTGGTTTCACGTGCAACCGGGTCCATTCGATGCGGCTGAGGTGATTCGAGAAGTTGGTGCCGGTCTCGTCATCGTCTGGCCGGCAGCGGCCAACCGCGAACAGATCGAAGACGCCAAGGCACACGGTCTGGATGTGCGCTGCGGTTTCCGGGATGACTTGAGCTACGAGGAGGTCTACGCGCGGCTGTGTGAGTTTGCCGATCTCGGGGTGACCGAGTTCTCCAGCGGCCGTCCGGACTGGATCGGGCGCATGATCGCGGAGTACCAGCAGTCAGGCAGCCAGGGGGTGGCGAACTAACGCTCTGTCGGCCGCCGTCCGTCTACAGCTTCCCCGCGGCGATGATGGCAGCCGCCAGGGCGATCATCATCGCCGTCTGCCGGTTGAAGCGCTGATTCAACTCGCGTGTGAGGTCACGCATCTCGCGCCGCAATTCCTGGATGTCCTCGCGCAGGTACGTGAATCCCCAATGCATGGCGGCGTCTTCTCGAGTCATCTGCGGATTGCCTGTTTCGGTCATTGCCGGTGCTCCTGCAAAGGGTAGTTGGGGTGGCCGGATGCCGCAACTATCCTCGCACGAAGCATGCCAGTTGATTCTCTCTGAGGATCACTCGACCGGTGGGTGCTGGCAGAGACGGCAGTGTGGCCTCGGCCTCACACCAACGCGGTGGACGGGTACGTCCCGTACCGGACCAGCACCTCAACACTCTCGATGCAGAGCGGACTCACCAGATCTTTCGGCCGCTCCAGCAGGACGATCTCCAGCAGATTTGACCCGGCGTGCGGACGCTGGTTTCGCAGTTCGATATCGAGACGCTGGGCAGCGTAGGGCACGATGGGATCAGGCACCCGCCGGTGGACCGTCTCACCTGCCAGAGATGTCCCGTTGAGTCGTATCTCGACCCGGTCCGCCAGCGTCAGGTCCCGGATACACACCCGTAACTCTACCGCGGTCACCCGCGACACCGTCGGATCCGAGCTCTCCAGATCGTCCGCCACGACGAAAGGAATTTCGAAGGACCGTCCCAGGTCGGTGGCCGGATCGATGCTCACCGGAAGGGAGGCGGGGTACTCGATCTCCCGGGATTCGGCAGGAGCGGTGCGGACGACGTAGTGCTTGTCGCCTTCGAGGACCTGAACCGGGTCAGCGAGCTGGTCGAGGATGGCCCGCTCGATCTCGCCAGGGGGCCAGGACATGAACCAGATGTAGAGGCCGTCGACGCCGGCCTGCCAGTAGTTGGCCGCCGCGGCGCGAAACATGGCCGGCGTGGGGTGGACGCGTGTGGTGCCCGGCTTGTCGCCCGGCTGGCTGTAGGGCTGCAGCATGGCATAGACCGAGATGTCGGCCTCGTGGGCGGCCTCGATCAGCCAGTCCACCGGCATGGCGTTGTCGAGCACCATGTCACCGTACACCAACGGGACGACATAGTCGACGAGTCCTTCCTGCAGCCAGCGGTCCACCTCGAGGCCGGTGCGTTCGTTGAGCTCGCGTGTGGGATACACGCGGGCTCCCACCAGGCCGGAATCACCGGAACGCTGACGGGCACAGTCGGTCACACGGCGGACGAACTCCGTCATCACCGGGGCCAGCCCGGCCGCCTCCTCGGCTGCAAACCAGGGACCGGTCCCCAAGGGTGCGGCAGCGAAGTCGAGTTCGATCCCCTCCACGGTGTATTCGGTGAGCAGCTCCTCCAGCAGGCGGAACTGGAAGTCACGGACCTCGTCGAGCGCCATGCCCCGCCCGCCGTTGGCCACGTACGTCTCTGCCGGCAGGCCGGGATACCCACCCATCCGCAACGAGGCGATGAAATCGAGGCCCCGCTCGTGGGCACGATCGATCAAGACCTGCAGCGGATCCAGACCGCGATCGATGAGGCTCTGCATGTTGTGCCACACCCGCCAGTACGCCGCCTGCCCGTGGCGGCCATCCACATCGGCGCCGAAGCGGCGGCCCACCCGGGAGGGGTAGAACAACCCGTCATCGCGGGAGACGCCATAGACGAATGTGTCCACGCCGGTGCCGGCGATCTCATCGACGGCGCTCCAGGCATCCGCCATCCGCATGGGCGGCTCATGGACGAACAGGTAGTAGTGGCGGGCATCGTTGAAGTAGATGGTGCGGCGCTGGCGCATGGTGGATTCCAGGGCTCGGATGGGAGAGTTCGGCGGCGACAAATGAAGTCGATTCGTCGTCGTCCCGACACACTTGCGGGCCCGGTTGGGCGCCGGTTACAATAGAAGGGTCAACCTCACACACAGGAGGACTCTGGTGATCGACAAGATCGAGATTCAGTACTGCAGTTCTTGAGGGTACGATAAGCAGGCCGTCGGTCTGGCGGCTGACATCCTCAAACAGAAGAAGAAGAACGACCTCGGACAGCTCGTCCTGTTGCCGTCAGACGGCGGCCGCTTCGAGGTGACCGTCGATGGCGACCTGATCTTCTCGAAGGTTGCCGAAGGCCGCTTCCCGGAGAACGCGGAGATTCTGGCAAAGCTCTGAGTTTCAGCGTATGGCGCGAACTTCACAGATGGCCCAGGTGGGCAAGCGCAAGATCGAGCTGTCCAACCTGGAGAAAGTGCTGTGGCCGGAAGATGGTGTGCTCAAGGCGGAGCTCATCCAGCACTATCTGGGGATCGCGCCGACGATCCTGGCCCACATCAAGGGTCGCCCCCTGTCACTTGTGCGCTTTCCCGACGGCATCGACGGCGAGAGCTTTTTCCAGAAGAACCGGCCGAAGTACGCGCCCGAGTGGTTTGATCACGAGAAGATCGGCGACGACGAAGCCGACGGGAAGAAGATCGACTATCTGATCGCCGCCGATGACGCCAGTCTTGTCTGGCTGGCCAATCACGCCGCCATCGAGCTGCACCACATCCATTCGCGTCGCCCCCACCTGGACCAACCCGACTACTTCGTCTTCGACCTGGATCCGCCGGAGGGAACTCCCTTTCCCCAGGTCGTCGATCTCGCTTTCCAGCTCAGAGAGCATCTCGAGGCCTTTGGTTATCACTGCTTCTGCAAGACCACGGGCCGCAAGGGGATTCACGTGGTCCTGCCCCTGGAGCCACGCTACGACTACGGCACGGTCTTCGACACGGCCAAGGCGCTGGCTCAACCCTTCGTACGGGCACGCAAGAAGACGACGACGCTGGAGATCCGCAAAGACAAGCGGCCGGACAAGGTGCTGATCGACGTCTACCGCAACCGACCGGCGCAGACGATCGTGGCCGCCTACAGTCTGCGTGGCTCCGCCGGGGCGACGGTCTCCATGCCGCTCACCTGGGAAGAGCTGGAGGAGCTGGAAGATCCGCGCGTGCACAACATCCACACCGCCCGTGAAACGGTGCTCGAGCGGGGCGATCCGTGGGAGGCGATGGGGGCCTACGCCGTACGACTGCATACTGACAGAAAGGGCGCCCGTGGCGCCCCGGGTGACCGGCCGAAGAAACGGGCCGTGCAGAAGTCGCGCACTCACAAGACACCCGAACAGCTCACGGAATACGAGCGCAAGCGTTCCTTCGACCGTTCCCCGGAGCCGGGACCCGAACTGGAGATCGGCGACGGCAACGCCTTTGTCGTGCATCGTCACCACGCCTCGCGCCTGCACTACGACCTGCGTCTGGAGAAGGATGGCGCCCTGCGTTCCTGGGCGATCCCCAAGGGCCTGCCGCCGCGGCCCGGGATCAAGCGGCTCGCGGTGAACGTGGAAGACCACCCGCTAGAATACCTGACCTTCGAGGGCGAGATCCCCAAGGGAGAATATGGCGCCGGCCCGATGTGGGTTTACGCCCTGGGCAACTACGTGGTCACCAAAGACAAGAAGGACAACTCCTTCTACTTCCGGCTGCAGTCGAAGCAGATTACGGCCGAGTACCGGCTGATCAACACTTCCAGAGAGGGGGGCAAGGACTGGCTGCTGGAGCGGGTCGACGAGCCGCAACAGCAGTGGCTGTCAGCGGATATCGCGCCCATGCTGGCCGAGAGTCGGGAGGAGGTGCCCGTGGGAGGGGACTGGTCGTACGAGGTCAAGTGGGACGGCATCCGGGCCATCGTCAGCCTCGAGGACGGGGTGGTGCGGATCAAGACCCGCAGCCAACGGGACGTGACGGCCAACTTTCCTGAACTGTGCCTGCCCGAGCAGGCCTTCCACGCTAGTTCCGCTGTCTTCGATGGCGAGATTGTCTGTCTCGATGGCGCCGGCAGGCCCGTGTTCACCGATGTGATGGGACGCCTCCACGCCAAGGGGGAGCAGGGGGTTGCCAGAGCCCAATCACGCCATCCGGCGGTCTGCTACCTGTTCGACTGTCTGTATCTCGACGGGCGGCCCATCGTTGAGGAGCCGCTGGACCGGCGCCGGGCGTGGCTGACGGACGCCGTCAGGAAAGAGCAGACCGACTACCGGTCCAGCGAGACCGTGGAGGACGGAGAAGCCCTCTTCGAAGCGGCCAAAAGTGTTGGCGTAGAAGGAATTGTGGCGAAGGAACGGGGTGGTCGCTATCTTCCCGGAAAGCGGGCTTCCACCTGGCTGAAAATCAAGGTACGGCGGACGATCGAGTGCCGTATCGCCGGGTACACGAAGGGCAAGGGGGACCGTGCCCGGACCTTCGGGGCGCTGCACCTGGCAAGGTCGCCGGAAGGTGATTCGGACGTCGCTTTCAAGGGTGACTCCCTGCAGTATCTGGGCAAGGTGGTAGGCGGTTTCGACGGTAAATCGCTGAAAGCCGTCCTCGCAGAGTTGCAGCAGATCGACAGAATCGAGCGTCCCGTGGAGGCAAAACCACCAGACGCCGCCGAGACCGTCTGGCTCGATCCCCGCCTCTGGTGCGAAGTACAGTATGCCTCGGTCACGAACAACGGGACACTGCGCGAACCTGTCTTTCTGCGGATGCGCCCCGATCTGACCGATACAATAGAGGACTAGGAGACTTTCAG
>DASCMS010000079.1:0-23488 GCA_036011085.1 Candidatus Latescibacterota bacterium
GCCTGGATCCCCTCAGCGTCGAAACCGCACGCCCCCATCAGGTCCGCCTGGCTGCCATAGTTCTCGGAGAACCGATCCGGAATCCCGAGACGGCGAAGCTTCGGCATATGGTCCAGACCATCGCTCAGAGTCTCGAGAACGGCGCTGCCGAGGCCACCGACGACGGTGTGCTCCTCGACTGTGACCACAAGACGCGCGCTGGCGGCTGCCTCCACGAGCGCCTCGGTATCGATGGGCTTCACCGTGTGCAGGTGCAGGAGTCGGCAGGTGATACCCTCTTCGACCAGCCCTTGTGACGCCGACAGCGCCTGGGTCGTGGCCACTCCCGTCGATACCAGAAGCACATCAGCACCCTGTCCGGCCTCCCCCGTCATGTCCACGGCCCGCCCGATCTCGAAGCCACGCGAGCCGTCGCTGATGATCGGATCGCCTCCCTTTGCCAGGCGGATGTACATCGGGTGCGGCCACTCGAGACTGGCTTCCATCAGTCGCGTCATCTCATCGGCGTCGCAGGCCGCGGTAACCGTCATGTTCGGCAGGGCCCGCATGATGGCGAGATCCTCGATGGACTGGTGCGTCGCTCCGAGGGGGGCGTAGACGTAGCCGCCGCCATTGCCGATAAGCCGCACCGGCAGGTCGTGCAGGCACAGGTCGATGGCGACCTGCTCGTAACACCGCCGTGTGATGAAGGTGGCGATGGTGTGCACGTAGGGTAGCAGCCCTTCCATGGCCATACCTGCCGCCATGCCGACGAGGTGGGCCTCGGTGATACCCTCCATGAAGTGGCGAGTGGGAAACTCGGCCTTCATTTCGTCGAGCAGTCCGGGACTCAGGTCGGAGCCGATGTAGACGACGCGCTCGTCCCGGCGTGCCAGTTCGTGGATCATGTTGGTGCAGCGTACACGCATCGGGTCGCTCAGCCTCCCAGAGCCGCGCGCAGTTTACTGAACTCGTCCGCCGACAGACGCGCCTTGTGGTGCCAGGTGGGATTGTGTTCGGCGTCGGGAATGCCCTTGCCCTTCACCGTGTGGCAGATGATGAGACGGGGACCGGCCACGCCATCAGGTACCCGCAGTCGGTCGCGCAGAGCGCCCACATCATGACCGTTGCACTCGCTGACCTGGAAACCGAAACTGGTCCACTTGTCAGCCAGGGGCTCCATGCTCTGGATATCGAAGACACTGCCGGCGGATTGGATCTTGTTGTAGTCGATGATTGCCGTGAGGTTGCCCAGCGCGTGCTTGTGAGCGCTGGCGGCCGCCTCCCACACCGACCCCTCGTTGATCTCGCCGTCCCCCATCAAGACGAAGACATGGCTGTCGCTGCCGCGTGCCCGCAGGGCGAGGGCCATGCCGACGCCGATGGGCAACCCGTGTCCCAAAGCCCCGGTGGAAGCTTCCACGCCAGGCGTGACAACCTCGGGATGGCCGCCGAGGATCGACTCGAAACGACAGAAGCGATCGAGAGTCTCCAGCGGGAAGTAGCCCTTGTCGGCCAGGATCGCGTAGAGCGCCAGGCAGCCGTGGCCCTTGCTGAGCAGGCAGCGATCGCGCTCCGGCCATCTGGGCTCGGCGGGACGCTGACGCAGGATGTCATCGTAGAGGACGCGCAGGATCTCGACCAATGACAGTGCCGGTCCGATGTGGCCGCGGCCCCCGCCCTCCACAGCGCGCAGAATGAGCCGGCGCAACAGCTGACCTCGGTCGTCGAGTAGGGCAGCGTCCACGGCGGCCAGATCGGTGGCATAGTCGAGATGCGGGCGATCCGTCATCCTCTCACCCCCCCGTCTGAGGAATAAAAAGCCAATACGTCGTCAGCCACGCGTTCCACGTCGTCGTTCGTCATGTACTCATTCACCGGCAGGGTCAGGATACGTGCCGCCTGTCTTTCGGTCTCCGGAAAATCTCCGGTGCGATAGCCGAGGTCACGGGCGGCGGGCTGCAGGTGGATGGGCACGGGATAGTGAATCGTCGTCTTGATGCCGCGCTCCTGCAGATGCTTCTTCAACTCGTCGCGGCCATCGACCTGAACGACGAAGGTGTGAAAGGTGTTGAACTCCTGGTCCCGACAAGGTGGCGCCAGAATCTGCGTGCCGGCAAAGCGCTGCTGGTAGCGCGCCGCGATCCGGCGACGACGTGTGATAATCTTGTCGAGGTGTCCGAGGCGCCAGTCGAGGACTGCCGCCTGCAGCGTGTCCATCCGTGACACGTAGCCCCATTCGTCGACGGTGGTGCGATCCGCCATGCCGTGGTTGCGCAAGCGACGGAGACGGTCCGCCCCATCGGCATCGTCCGTCGTCACATAGCCGGCATCGCCCAGGGCGCTCAGATTCTTCAGAGGATGGGCCGAGAAGCAGCCGAAAGTACCGAAGGAACCGCTCGGCCGACCGCCGTAGGTGGAACCGATCGACTGGGCCGCATCCTCGATCAACAGCAGATCGTTGGCGGCCGCCAGTTCGAGAAGCGCCTCCATTCGACAGACCCGTCCTGTCAGATGAACCGGCATGATCGCCCGGGTGCGCGGCGTGATCGCCCGGGCCACCGCATCAGGGTCGATGTTCTGGTCTGGCAGAACATCGGCGAAGACCGGACGGGCCCCCACGTGGACGATACAGGAGGCAGAAGCGATGAAGGAGTTGGGTGGCGTGATCACCTCGTCACCGGGGCCGATGCCGGTCACCTTCAGTGCCAGGATCAATGCGTCCGTGCCCGAATTCAGGGCCACAGCGTGGGCCGTGCCGCAGCGTTCGGCGACACGCCCTTCGAACCGCTCGATCGCGTCACCGCCGACGAAAGCACCCCGGAGCACGACATCGGCGAACAAGGTCGACAGTTCCTCGAGTTGCTCCTGGCCCTGAGCCCGAAGATTGACGTAGGGGATCGGTGTGTCGCTCACACCCTCGGTGTCGCTCACACGCCCTCGGTGTCGCTCACACGCGCTCGTAGAAGGCGCGCACTGTCTGCACCATGTAGTCGAGTTGATCTCGTGTCAGATGCTCGTGAGCAGGAAAGGAGATCATGGTCTGAGCATGACGATCGGTGACCGGGAAGTCGCCGGCGGTGTAACCGTACTGACGGAGCCCCTCCTGTTGGTATAGCGGCACAGGGTAATGAACCTTGACCTGGATACCATGTTCCAGACACCAGGAGAGCAGCTCATCCCTACGTTCGGCAAAGACGATGTACAGATGAAAGGCGAGCTTGCGGTTGCTATACCGCGTGGGCAGCGTCAGCCCCTCGATCTGCCCGAAGCCGGCATCCAGGACGCCGGCGTTGGCGATTCGCGTGTCGGTAATGCGATCGACCTGCTCGATGAGCCAGTTGCCCACCACGGCGTGAACCGAATCGAGACGGGAGTTGCAGCCCATGACGGTCACGTGATCACGATCGCCGAGACCATGGTTGCGCAGCCGTCGCAGTTGGTCGGTGAAGGCGTCGTCGTCGGAGACGATGACGCCCCCGTCCCCCCAGACATTGAGGTTCTTCAACGGATGCAGAGAGAAGGCCCCGGACATACCGAAGGTGCCGGCGTTGCGGCCTTCGATATTGCCGAGGATGCACTGGCACGAGTCCTCCACCACCGGTAGACCGTGTTTCTCTGCCACCTGCAAAACTCGAGGCATATCGGACATCTGTCCGGCCAGATGCACCGGCAGGATGGCCTTCGTGCTTGGTGTGATGGCGGCCTCGAGCTGATCCACGTCCATGCAAAAATCGTCGGTGCAATCGACGAAACGCGGGCGGGCGTGATTCTCGGCGATAGCGCCGACGGTAGCAATGAACGTGTTGGCCGTCGTCACCACCTCGTCACCGGGACCGACACCCAGCGCCTTCAGCGACAGCTTGATGGCGTCGGTTCCGGAGGCGACGCCGATGGCGTGACGCGCCCCGATCAGAGCGGCGAAGCGCTCTTCGAACTCGGCAACGGGTTGGCCCAGGGTGAGATCGCCGGTGGGCAGCAACTGGCGCAGGCGTGCCAGCACGACGTCGATGTTTTCGGCGCTGAACTGCCTGGGCAGGTACGACCACTGTACCTTGCTGCCATTTGGCTGCACCGGCAGATCGATGGTGTCTGTCATACCCATTACGATCGTATAACGGGATTTTCCGCTCATCCGTCAAGCCGTGGCAACCGGAGCATCTTGCCGGCTCCGCCCGCGTCCCGTTGACTCTCCTCATGGCTGAGCCATCCTCCGAACGCCTCGAGGGCGAAACCGAGCAGCTTCAGCGGGACGCCCGTCGAAACCTGTCCCGCTACTACCTGGCCGAGATCGATCGCCTCAACCAGGAGTTCCTCGAGAACCCTGACGCCCGGCCCAACAGCGGCCTGCGCGAGGGTGACGTCACGCATGCCGAGATCAATCACGTGATCCGGCAGGCGGAGAAGACCGTCATCTTCGGCCAGCAGACACGCCTGCGCGCCGGCATTCTAGTGAAAGAGGACGAGCGTCTGCCACGGTTCCACGCCGGCCACGACGTGGTCTCCTACTTCTACGGCGCCATCCGCCTGATCCCCGACTACCTGCTGGACGCCATCTTCGAACGCGGCATCAGCGTCACCATGATCAAGGACCACGATCTGCTCTTCTACCGTGACCTGCGATGCCATCAGTCCTTCCACACGGGTCGCACGCGCAAGACAATCTATCTGCCCGAAGGCGTACTGATGGGTGCCTTCGAACGTGGGTATCACCCGTGGGCGTTCAGCGAAATCCTGTTGCACGAGACCTGGAAGCTGCTCGATTACTATCTCGTCGTCGAACTTGCCCGGCGTTACCAGACCTGGATGCACGGCCACTTCGGGATCCCCGGGTTCTACTTCGTCAAGGATACGCTGCTCAGCCTCAACAAGCATCGCCGTATCGCCGGCGAAAAGGAACAGACCATACGCCGCAGCTTCCGGCGCAACTCGAAGCGGGGTCAGCGGCGCCAGACCAAGCAGTATGACGAGTACGACGCCACCAGCACCGACACCGAGTTCATGCAGTTCTACCGCCACTACTTCTGGGACTTCTACGAGTGGAATCGTCCAGGTGTTGAGAACCGTCCCTCTGAGAACACGTCGATGCAGGAGCAGGCCACGGTCCAGTCGTACGACGTACTGCTCCGTGACCCTTATCAGGTGGCCAACAGCACGTACTCCGAACGCCGCGAGAGCGCCTGGGGGGCCCAGAAGATCGATGCCGTGAAGGAAGCCTTCGGCTACCCGGACGACTATCTCGTCGATCGCGACATAGTACACAAGATCGCCCTCGAGAGGGCCACTGCCCTCGGACAGCCTCTCGAGCCACTCTCGGTGGAGGATCTCATCCACGATCTGACGGACGTAGCCCGCTTCAACGTCGACCGCCAGGCGCAGACCGATACCCTCGTCGCCCGGCTGCTGGCCACCGGTCTGCCGGGCCTCGTTGCTTTCTACGACGCCGTCGCCGAGGAGCATGCTGTCGGCAAGGCTTACCTCACCGAGGTGGCGGGTGACTTTGATGCGGTGGAGGTGTTCAGGGAGAAGATCCAGGAGCTCTCCTCCACGGGTCCGCCCGGTGTCCCCAACAGCGTCAGCAACGACGTGCGCGACTACCTGGCCGTGCGCCTGCTACGCCATATCGGTGACGAGTTCGACGGATTCATGCAGTTGCCGAAACGGGACCGGATCGAGGGCCGCTACTTCCTGCGCACCCTCACCCTCAAGGCTCTCGAGCTGTCGCGACCGGACCTGGACGAGGCCACGCGGGAGGAGATGGTCGCGCCCCCGGCAAAACACGACGGGCCCTCCCATCACGTGAGCAAGCTGGCCGAGGTGGCCGGTGGCGTGCTGCGGCGGCAACCCGAGGAGAGGGAACCAGACCTGCTGTTCAACATCGTACGCAAGATGGATCGCCACGAACGCTACCATGACCTGCTGTTGCAGCAGGCTCGCGAACTGCGGCAGGACGGCTCTGTGGATTGGGGAGGAGATCAGCGCGCCACGGTAGGCGATCTGCGTGGCGTGGTGCCGGACAACGCCCACACTCTCAGTTCTGATCCGGCCGGCGTCAGAGCCAGACTCAACCGCTTCGACTACTTGCGGCGGAGATCACCCGACAGCGAACAGCTGCTCGTACTCGTAGTAGGTGTGCTGATCCGTCTCGACCGTATGGACGAGTACGAGGACATGATTCAACGGGTCATCGACGTGGGAGACGCTGCGATCACCCCGTTGACGGAGGTCGTCCAGCAGGCCGACAACCGCGAGGTGCATCGAGAACGGATTCTCGAAGGTGCCGTCCGGGCTCTGCGGGAGGTACGGGCGATAGCTTCGTCCGCGCCCTGACTGACCTCAGTTCCCGGTCGTCTCCTCGCGGAGGATGTCCAGATAGCGCACACCGTAGCCTTCGTACTCCAGACCCTCTGTGTAGGCCCGGCCGCTGTCGCTGTCGTCGAGGTCTGTTGCCGCCGCCGTGGCCACCGGCTCGATCTGGGTGTCCTCGTGCCACTCGTTCCAGGACGTGATGAGCAGCATGTTGCCGGTGGCCTCCTCGGTCTGGACCGTCGCCTGCCGCAGCATCTCGCGAAAGAGGGATCCGGGCTCGCCGTCCGCCGTCAGACGGCGTGACACCGCCGCATGCCCGTCGCGTACTCCCTTGTCGTTGAATCCGGGTGTGGCGGCGGGAATGAAGGCCACCCCCGCCGCTGTCGACAGCGCCTGCCAGCCGGCCTGCGCCGCGAAGTACGCATCCACGGCCTGCTGCCCGGCAAAGCCGCTGACGCCGACGCTGCCGTAGACGTCGTAGTTCGTCACGCCGTCCAGAAGCTCGAAGGCTGACGAACCCGACGGGGCCTGACCGAAGGCCTGGTCACCGATGATGTAGAGGTCGTGTCCGGCGGCCGTGGCGGCACTCCGCATGAGGTCCACGACCTCGTCCAGCGTGCCCTGTCGCGAAAGTACGCGCGTCAGGTAGACGAACAGTACGGGGCGACCATCGAGGCGCAGGTAGTTTGGATGTTCGAAATAGTTCTCCGCCACGTAGGTCAGGTCGGCAGACACGTTGCTGACGTCGGTAAACCCCGGGACGCGTCCGGGTGTTTCGTAGAACAGTGCGATCTTCGTGTCCCGCAGATCTTCGTGCGGCAGAATGTGCTGCCGCAGAGCCGTATCCTCGCGGCGACCCGGTCCCCACCAGCTGGCTACCCACAGAGAGGCGTTCGCCTCCCGACTCCATTGCAGGTGCTGGGCGATCACGGCCGACTCGCGGTCATCATACTCGCCGAGGGTTGGCGGTTGCGGCGGAACGAGATGCTCGCGCAGATACCTGCCGCCGTGGAAATCGCCCGCGTACCACGGATAGTAGTAGACCCCTACGGTGTAGGCCGAGTTCATGGTCAACGCCTCTGGCTTCATCGTGCCCTGTCCTGTGCAGGCGCCGACCAGGGCGAGAATGAGACTGCCGGCGTAAACCGACCGCAGGTGGCGAGGCCGATAGGGCCTGGGTACGTCATGCAAGGTTTGTTCTCCTCGATAGTATTGTGGGTGCCGACGACAGCGCCGTCATCCGGCAAGAGACGTCATGCCCACTTGGCGGGCATCTTAACCTCGGAGACCCCATCGAGAATCACACGCTCCTCGGGTGGCAGGCACCAGTCCAGCGCCGCAAAGGCCTCATCCACCTGCTCGGGGCTGTCGGCACCCAGTATCGGAGCCGTTACCTGCGGATGATCGAGAATCCAGGCGATGGCGACCTGGGTCGGCGTGCGGTCGTGGCGTGCGCCCGCATCGATCAGTGCCTGCACGATCCGATCTACACGCTCCGTCATGGCCGCGTCGAAGTCGTACTTGTGAGCGCTGAACCCGTGACCCTCCTCCTTGCTCCAGGGGTGGTTGCCGGCGGGCGGGGCCTGTCCACGGCGGAACCGACCGGTGAGCAGGCCGATCGCCAGGGGGCTGTAGGCCGTGATGCCGAGACCGTGTTCCTCGCACAACGGCATCAGGTCCGGCTCGAGCTCCCAGCGGTTGAGCAGGTTGTACTGGTCCTGAATGCAGACAAAGCGCGCCAGGTTCCGGCGGTCGCTCGTCCACAGGGCTTCGAGAACCTTCCAAGCGCGGAAGTTACTGCAGCCGATATAGCGGACCTTGCCGGTCCGGACCAGATCGTCGAGGGCTCGCAGAGTCTCTTCCAGTGGCGTCCCCGCGTCAAAGCTGTGCAACAGGTAGAGGTCGATGTACTCCGTGTTGAGGCGGGTCAGACTGTCTTCGATGCCGCGCATCAGATTGAGACGGGTGAGGTTGTTGCTGTTGGCGTCCCCATACCGTGTGCCGTAGATCTTGGTGCAGAGCACGACCTGCTGGCGCTTGGCGGCGATGGCTTTTCCGAGCACGGTCTCGGCCCGACCCTCGCCATAGAAGGCGCTGTCGACGAAGTTGCACCCCAGGTCGATGGCCCGGTCGATGGTCCTGATACACTGCTGCTCGTCGTCCTGACCGCGGAAAGCGGTACCCAGGCAGATTTCGGAAACCTTGACGCCCGTGTTTCCGAGCTTCCGGTATTGCATGGTCGGTCTCTTTCGTAGCGCTTGGATGAAGATGCCATCGAAGATAGACTACACCGTATGAATCAGGGAATGAGAACCCTATGACCGGTGACTACAAGGCTGTCTACGACTCCTGGTTGGCAGATCCTCAGGCCTTCTGGGCTCGCGCTGCTGACGACGTCCAGTGGTACGAGCCATGGACGAGCGTACTCAACGACTCTCGCCCCCCCTTCTACCGCTGGTTCGAAGGGGCGCAGCTGAATACCTGTTACAATGCCCTCGACTATCACGTCGAAAACGGCCGGGCCGAGCAACCGGCGCTGATCTATGACAGCCCCGTGACCGACACCGTCAGACAGTACAGCTATCGCCAGTTCCGGGACGAGGTGGCACACCTGGCCGGGGCGCTGGTGCAGACGGGGGTGGCAAAGGGCGACCGGGTCATCATCTACATGCCCATGGTACCCGAAACCGTGATGGCCATGCTGGCCTGTGCCCGTATCGGAGCCGTCCATTCAGTGGTGTTTGGCGGGTTTGCCGCCGACGAGCTGGCCACGCGGATCGACGATGCCCGGCCAAAGCTGATCCTGTCCGCCTCCTGCGGCATCGAGGCGCAGCGCCTCATCGAATACAAACCGCTGCTGGACAAGGCCATCGATTCGGCCCGATGCAAACCGGAGACGTGCCTCATCCTGCAACGGCCCCAGGTGACGGCAGACCTGGTCGACGGACGAGATTGCGACTGGCAGGAGGCAGTGAGCCAGGCACAGCCGGTGTCCTGTGTGCCTGTGGCCGCCACCGATCCGCTCTACATCCTCTATACCTCCGGCACCACAGGGATACCCAAGGGCGTGGTGCGCGACAACGGGGGCCATCTGGTGGCCCTCAAGTGGAGCATGAAACACATCTACGGCGTCGATCCTGGCGACGTGTACTGGGCGGCATCCGATGTGGGCTGGATCGTTGGCCACTCCTACATCGTCTATGCCCCGCTGTTCCACGGCTGCACGACAGTCCTGTACGAGGGCAAACCCGTGGGTACACCTGATCCGGGGGCCTTCTGGCGCGTCATCTCCCAGCACAAAGTGAACGTCCTTTTTACCGCCCCCACGGCGTTCCGGGCGATCAAGCGGGATGACCCCGAGGGCGACCACATCAAACACTACGATCTCAACTCCCTCCGGGCTCTCTTCCTTGCTGGCGAACGCTGTGACCCCGACACCTTGGGCTGGGCCCAGCAGAAGCTGGGTGTGCCAGTGATCGACCACTGGTGGCAGACGGAGTCCGGCTGGCCCATCGCTGCCAATCCCATCGGCATCGAGCAGTTGCCCATCAAGCCCGGTTCGGCTGCGGTGGCTGTGCCCGGACATGATGTGCGCGTGTTGAAGGATGACGGGGCGGAAGCCGCCGAAAACGAAGTGGGTACGGTCGTTGTTAAACTGCCCCTGCCCCCGGGCTGGCTGCCGACGCTGTGGAACAAGGACGATCATTTCGTGCAGTCCTACCTGAGCGCCTTCGCTGGCTACTACCTGACGGCCGATGCCGGCTTCAAGGATGAAGACGGCTACCTGTCGATCATGGGGCGGACGGACGACATCATCAACGTCGCCGGCCATCGCCTGTCCACCGGCGGCATGGAGGAGGTGCTGGCAGCCCACACCGACGTCGCCGAGTGTGCCGTCATCGGCGTCCGGGACGAGCTGAAGGGAGAGGTCCCGGTGGGCCTGGTGGTGCTCAAGGCGGGCGTGACACGAGATCGAGTCGAGATCATCG
Organism: Candidatus Latescibacterota bacterium; assembly: GCA_036011085.1. Lineage (GTDB taxonomy): Bacteria > Latescibacterota > UBA2968 > UBA8231 > UBA8231 > UBA8231. Next base: position 10,278 of record DASCMS010000079.1, read on the forward strand.
GCGAGCTGGTACGTATGATGCGCGAGGGCATTGGCCCGGTGGCTGCTTTCAGGAAGGTGGCTGTTGTGACACAGCTGCCCAAGACCCGCTCGGGAAAAATCCTGCGCGGTACCATCAAGAGCATCGCTGACCAGACACCGTATCGAATGCCGGCAACGATCGATGACCCCAATGTGCTGCAACAGATGGCGGAGGCCATGGCATCACTCGGCTACGGCCCCAGTGAGACATTCCGAGCACTGGTGGTCACCGAAAAAGAGCCGAAGACCTTCGCACGGAGTATCGAGACACGACCGACTGCCGACCTGCCCGCCGGCGACGTTCTCATCCGGGTAAACTACTCCTCGCTCAACTACAAAGATGCCCTTTCGGCCAGTGGCAGCCCGGGCGTGACACGCAGTTATCCGCATACGCCGGGTATCGATGCGGCCGGCGTGGTGGTGCGCAGCACCTGCAACGCCTTCGGGGTGGGTGATGAGGTCGTGACCATCGGCAATGACCTGGGTATGAACACGTCCGGCGGCTTTGGGGAGTACGTGCGGGTACCGGCCAGCTGGGTTGTGCCGCTGCCTGAGGCACTCACGGCACGCGAGGCGATGGTCTGCGGCACGGCGGGCTTCACCGCTGCCATGTGTGTCGACAGGATCGTCGCCCACGGCCTCAGACCTGACGATGGTGACATCCTGGTTACGGGCGCCACCGGTGGCGTCGGCAGCTTCGCCGTGGCCTTCCTGGTGCAGCTCGGCTACACCGTCGTGGCCGCCACGGGTAAGACCGAGCCGGCAGGAGACTACCTGCGCGGGCTGGGTGCGACCAGACTGGTGTCGAGAGAAGAAGCGACGGACGACAGCGGACGGCCACTGCTGAAGAGTCTCTGGGCCGGCGTGGTCGACTGTGTGGGTGATGTTATGCTGGCCAGCGCTCTCAAGGCCACCCGTCGGGATGCCATCGTCGTCATCTGCGGTCTGGCGGCGTCGGCCACTCTGAACACGACCGTCCTGCCCTTCATTCTGCGCGGTGTGACGATGGCCGGTGTCGACTCGGCCGAGATCCCTCCCGCCGAGCGGCAACGTATCTGGACGCTGATAGCGGACGAGTGGAAGCTGGATCCGTCGCCCATGCTCGCCCGCGAGGTCACGCTGGAGGAACTGGAACCGGAGATCGACCGCATACTGCAGGGAGGACAGACCGGCCGGGTGGTGGTGAATCTGACGTAGCGATCAAACCTGGATCGTGAGGACAACGAAATGGCCCCCGGACCCATGCGATCCGGGGGCCACTGTCATCTACTGTATCGCTGGAGTCTGGCGTCTAGGCGTTGGCCGCGGCCGCGAGCACCGCGCGGCCGGCGTACACCCGGGCCAGCTGTCGGCGATAGTCCTGTCCGGCAAAGGAGTCTTCGAGCAACTCCTTGCCTTCGGCAGCATCCGCCACTGCGGCACGCACCGAGTCCTCGTCCAGTGACGCACCGGACAGCGCCTCTTCCACCCCGGTATCGCGGAAGGCGGCGCCGGCGATCCCGTTGAAGGCGACACGGGCGCTGACGCATTTGCCCCCGCTCACGGCGATCGCCGCGGCGCACCCGCAGACGGCGAAGCGCGACGCCGGATGGGGAAACTTGAGGTACGCCGTGCCCGTGCCGGCAGCGACGGCGGGTACGCGCAGTGCGGTGATGATCTCGCCCGCTTCCAGCGCCGTGTCGTAGAGATCGCGGAAGAAGTCGCTCGCCGCGATCGACCGCGTACCATTGGCGCCCTGCACGTCGATACTGCCGTCGGAAGCCAGCACCGCCGCCGGGTAGTCGGCGGCCGGATCGGCGTGGGCGATACTGCCCCCCACGGTGCCGGCATTACGTACCTGCACATCACCGATGACGGTGGCCGCCTGGGCCAGCAACGGGGCCTGGCGGGCGACGAGGTCCGACGACTCGACATCGTGATGGGTGGAGCCGGCGCCGATGACGACATCGCCGCCATCCTCACCGATCTGGCGCAGCTCGTCGATGCGGCCGATATCGACCAGGTGGCCGGGTGTCGACAGGCGCAGCTTCATGGCTGGCAACAGGCTGTGTCCGCCGGCGAGCAGACTGGCGTCGTCGCCGAGGTCCTGCAGCTGCTTGAGTGCCTCACTGACGGAGCCGGGCCGATGATAATCGAAATTCGAAGGAATCATCTCTTCTCCCTCCTCCTAGTTTCCGTTGGCGGATTGGATGGCCTGCCACACGCGCTGCGGCGTGAGGGGCATCTCGAGGTGGCGCACACCCAGGGGCCACAGGGCGTCGATGGCGGCATTGACGATCGCCGGCGTGGAACCGATGGTGCCGGTCTCGCCGGCGCCCTTGGCGCCCAGCGGATTGTGCGGACAGGGTGTGACGGTGCGATCCGTTTCGAACCGGGGCAGGTCGTCGGCGCGGGGCATGGCGTAGTCCATGAACGAACCGTTGACCAGCTGCCCGTCGTCGTCGTAGATCGCCCCCTCCAGCAGGGCCTGACCGATGCCGTGGGTGACCCCACCGTGAACCTGACCCTCGACGATCATCGGATTGACGACGTTGCCCACGTCATCACACGTGGCGTAGCGTACCAGCTTCACCACCCCCGTCTCGGTGTCGATCTCGACGACGGCGATGTGCGCCCCGAAGGGAAAGGTGAAGTTCACCGGATCGTAGAAGCTGGAAAACTCCAGCCCCGGCTCCAGTCCTTCGGGATAGTTGTGTGGCACGTAGGACGTGAGGGCCACGTCGCCGAAGCCCACCGACTTGTCGGTGCCCTGTACCGTCCACTTGCCATCGGCATACTCCAGGTCGTCCGCCGACGCCTCCAGCAGGTGGGCGGCGATCAGCGCGCCCTTCTCCTTGATCTTGTCGATCGACTTGGTGATCGCCGTGCCCCCGACAGCCAGGCTGCGAGAGCCGTAGGTGCCCATGCCGAAGGGCACCTGATCGGTATCGCCATGGACGATCTCGACATCATCCATGGGGATGCCGAGTTGATCGCCCACCAGTTGGGCAAAGGTCGTGTCGTGGCCCTGTCCGTGGGAATGGCTGCCCGTAAACACACTGACCTTTCCCGTGGGCTGGACACGGACCGTGGCGCTTTCGAACAGACCGGCACGGGCTCCGAGAGAGCCGACGACAGCAGAGGGAGCGATACCGCAGGCCTCGATGTACGTGGACAGCCCGATGCCGATGTAGCGACCTGCCTTGCGTGCCTCCTGCTGCTGCTTCCGCAGGGCCGGGTAGTCGACATTGGCCAGCGCCTTGTCGAGGGCGGCCTCGTAGTTGCCACTGTCGTAGACCAGGGCGACCTGGGTCTCGTACCCGGGTTCGGCATCACTGCCGTCGAAGGGCGGAATCAGGCTCTTGCGGCGCAGATCTGCCGGATCTTCGCCGAGCTCGAGAGCGGCCTGGTCGAGGAGCCGCTCCAGCAGGAAGGTCGCCTCGGGCCGACCGGCCCCGCGCAGGGCGTCCACGGGAACGGTATTGGTGAAGACGGCGGTCAGATCCACATGGATTGCCGGCGTCGTGTACACGCCCTGCAACAGCGTGCCGTGCAGATAGGTGGGCACACAGGGCGCAAAGGTCGACAGGTAAGCGCCCAGATTGGCGTGAGTGTTCACGCGCAGGGCCGTGATCCTGCCCTCCTTGTCAAAACCCATCTCGGCTTTGGTGGTGTGATCACGACCGTGGGCATCGGTGATGAAACTCTCCGAGCGCTGGGCCGTCCACTTTACCGGTCGGCAGAGGCGCCGGGAGGCCCAGGTGACGATCACCTCTTCGGCATAGTGGAAGATCTTGGAGCCGAAGCCGCCGCCCACGTCGGGCGAAACAACTCGCACCTTGTGCTCCGGGATGCCCATCACAAAGGCGGACATGAGCAGGCGGATGACGTGGGGATTTTGCGACGTCGTGTAGAGCGTGTAGTGCTCGCGGGAGTCGTCGTAGTCACCGATGGCGGCGCGCGGCTCCATGGCGTTGGGAATCAACCGCTGGTTGCGGAACTCGATGGTCGTGACGTGATCGGCGGCCTCGATGCCGGCATCGGCGGCCTCCTTGTCGCCCAGCTCCCAGTCAAAGGGAATGTTATTCGGCACGTCGTCGAACAGCTGCGGTGCTCCGTCAGCGGTGGCTTTCGTCGCGTCGACGACGGCGGGCAGCTCCTCGTAGCCGACGACGAGGAGTTCGGCGGCGTCAGCGGCCTGCTCGCGAGTCTCGGCAATAACGACGGCCACGGCGTCGCCCACGTATCGAACCTTGCCGACGGCCAGCGACGGGTGTGGCGGCTCCTTCATCGTGTCGCCGTTCTTGAAATCCACCTGCCAGCCACAGGGCACACCATTGATCCCGTCCGCCTGCATGTCCTCGCCCGTGAAGACGGCGACGAATCCGGGGGCCCGGGAGACCTCGTCGGTGTTGATGCTCTCAATGTTGGCGTGGGCTACGTCGGACCGCACGATGACGGCCCAGGTCATGTTCGGCAGGACCATGTCGTCCACATAGCTGCCTTTGCCGGTGAGGAAGCGTTTGTCCTCGACGCGCTTGACGGATTTTCCGATCAGGTTTGTCATAATCTCGTCCTCCTCACCTGTTGTCTGCGGCGTGACGGATGGACTTGACGATATTGTCGTAGCCGGTGCAACGGCAGTAGTTGCCCTCCAGTCCGTGACGGATCTCGTCGTCGGTGGGATCCGCATTGCGCTCCAGGATCTGCCAGGCGGTCATGATCATGCCCGGGGTGCAGAAACCGCACTGCAGCCCGTGCATCTCCTTGAATCCGGCCTGGATGGGATCCAGTTCCCCGTCCGTGGCCAGGCCTTCGACGGTCGTGATCTCGGCGCCGTCGGCCTGCACTGCGAGCATCGTACAGGATTTCATCGCGTTGCCGTTGATGACCACCGTGCACGACCCGCAGCTGCTCGTGTCGCAGCCCACGTGGGTACCGGTAAGGCGCAGGACGTCGCGCAGGTAGTGGACGAGCAGGAGTCGAGGTTCCACCTCATCCTCGTGCTTCGTCCCGTTCACCGTAAGACTGATCGGAACCGCCATGATCGCAGACCTCCCTCAGTAGGATGACTACACTTCTTTTTCGAGCGCTTCAAAGAACTGTCTGGTAAACAGCCGGGCAACACCGGTCATGACGCGGCCGCCCATGCGGGCTAGAACGCCGTGAAGTCGAGCGTCGCCGGCGAAAGCGAGCACCGCGCCGCCGTCCTCACCGCGGATGTCAAAGGTCCCCTCGGCTTTGGCCGAGCCGATGCGACCATCCACGTCAATCTCCAGCCGGAACGACTGCGGCGGCTTCTGATCCTTTACCCCCAGGCTGCCGGAAAAGCCTCCGTTCACGGGGCCGATCTTTAGATGAAACCCGGCCCTGTACAGGTTCTCGCCGAGTGGCTCGAGCGACGTCAGTCCTGGGGTGGTTCGCGCCAAAACGTCGGGGTCATTGAGCAGTTCCCAGATCCTTTCCGGCGACGCCGGGAACGTGTGACTACCCTCGAGGTGCATGGTCCAACCCGCCTCTGTTCGTGGACCGTCGGCCCGTTCGGCTGAACTATATATATTGGCTGCCGACCACGTCAATCGAAGCAAAGGTGACATGAGAGACATCTGGGAAGACATCATCGCCTGGGAGGAGTCAGGTCGACAGTTCGCGCTGGCACGGGTGATCGAGACCTGGGGGTCCTCGCCACGGCGGGTCGGCGCGGCCATGATCGTGGGACCCGAAATGGTGGTGGCAGGGTCGGTGAGTGGTGGCTGTATCGAAGGCGCGGTCATCACCGAAGCGCAGGCCGTGCTCGCCGGTGGTACGCCAAGGAAGCTGCACTACGGTGTCAGCGACGAGACAGCGTGGTCCGTGGGACTGACCTGCGGTGGTGAGGTGTCAGTGTTCGTGGAGAGACACCCGGGCCAGGCCGGCGACGGCAGCGCCCAGGTCTGGGAGGCGCTGCGCGCCCGAATCGAGGCGAACCGCCCCGCCGTGCTTCTGACACGTCTCGCGCCTGGGCCCCGGCAGCACGTCCTGATCGACCCACAGGCTGACGAAGTCATGGCCGGGGACTGGGGGCCGGCCGCGGCAGAGGCGCAGACCGTTGCGGCCACCGCCTTCTCGACGGGCGAGAGCGAGGTCGCTACCGTGGCCGACGAGCCCGTATTCGTGCACGTGTTCCCCTGTCTGGACCGACTGCTCGTCGTCGGGGCGAGCCACATCGCCATCCCCCTGGTGCGGTTGGCGAAGATCCTCGGCCTGGAGACGGTGGTCATCGATCCGCGGGAGGTGTTCGCCCGCTCCGAGCGCTTCCCCGTGCCTCCGGACCGGCTGGTGAACACCTGGCCGGCGAAGTTCTTCGAGACCTGGCGCGTCGACGAGGGGACCCATGCCGTCCTGCTCACCCATGATCCGAAGATCGACGACGAAGCCCTCCATCATCTGCTGCGCTCGCCAGCGGCCTACATCGGCGCCCTGGGAAGCCGACGTTCGCAGGCATCGCGAGTCGAACGCCTGGGCGAGGCTGGCTTCACCGACGAAGAAATCGCCCGCATCCATGGCCCCGTGGGCCTCGACATCGGCGCCGAATCTCCAGAAGAGATCGCCCTGAGCATCCTCGCCGAGGTGGTGGCCGTCCGCCGCGGCGCTGGATGATCACAGCTGTACTGTTGGCAGCGGGCCGCTCCTCGCGCCTGGGGGCGGCAGAGGACAGCAAGATGCTGCTGCCCTGGGGCGATGCTGACGAGCCGATGGTGGTCGGCACGGTTCGCAGGCTGCTCGCCACGGCAATCGACAAGGTCGTCGTCGTGATCGGTCACCGGGCGGACGAGGTGAGGTGCGCCCTTGCACCGACGGGAGTGCAGGTCGTTCTCAATCCCGACTTCGCCCACGGGCTGTCCACGTCCATCGCCACCGGTGTACGCGCCGCCCCCGAAGGAACCAACGGGATCCTCTTCGCCCTCGCCGACATGCCCAGCGTCACCACCGACACCATCAACAGGATGTGCAGCACCTTCGCCGCCCATCCGAGCGCCATCGTGGCGCCGGTTTCTCGCGGACGTCGCGGCAACCCCGTGCTGTTCAGTCACGGATTCCGCCAGCAGCTTCTGGCCCTGGAAGGTGATCGCGGTGCCGGTGGCCTGCTCGCCCGGTACGCTGCGTCTGTCGTGGAAGTCGAGGTCGACGACGACGGCATCTTCACCGACGTGGACACGCTGCAGGACTACCACAAGCTGCGGCAGTCTTAGCGTCTTCTGGCGGTCTGCTTCTCTGCCAGGGCCTGCAGGTTTCTGGCGGAGCTCGGGACGTCCGGGTCGATCCGGGCCCCGGACTCGGATCGAGATTCCGACGGAAACTCGGACGCCGGCTCGGAATCTAAACTCGGCTCGGCCAGGCGTGCGTACGGCCGGCGCATCACCCCCCCGCGCTGCAGCCGGCCCAGGCTGGTGGCCAGATCTCGCAGGGCCGCCGCGTTGTGGGCCGGCGCCAGCAGATCGATGTGCGGCAGGGCGGCTCGCATGCCCTCGGTTTCGGGGCGAAACCCCGGGTTGCCCATCAGGGGGTTGAGCCACAACACGGCAAAGGCACGTCGGCGGATTCGGGCCATGGCACTCGACAGTGTTTCCGTATCACCCGTGTCCCAGCCGTCGCTGAGGATGATCACCGCCGTGCGGCCGTCTACGAGGGCCTCCGAGTGGTTCTCGGCAAAGTCGGCCAGACTGGCGCCGATCCGTGTACCTCCCGACCACTCGGGCATGTGGCGTGACAATCGGTCGAGGACGCGACTCCATTCGCCTTCACGCAGAGCGGCCGTGAGCCGTCGGATGCTGGTGCTGAATCCGAACACCTCGAGCCGCCGATAGGCCGAAGCAAAGGCGTAGAGAAACTGCAGCAGAAAGCGGCTGTACAGATCCATCGAGCGGCTGACGTCACACAACACGACGAGCTTCAGCTTCTGTTGCCGACGGGAGCGGAAGGCAAGATCCATCAGCTCGCCGCCTCGGCGCAGATTCCGGCGCAGTGTGCGGCGCAGATCGATGGGTCCGCGTCGCCCCGATCGTCGGCGCCGGCTGAGTCGACGCGCCAGGGCCCGGGCGAGCTCCTCGACGACGCGTTGCATGTCCTCCATCTCGGCGGGCTGCAGACCGGCAAAATCGCGGCGGGTCATCGCCTCCATGGGACTGTACCCGGCGGTCTCCTCTTCCTCCTCGGCGTCGGCGCCATCCCCGGTGTCCAGCCACTGACGGAGCGTCAGCTGAACCGGCAAAGCCTCCTGTCTGGCCGCGGGCCCCGTGTCGTCATCCGGCCTCGGGCGGTTCAGTTCACCAGCGCGGTCCCACACGCGCCAGTAGGCGTGGAAGCCATCGTCGAATATCTGTTGCTCCCTGACGCTCTTGGCCAGACAGACACGCAGGGCGGAGCGGAACTGGACTTCGTCGCCCACATCAACTTGGCTGAGGGCGGCCAGCGCTTCGGCCGCCTCGTCTGGGCCGATGCCGAGGCCACTGTTTCGCAGGTGACGGCAGAAGCCGACCACATTGGCGCTCAGGGTTCCATGCAGCGCCAGGTCTTCGGGGAGTGAACTCACCCGGTTGAGGTCAGAGCGGAGCGTACGCCCACCGACTCGAGGAATTCGGCCAGCGACTGCTTCACCTGGGTGACATCGTGGTAGTCCTTGAACACGAGGCCGAGGGTTTCCTCCACCGTGGCCGGGTCGAGGTGATGTCGATGGAGCGCCACCAGGGCCCGGGCCCAGTCGAGGGTTTCGGCCACGCCCGGGGGTTTCTCGAGCTGCTGCTGACGGGCGGCGGCCATGAACCGGCAGATCTGCTCGGCCAGGTCGGCATCGATGCCGTCGACGTGGGCGCGAACGATGGTCAGTTCCTTGTCGAAGTCCGGATAGTCGATCCAGAGGTAGAAGCAGCGACGACGCAGGGCGTCGGACAGCTCGCGCGTGCGATTGCCCGTGACGATGACGTACGGGATGTGGGTTGCCGTGATGGTACCCAGCTCGGGGATGCTGATCTGCCAGTCGGAGAGGACCTCAAGGAGAAAGCTCTCGAACTCCTCGTCGGCCCGGTCGAGCTCGTCGATGAGCAGCACGGGTGACCGATGATGGGTGATCGCCTGCAGCAGCGGGCGCTTGAGGAGGAAGGCCTCGGAGAAGATGTGGGCCTCCTTCTGCTCCAGGGTGCGCCCTTTCTCCTCCTCCTCCATGCGGATCTGCAGCAGCTGGCGCTGGTAATTCCACTCGTAGAGAGCGGTGCTCGTGTCGAGGCCCTCGTAGCACTGCAGGCGGATGAGGTCGGTGTCGAGGACACGGGCCAGAACCTTGGCGATCTCGGTTTTACCCACGCCGGCCGGCCCCTCCACCAGCAATGGCTTTCTCAGGGTTCGGGCCAGGTGCAGCGACATGGAGATGGCCGCATCAGCGATGTACCCCTGGTCGGCAAGCTCACGCTGAACGCGTTCGGTCTCCGGGCTCGGCATGGGGAGGCAAGGTAGCGTGTCCGTCGCCGACGGAGCAAGGGTGGCGATCTGGCGACGCGATAGGGCGAACGGTGAGCCGCACGCTGCGGCCGAGGCAGACAGCCGTCAGCCCGAGACGAGACTCGACACCGTCGCATCCACGACCTGAATCCGGCTCAGATCGTGCACGCCCATGTTGCTTTCCTCGGCGAGGCGCAGATAGTTGTCCGTCGTCACCAGATCGTCGCCGAAGGGCCCGGCCTCGTCCGCCGCCATCGGGTCGTACCCCATGACCTGCGTGGACACCGAATCCACCGCCACCGGATCCATGCCCGCGATCAGCGTATCGAAGCGGGCCGTGCGAAAGCCACGCACCCACGGCCCTTCCCCGTGTTCAGCCGTCTTGATGGCGTCGTTCACCGAGAAGTGGATCGGCCGGATCTTGTTGATGTCGAGGAAGTTGCGCACCAGCGTGGCGTTTCCCCTGGCGTGCAGATCGGCGCGGTGCCCCGCCCCACTGTTGTAGAAGCTGAGTGGAATCGACCCCACCTGGTTCTTCATGGCGTGGGTCACACCGGCGCTGGCATGGCGCTTGGCCTTGGGCAGCGAGACGAAGACGTCCAGATCGTGCAGGGCCCGGTTCATTGTATAGCTGTCGTAGCGGCCCAGCTGATCCGGAACTTCCATCTGGGCGAACTCAGAGTAGGGCGCCACCACGTTCAAGTCGACGAACTCGGCGTCCAGGGCCTCGGCCACCTCACCGAAGCCATAATTGTAGAACGAGCCCTCGTCATAGATCGCCTCCATCAGCACGATGCGACCCGCACCGGCATCCTTGAACATCTCGCCGACGACGCGCACGATCTCGGGGTGGGTCCAGAACAGCTCGGCCGCGGGCTCACCGAACCGACCCGGCACGCTCTCCGCATTGCCCGAGCCCCCCGTCAGATTCAGCTTGATGCCCACCTTGTCGCCAGCGCTGACCAGGTTGCCGAACCCTCCGAGGCTGTCCACCATATCACGCAGCGTCGTGCGCAAGGCGGCCGTGTCGTATCCCGTCAGGTTCGCCGTGGCGACTCTGGCGTCCATCCCGGGCGGCAACGGATCCGGCGTCGGCAGAACGCCGCCGTCAGCGACTTCACCCGTCAGGGGGTTGGAGTCACTGCCGCATCCCACGGCCAGGGCGGCGGCGGCCGCACTCATGCGGGCGACGAACTCGCGACGTGACAGATGTCGGTTGCGCATCATGGGTAGAACCTCTTTGCGGGTATTGTTGGTCGTTTAGGGACTAATCCCTGGGTGTACTTTGGAGTGTCGTACAGTCCAGTGTGTTGCGCAAACACTGTTCCTTACTCGTATGTAGTAGGACATCATCGGAGGCAAGGAATGAGTCAGGCGACCCTGACGACCAAGGGACAGGTCACGATCCCGAAAGCGATTGGGACACTCTGGGGCTGAGGGCAGGAGACCGCATTGACTTCGTCCTCCAGGCGTCGGGCGAAGCCATCCTTCGCCCGGTGGCCAACTCGGCCTCGCAAGCCCGTGGACTGCTCTCCCATCGCGCGAAGATGCCCCAATGTCTGTCGAGGCCATGGACGACGCCGTCACATGAGGATGCCCACTGCGTGAGAGCTCTCGACGCCGTGCATCGGCTGGTGGCGTCTGGTGCGTGAGTGCCATCAGGACCTTGCAGATCTGCTGAACGCCCGTTGCGCCACTGCGGACGGCTGCGAAGCGGTGCTGACCTGTGATCGGGCTGCAGCACGGCACGCGATGTTCGAGCCAGTCTGATCCCCACCAAATAGGAGTGCCCCTCTTGATCACCCTGGATCTGTCAGGAAAGGAACTGCGTCCGAGAACGGGAACCCATCAGGTAGCTGAGAGAGGAACAACCAGTGGACGACCACAGGCCGCAAGCTGACCGACCTCCCCGGAGTGGCCGACACGGCGCTGAAGCCGCCCACCATGAGACGAGAGCCGAATCCGAAATCGCGCCTCGGGTTCAGCGCATGAGCACGATACGGCCGGTGGCGGCTCCGGCGAACGTCGCGAGCCGGTACAGATACACGCCTGTCGCCACGTGACGTCCCCGGGCATCAACACCGTCCCATCGCACCCGGTGCTGACCCGACTCGACGACGTCGTCCATGAGGGTAGCCACCCTCTGCCCCAAGGCGTTGTAGATGGTCAGGCGCACCGAGGTGCGCTGATTGACCGAGAAGTGTATCAGAGTGGCCGGGTTGCTCGGATTCGGGAAGCTGCCATGCTGCAGGTCCTGCCTCGGACTCATCCTTGCCGCTAGATCGCTCAGTATAGGGGCAAGGCTCTTGCTCGCCGGAGCGGATGTCCAGCCGTTCCGTCCGGTGACCTCGGCACCGATACCGACGATCACCCACTTGCCGATGAAGGCACCCGTGCTGTTCGAGTTCTGCCGCAGGTAGACGGTACCGTTCGGCGCATACACGTTGGCCTGCAATCTCGCCCCGAGGCCGATCTTTGCCGCCTTCGGCGTAGAGCCAACGTTGCCATTGATCCCATTGATGCCTTCCACGTACACGAGTATGTCGGTGGCACTGATCTGTGACTGCGGATCGGGACCAAAGACCGACTGCTTCGAGACCTGGAAACGCTCCTTGACTAGCAATTGGGTAGGGCCTTCGAAATACGTCGTCGTGAAGTCGCCAGCGTCGAACTCGCGGATGGAGTACTCACCGGCTTCCAGGGTCAGGGAGCCGTTCTTGCGGACCTTGACAAGGTCATAGGCTCCCGGAGTCAGGGATTCTGTCCCGCCCTGGGACACGTCGATTACTGCGGTCCCCGGTACTCCGCTGACGAACTCTGGCAGTTCCGCCTCCGTGAACAGCGGCCAGTTCGGTACCGCGAGTTGCGCCTCCTGTCCAATCACTACGCCCGAGCCGACCGAGACCAGATCATGATAGGCCAGAAGCCCGTCAATCATGGCATTCGACTTCACCTTCACCTGCGGCCCCGTAAGTCGCACGTCCTCGTCTGTCCGGGAGCCGATGCCGACGACGAATTCGACGCCATCTGACTGATACGGAGGCGGGGAGAAGTCGTTGACACCGACCGAGCCGTCGTGGATTTCCGAGTTCTTCTTCAGCAGTGCGCTGTGCAGGGCAAGAATCCCGTAGCTGCCGATGCTCTGCCGACCTGACATGTACAGCACCCATGCTGATCCTCGGTTTGTGCCGCCATCGTCGTCATTGTTGGCGCCCACGACGAGATCGACGGCCCGTCCCCGTTGAGGTCACCTACGGCTGCGCCTCCAATTCCGAAGTTGTCACCGTTGGCGAGCCCCCCACTGAAGCCCCCCGCCGTGTCGCTGATCTTCAGTTGCGCCAGCGCCTGACCGGTTTCGTGGAGAGACACGATCCACAGGGCCCCGCGGTCAGTGCCGCCGTCGTCGTCGCGCCAGGCGCCGACACCGATCTCGACGTGGCCGTCGCCGTCGAGGTCGCCGATGCCGAAGGGCCGGTAGCCGAAATTGTCTCCAGGGTCGATCGCCGTACCGAAGACGGGATCGCTGGCGCTGATCTTCTCCTCGCTCTCGATACGCAGGCTGCCGTTCTCGTACGTCAGGAATAGCACGTACACGGCCCCACGATCTGCGGCACCGTCGCAGCAGGTACCGACGACGAGTTCCTTCATATCGTCGCCGTTGACATCGATGGCCGTCACGTTGCCAAACGCGTCGCCATAGCTAAGATCGACGTGCAGCGAACCAGGTGCGGCACTGAT
>DASCMS010000080.1:0-21927 GCA_036011085.1 Candidatus Latescibacterota bacterium
AGGTTGCGGATGGTTATGCTCGCCATGGCCCCCCAGGAGCAGAAGTGCAGTCGATGGTTTGATTGTACAGCATCGATTGCATTTTGTCGTCACAGTAGGGAAGAGAGGAACTGACAGAGACCCGTCAGTTCACTGGGACATAACTAACACAGTTGATCCGATGACCGGATCAACTGTGTTACGCCGAGGGCGGTGACAGGTCATACAAGCTTGAGCGTTTGTGTCGGTGCGGCGCTCAATGCACCTTTGACAGGACAGTCGTTCCGCAACCGGGAGCATGCAGGTGACGGACCAACTAGATCAGGTTCTCGACCAGGCGCTCAAACTGCCACCAGGCGCTAGAGCCGCTCTGGCAGGCAGCCTCCTCGACAGTCTTGACGAATCCGTGGATGAAACCGCAGAACAAGACTGGAATGCTGAGATTCAACGCCGGTTGCGACAGCTGGACGCTGGCCGGCTGCAGACGATCCCCTGGCCGGAGGCTCGCCGCCAGATCTTAGCTGGCTGATGCCCCTCGACGTCGAGTTTCACCCTGAGGCTGTGGATGATGCGCGGGCCGCGCGACTCTGGTACGCTGATAGGAGCGCTTCTGCCGCGAGAGAACGTAGGTCCGGGTTTCGTCCGACACCGGGCTTGATCCACACCATCCAGGCAGTCGTCACGATCTCGCCAGCCCATCCAGTCCTTCATACACCAGAACAGGGAATATGAGCAAGCTCTTTTACCCTTTGAGTTTTACCCGAGGTCCCAGCATGAAGAACCGATTCGCGCTGGCACCATTGACCAATACGCAAAGTCGTGACGACGGCGTGCTCGCCGATGAGGAATACAAGTGGCTCACAATGCGGGCTGAAGGCGGCTTTGGCCTCACCATGACCTGCGCCGCACATGTGCAGGCCATCGGGCAGGGCTTTCCAGGTCAACTGGGAGTGTTCTCCGATGCTCATCTCCCGGGGTTGACTCGCCTGGCTGCGGGCATCAAGGCCCACGACAGCGTCGCCATTGTTCAGATACACCACGGGGGTATGCGTTCGCCGGTTGAGCTGATTGGCGAGACGCCGGTCTGCCCATCTGATGATGCAGAGACCAAGGCCCGGGCGCTGACCACGAGAGAAGTGGAGAACCTGGTTGAGGACTTCATTGCCGCCGCAGTTCGCTGTGAGCAAGCCGGTTTTCACGGCGTCGAAATCCACGGTGCCCACGGCTACATCATCACTCAGTTCCTGAGTGCGGAGATCAACCAGCGATCCGATCAATACGGCGGCACTCTGGAAAACAGAAGCCGCGTACTGCTTGACATTCTCGCGGGGATCCGCCGGCAGTGCGGTTCAGACTTCAGCGTGGGTGTTCGTCTGTCACCCGAGCGGTTTGGTATGCGATTGGGTGAGGTGGTTGAGGTCGCACAGCGGCTGATGCACGAGGGTGAGATCGACTTTCTGGACATGTCTCTGTGGGATGTAGATAAGGAGCCAGAAGAAGAGGAGTTCAAAGGCCGGACGTTGATGTCCTACTTCACCGATTTGGATCGCGGCGGCGTGAAACTAGGCGTGACGGGGGATATCAGGACTCCGCAGAAAGCGGAGAGTGCACTTGCGGCAGGAGCCGATTGGATCATGTTGGGCCGCGCCGCCATGTTGCACCACGACTTCCCGAATCAGTATCAGAACGATCCGAACTTTACTCCCGTCGAAGTGCCGGTGACTCGTGAGCACCTCCATCGCGAAGGCCTGTCTGATACATTCCTGACCTATATCAGCTGGCTGGATGGTTTTGTCGTCGAAGACGGAGCAGGGGACGAATAACGAACGTTGGGATTCGATACATGATGGGAATGCAGGGTTGGTCATCCTCGAGGCGCACTTCTATCTTCAGGAGAGGACGATGGCTGACTCCCAACCTTCCCAACCGCAGCCGGAAGAGATGCACTGGATCGCACTACGCATGGACGTTCAGGAGGTCCGGCAGGACATCCGTGAACTCCGCTCAGAAGCCAGCGATTCCCGCAAGGAGATGGCGCAGCAGTTTGCTGAGGTGCGTGCGGAAGCGGCAGACGACCGCAAGGAAATGGCGCGGCAGTTCGCCGAGATGCGCTCAGACACGGCACGACAGTTCGCTGAGATGCGTTCAGACACGGCAAGGCAGTTCGCCGAGATGCGCTCAGAGGCGACTGACTTTCGCACGGAAGTGGCGCGGCAGTTCGCTGACGTGCGTTCGGAGGCGACTGACTTTCGCACGGAAGTGGCACGGCAGTTCGGCGAGGTGCGCTCGGAGGCGACTGACTTTCGCAAGGAGATGGCCCAGCAGTTGAGCGATCTGCGGCAGGATATCAGGCACAGCCTGATGGCCATGATCGGGTTCACCGGCGTGCTGGCGGCGATCCTCGTCGCATTCATTCAGTATCGGCTGGGCAGCGGCTGACGCAGAACCGAGTCGTCCGCCTCTCCTTCCACGCTGCCAACTGCATGGCGCTTCCACTGGCACAAGACCTGACCCCGACAGACGGAACCACCTTCTCGGTGGAAGGCTGGATCCACGTCGACGAGTCTCGCCCGGAGGCAGTCCAGGTCATCGCCGCCAGTTGGGATTTCGCAGCACACCCAAACAAATTCGCTACCTACGACGCCGGTCATGTCGGTGGACTACCGACGCAAGGGTTCTTCGGTGCCATTTCTGATGGGCGTTTCGTCTACTTCGCACCGCAGTGCAACGACGACGGTCGGCACGGCCATGCCCTACGCTACGACACCCACCAGGCTTTCGACGACCCCAGAGCATGGCAGGCCTACGACGCGTCCAGCACCGACGGTCTCACGACAACGGGATACTACGGCGCCGTGTTCGACGGCCGTTACGTCTACTACGTGCCGCGCTTCGATGGCGAGACGCTGCACAGCCGCGTGCTGCGCCTGGACACAGCGGGTGAGTTTACCGACGAGGGCAGCTGGTCGGCCCACGATGCAGGGCAACCGATCTCCTGCCAGGGCGCCGCCTTCGATGGTCACTTCGCCTACTTCGCTCCGGGCATGCATCAGGAAGACGGTTCCAGCGGCTGTGTGCTGCGGCTGGACACGGAGGCGGACTTTCGTGATGAGAGCAGCTGGGTCTGGCACGACGCCAGCACTACGGATGGCCTCGACTGTCGGTGCTACGATGGCGCCGTGTATGACGGACGACATGTGTTCTTCGCGCCGCTTACCGGTGGTCCCGTCCTGCGCTACGATCCGGGTGACGATTTCCAGGATGACAGGGCCTGGGAGGCCTTCGACACGTCCCTGTTGCCTGGCTTCGGTGCCTGCGTGGGGGCCGTGTTCGATGGGCAGTTCGTCTATTTCGTGCCCTACGCTCATGGCACGGTGGTGCGATACGATACAGCGCTTTCCTTCGTCGATGCCGACAGCTGGACGGCCTGCACTCCTGGCAACGTCGATGGGCTCGAGTGCTGCGGCTACGACGGCGCTTCTTTCGACGGCCGCTGGGTGACCTTCATCCCGTTCTGGGATGGTGAGTCGACGACGGACGGCTTTCATGCCCGGCTCCTGCGCTACGACACGACACGGCCGTTCACGGGAACAGAATCGTGGCAGGCGACGGACGGAAAAGCCCTGGCGCCACCGAATCCGGGCGGATTCAACGGCGGTGCCTTTGACGGTCGCTTCCTCTACATGGCGCCCTGGAGGCGCAACGATCCGTCAGGTGAGATCCGGGCTCACGGGCAGGTGCTTCGCCTGGATACGGCCGCGCCGGATTCGAGCTTCCAGCTGCGCTGGATGGACTGCGGCCACAACGGTGGTCTCGGTGGATCGGTGCCGGGTCCGGCGTTTCTCGTCAACTGCAGAGAGGGTCTCGTCTGCGTTCAGGCGCACGCGACCTTCGGGGCCGGCTGGCATCATGTGGCCGGGATCTACGACAGTGACGACGGAGCCGAGTTATGGATTGACGGTGAGTGTGTTGCCCGTCAGGCGGGGCGAGGGCCGGCGGTGGCACCGACACGCGAGATGACGGTAGGAGAACTGGAGGGTGGGAGTGGGGCTCTGCGGGGCCAGGTGGCCCAGGTGCGTCTGCGCCCGGGGCGGATGTCCCAGGCTGAAGCGCAGACGGCCACAGCCAACCTGCGAGACCCGGATTCCTCAATTCATCGCGACACGTCCCGGTAGGTGGGGAAGTAACCGTAGTCGACCAGGTCGATCTCGTCGCCGGGAACCGCCCAGTCGAGGCCGAGGTCGCTGAAAGACCTGCCCGTGGCAAAGGCGGTCTGCACGGCGGCGCTCATACCGTCGATGGCGATGGCATCGTCGGGCCCGCTCACCCGCAGGTCCGCGGGAAGACCGTGTACTGCAGAGGACTCGAAGGAGCCGCAGGTGCACAGCGTCTGCGCCCGGGCCACCTCGAGTTCGCAGACCGGCATCTCCTGATCCCCGGCGAGACGGCGGATGGCGCCTTCCACCGAAGACGCCTCGGCGATTCCGATTGCGGACTTCGCCTCGTCCGGCCTGCCATCCTTCCAGCGCACCGTGACGGCCAGGTCGAAGCCGACGTCGAGCACAGCGTCGTCGGTGTCGATGGCGAAGCCGGGTTTGAGATTCTCCTCCGTCGAGTGGCTGACAGCGAAGAAGATCTCTACCCCTTCAGCCGTCTGCGCCTGCAGGCAGACGGTGTCCGCGGTCCGGATCGGCTTGGCGCGGTAGAGTTCGGCGCGGATCGCTGTGGGTTGAGCCGAGGCCCCCGCCGCGCCGCCAGCGAGAAAACACATGAGGTTCACCGAGTGGGCCAGGGCGTTGTTGTGCGGTCCGTCGAGGACCCAGGTGTCACCGATGGCCAGCTCACCAGCCCAGGCATTGCGCTCGTAGTAGGCGGCGGGCCGCGGCCAGCAACCGAAGCCGCGCACTCGCTGGACCCGCCCGAAGCGTCCGGACAGCAGTTCCGCCTTCAGCCGGTGCGTAGCGGGATAGAAGATGTGCTGGAAACCGACGAAGGCCTGCCTGCCGGCGGCGTCACGGGCGCGGATCATGGCGTCCACGTCCTGGACGGAACCGGCGGCCGGTTTCTCGACCATCACATTGCAGCCCGCTTCGAGGACGGAAGTCGTCATGACGCGATGCAGGGGGATCCCGGTGGGCACACAGATCAGGTCCAGAGTCGTGCGCTCTGCGGCGAGCAGTTCCCTCAGGCTGTCGTAGATGGCGGTGCCCGTGTCGCGCAGAGATCTCAGGTCTTCGGCGAAAGGCTCGTGATCGATGGGGGGAGCCACCTGAGCGGCATGAATGGCGGCGCCCGCCTCGACGACCCGGCGGAGGGCATTTCGATGATGGGTGGCATATCCTCCCATGCCGACGACGGCGACCCGGGGAACAGAGGCAGTGCTCATGCGCCGCGCACTCTTCCTTCCTTCTCGACGCGCTCGAACATGGCTTCGAATTCGCTCGTGCCGTCATCCTCCCACAGCTCAGAGCGGAAGCCGCGTACGCCGGCCTCCTCCGTGCCGGTCACCGTGCGGGGGGACACGTAGCCCTTGCCATACCAGGTGGAGTCATCACCCATGTGCAGAATGCCGATGTGGCGCGGCGGTTCGGTCAGCTTCTGCTGCGACAGCCGTTGCACGGCGGATTCGTCAACGTCGTATCCCAGGCCGATTCCGTCCGGCACCGGCGAGGAACCATCGACAACGGGAAGTCGTGCCGTCGTCACATCCTCTTCGTACTGGTCGTCGAGGTTGATCGAGTGCGCCGTGTGGGTGGGCAGCACGGCCGCCATGTGCATGGCCATGGCTTTGCCGAGGGTGCCCGACTCGTGCTGCAGGATGACCTGCAGATTGGCACGGGCCAGAGCCAGGCCGGCCGACATCGTATCGAACATGGAGCCGCCGATCATGAAAACATCGGCCATGTCGTGTTTGTATTCCTGCATGCCGCCCATGGGGGTGCCGTGCAGGATGATGGGGATTCGTGTCTGCTGACGCAGGGCGCGCCAGCCCTCGATGTCGGAGCGCACGAGGGGATCCTCGATCCAGCCGACGATGGGGTGGTGGCGCTCGAGTTCGGCGACGATGGGCAGCACCGCTCCCAGCGAGCGACTGTGATTGAAGTCGTAGTGGATGCGGAAGCCATCCGGTGCCACGGCTTCGGCAGCGCGGGTCTGCTCGAAGACGTCGTGATGACTGCAGGTGTGAATCTTGAACACCCGATACCCCTGCCCGGCGGCGCGCTGGATCTCGGCGGCGAACTGCTCGGGTGAGGCGGGACGGGTCCAGGCCGCCACCTGCACCCAGTCCCGGCGTTTGGGCCCCATCAGCTTCCAGGCGGGGATCTCCAGGCACTTGCCCAGCAGGTCGTAGAGGGCGGTGTTGAGGCCGCCGGACTGGTTGCTGTTGACGAAGTCGAAGGGGTCGGCGCCCACCAGGTCCTGGCCCATGTCGTCGGCAACGACGAACCACGGTCGCACACGCTGATCGCCCCAGCCCACCAGGCCGCTGTCGGTTTCGATGCGGCAGATGAGGCGTGCCTCGATGCCGTACATGTCGACAACCCGAGTGGCATAGCGGGAGGCCAGTCGCGGAAAGATGGGGATGATGTCGACGGACTTGATTCGATGGGAGGACATGGCGGTAAGATGAACCAGCCGCTACGCCTTGTCTATGCGGCCAGGGCGAGTTTGATTGGCGACTATGAAAGTCGGCCTCTACGCATCCATGTTCGGCAAGGATCCAGCCGCCCTGCCCGACATCGAGAGCTTCATCGACCTGGCGGCCGAACTGCGTCTGGATGTGATCGATCTGCGCAGCGATGTCGGCTTTCACGACCACGATTCGGACTATCTGCTGAAGACGAAGCTGAGTTGCCTGCGCCAGGGCCTGAGCATCGGCTACCTGGCCACCGTCGGGCATTTCGTCGGCACCGAAGAGGAACTGACGCAGAAGATGGATCAGGTCCGGAAGGACATAGATATCGCCGTCAGCCTGGGAGCACCCATGGTGCGCAGCTTCTGCGGCGAAACGCCCGACAGCTCCAGTGCGCGCCAGCGTGAGGTGGAGTGCTTTCAGGAGGTCTGTGACTACGCCACCGGACGCGGTATCGCCGTGGGGCTGCAGAATCACCCGTGTACCGGCGACGGTGTTCTGCGCCTTCTGGAGGAGGTGACCCGGGACAATTTCGCCTTCATCCTGGACACCGGGCAATGGGTCGGTTCACCAGGGCGTAACGGGGGTGTCCCCGATCCGGAGATCGATATCTATCGCTTCATGGAGCAGACCGCCGCCCACGCGGTCCACGTGCGCGCCAAGTTCTACAAGATCGACTCGGGGGCCGAAGAATGGCTCGATTACGAGCGCATCTATGCCACGCTGGCCGACGTCGGGTTCAATGGCACCCTGTCCGTCGTGTTCGAGGGCAAGGCGATCAACACCTGTGACGACCGGGAGGTCCTGCGGCTGGCAGCGGCGCAATTGCGGCGACTGACCCGGAGAGCGTGACCGGCGTTCACGGGGGCTCCATCGGCGGGTGGGTTGTGTGGCCGCCCTGCCTTACCTTATTATCTGGAACTCTCACAGCAGCGATTCGGAACTGAGCAAGGGGAAAAGTGATGGAATTGGTCAGTGAACTCTGGGGCTCGATGGCGATCACCGGCAAGGTGGTCGTGCTCGTCCTCATCGCCCTCTCCATCTATTCATACGTGGTCATGGTGGACCGCTTCGTGGCGTTGCGCACCAACGGTCAAGGCTCGAGTGACCTGTCCGATCAGCTGGGGTCCAGCACCGATGCCGGCCAGATCCTCAGCGCGGCCCGGACCGCCGGCGAGGCGGGCAACAACTCTCTGGCTGCCATCGTCGAAGCGGGTCTGCAGGAATTCGAGTCGCTGCAGAGCGATGGTCAACCAGAGGCCGTCGTCGTCGAGGCCGTAGACGAGTCGGTAAGCCGCCAGCTCGACGTGGCCATTCTCAATCTGCGCTCCCGCCTCAGCGGCATGGCGACGATTTCGGGTGTGGCACCGTTTCTCGGCCTCTTCGGTACGGTGACCGGCCTTATCTCCGCCTTCCGCGGCATCGCCGAGACCGGATCGGGTGGACTGGCCACCGTGTCAGGCGGTATTTCCGAGGCCCTGGTGACGACCGTCATCGGCCTGTTCGTCGCCATCCCGGCGTTGTGGGCCTACAACTTCTTCATGAACAAGATCGACGTCATGGCGGTTGAGCTCGACAACGCCGCCACGCGCATCGTCAGCCGTACGGTACGCCACGCACTGCGTGCCAGCGCCGCCTGATCTGCTCAATCTGACGAACTGACTCGGAGTCGGTCGTCGCACCAGTCAGCGATCGCTGAAAAGTCCCAACCGGGAATCCCGCGCCTCGACCCCATCCCGGCGGTCGGCGCGGCTGTAGTCGTCCTGGCCCCCGGCATCGAGCAGCATTCCCACGTTCAGCGCCCCTCTGCCACCCCAGTAACGGGTGCTGCCGCCGTCGCCCTGTCCCGCGGTGGTCTGGTACGTGTCATCGCCGGCCAGATCGTAGAGCCAACCCACACCATTCATGGCTGACGCCCCCTGCGACAGGCCGCCGCCGGTGTAACTGTCGTGGCCGGCCAGGTCGATGAGAACGGCCACGGCGGCGTCCCAGGCCGCCCCCTGATTGGCCGCCACCGACCCGTGATAGACATCGTTGCCAAAGTCGTCGAGAAGGAATCCGGCGGCCTGATGGGCGGCGGCGCCCTGGGCATACCGGGCCCCCCGGTAGTTGTCGTGACCCCCGGCATCGGCCAGGATCCCGAGGCCGAAGAAGTAGCCCGTTCCCTGAGAGAAGTCCCCCGCCTGGTAGACATCGGCTCCGTCACCGGCAGAGATGAGCAATCCCAATCCACCGGCGGCGAAACCGCGGAAGCCGACACCGACGCCCTGGGACCAGCCATTGTAGACGCCGGGCGTGCCGTACCCGGAAGGCACCTTCAGGTCCGCCAGGTACCGGTCCCGGCCGCCCCCGTCGAGGACCAGACCCAGGCCGTGGGCACCTCCGAGGCCCTGGCCGAACTGGCCTGACGACAACAGATCATCGCCGGCGAGATCAACGAGCAGGCCGGCACCGAAGAAGCCGGCGCCCTGGGCGCTGTGCTGGGCCAGATAGGTGTCGTCGCCCCCGGCATCCCAGAGCATCCCCACACCACAGAAAGCCGCGCCCTGGGTCAGGGCATCGCCGGAATAGCTGTCGTCGCCGGCGTTGTCGACGAGCAGGCCCACACCCAGCAGCCCGGCGCCGAGAGAGCCGGTGCGACCGCCGATGTAGCGATCATTTCCCGCCAGGTCGATGACGACGCTGACGGGCGAGTCGACAGGCGCGCCGGGTCCGGCCAGGTAGGTGTCATCGCCGCCGAGGTCGAGGATGAGGGCCGCGGGGCCGCTGTAGACATTGGCCGTGGTGTCACCGACGAGAAACCAGCCCCACTCTGTCTTCTCGGCATGCAGAAAACGGCCCTCGAAGGCCACCGGCGGGTCTCCGGTCTGGCGTGGCAGGGCGCGGGCCGCGGTGTCGATCCGTTCCAGCGTCTGCGACTCGGTCAGGGGGCTGAGAGCGAGGGCGGCCTGCAACAGCTGGGCGACATCGACCCGTTTGGCCAACCGCAACGTGCGCAGGTGAGCTTCCGTCTCGGCGCTGTCGCCCTCGTCGAGGTAGAAGGAGCGGTCGAAGCGTCGCAACAGGGGATCGGCCCCCTGGCGCAGCTGCTGGCGCTCGGTCTCGGACAGCCTCTCGAGGGCGAGATCTATATGTCGTGCCGCCGTCTGCACGGGGGAGAGAAGCAGGCTGGCGAGGTCCTCCGGTGATTCGCGGGTGGACCGCGGCGATACGTCGAGGTCGAGATGGGTTGCGGCGGCCATCAGGTGGTCGCCCAGGCCGAGACTGGGCGCGAAGGCCTGACTGATAGCGCGAGCTGCGTCCGGCGCCTTCAATGGCCGCCGGAGAATGAAGTCGGCATCGGCGAGGCGGCCATCGGCGCCATAGCGGGACAGTTCCGTGGCGAACGCCCCGACGAGCGTATCGAGAACCCCCACGGCCTGCTGCTGTTCGATCAACCGTCGGGCCGGCGCCTCGACAGTCCCGTGAGTGGCGTCCCAGGCACGGTGTCTGTCGGCAATTGGAGGCGGTGGTGCCCCACTCTCCGTCATCAGGGAGTACAGGTGCCTGCGATCGGTGACCTGGCCGGGAAGATCCAGCATTCTGCCCCCGCGCAGGACGTGGAACAGGACCGAGTCGCCAGGTGCGTGGCTCTGCACGAAACGGCTCAACTGATCGGCGTCGGTCAGGCGGACGCCCGAAGCACCGAGGATGCGATCACCGGCCCGCAGGCCTGCGTGTGCAGCCGGACTGTGAAGTCGCACCTTGGATACGAGGAGCGTTTCGTCCACCGCATGGGCACGGACACCGACGACGCCGAAGCGGGAGGGCAGGTCTGTGGGAACAGGGACCAGTCCGCCAGTGACCCGGGTTGAGGCGCAGCCGGCGAAGCAGAGAAGGAGGGCGAGACAGTAGCGAGGTGTCATGGTGTGTGACAACCTAGCGCTTCCCGGACATCACCGGTAGACTCGGCTGACGGCGAGCCATAGGTTGGACGAGACACCGAACTGACCAACGAGGGGAAGGGCTGCCAGTTGAGCGAGCGGTTGAATGTCATTCTGATTCTGTCCGATGATCAGGGCAGTGTCGACCTGGGATGCTACGGCTCCGACGATCTGGAGACGCCGAACCTGGATCGACTGGCCGCATCCGGTGTGCGCTTCACCAACTTCTACGCCAACGCGCCCATCTGTATGCCCTCGCGGGTGTCGCTGCTCACCGGTCGGGACTACCCGCGAGGGCTGCTTCCAGGCAATGGTCTCAAGCCGGATGAGATCACGGC
This sequence comes from Candidatus Latescibacterota bacterium, assembly GCA_036011085.1. GTDB lineage: Bacteria > Latescibacterota > UBA2968 > UBA8231 > UBA8231 > UBA8231. The sequence continues at coordinate 10,875 of DASCMS010000080.1, forward strand.
GGCGGAGCTGTTCCGGCGCGCCGGTTACCGCACCGCCCTGTTCGGCAAGTGGCACCTGGGATCCACTCCCGAGATGAGTCCCAACGCCCAGGGCTTCGACGAGTTCTTCGGCCATAGAACCGGCACACTCGATGCCTATTCGCACTTCTTCTATGTCGAAGGGGTCAACCGCCACGTGCTGGAGCGCAACGGTGAACCCGTCCAGCGCCCTGGTGAATACCTGCCGGATCTGCTCGTCGACGAGGCGACGAGCTTCATCGACAGGGCGGGTGATGATCCGTACTTCCTCTATCTGCCCTTCGCCATCCCGCACTATCCGGTGCAACCCCGCCGGGAACACCGCGAGCTCTACGAGAGCAAAGGGATCGACGACAAGCGGCGGGTGCTCTACGGTGCGTACCTGACGACGCTGGATGAATGTGTGGGGCGTGTGCTGGCCGCCGTCGAAGCGAATGGACAGTCCGATCGAACGCTCGTGATATTCCTCAGTGATCACGGCCACTCCACCGAGCCACGCGCTTTTGGCGGGGGCGGCAGCGCCGGGCCGTACAGCGGCCACAAGGAAACCCTGTGGGAAGGCGGGATCCGCGTACCCTGTATCGCCAGCTGTCCGGGGCGGATCCCCGCAGGCCAGGTCCGTCACCAGCCAGCAATCGCCATGGACTGGCTGCCGACGATGGCCGAGTTCTGCGACGTGCCACTACCAGACGACCGACCCATCGACGGTCGCAGTCTGGCGGGGGTGCTGGCCTCCGACGAGGCGCCACCGCCGCACGAGCAACTGCACTGGGTGCACTACGATGGCAGCTTCGCCGTGCGTGAGGGCCGCTGGAAGCTGCATTCGAACCCGGAAGAGAACTGGCTCAGTGATCTGGCTACCGATCCCGGAGAGCGCACGAACGTGGTCGAAGAGCAAACCGACCGCATGCGCTCTCTGGTTCGTTCCCACAACCGCTGGCTGAAGAACGTGGCGGCACAGTCCGGCCTGGTGAACCGCAGGACACGACCTGCGCCAGATCACAGTCCCTGAGAGGCTGATGCCCATGAATGTCCTGTTCGTTCTCGCCGACCAGTTTCGGTCCGACTGCCTCGGCCATCTTGGCAACGAGATCATCCGTACTCCCAACCTGGACCGACTGGCGAGGGAGGGGGTCTCCTTTACCCACGCCTTCAACCAGGCGGCGCCCTGTGGTCCCTCACGCATGTGTATCTATACGAGCCGCTACATGTGCTCGACGCGGGCTGTCAACAACCACACGCCGTTGCGCGATGCCCACGAGAGCCTGCCACAGCATCTGCGGGATGCCGGCTGGAATCCGGGGCTCATCGGCTACAACGACTACACACCGGATCCGGCCATCCTGGCCGACGACGACGAGCGGCGTCATCGACTCACCTACGACAACTGCCTGCCCGGATTCGAGGAGGTCTACTACCACGAATACGACAGCGAGCAGTACTTCGCCTGGCTTGGCGAACAGGGGTATCCCGAAGAGCTGTTGAACCATGCCGCCATCCACCAGCCGGATGTGCCGGCCGAGGGGGTGGGTGAACACCTGCCGCAGCACTTTGCCGCCAGGTATCAGGCCGAACACTCCGAATGTGCCTATGTCACCGATCGCGCCATCGACTACGTGAAGGAGAGAGGGGGGGCGGGTTCCGACCACGGCTGGGTCCTCAGCCTGAACTACATCAAGCCCCATCCACCGAATGTCTGCTGCGCGCCGTACCACGACATGTACGACCCGGCGAGTATGCCGCTGGCGGCGCGCAACGATGCTGAACTTTCGCCCACGCACCCGTTCCTGCGCGGGGTTGGACCCGACCAACTGCGGGATGATCCGCACCTGCGGGAGTACAGGGCCTGCTACTACGGCATGATCACCGAGGTGGACGACAACCTGGGTAGGCTGTTTGCGGCTCTGGAAGCGTCAGGGCAGTGGGATGACACGCTGATCATCTTCTCCGCCGATCACGCTGAGCATCTCGGCGACCACTATCTGACGGGAAAAGGCATGTTCTACGACGGCGGCATGCGCATTCCCTGGATCATCCGTGACCCGACGGCGGCGGCCGACGCCACCCGCGGACAGGTGCGCGGCGAGTTCGTTGCCGCCATCGACTCGTCGCCGACGATCATGGACTGGCTGGGTCTCGCCATCCCGGATCGGTTCCAGGGACGCAGCATGCTGTCGCTGATCCGTGGGGACGAACCCTTCGACGCGCGGCAGGAGATCCACTACGAGTTCGACTATCGACAGGGCGCTCTTGGGCAGGGGGCCACCGACCCGGACGAGCATCTGCTCTGGGTGGTTCGCGACAAGCGGCACAAGCTGGTGCAGTTCGCCGACCCGGGGCTGCCGCCGATCCTGTTCGACCTGGAGGTTGACCCGGACGAGCTGACGGACGTGGCCGGGCGGCCGGAGTATCAGGCGACGCTGCTGGAGATGAGTCAGCGACTGCTGCGCTGGCGCATGCGGCACGAAGACCAGCGTGCCGAGCACTGGGCAAGCACCTTGCGCTGATGGCTGGAACAACGCCCTTGTTCGACAGGACGCTTGGCTGTCTGCTGGGGGGGCTCATCGGTGACGCCATCGGTACGCCTACCGAGAACATGACGTACGAGGCCATCGAGGAACGATTCGGCTGGGTCGACGACTTCGACTGTGACGGTACCGATGACACCGTCATGAAGGTTCTGTTGGCGGACGCCCTGATCGCCACCGACGGCTACGCCACCCTCGACGACTGGGCGCGACAATGGCGCGAGCAGTCCGGCGAGATCTTCGGGCCGAAGGTCGGCAAGTTCTTCCAGTCCGTGCTGCACACGGCGGCAAAGCTCAAGCTCCACTCGACGCCGCGGATGGCAGCCCTGGGCAACATGCCCAGTTCGAGCTCGGCCATGTGTATCTCGCCGGTGGGTATCGTCAACGCCTGCAACCCGACGACGGCGGCGGCCCAGGCGTACGGCCTCGCCGGTCTGATTCACCAATACGATGTGGGGTTCTGCCAGGATGGCGCTGCCGCCATGGCCGCGGCTGTGGCCGCAGCCTGCGATCCCGGTGCCGACCGCGACTCGATCGTGGCGGCCGCCATCGGGGCGATCCTGCCCTGGAGCGGAGAACCCATGCGCCAGGTGATCGGCGACATCATGGAGATCGCCCGCACCCGGGGCGAGTACAAGGCCTTCCGCGCGGATGTCTACGGACAGGGGCAGCGGTTCTTCCAGCGCATCACCTGCGACAGTCGGGAAACCGTACCCATCACGCTGGCGCTGATCTGGCTGGCCGATGGTGACGTGGAGAAGTGTGTGATCTACGGCGCCAACTTCGGCCGTGACGCCGATACGATCGCGTCGATGGCGGGAGCGGTGGCGGGTGCCTTCGCGGGCGCCGGCGGGATCCGCTCCGACTGGGTGAAGAAGGCGATCGACGTGTCGGCTCGCGATCAGGAGAGGCTGGCGCAGGACCTCGTCGCCACAACATTAAGGAAGTCGGAGCGGGAGTCGGCAGCGATCGAGAAGCTGGGGCGGCTCATCTGAAGAAGTCGGTGCGCGAGTCAGTCGCCATGGAGGCGCAGATGCGATTCACCACGAGGAGTGTACCCGTACCTGACAGGCGGAAGTTCATCAAGTCGGGAGCGGTCGCCCTCGTGTCAGCGATCCTGCCCGTCTGGGGATGCGACAGCCATCAGGTACAGGTCAAGGGTGCGCCCACGGCGCCAGGGATCGATCCGGACCTGGACGACCTGCCCTTGCCGCCAATCACACCGAACGACCGCTTCTACCTGCAATCCTACCTGGGCAATTCCTATGATCCGGAACTCGCCGTCGACAACTGGCACCTGCGTGTCGGCGGCCTGGTAGGGGAGGAGCTGACGGGCCTGTCCTATGAGCAGATCACCGCCCTGCCGCTGCGACGGCAGATGATGACGATGCAGTGCATCGGCAACTGGAGCGGCGGTCCCCTGGTGGGCAACGCCGAGTGGGGGGGCACGACGTTGTCACACGTTCTCGACATGGCCGGGATCCGCAGCGAAGCGACCCGCGTGAAGCTCCACAGCTTCGACGGGTACTCCACCTCGATTCCGCTCGAGCGGGCGCTGCGAGACGAGGTGATTCTCGCCTGGGAGATGAACGGCGAGCCCCTGCCGGCGCGGCACGGATTTCCCCTGCGCCTGATCAATCCCGGCCACTACGGACAGAAGATGCCCAAGTGGATCACCCGTATAGAGTTGATCGACGAGGCCTACCTCGGATACTGGGAGAGGAAGCCGGAAGACCAGCAGGTCAAATGGTCGGATGAAGCCGTCGCCACAGTGAATTCCCGCATCGATGCGCCGCTGTCGACGTGGGACGACACCACAGACACGGCCAGCGGCGGCGGGGCCTTCTCGCCAGAAACGGTGCGCGGCGCATCGGGAGACAGCTACACGATTCACGGAATCGCCATGGCGGGCGAACGGACGCTGAAACGTGTGGAGGTGAGCACGGATGACGGTCGGTCCTGGGCCGATGCGACGATCACGTCGCGAAGCCTGCCGAACGTATGGGTCACCTGGACGTTCGAATGGGCCATCCCGTCCACGGCCGACTACTACATCAACGTCAGGGCCACCGACATCGACGGAGTGATTCAGCCCGAGGTGGACGAAGGACTGGATGTGTACGACGGCCGCACCAGCTGGCACCGTGTGTTCGTCGTCGTCATCCGACGGGACACGTGAAAAGCTTGCCACTAATAGAAACAATATCTTACGGGATCAACCGAGAATCACGGGTGCTCATGATTCGTGGCGGGACACGGAGAAAAAAGTTTGGACTTGTCCTTGACGATGCCCTCAACCGGGACTAGAGTTCGCGGTCGCAACGTAATATCCCCGGCGAAGTGCCGGATTCAACCTCATTCCATCCTTCACAATCAGGAGACAGATCTCATGACCAGAAGGATAACGGCGGTACTGGCAGTTCTCGTCCTGACAGTCGGGACGGCGAGCGCCCAGTTTCTTCATATCGGTGATCCGAACGTTCAACTCGCGGATCTGACCAGCGGCGGCAAGCCCAACACGTTGAGCATTTCCGGACTGGCGCCGATCAGCGGGTACGCCTTCGATGGTTCCGGTCTCGACGTGCCTTTCACCCTGGAGGGTTCCGGCGCCACGGTGTGGTTGATCATCTATACTGCGGGTCACAAGGCCCCTTTCACGATCGCGGGTGAGGGTCCCGGGCCGTACGCCGATCCGGAACATGCCGGAGCCGGTTGGCATGTCTTTGACGGCGTCGATGTTCTCGTCTTCAAGTCACCGGGTGAGCGTTTCGGTGAGGGCGCCAATGTTATCTCCTGGAACGGTCGGAACATGGCCGGCGATGTTGTCCCCGCCGGTTCCTATGATCTCTTCCTGGCCGCCTTCGACGACGAAGCGACGCCGCACGTGGTCGGTGTTGCCGCCCGCCAGTTCGGCAGCGGCAAGACGATCTATTTCAACACCCAGCGTGGAGAGTTCGTCAACTTCGCCGACGGTGAAGTGAACAACATGGAGAACGACTGGATCGACAACCTCGAGGGTTTCGATCTCGTCGGTAACCAGGCTGTGATCGACGCCTGCGGCGATCGCGAGGGCTGTCCCGCGGGTATCATTTCGGCGACACCGCTGAATCCAGCACGCACCGAGTGGATCGGCAATTCACGCGGCGGCGGCACGGGCTGGCTCTATCGCTTCAGCTACGACTGGGCGACGCGCCAGATCACGATGAACGAGGACTGGGGAGTCGACAACGGCGCCGTGAACGGGATCCTGAACACGGGCGACATCCTGCCCGGGCGTCAGTATGCATCCACCACCGACCCGTCGAAGGGTGAGGTCTTCTTCACCGCAGGCGTCTCCGGTACCGTCAGCAAGATCGCAACCTGGAAAGTCGGCGACGCTTCCTTTGTTCCCGGCAAGGAGTGGGATCTGACGGATCTGTTCCTCTATGACAACAACGGGTCCGATCGCTCCGGTGGGCCGGGAACGCTGGCACGTCACGCCAACGGCGATCCCGATCCCTCGGGTCTGACCATGTCCGGTCACCACACGTCGTTGACGATGCGCATGGACTACAATGGCAACATCAAGTACATGAACCGCAACGGCGACGGCTTCGGCGATTCTCGCGTGTTCGCCGACGGTTCTTTCGGCGACCTGGCCTATGGTCACACGGAAGCTCCGGCTTTCAAGTACAGCCTCTACGCCACCGACTACGGTTGGGTGACCAACATCGAGGCCGGCACGGACAACACGAAGAACGGCTTCATGCTCGGGGAAGACGGCTCCGGTCTGTTCTTCTTCGAGCCGAAGCAGATTCCGCTCTCGTGGCCCCAGTACAATGTCGTCATCAATGAAGGCGGCGACTGGGACGGCGTCTACATGACCGTCGGTGGCTTCGGCGACGCGGCTGCAGCCAACGACTTCATCCCCGAGCCCCAGCCGGACGATGAAGGCAACGTGCCCCTCGCCATCCTCTCCCGCTACCCGGTCGTGCAGTTGCCCTATGACCACAAGCGGGTCGCTCTGGGCACGCCGGCAACGGCCGTTCTGGAGCGTGAGGGCGCGACGCCCGATGCCTACTCTGTCAGCGATACCTACCCGAACCCCTTCAACCCCGAGACCTCGATCCGCTTCGAGCTGCCGTGGGCCACGGATATGAAGGTCACCGTGTACAACGACCAGGGACAGGCGGTACGCACGCTGGTCAACGAGACACTGGCGGCGGGTACGTTCGACATCACGTGGGACGGACGTGACAGCGATGGTCGTGAAGTGTCCACGGGTCTGTATCTGTTCCTCGTGGAAGGTCCGAACCTGCGGACCTACAAGAAGGTCACCTATCTGAAGTAGGGTGGCACAGCAGACGTAAGTACAGCAACATGCACCACCGGGGGGATGCCGTCGGCACGCCGTCAGCATCCCCCCGAGTTGTGTTCCTGTCCCGCACCCCAATCCAGCGCCGCGTCCTTGCTCGAGGAGATCGATTGGCGATGGTCCCCCTCCGTCGTGCCTACCTGACTTTCGCGTCTCTGCTGGCGCTTGTCGTCACCGCTGGCGCACAGCTGCAACAGCAGGACATCACCACCTGGCCGTCCACGAGCCACTACCTGGCCTACGTCGAGTTTCCTTCGGCCCAGGACGGTACGATCCGCATCGGTGCTGGTGGTACGTACACACTCTACCTGAACGGCGATCTCGTCGGCAGCGATGACGATCCGGCGACGGTGGAAACGTGGGACGTGGGGTACAGCAACCGTACCAACACCATCGCCGTCGTCCTGGAGCACGCTGGTGATGATTCCCCTCATGGTCTGTTCGCCGTACTGCAATCCCAGGACGTGCTCGTCGTCAGTTCGGCCCTCGACCGCACGACGCCCTGGTTCTGGACCGGGACGGCACTGCCGAATGAAGCCGGCGCGGACTGGACCGAACTCCGACTCAATCGCCTGGATCGCCATGAGGAGAACGGCGAGCCGGTGGTCTGGGAGCCGGTACAGACCGGCACCCTGTCGCCAGCAGCTTTCGCCGACTTTGCCGATCTCGACCTGACCCGGGCGCACAGCGTCGCGGGCTTCCCGGGGGGGCTCGATGGCAGCGGCAGCGGCTTGCGGCTGCGTTCTCTGGAGGGGGTGAACACCGCTTTCGGCTCGCTGTCACAGGATCCGAACCTCATCGACGGTGATATCTCCACGTCCGTGTCCTTCCGTCGTGGCGCCTCGGCCCTGTTGCAGGGAGTCAGGACCGATCTCGGCCGCCTGATCACGATCGACGCCGTCCGGGTCGTCACCCAGCCCCCCGGAAGCTCGGGCTCCTTCGCCGACAATTCACTGCGTGGTTACAGCATTCTCGTCAGCAAGGATGGCGTGGACTTCATAGAGATCGCCGCCCGCAACCAGATCGAAGACTTCCGGGAAACATCCGTGACGTTTTCGCCGATCTCGGTCAGGCACGTACTGCTGCGAGTCACGGAGTTTTCGGCCCGGGATGCTGCCCCCCGCGTGGGGGAGATGGAGGTCTTCGGCTCCGGCGTCGTGCCCGCCGGCAGCTTCCGCTCGCCGCCACTCGATCTGGGTACGTCGGCGGCCAAGAACTTCGATCAGGTTCGCTGGACGGGAGACGTACCAGAGGACTCGGACCTGTCCCTCCGCTTCCGTAGCGGGGATGGCGAGTCCTGGAGCGACTGGTCGGCGTGGAGCTTGGGGAGGAGTATCGATCTGGACGTACCCGAGCCCCGTGTTCTGCTCCAGTACGAAGTGACCATGGTGACTCGCGATCAAACCCTCGGCCCGCGGCTCGACAGTCTCATCGTGACCTTCGACGAGAGTGATCTGCCCGTAGCCCGGGCGGCGGCGTCCATTCTGCCAGGAGAGGTCGAGATCGGTGCGATCACGGATTTCGTCTACACCCTGGACATCGAGACCGATGCCGCGAGCGCCGGGGTGGCCCGCGTGGTTCTGCTGACGCCGTATCCCGCCACCTTCGATCTGGCCGGCGTCGGCGGGGCTACGCCTGATGCGGCGACAACGTACGCGACCAATGATTCCCTCGTTCTTGGTTTCGAGCCACCCTTGACGGCCAGTACGCAACTGACGATTCCGTTCCGGACACGGTTGCTGTCGGCCAGTCACGACTTCAACGGGCTGGTCTTCAGCCCCGGATCGAGCAATCCACTGCGGGCAACATCACGAGATGGCGTCGATGCCACAGGGCTGCCGCTGACGACGCTGGTGGAGTCCCTCACCTTTGACATCGCCATCCTCAGCGAGGTCGGCGCCCGGCCAGGCGTGTTCACGCCAAACGGGGACGGCAGCAACGATGTCGGTGTCGTCGGCTTCGTCCTCGGCCGCGTCACCGAGGCGCCGGTGCGCGTCGAGATCTACGACGTGGGCGGTCGCCTGCGCCGGAGCCTGACCGAGCAGATTCTGCGGGCCGGCAGTTTTCTGGCAGCAGGTGACGCTGGCGCAGGATTGCCTGGTGCCTGGGACGGACGGGACGAGGACGGCCATCTCGTCCCTCCTGGAATCTATCTGTATCGCGTGGTCGTCGACCTCGAGCCGACCGATGCCGAGTCCGCGGGCGTCATCGGTGTGGTCTACTGAAACGCTGACGATCGATGTTCCGGATCCATCTTGTGTTGTGTCTGTGCCTGGTGTCGGTGGCACCGTCGGCGGGCCAGTTCCTGTCGCGGGATTTCCGCGAGCTCTGGCGCAACGAGGTCTTTGAGAACTACGGAGCCGGCGGGTACCGCGACTATGATTTCGACCAGGAGAACCGTCGGTTCGATCGTTTCGGCGACCTGATCATCGACGGCGTTGACGTCATCAATCTGAGCGAGACACGTCGGGACGCGCCGGGAATCCGTGGCAGCTTCGAATCGCGCAACGCGCGCTATGACCGGTTTTTCGATAAGCTGATCATCGCCAACGAGGGTTTCGGCCCCTGGTCGACCCGTCTCATCGTCGGCGATCACATCAGTACCTTCTTCACGCCGATGACGCTGAATCTGCCCAGCTTCCAGGGCATCCGGTGGGACGGCGCCTCCAACAGCAACCGCTTCAGTATCATCTCCAGCCACGTCACCGATCCCGTGATCGTGCCCTCCGGGGCAGCGGTGGATCAGGACTTCGAGGAACGCAGAATCTTCGGTACGTCGATCCTGGCCGGACACTGGGAGAGTCAGATCGGCAGCGCCTTCAAGGTGGGTACGACGTACGCCAACATTCATCGCTTTGATTCGGAGGCCGGTGTCCAGGTCGATGGCCTGCGGGGCTCGGTCCCCCGGGTGATGCACGATGGCGTGCGCCGGCTCTACGTGTTCTTTTCAGACGACGATCCGGAGGACAGGTCCCCCGGGGCCGGTGTCTACTCGCTGACAGCCTTCGTCGATGACACGCCGCTGGAGCCGGTGCGCGTCGGCGTCGTGGAGAACCTACTGCAGCGCATCCCGGTGACCCCCGATCTGACGAGCACGATCCTGCTGCAGGACAACGAAGTCACCTACCTGCGGCAGAACCGCGCCTGGTTGCGATCCGTCATCGAGGCGAGCAACACACCCTTCTTCCTCGCCATCCTCGACGGGATCACCCGCAACGTCCCCGCCGCGGCGCCGTCGTCGCCTCTGCGGGCGGACGGTGACGACGTCATCTACTACGAGTTCGAGATTCCGGACTCCGTGCGGTCGCTGACCTTCGACTCGGCTGTCAGCGACGACTACAGCATCGACGTGGCGGCCGCCGTGCGTGTGCCGGTTTTGTCGACGCGCGACGATGACTTCTACTACGACTGGTACAACGCGGCTCGCGCGGAGGGTACGCCCCGGGGGGGCTCCAACCTGCAGCGGGTGCAGTTCCAGTATGGTTTTCCCACGGCCCTGAGCCTGCTGGGAGTCAACTTCGAGTCGCATTTCCTCGGTTTTGACATCGGCGGAGAGTACGCGCGGAGCATGCGCCACTTCAGGGCGCCCAGCGCCGGGGGGAAACGGTTCCGACGTCAGGCTGACACGTACTACGTACAGGCGGGACGTGATCTGACCGCCCGTTTTCGCGCCGGCTTCGAGCTGTTCGACGTGCCCCACGATTACGAGACCGGGTTTTCCGCCTTCCAGCGATCGGGCGTCGGCCCGACTCTCGGCGGCCGGCTGTACCGGCCGGTACAGCTGGTAGCCGACAACGATGACCTGGACCAGTGGCCGGACGAAATCGAGCACAACGATCCTCTGGCGCCGTTTTTCAGGGCCTCGGGCGCGGGGAACGGGGTGTTTCCGGGCCTCGATCCGGACAACGATGGCGTCCTCGACTTCAACATCGACAATTCCGGCGGCGTCGATGCCTTCCAGCCGTTCCTGGGATACGAAGCCGAGCCGCCGGAACTGGTCTACGGGGACGACTTCAACAACAACGGCCAGGCCGATTTCCGCGAGAACGACAATCTGCCGGATTACATCTATCCAGCGGACCATCGCGGCTGGCATGCCTTTCTCAGCCTGGAGCCGACAGCCCGCACTCTGGTCCGAGCGGGGCGTTACCGG
>DASCMS010000081.1:0-7188 GCA_036011085.1 Candidatus Latescibacterota bacterium
CGACGTCATCCTCGGCGGCGACGTCATCCTCGGCGGCGACGTCATCCTCGGCGGCGACGTCATCCTCGGCGGCGACGTCATCCTCGGCGGCGACGTCATCCTCGGCGGCGACGTCATCCTCGGCGGCGCTATCCCCGCCCCTCTGGTGACAACGGTCCTCCATACGGGCCAACGTCTCCCTGAGACGCTCGACCTTCGGGTCGTACGTGCGGGCCAGGACCGGGAAGCGTTCCTTCAGATCCTGTAGACGCTTGATCTCCTTCTTCAGCGCCTTCAGCTCCTGCTCACATTTTCTAGCCGCCTCGTCGGCGCCGCAGTTCTGCTTCAGCTCGGCCATGTCTTCCTCGAGCCGTTCGATCTGCGGATTGTACACCCGCGCCAGGATCGGGAAGCGCTCCCGCAGATTGCGCAGGCGCTCGATCTGCTTCACCAGCGAGTCGTGCCGTTGCTCGCAGTTCCTACCCTGGTTGTCCGTGTCACGGCTGTCATCCTCGTCACGGCCGTCGTCCTCATCGCCATGTTCATCGCGATCACCCGGGTCTCCGTCATCCTCGTCAGGGGGAGGCGGGGGGCCACAGCGCTCCTCGAGTTCAGCGAGATCTGCCTCGATACGTTCGATCTGGGGGTTGTACGTGCGGGCCAGCACCGGAAAGCGATCCCGCAGGTCGCGGAGCCGGTCAACCCGCGACTGCAGGGCCGAACGCTCCTGCTCGCACTTACGCCTCTGGTCAGCGTTGACACCGTCCTCACCGCCGGCGGCCGGATCCTCCCCCGGCTGACTGCAGTGCTCGTCGAGTGCCGTCAGGTCCTGCTCGAGACGCTCGATCTGCGGATTGTACACCCGCGCCAGGACCGGGAAGCGCTCCCGCAGACCTCGCAGGCGTTCGATCTTCTTCACCAGAGTCGAACGCTGCTTCTCGCAGTCCTCAGGCGTATCGTGGCTCGTCAGCTTGGCTGCCGGCGACACGGCTGCCGTCTCCGTGTCGGCTGCCATCGGGTTGTCGCCGCTGCATCCCAGCGACACGACGGCGATGGCCGCACCCAGCAGACCCAGGTGACGACCGTAGGTGGATATCTTCCTCAGCATTTGAACCCTACTCCTTCATCATGCGGTGTTTTGTCTTTGGGATTGCTTTGAGGAAGCTACCGGCCGTGGCGATATCACGCGGTGACCTGTATCACCGGCTGAGTGTGCCCTGCAGTTTCGTCAGACTGCGGACGACGATCGCCGGTCGTTGATCCGGACCGACTACGGTTACCTCTCCCTGCTGACGCCACAACAGCACACTTGTCATCCCGGCGGCATTGGCACCAGCCACGTCGTGCGCCGGGGAGTCTCCCACGTGGGCAGCCTCGGAAGGATCGACACCGACCTCTTCGAGAACCCCCTCGAAGAGGCGCGGGTCCGGCTTGCGAAAACCGACCTCGTCGGAAATCCACACTGAGTCCACCAGATCGAGCAGGCCCAGGTGGCGCAGCACCGACCATTGACTGTCGTCGTGATCGTCGCCGGCCCCGTTGGTGATGACCCCCACGTGATAGGCTTGACGCAACGCCTGCAGCGTCGGCAGGGCGTCTTCGAAAAGCCGGATATTCGTCAGGCGAACGTGGGCCAGGACGTCGTTCAACTCGTCGGCCAGGGCGTCATCCTCGGCACCGAGTCGTTTCAGGAGCGCGCGAAACCGCCGGTCCCGCACCTGGACCATGGTCCGCTCGCCGGCTTCCAGGTGTACCAGCAGGCGCTCGTTCACTCCCTGCCACTCGGTCCTGGCCAGTTGCCGGTCGATATCCGGCCGTTTCGACGCCAGCAGATCGAAGGCGGCCGCCACGCCGGCGCTCCACGCGGGACGGGAGTCGCACAGGGTGTCATCCAGGTCGAGGAACACGGCTCGCAGGTTGGTCAAGAGTCCATCCGGGAACGGGGAGAGGGACAACGCGGATCGTCGACGGGCCCGCGAAGACAGACTACACTAACAGCCCACCGATATTGTGCAACCGCAACGGGGAAGAGACAGCAGAATGTCGAGTGAAGTCGAAGATCGTGGCGCCAGTATCCGTGTCACCCGGTTGACGGCGATCCCGGCCGGCAGGAAAGGGTATGTGAAGCTGGAGACGAACGCGGGTGTCACTGGCTGGGGTGAAATCAACAACATGGTGACCCCCGTCGCCTGCGCGCTGGCCGAATCGCTGGCCGAGATCGTCGTCGGCGAGAATCCGACCCGTGTCGAACACCTGTGGCAGCGCCTGTTCCGCTCCCACCGCAATCTGCGCAATGGCGGCCTCATGGTGCATACCATCTCGGCCATCGACATGGCCCTGTGGGACATCACGGGTAAGCTCCACGGTGTACCCGTATACCGTCTGCTCGGGGGGCCCTGCCGTGACAGGATCTGGATGTATCCGAGTCCCAGGGCGAAGAAGGTCAGTCCCGGTGGTGCCCACTATCACGCCGGCAGCCCCGTCGAAGTACAGCAGATCCTCGGCCGCATCCGTGATGCCCGCAGTGAGGTCGGCCCGGAGGGCGCTGTCATGTTCGACGCCCACTCCATGCTGCCCCCGCCCCTCGTACGCCAGCTCGGTGGTTACCTCAAGTCCGACGACCTGCTGTTCTTCGAGGAGGGCTGGGTACCGGGCAATATCGATGTCATGCGCCGCGTGCGCGAGGCCGTGCCGACACCACTGGCCACCGGCGAGCGTGACCGCACGATCTGGGAGGTGCGCGAGATTCTCGAAGCCCAGGTTATCGACATCCTGCAGCCCGACTGCGGCCACGGCGGTGGCATCACCCAGATGAAAAAAGTCGCGACTCTGGCCGAAGCCCACCACGTTCCCATCGCACCCCACTGTACCATGTCCTACCTGGGGCTCACCGCCAGCCTGCACGTGGCCGCCTCGGTGCCCTTCTTCCTCATCCATGAGGGCTACACCCAGCAGATGGCCGAGGGCGTGGCCCGCAAGAGCTGGGTGATGGACGACGAGGGGTATGTCAATCTGCCCGAGGGACCCGGGTTGGGTGTCGAAATGGACGAGGCCATGGCGCGAAAGGTGGGAGAGGCCGGAGACACGCAGTTCGAGTGGCCCGACAACCGGCTGGTGGACGGCTCGGTCGCCGATTACTGAGACGCCCGTTCTCTCTTGAACCGCAGCACCCATCTCAAGGGCATCGCCGTCAGCACTGCCGGCGTCATCGCCATCAGTCCCGACAGCCTGCTGATCCGCCTGATCGACGCCGACGTCTGGACTTTGTCGCTTTGGCGTGGCCTGTTGCTGGCGTCGACCCTGGCCGTCGTGCAGCTGGTTCGCCACCGCGGCCGCGTCTTCGACGGCTACGCCGCTATGGGCTCACGAGGGTTGCTTGCGGGGCTGCTCTCAGGCATCGGCACGATCTGTTTCGTCTCAGCCATCACCTACACGACTGTCGCCAATGTTCTGATCCTGCTGGGGGGCACACCCCTCGTGGCGGCGCTGATGGGCCGTGTGTTTCTCGGCGAAGTGGTGCCGGCACGCACGTGGGTCGCCATCGGCGGGGCCCTGACAGGGATCGTGGTGACCGTGGGCGGTGCCGTTGCCGGGCCCCAAGCGGGAGACCTGTTCGCCCTGGGAACCGTGCTCTGTATGGCCGGTTACTTTACTACTGTACGTGCCGCGGGCGCCGTAGACATGACCCCATGTATCGTCATCAGCGGTCTTGTCGCCGCCCTGCTGGCGCTGCCCTTCGCTCACTCCGGCGACCTTGTCGCCACGCAGATCCCCTACCTGGTGCTGCTCTGCGCCCTCGTCATTCCTCTGTCCTTCTCTCTTCTCACCCTGGGTCCACGTTACCTTCCCGCACACGAGGTGGCTCTCATCGGCCTTCTCGAGGCGGTCCTCGGCCCGTACCTGGTATGGCTCGTGCTCGACGAACATCCCGGCGCCGCCGCGCTGGTGGGTGGCGCTATCGTCCTGGCGGTGCTGTCCGCCCACTCGGTGATCGGGCTGCGGACGGACAACTCAGACGGAGACCAGGCACCGGCGGCCGTTGCCTGAGTCCTCAGTCCCCGCGTTTCATCCCAACACGTCGACGCAGTTCTGCCGCCTTTCCGGACTGACCGAGAGTCTCCAGCGCCGACAACACCCACGGGTAGTAGGACAGAGAATCGGGTGCGATCTCGATGGCCCGCTCGAGATGCGACAGGGCTTGTTGACTGGCTCCCGTCGCGTGCAGTCCGAAGCCGAGATCGTGATGCGCCTGCGCCTGCCACGGCCTCAGCTCGGCCGCCCGGTGCCACAGCAGAATCGCCCCGTTTCGATCCCCTGCCTCCCAACGGAGATCGGCGAGCAGACGCAGAGCCGCCGGCGTCCCGCGGACGCCGGCGGCTCACCTGCTCCATCCAATCCCTTGCCGCCGAGGTATCGCCCCGGGCCGCCGCAAGCTTTGCCAGACCTTCCATCGCCCTCGTCGCTGTCGAGTCCCGGCGCAGCATCTCGACCAGGCTCTGCCTCACTCCCGCCGTGTCGCCCGCATCCCAGTGCAGCCTCGCCTCCACGAGGAGGGCGTGATCGTTGCCTGGATCGAAGGACCTCGCCGCCCGCAGGGCTTCCATCCCGGCGGCTGGATCGGCGTCATCGAGGGCGTTGACCGCCATCTGCGACAGCACGCGGGAGAACACGTGACGCTGTGACGTCGGCTTCGGTGACGTGCGGTAGGCGGGGATCTCCCAGATCTCGATGTGAGGACCCGGACGCCCCACATCGAAGCCCGACACGGGTATGTAATAGCCGTCCATGGTGTCGTAGACGATGCCGTCGCCGATCTCAGGATCAAAGTCGGCCACCAGCGTGGCTTCCCGGCGCAGTCGTGCGGCGAAGGTGGAGTCGATCGTCGAGTACGGCAAAGCATGTTCGTGCGTCACGACGTAGGCGCACTGGCGTTCGTGGATCAACTCGACGCTGCCGGTTCCCTCCTCCCTGTTGTTGTTACGCACCGCCTGCTCGTAGAACGGCACCCGCGGATCGAGGGGCGCCAGTGCCTCGGCGAGTTGGGCCTGGGAGCCGGGAGGCCAAATCGTCAGAAAACCGTTGAGCCGCCACCACTGCCCATCGTACGTGCGCAGGGGGATGTCCCCCGGCCAGCCGCCGAAATTGCAGACGGAGGCGCCGGCCGGCACGTGCTCGTGGAACCAGTCCCGGGCCAGCGTGCGTGTATCCCGACGGGACGAGAACTCGGCGACCTGGAGCGACGCGGAGAGGGGTAGCGCCAGCAGCAGTCCGACGGCAACGGCTGAGGACCATATCGGCCTCACCTGTGGGATCCTGTTGCGCAGAGTGACCAGAGCCCGGCCGGCGCCGCTCCCAACCAGGGCCGCCTGCAGTGGCAGCAGCGACAGCACGTAGCGAAGAAAGACGAGATCACCCCAGCTGACCGCTGCGTACCCACCCACGGTCATGGCCAGCACGACGAGGTGAGCGGGTTTGCGGCGGACCACCACCCAACCACAGGTGGCCAGCCACAGCACCCACGCCGGCCAGCCGACCCCGTGACGCAGGCCGTTGCCCAGATGAAACAGCGGTCCCGCCTCGGTACCGAAGCGACCGGACTCGGCGTGCGCCACCTGGGACAGAAAGTGATCGCTGAAGGTGGCGAAATCGAGCAGCACATAGGGCGACAGCAGAGCGAAGGTGAGACAGGTAGAGGCGCCGGCCAGCCACAGGCGGGGATCGAGAAAGTGCCGGCCACTGATGAGGTGAGCGGCGACCACACCCACGCAGCAGGCAACGCCGGGGTACTTCGTCGCCGCGGTGATCCCTACCAGCACCCCCGCCAGCAGGTAGTCCCGGCGACGGTCTGCACTCAGCAGTCGCACCGAGGCCACGGCTGCGGCTGCAAACCAGAAGGTCAGGGGGGTATCGACGGTGGCCAGCGGTGATTGCCGCACATGTACGACATTCACCGCCATCAACGCCGCAGCCAGCAATCCCGCCGCGGATGTGATCCCTCTCCCGGAACCCAGCCTCCCCCCAAGCACTCCGGCCAGAGCCACGGTGCCGACGGCGTAGACGACACCTAGCCAGCGTCCGAGATCGCGTATGGGGACCGAATCGACGAAATACCGGTTCGCGATCCAGTCGAACAGATCGACATCACCGGTCAGGTACTGCTGCAGGAAGTCGACACCGTACAGCAGACCGAGCTCGTAGTAATGGAAACTCGGGTAGGAGAAGACGTGGGGATTCAGGTCACCGCTGAACAGGTTCAGCGGGTAGATGACCATGAAGATCTCGTCCGGATGCCAGACCAGTTCGCCGGAGAAGACACTCCATGCCCGCAGCGCCCCGGCGACGGTGAGGATGACGGCAAGTGTTACGGAGCCTGCGGCACGTCTCCCCCACAACACATTACTCCTCCCAGTCCAGCAACACCCCCAGCGCCTCGCCGGGTCGGTTCCACAGCAGGTCGAAGGCCTCGCCGGCCTCGGTGAAGGCGAAGCGGTGCGTCGTCATGCGCTCGGCCTGCACCTGACCCGATGCCAGCAGCGACATGGCCCGCCGGTACGAGGACTGACCGATGGTGGCGCCGTAGTACCCGCCGAGGATCCGCCGCCGCTGGATCTTGCTCGACGGCAGCGCCAGGTCCTGGTCTTCGTACAGGCCGATCAGGTGCATCGTCCCGTCCACGCCCAGCATGTCGAGGCCCTGCTCGAAGGCCTTCGGCCCGGCGGGCCCGCCCACCGCGTAGACCACCAGGTGGGCGCCGGCACCGTTCGTCAGTTTCCGCACGGCGGTGACGGGATCCTCCTGGCCGGCGTGAATCACGCGGTCCGCACCCAGTTCCTCTGCCAGGGCACAGCGATTGTCCAGGGCGTCGACGGCGACCACGTGGCCTTTGCCGTTCGCCTTCATCACCTGCAACATGAGGCTGCCCACCAGCCCCTGTCCGAGGATGACGACGGTGTCCGAGGCGCCGATCTGCTCGACATCGACCCAGGTCACCGAGCCGGAAGTCAGCGGGAAGTAGGGAGCCCGATCCCAGCTGACGTCATCCGGCAGGACCACGACCCGGGGCTGACTGGCGGGGCTGTCCACCGTGGCCGGTCGCACCGTGTACTGGGCGTGTGGCGCCAGGGCCACGACCCGGTCTCCGGGAGCGAGGTGGGAGATCCCTTCGCCGACCTTGTCGATCGTACCTGCCATCGAGTAGCCCATGATCTC
>DASCMS010000082.1:0-47570 GCA_036011085.1 Candidatus Latescibacterota bacterium
CCAAGGGCATCACCGTGAAGGACGAGCAACTGTCCCGTGTCCGCCTCTGTCGGCATGCCTTTCATGGTGACTGGAACTACACCATCCGGCCGACGGCAGACCCATGAAACGCACCCCTTATTCATCCGTGAGCCCTAACCGTACATTCTCTCTCGGCGGGATCACCGTCCTGTTTTGTATCACTGTTCGGCGGGCAAGGACCGGACGGGCATCATTTCGGCGCTTCTGCTCGGTCTTGCAGGCGCGTCGGCGAGGACAATCGCAGGAGACTACGCCCTGAGCGCCCGTTACCTGGTGGACAGATATCGGCAGGAGATGCTGGGCGGTGAAGGGAGCTCCTGCACCTGGAAGGATGTTCAGCGGGAATGGTGCCCACTTGGGAGCGAGAATATGGGGGGATCGAGCCCTATGTGCGCACCGCTGGCCTGAGGAGCGATCAGGTGGCGAGTCTGCGTGATGCACTGATCGGGGCCGATCGCCCAGGGCCGCGACTTCCAGTCCGAATGCAGTGAACGAGGGAGTTATGGCTACGCAGCCGAGCTGTTGAGTGAGATCGGGCTGGAGTACAGGAAGGCCATCGACACCATGCGATAGCGGATCTCAGTAGACGATGCCGATGGTCCGGGTCCTAACGAAGGTACCCAGATCGGCGTCCACAACCACGCGCAGAAGGTAGATCCCCGGAGGCGCGTGTTGTCCCTGTACGAGGCCATCCCACGACTCGGTATACCGCCCTTCGCCCCGTGCCTCTGCTACCAGACGATGCACCAGGCGCCCGGCCAGATCGTAGACGCCCAACTCGACATCGGTGACGGAGACCCCGTGCAGCGTATAGGCCAACTCAAGACGATCTTGGATACCGTCCCCATTTGGCGTTACCACGTCGGAGCTCAGATCCAGCTCCGATATCACCTCCAGTCTATCCACAGGCGCGATGACCCGCAGATCATCAGTTGAGACCAGGGGTGTAGCGTCACCGCTGTTAATCGACTGCGGCAGGTTCTTACCCGCGATCTGAAACACCTCGCCCTCGAACAACGTGTTGAAGTTGAACACGCGCGTGGCGAAGATCAGACGCAGAGGCACGTTGGCAGACGGCTCTACCGGGTTCGACGGGAAGTAGACCTCTAGTGCCCGATCGCCCACCACGAGACTGTCAGGCTCGAACTCCGCCAGCGGCTCCCCCATCTCGAACCGTTGGAAGTCTACCGCTTCGGGCGTCACTATCCGTATCGCGTCGAAGCCGCCCTGTGACGCTGAGGTGAAATCGGCGCGCACATCGTACGTCATCATGACCGGCTCTCCTATCGACACTTCAACGACGTCGGCCACCGGCTGGGGCTCGTCGGCCCTCGCGATCTCGCCAAGCACCCGGTCGGCCAGCAGCGGCGAATACTCTATGGACAGCGACTTCAGGCGGCCGTACGCGAAAACCTCTTCGCTGGTAAAGAACATCCGCACCTTGAAAAACCGACGCCCGTCTGGTGCACGGATCTCTTCGCCTGTGCTCAAGTGAGGAACCGACCAGAAACTCCAGTTGGCAATGTCATCTTGGACCGAACCTCGCTGACCAGGTGCGCCTGCTGAGGTGCAGAAGCTGCAGCTGCCGCCAGTTGGAGCGGGAGCGCGATTGAACGTAGTAAGATCTACGACCCGCTCAGTACCCAATTCCGTGATGATATGATGAACCCTCGGGGTCTCATCCCGTCCGCTGCGAATCTCGACGGCGAGATGTACAGGTGCGTCGGGTGCGATCGCCGGCTCGGCGTCAAAACCCGCCTTGCGATACTTCTCGAAGACATAGTGCAGCCGGCCGAAAGTCACCGGTGCGCCCATGTCGAACAGCTGCGAGACATAACGGGCCTGCGGGGCGAAACCTTCCCCGTAGACCTCGATCTCCGCGATAAAACCCGGTACCGGAAAGCGCACCTTCACGAAACGAAGAAACTGGATTGGAAACCGCACATCGGCGACCCGCTCGCTCTGGGCGAGTTTGCGTTTCAGCACATCGTCGAAATCGGTCGACCTGGAAGTGGTCAGATACTCTATTTCGCTAAGAGAACCCGAAACCACATACTGTCGCGGGTACAGATCCTTGATCAACGCTCGCTGCGCTCCGCCGCCGCTAGCCGGAGGGAAGAACACCACACGATTGATGGGTAGGGGAAGGCCGAAATCGATACTGTAGTTGGTGATGGCACCGGTGTAGGTGGGGAGGCTGACGTCGCCGTCGATTGCTTCTCGCCTGCCGGGAGCCCCGTAGATGTAAGGGCTGCCATCCGTCGACAGATCCGCGGGAGCACTGGAAGAGATAAGCCAGACGCCGCCAAAGATGTTGGTGTTTTGGCCGCTCTCGGTGAGCGGTCCCACGTTGATATTAACCGAAGGGTCCAACTCGACGGGCTGCAGTCCGTTAGCGGCCAGGGACGTATCCAGACCGACTGTCTGCTCGATAGACTCCACCCAGTCCACACCGCCCTCTCCGATGACGAGCCGGGAAATCTGCGCCGTCGATGCACAGGGATTGGCCATCAGGATTGCGACAAAGAGGTATTCCGCGAATCCCATCACAGCGACGATACTGAGACCGACCTCAGGATCGCTGCGAGTGCTTCGGGTGATTCTGCTCTCTCGGCGCCACATACATCCTTCTCCCAGGTTCGAATACACTCCCTTGACGTCGGACTGTCTGACCGCGCTGCTGTGGATGAGCAGAGATCTGCCTAGGCTGCCGAGATCTCGACGGTTAGGACGGACAAGGGCCCATTATCGTGAATCTGGTGTGCCCGTGGCAAGCGCGATGGAGATGGATTGAGATTCGCCGAGCTCCCAAAGCGCTGCACACCACCCGTTTTCCACCCGCAGGAACACGGCCTGCACGGTGCTGACCAACTTACCGTCCCAGGCCTGGCGATAGCGGATTTCGTAGGGAAAGCTCTCTCACCACCCACTGGCGCACGGGAACTGCGGGCAGCACTTCCTCGACCAGCCGCGCCGCCGTAACGGTCATGCGTCGTCCCAGGCAGGACGGACAGAAGCCCCTTTGCGTCATATCGTGCTGTGGAGCTACCGAGCTCGGGTCCCCTTTTCCTATTCTATGCACCATGCGGACCAATCCTACTGGCCCGCATCGTCCGCGGCACCGTGAGGAGACCCCGATGCTGGAGAAACTCTCAGAGAACCTGTTCCTCTTCCGGGACACCTGCAACGTCTACGTCGTCCGTGACGGTCACCGGGCTCTGCTCATCGATTTCGGCACCGGCGCGGTCCTCGACGAGCTGTCGGAGCTGGGTGTCAGCCAGGTCGACTGCAGGGCGATCACCTGGCCAACGAGCGCGACATTCCGATCCTGGTGCCGGCCCACGAGCGATCCTACTTCGAGGAGGTGGAGGTCTTCTGGGGCTCCCGTCAGATCTACGACATCTACCACGTTCGCCAGACCTTCTTCACCCTGGCGCAGAGCGTGCGCACAGCAGGGGTGCTGGAAGACTACGAGACCTTTTCCTGGGGATCCTGCCGTTTCTTCATCCAGCCCACACCCGGGCACACCCTCGGGCACATCGCGCTCGTGGCCGAGATCGACGGACTCCGCGTCGGCTTCAGCGGCGACCTGATCGCCGCTCCGGGCAAGGTGCAAACCCTCTACGATCTGCAGTATGCAGAATTGCTCGAGAAGCTGGCCGCCCTGCTGCCGCCGCCCCGCCTCAACCTGGTGCGGTATCACGGCGTGCTGGCGCCCAACGCCACCGACCGGGCACAGATCGTACCGGGTCCGAAACCTGTTGAGGAGACCGACACCGGCGACAGCGCGGCGCAGACTACGCCGGGGCAGCCACAGCATAGATTGGCCTGGGCTGTACTGCTGGCTCGGGTGTTCCAGTTTGACGTGACCGTATGTCATCGGTGCGGCGGAAAGGTGAAGATTGTGGCGACTCTCACCGACCCGCGGTCCATCCGTAGGGAAGGGGTTGGCCGGCCGACGCGGGCGCCGCCGATCGCAGCGGCGCGGCCCCATCCACAGCAACAGTTCGACATGGAGTACTCAGGCTCGGCAGCATGAAGCATTCACCACCTGACAGTTCTCGCCAGGCCAAATCGGCGTCAGGGACCCCCGTGTGCCCGCTCACGCCTTGATTCGGGGCCCTGCCTCACCCCGTTGTTCAGGGCTCCTCATCGCTCCGGGCGTACATCGCCGCTGCCAACAGCCCCAACCAGCCCCAACCAAACCCTCCGGCCCAGGGCAAGGCGGCAATAGGCGTGCCGTGGACCACAACAGACCCCGATGCTCGCTTGACGCACTATCGATGACCCCCTTTATCCTCACTCGTATGAAAGCACGGCGATCTCAGAGCCTGGCACATCATCCAACACCTGTGGAGGACAAGATGAGGAATCGATTCCTTGCAGTACAATGTTTACTACTGTTTGCAGTGATCAGTGTTCTCTCAACGCAAGCACTTGCAGATTTTGGAGACTGCGAGGTACGCCTGCATGGGTGGGATAACGGTGCTACGCAAGACCAATACTATAAACAGCGAGCATTTCCGCTAGGTGTTGCCAAGATAAGCTTGCGTGAACACCGTGCCGCCGGCGGCTAGCCGATCAAGGTTCGGTGTCGCCGATGACCAGCCACCGTAACAACCGCAGACATCAGCCCGAAGCTGATCCATGAAGATGACCAAGATATTGGGTTTCCTAGACACGGCTTCTATCCTCCATCTCCTATATCGCGAACAGGCGGTTGCCCATCTTGCCGGTGACGTAGTCGATGATGATCCACAAGCCGGTGCACAGGGCCTCACCGACGATGAGGCCCAGGAAGAAGTAGACGCTGCGACGGTACGCCGACGGCCCCCCCAGGCGCAGGACCAGCTTCTTGGCACCCCAGGCCAGGAACACGCTGAACCAGATCAGGCTCATCACGTGATTGCCGGCGACAGCCAGACCGATGGGATGCAACGGCCACCACGACAGATGATGGCGTAGCCAGGAGAGCAGCATCATGGCGCCGCCACCACCGACAAGAAAGCCCAGGCCGTCCCAGGCCACTCCCTTGGGCTCCATGTAGCGTACGGCACTGTCGAAGACCACGACGGGCCCGCCTTTGAAGAACCAGCCCACGAGGTTGATGCCCCCGTGCCGGTGGGCCATGTGGAAAACCATCCAGCAGGAGCCGATGCCGCCGACCAGAACCGCGAGCAGGAGAAACCAGAAGACCCGCCGGCGGCTGCCCAGGTCCATCTCCTCGATCAGCCGCAGACCGTTGGCGCACATACCCATGACGAACACCCGGATGTCGGCGCACCAGATGTAGGCCAGGGACAGGTTGAACACGCCGCTGCTGCCGATCAGGCTGGAACCGAGGCCCTGGATCATCAGATCGGGGGCGATCAGCGGTGAGCGCACGGCGGCGATACCAGCCTCGGCCACCACTCGCGTGATGCCGACGAAGATCACCATGGCGAGGCAGACGAACAGGGCCGCTACCCATACCGGAGTGCCCATGACCCACAACCAGCCGCACATGACGCCCACACCGCCCAGCAGCCCGGCCACCGCTGCCCGGTAGGACATGATCTCGTCACTGTCGTCCACCTCGGGGGCCCTGCCGAGAGCTTTGCGCAGGACGTTGCCGAAGTGCTGTCGCCCCGTCCACAGGCTCACCAGGACCATGACGATCAGAGCGCCGCCATTCTGGAAAGCCAGGTAGGGCTGGTCGGCGATACCATACACGAACTTCTGGCTGGACCTGACACCCGTCAGCAGCAGCAGTTCCCCTTCGATCTTGCACAACAGATGAAAGATCCACAGTCCCGCCGACACGCTGGTGTTGATCAGATAGGAGAAACCCATGATGGCGAAGTTGAGGCGCAACTGCTGTGGGCTCGGAAAGAACGGATCGGCCCAGACCAGTCTGAAGAAGGGCACGGTCGGCACGTATCCGTGTATGGCTCTCAGGCTGCCGATCGCCAGAGGCAGGGCGCAACCCACCCACATGAGAGGGTGGGTGAAGAACCGATTCACCAGTCGTGTTTCGTCTTCCCCCTGGATCATGGTCAGAGCGACCTGGGCGATGGGGTAGGCCAGTCGCTCCCGGTTCATCCACTGCCGTCTCAGGATGACGGCCGTGGAGATCATGGCGACATACAGGGCGAGGAGGAAGACGGCCCACCAGCACAGGGGTTCGATCCAGGCCTGTACGGGAATCTGTTCGCCGGCTCCAGCCACGCCTTCGAAGAAGGCCCGGTTGTCGTTGCCGTCGTTCACCAGAACGGTGTGATCCGGCAGATGGGGCAGGAGCTTCTCCATCCACTGGTTTTCGGGCGAGGCGTAGTAGAAGAAGGCGGCGATGGTAGGCATCAGGTACTCGCTCATGCCCATGCTGCAGAGGGCGGAGACGATGAGCAACATGACGTAGACGAGGATCAGCTCAGAGCGATTCAGCGCCAGCGTACGTCCCCGGGCCACCATGACCGCGTTGAGGACAGAGGAGCCGACCAGCGATGAGTTGAAGATCAGTCCGGGGGAGAGGGGATCGAGGGATTCTGCCGGCAGGTAGTAGCCGAGGTAGAGGAGCAGGCAGGCTGTGGCCAGACCGGCAGCCCGGCCGATGGAGCGCGCCGTGATCTTGTGGAGGGCATTGATGCCGCCGATGAGCAGGAGGAAGAGGAAGATGGCGCCCGGTGTGTTGAAGTCCCACGCCATGAAGGAGGCGTGCATGGCGGTATCGGCATAGGGCGCGCCGATGGCCAGAAACAGGCTCAGATACAACCCGGTCCACAACCCTCGCAGCGACAGGCCCTGCCGTTGCTCGGGGCGCACGGTCGTGCTGTGGCGGGTGCTGAGGTAGGAGTGGTATTCGGCGGGGATGCCCTTACGCATGTCCATTGACCCAGGTTGCCGGACGGTTCGTGAGGATTAAGGTTGTAATCGATAGCGCGTCAAGACAGCATCGGGTCTGTAGTGGGCCACGACGCGCCTTTTTTCGCGTTGTCGGAAAAGCTGTGCCGCTACGTGATTCGTCCGCCCCTGGCCGCCGGGCGTCTGCAGATCCTGGATGCGGACGGCGGAAGGCCTTCGCATGTCGCCTTTTCGCTGAAGTCCATCTGGTCCGACGGTACGTATCAGATCGTGTTGTCCCCCGAGGAATTGCTCGCCACCGACCGGGCGCAGATCGTACCGGGTCCGAAACCTGTGGAGGAGACCGGCACCGGCGGCAGCGCGGCGCAGACCACACCGGCGCAGCCACAGCATAGATTGGCCTGGGCTGTGCTGCTGGCTCGGGTGTTCCAGTTTGATGTGACCGTATGTGATCGGTGCGGCGGAAAGGTGAAGATTGTGGCGGCTCTCACCGACCCGGGGTCGATCCGTAGGGAAGGGGTTGGCCTGCCGGCACGGGCGCCGCCGATCGCAGCGGCCCGGCCCCATCCACAGCAACAGTTCGACATGGAGTACTCAGGCTCGGCAGCCTGAAGCATTCACCACCTGACAGTTCTCGCCACGCCAACTCGGCGTGAGGGGTGCCCGCTCACGCCGTGATTCGGGTCTCCTCATCGCTCCGGGCATCACATCGCCGCTGCCAACAGCCCCAACCAGACCCTCCGGCCCAGGGCAAGGCGAAAACACGCGTGCAGTGGACCACAACAGACCCCGATGCTCGCTTGACGAGCTAACGATTTACACCTCTATCCTCACTAACCGTCGGCGTGCTGGAAGAAGGCAACGTCGATCCACTGTGGGAGGACGAGCCCCTGTTGGCCACGATCACCGCCGCCTCGGTGCAGGGCCAGATCGCCACCGGCGAGCGCGCCGGACAGCGAGTACGCCGGCGGCTGCTGGATCCGGAAGTCGGCATCGGTCTCAGCCGCCGTCGTCCACCACGGCTCCTCGCCGAACGCCGCCGTCCCGCGCACGCGCGGATGCAGTGCCTGCAACTGCGCGGCATTCATGCCGACGAAGCCCTGCATCTGGTCGTCGCGCATGACGATCTCCCGCAGGGCAGCGACGGGCTGCACGACCAGGTCGAGGACCTCGGCAAGCTCACAGGCCGTCTGCAATGTGCGCCGGTACGGGGAGGCGTAGATGGCGCCGGTGAAACCGAGATCCCGCAGCCGTTCACCAAGGCAACGCGCCTGCTCGTACCCCAAGTTACTCAGCGGCGGATCGCCGGGATAGTCGGCCCGAGTCCATGTGTCGGAGCCAGGCGGCAGCACCTGTCCATGCCGTGTGATGTGCAGGTCCAAGACGATCAGCTTCCGGCAGGGAACGATGTGTCGCTGTCGAAGGGATAGATCGGCCGCGGCAGGAGCTGCCACGGCAGGTCCTCGAGATGCGACGTCGTCGCTCCAGGTGTGTCGACGCGGATCACCTCGCCCAGCCACGGGTTGTAGTACTGCCAGTTGCTCGCCGTCTTGATGACAACGATGTGGGCGTCGGCCACGTCCAGGCCGAAGTGTTCATAGACCACGGGGTGGTTGCCCGAGACGCCGCGCTCCTCGGTGACCACGAGACGCACCTTGCCGATCTCGAGCAGGACAGCGCGCCCCATGTCGAAGGACTTATAGCCAAGGACCGCTGCCTCGAGCCAGCCCCCGCCGATGGCGGCGACGCGAGCGGAGATCGGCAGAGGTGGCCCGCAGTTCGGATCGAGGCGGCCCCCGACAGCGCGCTCCAGCGTGCCCCCCACGCCGACGTCGATGGCGGCCCGAACAGTGTCGGCATCGAGCATCGGCACCAGCGCGAGGCCACGCAGGTCCTGGCGCAGAAGCTCGGCGAGCAGTGTGGTACTGTCGCCGGCGCCGCCACCCCAGATGTTGTCGCCCGTGTCGGTGAGCACGAACAGACCGCGTTCCCCCGCATTGGCACGTTCGACGGCGTCGGCTGGAGGGATGCTGTCGAGGCGGCAGAAGTCGTCGCGGCGGCGCCAGGCATCCTGGGCCAACTCGTCGACCAGACTCTCGGCCAGATCGCGGTCGCCATCGGTGACAACTGCCGCGGCCCAGCCGCCTTCGGGCACGTCGAGCCAGGGCTGCATCGGCAGCGTCGAGGCGGACAGCACGCCAGGACGCGTCTCGATGTCGCGCGCCAGATCGAACCACGCCTTCATCGGTCCTGCCGCGGTGAGGAACTGCTCCTGGTGCGTGATCAACGGGATCTTGCGCCAGGCGGTGACCGGTCTGGTGCCGTCGCGCAGGATGCCGAGCAGCAGGTGCGCCGCCAACTGCCCGGTGTTGCGCTGGTCGTGCGGCTGCGTGCGGTGGGCGACGAGAGCATCAAGGTGGTCGACCATGGCCTGGGTCAGGTTGGCGTGATGATCGAGGGAGGCGACGACGGGCACGTCGGGGCGCACGTGATCGCGCACGATCCGGAGCAGGTACGCTTCAGTGTCCGGCTCCCCGTCGGCGACGGCCGCTCCATGCAGGCCGAAGTAGAAGCCATCCAGCGGGGGTGCGTCGCGCAGGACCGCCCGCAACTGCGCCGCGAAGTGCTCGAGGGTGTCAGCGGTGAGGGCGCCGCTGGCGCCAGCCCAACCGTAGACGATCGGCAGTGGGGTCCAGTCGATGCCGGCGTTTTTCATCACCTCGACGAAGCCGCCGAGGGAGCTGCCGTGGGGACACTGCTGCAGAACGTCGTCGCCCTCGAACAGCCCGTAGAGTCGGAAGGTGTCCAGCGTCGTCGGCACAGGGCTGAAACTGGAGGTCTCCTGGCCGTACATGGCGACGGCGATTCTCATGCGACGCTCCTCAGGCGAAGGCGGGATTGGAACGGTGTGGGGAACAGACTGCAGACGACGGCGGGTTCCCGCAACCGTTAACTCACCCGCCCAGGCCCCCAGTACTTGGGGTCTTCCAATCGACAGATTGCCGGTTCTTCGAATGGTCTGTGTGGCAGCATGTTGTATATCTCGTCCAGACGGCTGCAGACATCCTCCGGCAACGGGCCCTGTTCCACTGCCTGGAAGTTCTGCTCCAGTTGAGCCACGTTGCGCGGTCCTGTCAGAACCGTGGACACCCCCTGCACACCCAGGGCCCAGCGTAGGCAGAATACGGGCAGCTCCATGTCGATCTCATCGATGAAGTCATAGAATGCCTGCAGCTGGGCACGCCTCGGCGGCGACAGCCAGCGCACGCCGTTGTCGAGGTCATACTTCTTCACCAGCCACCCCTGCTGCGTGGGTGACGCCAGAAACACTCCCATATCGTGGCGGTTGGCGACAGGGATGACGTGCGTCAGCGCATCCCGCCACAGGGGGCTCGAATTGAACGCCGTCAGCACCACATCGTACAGGCCGGTATCGCAGAGCCGGGCCAGCTCGTATACGCCGGTCCCGCCAATGCCGATGTGTTTGATGACGCCTTCGTCCTTGAGCTCCTGCAGCAGGTCGACGACCGGACCGTGAAACGAGATATCGTCCTGGTACCAATCGAACTGCCCGGGGCGATCCGGCTCGTGCACCATCATGATGTCTATGACATCACGCCGCAGGTTCGTCAGACAGAGATCGACGATGCGACGTAGCTGGTCCTTGTCTTTGGGCTGGAAATCCGTCCATCCTGGGGGTGGGCCCAGTTTGGTCGACACGATGCAGGGTTTGGCTGCCTCTTCCAGCGCCCAGCCAAGCGCCTCTTCGCTGTCGCCGTAATCCGCAGATGTATCCGCCAGGTTAATTCCCAGTTCGAGTGCGCGCCTGACCACGGGGAGTGTCCCCTTGAAGCCGTCTTCACCTTTGGTGACGAAGGCTGCGCCCAGAGACAACTCGCCGACTTCGAGCCCCGTTCTTCCCAGCGTTCTCATGTTCATGTCTGACCTTCCTTTTCGGGACCGACGTAGTTGAGACTCATGCGGCGTTCATCGGGTGTGGGTGGGAAGCGGAAAGGTAAGAGGAACGGACTGCAGACGCGCGGATGTCCGCGGACCGGTCAACGTGGGGCCCGCTCGTCGACAATGGCGGTTGCGGGCGCTGGCACGAGGTGCGAATAGGAGACCACTCATGTTCGCTCAAGGCTACCGTGAGACATATCGTTGCGACCAACACCGTCCCGTCAAGCGACAAGACCAGATGAGGTCACCATGTTCCGGATCAGATTTTGCGCCGCCTCCGGTATCGGCGGCAAGCCAAAGGGCAGGGCCACGACGACGGACGCTGTGGCTCGGTGAGCTTCGTGCAGAGGTTTGGCTCAGCGCTCAATCTGCCTTCGATGTTTCCCAGGGAGTCGCCACGATTCAGACGCAGGACACGGGATCTGTGCAGGTGCAGGTGGATTGAGTTGACTCAGACCTGCCCGGAGAACTCGCCGTGTCGGGCGGCGGTCACTCGGTACGGATAGCGATGTCTGACGAGCAACATGGCTGCCAACCATAGGGCCGCCCAGGAGAAGCATCAAGGCACCCGGGAGCGACTGCGGAGGTCTCCTCGACGGTCCGTCATGGCTCCCGACGCCGGACGCTACTGCGCGGCGACCTCGTGCGACTGACGACAGGATATCGACAGGCATCTGGCTCGGAAGTAACTTGGGGCAGATGCATGTCAGCGCCCGGTACCACACGTTCTCCCGTCACGACGACGTGGTCGATGTAGACTTCGGTATTGACCCCGACAAGCCGCTGCTACCGATGCGGGTGATCGGCTGATTCTGTCAATTAGCAAGACGGCGAGGGGCTGCAGGAGTGCACCCTCGCCCTCTGGCGCCAGGATGTGCACGCGGTGCAGACCATTACGACTCTACCATGGTCTCCCGCCAGCCGCTGGCGTGCAATAGGCCCTGAGCACCTTGTTAATGCCAGCCGCGATGTGATCGCAATCGCTCTGAGTATACCATTGGTTAATGCCGATGCTGACCATGCGCTCGAAGAGATCGTCGGCCACGGGGCATGTGCCATGTGCATATGTTGATTGCCCGTCGCCGTCGTAGCAGTTGCAGGCGAAGTGCTGTTTGAGGGGCAGCATGTGGTGGTAGATGTGCCAGTCGGGGTTACCGTCTCCGCCGCGCGTGCCGGCACCAACACCCTCGGCGTTGAGTGCTTCGGCGATTTTGACCGCCAGCTCAACCGACTCGGAGAAAAAGCGAAGTGTATAGCCGACTTCGCCATCGGGTGTGTGGCGGAGCTTGGGCGTAATCTCAGTGAAGGTTTCGAGTTGGCTGATGATGCGGCCAAATGCTTCGCGGAAACGGCCGACGGTCTGCTCCATTTTCGACATCTGCACCACATCGACGGCCGCCTCGATTTCTGACATGCGGTAGTTGCCACCGATGATCAGTTCACCCTCATAGCGTGTCTCGCCAAATCGGTTGGGCCGCCACAGTCCGCCGCCTTCCGCCAGACCGTTGACGCGGTCCCAGTCTTCCTGATTCTTGCAGAGAACCAGTCCGCCTTCGCCGCCGCCGACGATTTTGTAGGCTGAAATGCTGAAGCAACCGAAGTCTCCGAAGGTGCCGACGAACTGGCCATTCAGTCTTCCGCCGCATGACTGGGCGCAGTCTTCCACGACCTTGAGATTGTGCTTGCGGGCAACTTGCATGATGCGGTCCATCGGGCAGATGCCACCCATGGTGTGGGTAGGTGCCAATGCCACGGTGCGCTCGTTGATCAGATGGTCGAGCTTGTCCGGATCCATGCTCAGAGATTCATCTACGTCGCAAAACACAGGCACGCCGCCCGCCATGGCGACGGCCGCAGCGGTTGCATAGAAACCAACGGCGGGACAGATGACTTCCCTGCCCGGCCCAACGCCGCAGGCAACGAACGCGCTGTGCAACGCACCGGTGCCTGAACTGACGCCAGTTGCGAATGGGGCCCCCATCACTTCTTTGGCGACGCGTTCGAAGGCGTTGACTTTGGTCTCGGGCAGGTCGCTGTAATAGTTGGCCAGAAACGGCCCTTGCTCCCAGTCGCGTGTTTCAGCGATGTCTCGGATTCTTGCCAGTTCGTCGCCTTCAAAGCCGAATCGCTCAGCGACGGACACGAACTCCTCAGCACCGATCTTCGGCTGACCTTTGCCTTCGATGGTAGAGACGGCCTTCAGTCCGCCTTGCAGGGCTAGCTGCTCGGTCTTCTGTTCGGTTGTCAGTGGCGTGTCGCTCATTGAGTTTCCTTGGAGTGTTCGATCATTGCTTCAAGTCCGAGGTCAGTTCTGAAGTCCGACCTGTCCGGCGGCTGAGTTATTCAGTCCACACTGCAGGTGTCGTACGCTGCCGCCAAGGCTTCGAGCCTGTCGCCCTTGGCAGTGAATTCGTGGCCCAAGTACAGGTCGTAATCTGTTTCCGCAATGGCTTTGCATATCGCGGGGTAACAGAGCTCCTGCGTATCGTCCATGTCATTGCGACCCGGATTGCCAGCCGTGTGGAAGTGGCCGATCCAATTGATGCTGTCGCGAATGGTGCGAATGACATCGCCCTCCATGATCTGCATGTGATAGATATCGTAGAGCAGTTTCACACGTGGGCTGCCCACTGCTTCGCACAGGGCCACGCCCCATGCGGTGTGATCGCCCTGATAGCCGGCGTGATCGACCTTGGAGTTGAGCAGTTCCATATTGAGGTTCACGCCCTTTTCCTCGGCATAGGGCGCGACGCGGCGAAGAAGGGTCGCGCTGATATCCAATGCCTCATCATCGGTCAGGCCGTCCCGCCGGTTGCCCGCGAACGTGATCAGCCCGGCAATGTCATATTGCACTGCCACGTCGATTGACTCGCGGATCTCGCCTTCGATCCGATCGTGCTCGGCGGGGTCGTTCATGCCCACGCCAAGCGTGTCGTGGCCGCAGATACTCGCAATACGCAGCTTGTGCTTGTGCACCGTGTCAGCCCATTGTGCGAAATCTCCATCGCGAAACCACATCTCAGTTGCGGCATAGCCAAGCGACTTGGCTTTCGCGAAGAGATCGTCGAGTGAGATTCCCTCGGCCATGAACAGGGGGGAGCAGAATGACTGGTGGATGGGCATGTCAGGATCCCGGGCGGTCTGCGGCAACGGGTTGGCTGGCAGTATAGCCGTACTGATCGAGGACACGTCTGAGGTTGTCGCCGAGAATCATCTTCTTGTCTTCCGGAGGGATGCGGGAAAAGACGATTGGGCCCAGGCCCCAGGCGATGGGGAGATCTTGCAGGTCTGAGCCGAACATGAGGCGGTCGGCACCGATGGCGCTGACGACATCGGCGCAGGCGCTTGGCGGAATGAGCGGGCACGAGCAGACGTAGAGATTGTCATACCGCTTCATGACGTGTGCATATGCCGTGGTGGTGTGGCCGGTCATAAAACACACGTTGGGGTAGGTGCTCACAAGGCGTTCCATCTGCTCGGCACTGCCCCAATGGTGGTTGAGCATAATCAGTCCTTGCTCGTCGGCCCATTGGCAGGCAATGTCGATACTTGGCCCTTCCTCGGGATAGCCCTGGTAGGTGGGAATAAGCTTCACGCCGCGCAGGCCCATGGCTTTGCCGCGTTCGAGCTCGGCGAGCATCATATCTTCGCCGCGACTCGGGTTGAGCATGGTGAGCCCGACGTAGAAATCGGGGTGCGCGGCGACGGCTTGGGCGACGATGTCATTGCCGGGCTGTTCGTCGCTGAAGATGCCGCTGAAGCTGAAGATGATGCTCTTCTCGATACCGAAGCGTTCCTGGTCGGCCACGATACCGTCTAATGTGCCATTCGGAAGGTGGTAGTGGCAGGCCAGCCCGCCCATGTGGCCGTGGTTGTCGGCAAAGGTCATGTCATCGGGGCGAACGCCTGTCTGGCCGAATCTGACAAATTCGTCGGCAGGATCGGGAAGCGACACATCGGGATGTTCGATGTCACACCAGGCGATCAGGGCGCGCAGGTTATCTCCCGCGATGAGGCGTTTGTCCTGGTCGGAGATGTCGGCCGTGGTGAGGGTGCAGGTGGTGTCGCCGTGCCCGTGGTGGGGCCAGTTAGATCCGTAGATGAGGCGGTGGGCACCGAAGGTTTCGGTGATGTATTCGATGCCTCGATGCAACCAATAGCCACTCAGTTCGATGCGCAGATTGGGGCAAGTTTCAAGTGCGCGGTAAATCTGGCGGTTGCTGCGCCGCATGCGATTTTCGCTGACAATGATGGGCAGATTGGGAAAACGCTTGCAGAGGGCGACGACCGGGTCCCAATCGGTTTGGTCCCAGGGCATGGGTTGGCCCACTTCGTTGTAGTTGATAAACAGCGGTACGCCCACTGCGGCGAGGGGCTCAAGGAAGCTGTCGACGGACCAATCGCTCAGGGTGAAGTTGTATTGCTCGGGGAACAGAAAGAGTGCGCCCACATGATGTTCGCGCATGGCGTCAAGGAGATCTTTCCCCTGGGGCTGTTCATCGTCTGGGGCATGGGGCATGACTGCCCACGCGGGGTGCAAACGTGGCTGATCGGCGGAGAATTCGAGGATGCGCTCATTGCCCATGATGGGGTGGTTCTCGCGCGAGAGGCAGTCCAGAACGAGGGCTTCACTCACGCCGATATGGTCCATATCGGCAAGAAGGTCCGCGGCAGTGTGGGGCTGGTTGGCCTGCAGCCTCATGTGACGGCCCAACAAGCAGTTGGCGTCGAACAGCTTGTAGGTCGCAGAAGCAGGATCCATATCGATAACTCCATGATCGGAAATACAGAGTCAGCGCAACGTGCTGGCGCGTGACATACACCGATGCGGGCGGCTGGGCGCTCCAAGACGTTGGTGCAGATGATTTGAGGGGCTATAGCAGTTTGAAATGCCTGATCGATTCCCTCGTGAAGCCAATGTGGTAGTCGAAGTAGCCGTACGGTTAGTGAGGAAGAAGGGTGTTATCGATAGTGAGTCAAGGAACGTCGCTGACAGGAAAACGCCACTACACGTTCGTGAGTGCAGGCTTCACACCGAACCCGCAGGAAGCCATGTGCCAGGATGCCGCAATCAAGGTAGGTGCGCAGCTCCTTCTCGACGTGTGCGGGTAACTGTCGATCGGAAGAACGTGTGCGCTCGAAGAAGGTCTCCAGATGCTCAGCCAGGACTTGGTAGAGGGGCTCCTTCTCGGGCGTGCGGCGGCGGTAGGCAGGGGCATCGGCATGGGTGTAGGCGAATGACATGCCGCCCACGGCTGCAAGACGGAGACCAGCGGCGACACCAGAGTACCCACCTGTGTATCGCGGCGGAAACGTGAAGATTGTGGCGGCTCTCACCGACCCGCGGTCCATCCGTAGGGAAGGGGTTGGCCTGCCGGCACGGGCGCCGCCGATCGCAGCGGCGCGGCCCCATCCACAGCAACAGTTCGACATGGAGTACTCAGGCTCGGCAGCCTGAAGCATTCACCACCTGACAGTTCTTGCCACGCCAACTCGGCGTCAGGAACCCCGCTCACGCCGCTCACGCCTTGATTCGGGGCCCTGCCTCACCCCGTAGTTCAGGGCTCCTCTGTGAGAATCCGAATGCAATACTTGCCCGGCTGCGGGCGATCGGTTCGCCCGGTTCCGGCCACGGCTGGCGGGACAGTCCTCGCACCAATCCTCTGGGTTGCGCGTCACCGCCGGGGCCCGACCTCTTGACCAGATAGGGTCGTCTCGTGTACGTGACTTCGGGGGGGCTTCCTCCCCCGTCGCGTTCCGTTGCGCGCTGTCACCATCGCCGAACCGACAAGAAGGAGAGTCTGCATGGCGGTCATCACCATCTGTCGCGGGTCCCACGCGGGCGGCAGCGTCGTCGCCACCCAGCTCTCTGAGCAGCTCGGCTACCCGATTCTCAGCCGCGAGGACGTGCTGAGCGAAGCCGCCCGGGATTATGGGATCTCCGAGAAGGAGCTGGGGAAGACGCTGTCCGGAGCGCCGCCGTTCTGGCAGCAGGTCCCGGGCAAGCGACTGGCCTACGTGAAGTGCGTGACGGCCGTCATCCTGGACCACGTGCGGGACGGCAACCTCGTCTACCACGGGATCACCGGGCATCTTCTCCTGGCCGATTTGCCCCAGGTCCTGCGCGTGCGCGTAATCGCGGACATGCAGTATCGGATCGTGGCGACCATGCAGGAGGAGGGCCTCTCGCAGAATGAGGCCGTCGCCTACATCCAGCGGGTGGACAAGGAGCGCAGCCGCTGGGCGCGGCTGCTCTACGGGGTGGAGTGGGAGGATCCCAGCCTCTACGACATGATCCTGAACCTCGGGAAGATTGGTCCAGAGAATGCCTGTGCGACCATCGCCGGGATGGCTGCCCAGAAGGAGTTTGAGGCGACGCCCGAGAGTCAGAAGGGCCTCGACGACGTGACGCTC
Organism: Candidatus Latescibacterota bacterium; assembly: GCA_036011085.1. Taxonomy (GTDB): domain Bacteria; phylum Latescibacterota; class UBA2968; order UBA8231; family UBA8231; genus UBA8231. The sequence goes on from DASCMS010000082.1 coordinate 17,236, forward strand.
AGCTGTCGCGTCTGGGCGACGTTGGCGAAGAATCCTGACGCCCGCGGTGCCGGCATCGAGGTCACGGCCGACGACGGGGCGGTGGTCATCGGCGGCACGGTCAACTCGGTGAAGACACTGGAGCTGGTACCCGAGATCGCGCAGCGCGTGGCGGGCGTGAAGTCCCTGCGGTGTGAGATCGGTATTGGCACCGACTGGTACTGGTAGTCGGCACCGGTCCGTGCCTGAATTCGGACGTCTGAGTTGAAGATGGTGGTCCGCGCGTTGAGGCGCGGGGGGATGAGCAGTCGGCGCGAGCGATGGCTCGATCGCCGGCGAACTGTATGGAGGGGAGACTCGAATGTCTGAAGGAGCATCTGCCGTGGATCCGACCCGGCTCGCCATGAAGAACCGCGGCTGGACCGTCGCTTTCGCCGGTCTGGGCATCAATCTCGCCCTCGGCGTGCTCTACACGTGGAGCGTCGTCCGCAAGGGGATCCCCGACGATTGGGGTTGGTCAGAGGCGGCAAGATCCCTGCCCTACTCCGTGGCCTGCCTGGTCTTCTCGCTCATCATGGTGCCGGCGGGCCGCATGCAGGACCGCATCGGCCCCCGTACGGTCGCCAGCATCGGCGGCCTGCTGGTGAGCATCGGCCTTCTGACCGCCAGCCAGACGACGACGGTTCTTGGCTTCATCCTCGGCTTCGGTCTTCTCGCCGGGGCCGGCATCGGCTTCGGGTACGCGTCGGCGACACCGCCCGCCGTGAAGTGGTTTCCCGCCGCGCGAACCGGTCTGATCGCAGGCATCGTCGTCTCCGGGTTCGGGCTCGCCAGCGTCTACGTGGCACCTCTGGTGAAGACGCTGATCCGTCTGCACGGCCTGTCGATCTCGCTGATGGTCCTGGGACTCGGTTTTCTCGTGATCGTCGTCGGTCTAGCCCAGCTCCTTCAGCCGCCGCCAGCGGGCTACGTGCCGGCCGGCGCCACGACGGCCACCGCTGCCGCGTCAGCACCGACGGTCGATTACAACCCCGTCGAGATGCTGCGTACCTGGCAGTTCTACGTCCTCTGGTTCATGTATGCCTGCGGAGCGGGTGCGGGCCTGATGATCATCTCCAAGCTGGCCAAGATGGTTGACGTGCAAGCCGGCGTCAGCCTTGGCTTCGTATTGGTGGCCATCCTGGCCGTGGGTAACGGCGCGGGTCGGATCGTCGCCGGCATCGTCTCGGACTGGATCGGCCGCAAGACGACCCTGTTCGTCTTCTTCGTCCTGCAGGCGGTGTCGATCATCCTCCTGTCGCAGGCCGAGACCGGCAATGTGCTGGGGTCGAGCCTCGTCCTGGCCCTGCTCTCGGCCCTGGTCGGCGCGAATTACGGCGCCAACCTCGCTCTGTTCCCGTCCATCACGAAGGACTACTACGGCATCCGCAACTTCGGCGTGAACTACGGCCTGGTCTTCACTGCGTGGGGTCTGGGGGGCTTCACGTTGTCGCTGCTGGCCGGCCAGGTTTACGATCAGACGCAGACGTTCACCTTCGCCTACTACTGCTCCGCAATCCTCCTTGTCGTGGCCGCCCTGGTGACCCTCGTCCTCAGACCGGTGCAGTCGAAGCCCGCGGAGTAACGGACCTGGGGAGAGTGTATGGCCGGGACTTGCCATACCACCCTCCCCCTACCGTGCTTTGCCTCGCGGGGGTTCTCCCTGCACGCAGCCACCCGTGTGGAGGCGACCGATCGTGTATCCTCACTAACTGTAGAGGATGGCCAGATCGTCTCTGCGTGGGTATCAGCAAGGGCGCCGGCGCCGTTCAGCGGCCCCCTGGCGAGTTGCCATGACCACCTCACGGGGGAAGATAGCACGAATGCAGTCCCGGATACTGACCGATGACCAGATCACTCGTATACACGATGCGTCACTGAGCATACTTGAGAGGACGGGTGTCATCATCCCGCACCAGGACATGCTGAACCGCTGCGAAGATGCCGGCGCCAGTGTTGATCGGACCGAGCAACGTGTTCGTATTCCGGCTGACCTCGTGGCCCGCGCCATTGAAACAGCCGGCAAGCAGTTCACGCTGTTCGGCCGAGACATGGAACAGACCGCCCGTTTCGGGCAGGGTGCCCGCAACTACAACAGCATTGCTGGCGAAGCCAGCTGGGTGGATGACATTGGCACACAACGCCGATTCACGACGATGAATGATGTTGCCACTGCAGCACGCTTCTGTGACGCGTTGACGCACATCAACATCGCGGGAGCCATGTCTGACCCGCATGAAACGCCTGTCGGGTATCGCTGTGTTGAAGTCTGCGCAACGCTCCTGCGAAACACGACGAAACCTGTGATGTTCTGGTTTCACGATCGAGAGTCCGCGAAGTATATCATCGAGATTCTCATCGCCCTGCGCGGTGACGAGGCGGCTGCCGGGAAGTATCCTCTGTGCTATCCGTTCCTCGAGCCAATCAGTCCACTGCGCTTCCCCTTCCACGGCATTGACCTGCTCTACGAAACAGCGCGGCTGAACATGCCCGTGCCAGTCGGCCCCATGGCCCAGATGGGCCTCTCTGCACCGTGTTCCATCGGCGGAACGCTTGCTGTCGAAAACGCGGAAATCCTCGCAGGAGTCTGTATCACGCAGTTGATCAGCCCGGGCATGCCGGTCTGCTACGGCGGGATCTGCCATGCCTTCGACATGAGCACGACGCAGATGATCTTCTGTGGTCCGGAGCAGGCGATCTTCGGCGTGGCCATGACGCAGATGGGCAAGCATTACGGACTACCCGTGTATATCAATGTCGGCCTGACTGACTCCAAGCGACCTGATGCACAGGCAGGGATGGAAGCCGGCATTACTCTCGCCATGGGTGCTGCTGCCGGTGCTGACATCTTCGGACACATGGGAATCTGCGGTGTTGACCAGGCCGCATCACTCGACATCCTTCTGCTGCAGAATGAGATCATCAGCTACGTTGAGTCCACGATGCGCACTGTGAACTTTTCTGACGAAGCACTCGGACTAGGAGTTGTTGACGAGGTCGGTCCCGGTGGCAGCTTCATTGATTCCATGCATACCGCAGAGCACTTCCGACAGGAGCTCTGGTTCCCGCAACTGCTCGATCGCGACTACTACCAGGCGTGGCTCGACGGCGGTGCCAGGAGCACGGAGGACAGATGCGTGACTGAGGCGAGAAGGATCATGTCTGAACACGAAGCACCGCCGGTTTCAGATGAACTCGACAGTGCGCTGTCCGCTATCGTCGAAGCATCAAGACGCCAGGGCACCTGACCACATATCGCGCAAGGCTGTGATTGGAGTTGACCCGCTTTGGTGGACACTTTTCGGTTTGAAGACGGAAGGAGTCCAAGATGCCATCCGCCGCTCGGCCAGCCCCAGGCCGGTCCCCGCCACCTGTCTACGCGGCCATCTGCCGCTGCACCGTCTCCAGCAGCTCGGTGATGGCCAGCACCGGGTAGCCCAGGCTCAACAGGCTCCAGATATCACCCGGTTCGGAGTCGGGGTCAGCGATCTCGTAGCCCACCAGGTAGATGACGTCGTTCGCGTGCGCCACGTTCATGTCGGCCGGGTTTTCGTGGAAGCGCATCTGTCGCAGACGCACCCGGCCGGCGGGCTGGAAGATGACCTGCAGGTCCTCGAGAATCTGCCGCGCTACGGGTTCGAGCCTGGCCACCTGCGAATCATCGAGGGCCAGACCATCCGACGATGGCCTGTCGCCCAGCAGCCGGTGGGCCATGGGTATGCCGATGTCGAGGCAGGCCGGGGCTGCGAAGCCGTCGGCCTCGAAGGCCCAGCCGCAGGCCGGTTGGCTCACCGCCTTGATGTACTCGCCGTACCAGGTGCAGTCGACGTAGGCAACATCGACACGGACGGGGCGGCCGACGTGCCGGCTCAACGTCGACATCAACAACTGCGCGTGCGGTTCGTGCAGGTCTTCCAGCGTGCGACGCAGGTCGGTGACGCGGCCGTCGCGCGTGGCCGTGATGCGGCGCCACAGCTGCGAACTGTCGGACCCGTGCCAGGCCAACAGGTCGCCCCAACTGCCGAAACCGTACTCGCGGGCCAGCACGTGCTGTGCGTCGCGCAGGGGCAATGGTTCGGTTGGGGATGGATCGCGTGACATGTGCGTCTGGATCCGCACCAGTGCCTGCGCGTCGCCGCCGGCTACGGAGCGTTTGAGCTCTTTGGCCTGGCGCTTGAGTTGATCGAGATCGCCCGCGGGATACTTGCGGGGGGCAATAGACATAACACCTTCCTCCGTGAGAAGGCCCGTCGTCCGCGCAGCGTCGGGCTGAAGAAAGGGTCAGCTATGTTTTGTACAGGGCGGGGTGGTCTCGGACCTTGCCGCGGACAAGGGGCTCCCCCGTGAGCGCTGCCATCAAGATAGACAGGAGGATGGAGATAGCAAGCTGCCTGATGAAGTGGCTAGTGTCCTGTCACACAAGTAGCCTTGTGGAATTCGGGTGTCGAGGCGCCCGGATCGCAAGGCGCGCGAGTGATGTGGGTCGGTTGGACCCACTGAGCGAGCGCAACGCCGCGAGCCGGGATGGCTCGGCGCCCGAATACAGGGATGGTTGTGTGACAGGGCACTATATCGGCCGACTCAGTCCCAGCCCCTGGTGAATCCGTCGACTGACAGCTCTTCCGGCATGCTCTCGAAGCGATAGCTCATCGGCCCGGACTGGTATCCCGGCACGAACTGCTGGCCGCCCGGAGCCCGCAGAGACTCATCGAGGGGCACGAACCGCTGCCACAGCCGCTCCAGGTCCTCGGCGGTGAAGCGCGGCGCCAGTTCGCGCTCCTGGGTGAAGTCGCCGCCGTACCCGGGGCGCTCGGGGTGCTCTTCAAAGCGAAGCTTGTGCGCCAGCTTCGACAGCAGGATGAGACAGACCTCTCGATGCTCCGGCCCCGGATGCAGACGCGCCACGCCTTGCGTAAAGGCCTCTGTGTCGCCGACGATGGCGGCTCGGTACACCGCCTCGATGGAATCACATTCGTCGGCGTAGAGTCGCTGATGTTCCTCCCAGTCGTCACGCGCCGTCCCACTCAGGTAGGGCGTCACGTCGCCACGGCGGTGCAGTCCCAGCACATAGGGAAAGCGGGGGCCACCGAAGGACCGGTAGCCGAAGTGCACGGTGCGCCGCCGTGTTCTGCTGTAGTCATTCCCCCAGTGCAGGATCAGATTCGAGTAGACGACGCCGTCGCCAGCGGCCAGCTCGACCTGCAGGGCCCCGGGCAGGGGCCGCCTCGGATCCTCAGCGAGCAGCCGGTTCTCATCCTCGGTGTTGGGCCGTGCGTGGCTGCCGGGGATCACCCAGAGAACGGAATCGTCGTGCAGGGGCAGGTTCCATTGCAGGTACCCGGGTCCGTTTGCCAGCAGATCCTGCTGCAGTCCGATGACGGGCGCCTGATCGATAGGATGGATGTCGCGATGCCATGCGGCGGGACCGTGATCCCGTACCGGATTGCACATCATCATGAACTGGGTGGGTGCCACGGGCGCGTCCATGATCCCCCGGCTTACCTCGAGGGGTCGGCCGAGAAGCAGCTCTGCCGCGGGCGCCTCGTCGCGACTCTGGACGAGGCCATCGAACGTACCCAGTCGAGGCTGGGCCGACGTTTCCCAGATACCCCCCGGAGGATCCCCTGGCCCCCGCTGTTGCGCCCAGAGGTCGCGCTGGCGGTCGACGAGAGACTCGAAGACCCGGCGGGTGCCCTCGAGTTCTTCTGGTGGGATCACACCGCGGACGATGATGAACCCGTCCTGCAGCAACTGGGACCGATTCTCGTTCATGCCGACAAGATAGTCTGTTGTCAGAAGCGGATCACCACCATTCCGAGGAAGGTCCCGATCATCAGACCCAGGGTGATCGTCAGCCACAGATGGCCGCGCGTGTGCTCGTTCATGTCAGACCTCGCTGCCGTGGGCTTGCTCATGTCCTATAGATCGCCACGCGGCCGGACCTTCGCCGTGATACCCCTCACGCTTTCCCATCGAAAGTGACGTCGGCCGGTGCACCTGTCTACGGCAGATACTGCTGCAAGGCCCCCTTGCGGTGATCGAGGCACGGGTCATGGCTCCACGTGCGCCCATGATCCTTCATCACACCCGCGATCAGTCGGCGCCTGTAGAGGCTCTCGAGGTTGCGCTGGTGGATGTCGTCGGGATCACCAAAGCGCCGCAGGACCATCGTTCGCAGGCGATCCGCCGTCTCCTGGTGGTCCGCCTGTCCCGCCAGATTGCTCCACTCCTTCGGGTCCGCTTCGAGATCGAACAGCTGCGGTTCGTAACCGTGTATGTAGTTGTATTTGTAGCGCCCCTGTCGAGCCATGATACACGGCATACCCACCGCTTCGTGGGCCTGCGAGTAGATGACCCGCTCCGGGTCTTCCCCGGCCTCCAGCAGCGGCAACAGACTGTCTCCCGAGTGCGGCTGCGCCTCTTCAAAGCCGGCTAGGTCGTTGAAGGTCGGCAGCAGGTCCAGCAGCGAGACGGGTGTCGACAGAGTCGTACCGCGCTTCCAGCCATCGGGAAAGCGCACGATCAGCGGCACCCGGGCGGACCACTCGTAAAAGCAGCGTTTCTGCACCATCTCCCGCTCGCACAACATGTCGCCGTGGTCGGAGGCGAAGACGACGACCGTGTTGTCCGCCAGCCCCGTCTCCACCAGTGTGGCCAGCAGTCCACCTACCTTGTCGTCCATATAGGTCGTCGACCCGTGATAGGCACGCCGCAGACGACGCTGGCTGTCGGGGTCACGCAGACCGTAGCGCTGCACGCCGTGGTACGCATTGAGATTGAGATCCATCTGCGACCGATCGTCCTCGAAGCCGGCGGGATACTCGGCGATATCGACATCGGCGTCTGCGTACATGTCCCAGTACGCCTGGGGGGGCCAGAACGGCTCGTGGGGATGATGGTAGGAGGCCACCAGCAGGAACGGCCGGTCGCGGTCCCCGGACTCGCCCTGGGCGCGCAGGTATTCGACAGCCCGGAAGTGAGTCTCCTCGTCGTAGCTGAGCGGAGTATGCCAGCGATCGACATGCACGGCGTCTCCGGTGTAGCCGGCAGCGTTGTACTGACGGCGATGCCCCATGACGTCATCAGAGTCGGCGCCAGCCGTCTCCTTGATGCCGATCCACTCGTCCCGGACCCAGCCGAAGTCCGAGGAATAGATGTCCGTCGTCAGCCGTTGCCGAAAGCCGTGCTGCTGTTCGGGACCGACGAAGTGCATCTTGCCGGAGAGCACCGTATCGTAGCCAGCAGCCGCCAGATAGGTAGCGAAGGTGGGATGGTCGCAGGTCAGTGGCGCACCATTGTCCCAGGCGCCGATCTCGGAGGCGTGCCGGCCCGACATGAAGCAGGCCCGTCCGGGGGCACAGAGCGGAAACGGCGTGTACGCAGAGTCGAAGCGGACCCCCTCTTCGGCCAACCGCGAAAGATGAGGTGTGCGCGCGATGGGATGCCCGTACGCCGAGGTCAACTCCGCCACCATCTGGTCGGAGACGATGAACAGGATATTGGGACGTGTCATGGGTTCACTCGTCTTTCAGTTGGATTCAGCACCCGCATCGCGAGTGAAGAGGATGTCTGCCGCTCCCTCCTGCAGAGGTACCGACAGTTGCTTGACGCAGCCGTCGACGTCGGTAAGGAATGAAATCGGCTTGGGCGTGTCCCACCGCCGGCAGTGAAATTCGAACCGGTCGTAGTGGAAGTGCTCAAGCCGTCCTTCCAGGTCGTTGAGACAAGTCCGCAGTCTGTCCCCCCGCTGGCACACGGTGATCTGTCCGTACCCGGCGTGGGAATAGGTGCCGACGTAGTCTCCGAGACGGTGGGATGGTCGCGTGCCCTGTGTTCGCTGCCGTCTCTCCCGCCGACGGCTCTGGCGCTGCTTCTCCTGTTCACCACGAACCTCGGCCTTCGCCCGGCGGCTCCAGTTCACCGGCTTCAATCCGAGCAACCGGTCGAACAGTTCCCAGGTCAGTACGTGGGGCAGTTCGGTGTCGCTGTTGGTGAGCACCACCGTGCCGACGCCCTCTTCGAGCAGCAGTGACGTGCGGCAGCGGAAACCGTCGATGCCGCCAGAATGTGTGTCCACGCGATGGCCGCGGTAGGACAGCTCTGTCCACCCCAGACCGTAGGTGACCAGCTGAAACTCCGCCTCGTCACCGCCATCACCGATGGACATGTGTGGCTGATGGATGTCGCGCAGGGATTGTGCTTTCAGAAATCGCCTGCCCTCGACCCGCCCCGCGCCCAGATGCAGACGCAGCCAGCGCGTCATGTCGTTGACGGTCGAATTGATCGACCCGGCAGGACCGACGGCGTCGAGGGATCGATAGGGGACCTCGCGTGCCTTCGAGCGGAACATCTCGTGGGGCCGCGCCCCGGCGTCCGAGGATGTCATCCCGGCCAGGGACAGAGTCGTGGCCGCCATGCCCAGCGGGTCGAGTATACGCTCCTGTACGAGGGCCTCCCAGCTGCTGTCCAGCAGCTTCCCTGCCAGATAACCAGCCGTCATGTACATCAGGTTCTGATACTGGTAAGTGGTACGCAGATCGGCCGTCGGCTCGAGATGGCGCAAGGCGTGTACGAGTTCGGCACGTGTGGCCGAAGATCCGTACCAGACGTAGTCGTGGCGCGGCAGGCCACAGCGATGCGTGACGAGATCCCGGGTGGTCAGGCGTTCGCCGATGACGCGGTCGAACATCTCGAATTCGGGTAACATCTCGCGCACCGGCCGGTCCCAGTCGAGGACTCCCTCCTCGGCCAGCATCTGCAGCAGCACCGTCGTAAAAGCCTTGGTACAGGAACATATGGCAAACGGCGTATCGGCTGTCACCGGCAGGTTATGGCCCACGCGACGCGTGCCGAAGCCCTCGACGAACACGGGCTCGCCGTCAGCGACGACACCGACGACGACACCTGGCACCTCCCAGGCTCGGCGCCGGGCCTGCACGGTGCGATGGAAATCCCTGAGTCGCTTCCTTGCCGTGGTTGTCTTCAAGTCTTTCTGCTCCCATGCCGGGTATCTGCACACCGGGGGTTGGCACATGCGGATGTAGACGCGTAGAAGAGCCCCTGTCAAGACAGGGCGACGGGACGCTCCGGACATGGGTCCGCCGTTCTGGCGGGGCGACCCGGAATCCTGGTAGTTATCGGGGAGATTCGGTGGGTGGCTGAGGGGAGGAAGAAGGGACAGATGTCAGAGAGAAACCGGTGGTGCGCTGTGCTTGTGGCGGTCCTGGTGGTCGCCTGTGAGGACCCGTACCAGGCGGGTCTGCAGGCCTTCGAAGACGGCGACTGGGCAACCGCCATCGACCGCCTGGAGCGGGTTGCCCCATTTCATCTGAATTACCGCGACGCGCAGCAGCTGATCCGGGAGAGTCAGTTCGCGGGTGGGGTGGAAGCCATCGACAAGGGCCAGTGGGAACTGGCGGTGAGGTACCTGCGGCAGATCGACGAGCGGGATCCCAACCACGCCGCCGCACGCGATCACGTCGGCGCCGCCTTTTACGAGATGGCGCGCAGAGCTTTCGCCGGGGGTGACTCAAAGGAAGCCCTGCGCCTGAGCCACATCGTGCACTCCACCTGTTCGCGATTCGACGAGGCCCGCGACCTGGCCCGGCAGGCACGTCGCCGGCTGGATGAGGAAGAAGCGCTCACGGCCCCGGGCTGACCAGGTCTCTCAATCGAAGAAGTCCTCGTCTCCCTCGGGCAGGAATTTCCGCGCCGCGTTGACGCGGAACTCCACTCCCAGGCCCGGCCGATCCCAGACTTCGATATGACTGTCCTTGACGATGGGATCCGGTAGACCGTCGACGATGTCATACCACCAGTCCGGGTCGGCTCTGGGATACTCGAAGGCGATGTAATTCGACGGCATCGTGGCGCTCGCCTGCACCAGAGCGGCCACACCGAAGACGCCGTCGATCACCCCGTGGGGGGCCATCAGCACGCCGTGCAGGTCAGCGTATTCTGCCACCCATTTCAGCTCGGCGATGCCACCGATGTCACAGGGGTCGGGACCGATGACATCCACCGCTCTCTTTTCGATGAGGTCGGTGAAATTCTGCCTCAGGTAGATCTGCTCACCTGTATGAATGGGCGTAGTTGTATGCTCGGTGACCTCGCGGTAGAGGTCGGCCTGCACATACGGCGTGTAGTCGCCGGTGACCATGTCCTCCAGCCAGGCGATGTTCAGCCCCTCTACCGCCTGCGCCAGTTTCCTGGCGTCCTGCACCATCATCCCCGGTCCGCAGTCGAGAGCCAGACCGACATCGTTGCCGCAGACCTCGGCCATGGCCTCGATCCGTTCGAGCAGGTACTGCATCCCCTTCCCCGTCAGGGCCCCACGGTTTGGATGGAGTCGCTGATCGTCGGGGTCTCCATAGTAGAAGTCCGGGACCTCGGTTGGCATCTGGCTGTGGAAGGAAACCCCTTGCTTGATGATCGAGAATCCCTCGGGTGACTCCTTCATCTTCTGCATCTCTTCGGCGTAATGTGCCGGCGAGGATCCGCCCCTTGGATAGCGCACGCCACCGTTGTAGACCCGCACTCGATCCCGCACCTTGCCGCCGAGGAGCCGGTAGACCGGCACGCCAGCCGCTTTGCCGGCGATATCCCACAGGGCCATCTCGATGGCGCTGACGGCGCTGCCCCAGGGCTTGAAGGCTCCGAGCCGCCGGATGCGCAGCATCACTCGCTCCACGTCGCGCGGATCCGCGCCGAGGATGTGGTCCCGGTAGAACAGCACGTGAGGCTTGAGATAGGGTTTGCTGTTCTCCGCCTGGGCGTAGCCGTCGATGCCCTCGGCCGTGGTGATGCGCACCACCGGATTCTGGCCCATGACCGTGCACTTCAGATCGGTGATCTTCATCGCTGCCTTCTCCTATTCCGGTTGGCGGGACAGCGAGAACGGCAGATCGTCGCTCTCGTAGGTTCGCGCTCCCGCTTCTGGCATCATCTCGAAAGCGAGAACCCCTCCCCTCGCGATCTGCTGCTGCTCCACGAAGAGTCTCGACATGGGGCTGCCGTTGAACTCGATCCGCTCTGCGTACGGAGTCTCCGGCCGGTTGCCCCTGCCCTCGATGACGAAGGCTTCGCCGCCTTTGGGGCGGATCGTCGCCTTCTCGAACAGAGGTGCACCCAACGCATAGGTAGGGTGTCCGGGGCACAGGGGGTACAGCCCCAGTGAGCTGAAGACGTACCACGCCGTCATCTCACCGTTGTCCTCGTCGCCGGCGAACCCGTCACCCGGCCCGGGGGTGTAGAGCTCCTCGAGAACCCGTCGCACCCAGTACTGGGTCTTCGATGGCTCGCCCAGTGCCGTGTACAGATACAGCACGTGATGGACCGGCTGGTTCGAGTGGGCGTACTGTCCGAAGTCGACGGCTGCCATCTCCGTCATCTCGTGGATCTCCCGCCCGTACGATCCCACGTCGAACACGGGCGGCAGGGCCAGCATACGATCGAGCTTTGCGGTCATGGACTGCCGACCACCCATCAGGCCGGCCAGGCCCTCCGGATCGTGGGGTACCGCCCAGGTGCACTGCCAGGCGGAACCTTCGATGTAGGCGCCGCCCCAGGCAAACTCGTCAAAGGGCGCCTCGAAGCTGCCGTCGCGCCGCCGTCCACGGGCGAAGCCGTTGCCTCCATCGAAAGTGTTGCGGTAGTTGAGAGACCGGTCGAAGAACCGCCTGGCATCCTGCTGACGCCCCACACCCGAGGCCACCTGGGCAACACAGAAGTCGGTATAGGCGTGATCCATGGTTCGCGAGGCGGCATGTTCGAACTCATCGGTCGGAACGTATCCCAGTTCGTCAAAGGCCTTGATGCCCGCCCGTCCGAAGGAACCTTCCTCGTTGCCAACCTCGGTGGCATCTCGCAGCATGGCTCCATAGGCCGCTTCCACGTCGAAGTCGCGACAGCCCTTGACGTACGCATCCGCCACCACAGCATCCAGATGGGTGCCGATCATGCAGGCCCGGTACCCGGGGCTCGACCACTTCGGGAACCAGCCTCCCTCGGCGGCCGCGTTCGTCCAGCCCTGAACCATCTCGCTGAGGCGCTCAGGATCCAGAATCGACAGCAGTGAGTAGACCGTGCGATGGGTGTCCCAGAACCCGTTGTCAGCGTAGAGCACACCCTCGTGTACCTGGCCATCGTAGGGGCTGTAGTGGATGGGCTGGCCCGTGGAATCCGGTTCGTGCCACACACGCGGAAACAGCTGCGTGCGATACAGACAGGAGTAGAACGTCCGCAGCTGCCTGTCGCTCGCCCCCTCGATCTGTATCCGACCGAGACGTTCCTCCCAGATCGCCTCGTTCGTATCCCTCAGCGTCTCGAAAGAACGACCCGCCACCTCCAGATCGAGATTCCGCTTGGCCTGCTCGACGCTGATGAACGACGTCGCCAGCCGCAATGTCACCTGTCCTCCCCGGGCCAGGTCGATCGACACGCCAACCTTCTCGGCCTCGTCTTCGCCGCCATAGAGGTCTTCGCCCACGAATCGGCACCAATCGGAGACGTCGGTATCGAGCTCGGCGTAGATGTAGCAGGCGAAGCCCTCGGGAACACCACCGCTGTTGCCGCGGGTGAAGCCTTCGATTCGCCGACCTTCCACACGAAACCACGAAGCCCCCTCGATTCCCTGGATCAGGATGCGGCCTGCCCTGTCAGCAGGAAACTGCAAGCTGAAGCAGGCGCATCGTTCGGTTGCCGTCATGGCCAGTCGCGTCTGGTACCGACCGAGAAACGTCTCGAACAGGTGCGGCTTGATCGTTGTGTCAGAACGACGGAATACGGAGGACTGTCGGCCGACACCGAGCAGTCTCGGTCCCACCTGTGGCATGACGAGAAAGTGGCCGTAGTCACCGATCCAGGGGCTTGGCTGGTGCGTGGCGCGAATGCCCTGCAGCTGCTGCGCCGTCGACTTGTAGAAGCGCGGACCTTCCTCGGTTTGCGGGGCCCAGTGGGTCATGCCGAATGGCGCGGCGATCCAGGGCGACGTGTTGCCCTGAGAGAAGGCGTGCACCGAATCGGAGCCCTGCTCCGGCTGTACGTAGTCGGTCAGCGTACCCATCACGACATCCGGTACGGCAAGCCACTGTCCGGGTGGGGACTGACGTCGACCACGGGACCATCGGGCTCGACGCCATGCTCGATCAGCACGTCCCAGTAGGGATCGCGCGTCTCGTGCAGCAGCTGCACGAGTCGAGACCGTAATGCCGTGCACTGAGCCGGTTCCTGTTGCGCCAGATTCTGTTCCTCAAAGGGATCGGCCTCGAGATCGAAGAGCAGCTCGAAGCGATTCTCCACAAAGGCGTACTTCCAGCGTTCGGTCACAAGGCCGCGCCAGTCTGGCATGCTGAGCCGCCAGCGCGGGCTGCCCACCATCTCGAGAAACACCTCCTCGGGCGGCTCGAAGCCGTCTCTGCCGAGCAACGTCGACGAGAAGTCCCGGCCCTGGCTCCACGTCGGTACATCGGCGCCCACCAGACCCATCGTCGTCGCCATGAGATCCACGAGGCTGAACATGCCCTCGGGCGTATGCCCCGCTGGGATGTGGCCTGGCCAGTGGAAGATGGCCGGGATCCGGACCGATTCTTCGTGCGGATGCTCCTTCGTATTGAACACACCGTGACTGCCCATGTAGTCGCCGTGATCGGAGAAGTAGACCGTCAGCGTGTCCTCGAAACCCGGTGTTGCCTGAATACACTCCAGCAGGCGACCGATGTTGGCGTCGAGATTCTCGATCATGGCGTAGTATGTGGCCAGGTTCCTCCGCATCTCGGGCGAGTCGTGAAAGTTGGGCCGCACTTCGAGTCCGTCGGGGTCGAAGCGTTCCCATTGCTCCGGCACGATCAGCGGAAAGTGTGGTGGTGTCACCGACAGTACCATGTACAGCGGTTCATCCTGATCGTAGTCGCGGATGTAGTCCATGGCGAGGTCCGTCAGGGCGTCGGTCTCGTACCCTTCCAGCGGCGTCGGGTCGGCGTTGTCGCCCTCATAGATCGAGCTGTTGAAGTGCTGATTGAGATTCTCGAAACCGAACCAGTCCTGGAAACCGGCGCGGTGGTTTTCAGGCGTGCGGTTGCGGGAACCGCCGTCGAAACGACCTGTGGTGTCTTCGGCTACCGATTGCGGGATCTGGTTGCGCACGATACCGCAGTGCCACTTGCCGAAGTAGGCGGTGTGGTACCCGTGCTGGCGCAGCTCGGTGGCCGTGCTCGGCGCCGTCGGCTTGAAGACGTCGAAGAAGCCCGCCACGGGTCCTGCGTGCGCATGACGGCCGGAGAAGATCGTGCCCCGCGACGGCGTGCAGATCGGGCAGTTGGCATAGGCCCGTGGAAAGGAGGCGCCCCCGGCGGCGAGGCGATCCATCCACGGTGTCTTCACATTCGGATCTCCGGTATGCCCCATGGCCTGCCCGCGGTGCTCGTCGGACAGGATGTAGATGACGTGAGGTCGCTTGGTGCTCATCTGGGGATCTCCAACTCGTCTCGCAGATGCTCGTCGTCGAGATCGTGCTGACCCCAGTATGGCAGCCGCTTCGACACCATCAACTCACCTCGACTGCCGTCGGCGCTCGCCCATCGCAGAATTCGGTGCGGGTACTCGGCATCCACCCACACGCTCTTCTCCCGCGTGCCGTCGGACCAGAACCAGGGAAACGCCGTGTACGTCGCCTCGCCGACGGTGATCTGCTCCCGTTCTCCTTTTGTCAGGGTTGCCGAAACGAGGGACCGCTCACTGTGCTGGACCCGGAACTGCCACAGGGCGGGCAGCAGCATCAGCTGGCGCGACTCCCCTTCGGCCATGAATGGCCCCTTGAGCTCGCGGATCTGGATCAGCAAGTGGTCCTCGCTGGCGAATGTCTCCGATCGCTCGAGGCTCCACGATCTGTTGCCCTCGCGCTCGAAGTAGCTGTTGAGATCCCCCTGGACATGGTCGCCATCGAAGCGCACCTCCTCAAAGACATGACCGCACCACTCCTGCGAGCTCATGTTCAGCTTCAGCAATTCGAAGGGGCGGACGCCGGCCTGCGGCTCGACGGCGCTGAACACGGACGTCATCACCGAATAATCGTAGATCCCCGTGGTGAACTTGAGCACGTTGTTCAGCTTGAGGGCATAGATTCGATCCGGCTCCGGCGTCGGCGACTCCACCTTGATCAGCGTCTTCCGGTTGACGTCCTCGGTGACGAAGATCATGACACCGTAGCCAGCGCGATCTTCACCGTAGCGCGACTGTACGACCCTGTAGCTGGACACCTCGGCGCGGCCGTCTCCCCAGTAGTCGTAGAACCCCTGCGCCGACACCGACAGCGGCGCCAGACACAGGAGCAGAATTCCGAGAGCACGCGTGATCATTCTGGTTCTCCTTGATTGTTGATACCCCAACTACCGCCCCCCGGCGTTTCCATCACGAGGCGATCGCCGGCGGTCAGTTCCGCGCCGTCGATGGCCCCCAACTCCTGCACCGTACCGTCCTGCCGAAACAGGCGCTGTCGCCCGGGGGTGCCGTCACCACCGCCGGCGCCGCCTCGCGGACCTGACTGTCGGTGCTGGGTCAGCACCGACAGCGTCACCGGCTCGAGAAACGTCAGCTCCCGCACCGCGCCACTGCCACCGGGCCAGCGGCCGCTGCCGCCACTGCCGCGCCGCAGACCGAAGCGCTCCAGGCGCACCGGATAGCGACTCTCCATGACCTCAGCATCGGTGATGCGCGTATTGGTCATATGACTGTGCACGGCATCGGCCCCGGCGAATCCCGGACCGGCGCCGGTACCACCACAGATCGTCTCGTAGTAGCCGAAGCCGGCGTTGCCGAACAGCGTGTTGTTCATCGTTCCCTGGCTGCCGGCGACGATGCCCAGGGCCTCCAGTAGAGTATCCACGATTCGCTGACTCGTCTCCACATTGCCACCAACGACGGCGGGATTCTCCCCTTGTGCCAAGAACTGTGGATTCAGCATCCCCGTTGGCAGATGCATCTCAACCGGATCGAGAAAGCCCTCGTTCAGGGGCAGTGATTTTTCCACCAGCAGGCGCAGTACATAGATGACGGCGCTCTGCACGATGGCCGGTGTGGCGTTCAGATTGCCGCAGTGGACTGGTGCCGATCCAGAAAAATCGATCCGCGCCGTCTCCCCCGACACCTGCAAACACACCTCGATCACGGCGCCGTCGTCGAGCCGTCCGGTGGCGCCATACTCACCGTCGGCCATGCCGGCCAGCGCCGCACGCACACCACGGGCCGCCTCCTGCCGCAGTGCGGCCATGTACGCTGCCACTTCATCATCGCCGTGGCTCTGAGCCAACTGCTGCAGGTGCAGGCGCCCGCGGTGATTTGCTGCCAGAGCCGCTTCGAGGTCGGCCAGATTGTCTTGCGGGGAACGTGACGGGTGTGGACCCGATTCGAGCAACCGCTTCAGGTTGTCCCACTGGGGCGTACCGGCACGTACAAGCAGTTGGGGCGGGATGACCACGCCCTCCTCGGCCAGCCGCGTCGCTGACGGAGGCATCGACCCCGGGCGAATGCCACCAATCTCCGCGTGGTGGGCGCGACTCGCGGCGTACCCAAGCAGTATACCCTCATCCGTATGGACCGGCGTGATGAGCGTGATATCCGGCAGATGGGAGCCGCCATACCCGGGGTGATTGGTGATGGCCGTGTCCCCGGGACACAGATCCAGGGCGTCGACGACGGCGCGCACGCAGACGCCGAGGGCACCGAGATGGACCGGGATGTGTGGCGCGTTGACCACGAGCCGTCCCTCGGAGTCCAGCAGGGCGCAGGAGAAGTCGAGTCGCTCCTTGACGTTGGTCGACAGCGCCGTGCGCTGCAGCAGGGTACCCATCTCGCGTGCCCCGTTCTCCAGGGCGTGGGTGAACAGCTCCAGGCGGACCGCCTCGGGTTGCACGGCAGAGCTCGGCTGGTTCGATGGGGTGGAGCGGACTGACATCTGGCGCTGCATGGCCAGGGCGCCGGCAGCGTCGACGCGCAGTTGCCAGCCGCTGGCGACCCAGGCGGCGCTGTGCTGTTCGAAGACGAGGGCCGGCCCCTCGACGAGGTCACCTTCCCCCAACTCGTGCCTCTCGTATGTCGCCACGTCACACCAGGCCGACCCCGTCCAGACACTATGCGCACCGGGTTCGCCACCTGTGCTCTTCGGCGGCGACGTGATCGGCCGCGTCGGCGTCGTCCGGGAACTGGCGATCACGCGCAGTGATTCGACTTCGATGGGTCGCTCCGCCGAAGGGCGGTGCCCGTAGACGGCTTCGTACGCGTCGGCGAAGGCCCGTGTCAGCGACAGCCCCTCGGTGACCTCTACCGTGAGACTGGACTCCTGACCCCGGAAGCGGAGGTTCACCATGCGTCGCCGGATCTCGGTGTCGGCGGCGGCGATGCCTTCCGCAGTGACCTGCTCGCGGGCCTCTTCGGCGGCCTGCTGCAGCCAGTCCGGCAAGAGCGACACCACCTCGGTCAGGGGCTGCAGCACCTGTCGCTCCACGAACCGCTCAACCACGGCAGCGCCCAGGCCGTGGGCCGACAGCAGGCTGGCGTCTATGGGCACGACGATCCGTTCGATACCCAGGCAGGAGGCCACACCGCAGGCGTGCTGAGCTCCAGCGCCGCCGAAGGCGACCAGGGCGTGAGCGGCCGGGTCGAAGCCCCGTTCGAGAGAGACACGGCGGATCGCCGCCGCCATGCGCTCGTCAGCGATCACAGTCAGTCCTGACAACGCCTCTTCGGGTGTTGTGTCGGCTCCCTCGCAGGCCATGGCCGTCAGCAGCTCGCGCAGGCGGGTTTCGGCGGCCTCCACCGAGATGGGGATGCCGAACCGCTCCGCATCGAGGCGGCCCGACAGCAGGTTGATGTCCGTCACCGTGAGGGGCCCGCCAGCACCGTAACAGGCAGGCCCCGGATCGGCGCCAGCACTCTCGGGTCCGACGGTGAGACGGCCCTCGGCGAAACGGCAGATCGAGCCGCCGCCGGCAGCCACGGTCTCGATGGCCAGGGCAGGCGCCACGAGGCGGGCGTCACCGACGGTGTGTTCGAACTGGTATTCGAAGTCGCCGTCCCAGCGCGCCACATCCGTGCTCGTGCCGCCCATGTCGAAGGAGATGATGCGATCCTCGTCGCTGGCCCCGCCCGCCGCCGCAGCGCCGGCGACCCCACCCGCAGGGCCGGAGAGCAGGCTGTCCTTGGCTCGATACCGGCTGCGCTCTACCAGCCCCCCGGCGCTCGTCATGGCATGCACCGTACCGGCCACGCACGATCCGACACGATCGAGATAGCCGTCGATGATGGGACCCAGACAGGCTTCGACCACGGCGGTCTGCGCCCGTGGCAGGATCTTGATCAGCGGCGCCAGGACCGACGACACGGCGACGGTTTCGAAGCCACGGTCCTGCAGGAACTCCGCAAAGCACAGCTCATGCTCGGGGTTGCGATAGCTGTGCATGAAAGCGATGGCTGCGGCTGTGACACCCCTCGACTTCAGTTCGTCGAGGCAGCCGTCCAGCCCTGCCAGCGACAGCGGCTGCAGCACCTGGCCGGCGGCATCGAGCCGTTCGTCCACCTCGACAACGTCCTCGGTCAATGGCGTCGGCTTGCGCACGTGCAGCGCGAACAGATCCGGTCGTTGCTGATCGCCGATGCGCAGCAGATCGCCGAAACCACGGGTGACGAACAGGGCCGTCGGTACGCCCTTTCGTTCCAGCAGCGCGTTGGTACCCCGTGTCGTCGCCAGCCGCAGCTCCATGTCGGGAAGGGGATCCGCAAGGGCCGTACCGGTGAGCAGCCGCGCCGCCAGCACCGGCGCCTCCTCCCCGGCAGACACCTGGAATGCGGCCCCGGCGCAGGCCTCGTGCGGCAGACACCCGTCCACCGTGATCTGCCCCCCACCGTCGAAGTCGAGGACACGTGGACCGTCGCCCGCGTCACTGAGGCCGACGAGGCGCAACCGGTACCCGCGAAGGAAACCCGCCGGCAGGTCGCCTGGCATGTCGACGCGAAGGGCATGATCAGAGAGGCGCTCCGTGATACGCCCGCGCAGGGCGCTGCTGCTGAGGACCTTCGTGCGGTGCAGACGACCGGTCGGGTCGATGCCGAGAGCGTCGGTGAAGGTGCCGCCCGTATCGACCCGGATCTGCCAGGCCTTCATCAGGAAAGCCGGGGTGTGGTGTCCACTTTGAGAAACCAGATCTCGTAGAGCGGGACGAGGATACACAGCAGCATTGTCGCCCCGAACAGCGCCGAGTTGATCGGCGCCAGTACGCCGAACTCCGGCGCCACATAGCGCACGAGCCAGGGCTTGGCCACATCGAGGGCGGCATAGCCGAAGGCAGAGGTGACGACTACCGCCTTCCACCGACGGTTCCAGGCGCTCAGCAGGAACAGATGCCCCACGGTGAGCACGATGAGGGGTGTGATAAAGAGATGGAAGTGGGTCGTCTCGATGAGCTCGAGCCGGCCCTTGGCGAACATCATGCGGGACTCGTCGCCTCGATAGTACGCTGCCGCACCGTCCGTGCTGATCCGGGTGCGCTCCCAGGACATGAAGATCGAGAAGGCCGAGGCAGCCAGCATGAATACCAGGAAGTAGGTGACGATCAGTTTTGTGTTGAATTCCATGCGGGCGAGCATGGAGCGGTTCGTGAAGTAGCGCATCGGTTGGCGTGTCGTCAGTCCGGTGACGGGCGATCAGCCGATTCGTCGAAGGTCTCCTCCAGTAGAGACAGCGACTTGCGCACACCCGTGTTCAGCGCCCGCACCGACATGGTAGCACCTGTGATGTTGATGATATCCCGGTTGATCCGGATCGGGTCGCGGCCATCCTTGCCGCGATACTGGCGCAGGAACCGCTGCCGGCGAACCTCGCCACCGCGACTCTCGCGGTACACCAGGATAGCCACGCTGGACACTCGGTACTGCAGGTCGACGGCGACGAGGTAGGTGATCGGACGATACTTGCCGATCTCTTCGTCGATGACGGCGTATCCGAGGGACCCTCCCGTCGAGTCGTGGGCAATATAGACGGCGGCAGAATCACCCACAAAGGCACGGACCCCCCGTTGGGCCAACCGCGCGCAGAGGCTGTCTGTCAGTACTGTGAACTGCTCCTCGAAGCGCGTCGCCTGCGGATAGGCCCGAGTCAGAGCCTCTTCCGCGGAAAGAAAGACCTGCACGTCGCCGATCTGCTCCGGCGTCGGTTCGGCGACGACGGCGACAGCGGTCAGAAACAGTGCCGCAACCGGGGTAGATCGAAAGGCCTGTGGCATGGATCTAGAAATAGGAGGCCAGGGACAGAATCAGGCCGCTGCTGTCATCGTCCTGGTCGTAGATCTCATAGTCGAGTTTGATGACCGTTTCTTCCTCCGGGCGGAAGTTCAGCCCCAGGGTGGTTCGGGTCTCGTCGGTCGCCCCCAGGTCGATGTGATCGTAGCGTGCCGTCACGGTGAAGATGGAATTCACAAACGACAGCCGGCCCGGGAGGAAATGGTAGGCCGCCTGCGCGTAGTAGCCGGAACGCTCATCCTCCGCGGCACCGTCGATGCTGGCCGTGGCAAACTCCCCCCGCAGCTCGAAGGGGCCCCGGTTCCAGGAGGCATCGGCGGCGAGAATCGACAGATTGTGATCACCCGCGTCATCGTAGGCTCCCACGTGGAATGAGCCGCCCACGTCCAGACCCAGTGCAGGCGAGTAGTTCAGCCGGCCGACGATCGACTTGTCCTCGTTGTTGTCCTGCTTCTGGCTGCCTCGCCCGGAGCGGATGCGGGTAGCCGCTGCTTCGCCAAAGCCGTTGACCAGATAGAGTTCGTAGCCGACGACGGCGGTTTCGCTCGGGTACAGTGTCCCGAACAATCCCATCCCCGACTCGCTCAATGTCGTAGGTATGATCTCCCGCGCCATCAACGGCCGGTTCGTCAGGTCGTTGAGCGGGCTGTCGTGGATCAGGTTGAAGCGACCCAGGGGCGACAGGATGACACCCCCGCGGAACGTGGCTGCTTCGTGGAACGTGATGTCCAGCGTGGCATATTCGAGCTTGACCTCGCCGTCACCGTCGACATTGCCGCCATGTTCGAACTCGATCTCCGCCGACACGTGGATCCCGTCGCTCACTTCACTGAACAGGAACGGGATGAAGCGATGCTGGTCGAAGGTCTTCTTCTTTTCGTTCCAGAACAGCTCGTGATCGATGTACCCACCCACGGCGGTACCGCCTGTGGTCCCTTTGAGATAGGGCTTGTCGTACACGCCGCCCTGAACGGCTGGCCGCTCTGAGGCATGGGCCGTCACCGCCAGCGTGCACAGGACCATCGCCAGATCTGTCAGTCGTCTCATGGTGCAGTAGTTCCCTCTGTCTGTGAGTGAGCCTGGTGGTCCCCCACCAGTTCGGTTCGTGTCTGTCATATCTACCGAATGTTTGGTATGCCAAACATTCGG
This sequence comes from Candidatus Latescibacterota bacterium, assembly GCA_036011085.1. Classification (GTDB taxonomy): domain Bacteria; phylum Latescibacterota; class UBA2968; order UBA8231; family UBA8231; genus UBA8231. Next base: position 38,689 of record DASCMS010000082.1, read on the forward strand.
ATGGTCAACGTAACCAGATCCCTGGTAGAAGTCAACGGGAATCGCGTAGCCTCTCCGGTCCGCCTCAAGTTAACGTGGCGCGAATAGTGGTTGATTCTCCATCGGACTTGTGTATATTTGGCCTTACCGACCAACTGTTTGGTAGACCAAACTAATCTTGGGGCTTCCGAACAACGAGGACCAGCGAGATGATGAGCTTCCTGCCGTGGCGACGCCATGCCGCCGAAACCAACCTGCACGAGGGTGCCCTGTCCGAATGGCGACGGGGTCGAGACGCGATCGTCGTCGATGTGCCCTGGGCCGATCGTCTTTCCTGCAGACTTAGAGAACTCGGTCTGTTGCCCGGGGTTCGATTGCGCGTCCTGCGCACCGGCACCCGGCTCGTAATTCAGGTTGGCGAGGCCCGCCTCGCCCTGCGCCGGGCGGATGCGGCAGCCATCCGCGTCGCCGCCGCCGAACCCACCGTCCTCTAGCTCCATCCCCCTCTTGCAGCCCGTGCGCGCCACCCCGGCGACCCGCACGGTTGCCCTGATCGGCAACCCGAACACGGGCAAGACCACTCTCTTCAACGCTCTCACGGGACTGTCGCAACGGATAGGTAACTATCCAGGCGTGACCGTGGAACGCAAGACCGGTTCTGTCGACCTGTCCGACAGCACACGGATCGAGATGGTGGATCTGCCGGGCACCTACAGCCTGTCGGCTGATTCACCCGACGAAATGATCGCCGTCGATGTCCTCTTCGATGAAGGCGATGATACGCCGATCGACGCCGTCGTAGCCATCGTCGATGCCACCAACCTGCGACGCAATCTATACCTCGTCTCCCAGGTGCTCGAGGCGGGCCTGCCGCTGATTGTCGCCCTCAACATGACCGATATCGCCGCCGCCCACGGTATCCATATCAACGCCGGGTTCCTGTCGGACAGACTGGGTGTGCCGGTGATTGCCATCGTTGCCCAACGACGTCAGGGCATCGACGAACTGCGTGGAGCACTGACGCGGGTTCTGACCGAGCCGTGGCAGCCGCCGCCGACGGCCCGGATGCCGGACGATCTGACGCAGCAGGTACACAGCACCCTGCGGTTGACCGAGTCGAGGGAGGGAGTGCGCCCTCTCACCGGCCCCCAGGCCCTGCGCGCCCTGGTCGACGATGGTGGCGTCGCCGAAGAACGACTGATCGCCGCCGGCGGCCCGGACATGGCCCGCCAGTTATCCGACCGGCGCCGTGCTGTCGGTGTTTCCGCGCCCCTGTCCACCATCGAGTCTGAGGCTCGTTATGCGTGGATCGAAGCCACTCTCGATGGATGCGTGCGCCATGACGACGAACTGCGCACCAGTCGCTCCGACGGGATCGACAGGATCCTCACCCACCGCCTGGTGGGTCTCGTCGTCTTCCTCGGTATCAGCGCCGCACTGTTCCAGGGAATCTACTCGTGGTCGGCGCCAATGATGGACGGCATCGAACAGTTGTTTGCCAGCCTCGGCGGTGCCGTAGCCGGCGCTCTGCCTGATGGGGCATTGCGCAGCATGATCGTCGACGGCGTGATCGCCGGCGTCGGTGGTGTCCTCATCTTCCTGCCGCAGATCGCCTTGCTGTTTCTGATGATCTCGATCCTCGAAGACTGCGGTTATATGGCCCGCGCCGCCTTGCTGATGGACCGGCTCCTCGGCAACCTGGGACTGTCGGGTCGCTCCTTCATCCCCCTGCTGTCGAGCTTTGCCTGCGCCGTGCCGGGCGTGATGGCGGCGCGCACCATCGCCGATCGACGGGACCGCTTCGTGACGATCCTGGTCGCGCCTCTGATGAGTTGCTCGGCGCGACTCCCCGTGTACGTGCTGTTCATCGCCGCCTTCATCCCCGATCGCACGATTCTGGGTGGCTGGGTCGGACTGCAGGGACTGACACTGCTTGCCATGTACGGTGTCGGTACCCTCATCGCCGTACCCGTGGCCCTCGTACTGCGCCTGACCCTTCTTCGCGGCACCTCGAGCCCGTTCCTGCTGGAACTGCCTGCCTACAACTGGCCGACGCCGCGTACGGTGCTGCTCCGTGTCTACGGGAGTTGCCGCGCCTTTGTCGTGCGCGCCGGCAGTGTCATCCTCGCCGCCACGATCGTCATGTGGGCCCTGGCCTACTACCCCCACTCAGATGACATCAGCCTTCGGTTTGAGACGGAAAGGGCAGTTGTCTCCTCCCTTGCCGGACCAGAGCGCGATGCTGCCCTGGAGCGGCTCCACCTGTCTGAGGCCGCGGCCCATCTCGAGGCGAGCCTGCTGGGGCAGGCAGGGCACTTCTTCCAGCCGTTGTTCGAACCGATGGGATGGGACTGGCGCATCGGTATGGCAACGCTGGCCTCCTTTCCGGCGCGTGAGATCATCATCTCGGCGCTGGGTACGATCTACAGTCTTGGCGGTGATCACGACGAGACCTCCGGCGCCATGCGCCGCGGCCTGCAGGAGGCGACGCATGCCGATGGCCGGCCTGTCTTCACCGTGCCGGTGGCATTGTCGGTCATGGTCTTCTTCGCCCTCTGCGCTCAGTGCATGTCGACCCTGGCCGTCATCCAGCGCGAGACCAGATCCTGGGGTTGGGCGGCATTCTCCTTTGTGTACATGACGGTCCTCGCCTACGTCGCCGCCTACGGCGTCTATCGGCTGGGGCTCTGGCTGGATTGGTAGGGATCGTGCAGACGATCTGGCAGGATCTGCTCACCATCGCCGTGGCCACAGTGTGTGCCGCCTGGGTTCTGTGGACGACACTGGCCCCCTTCGTGCGCCGGACCGTCAGCGCCTGCGGAACCTGCCCGAGTTGCGATCCGGCAACGGATGCAGTGCCCTCGGCCGCCGCCGAAACCCCACCCGAAGACCTGCTGCAGATCGCGCCTCTCGACCCGCCGCGTTGACCAGACCGCGGATTGTCGTGATAATCCGCCGGCTACCGCGCCTGGATCGCGCGGAACATCAACTCAGGTATTGTCGATCGAGGGAGGGGGATGTGCCATGCCCATAACACCGTGCAGGCCCAGATGGCAGGGCACGATGACGGACCGCGAGCGCTTCAACCGGCAGATGCACTACGAGTCGGTGGACCGCTGCTTCAACATGGAGTTCGGCTACTGGAATGAGAACTTCACCCAGTGGCCCATCTTCCACGACAACGGCATCCGCAACAATGCCGAGGCTGACGTGTTCTTCAACTTCGACCGCATTGCCGGCACCGGCGGCCACGTGTGGCTCCATCCCGCCTTTCCGCAGGAGACGGTGGAGGAGACAGCCACGACCCGGATCCTGAGCAACGCCGACGGTCTGCTGGCCGAAGTCCCCCTCGACGGCCACGACACGATCCCGCACTACATCAAGGCCACGGTGGTGACGCCGGAGGACTGGCAGCGCGCCAAGGAGGAGCGCTTCCGACGGGACGACCCGGTGCGCCAGGTCGACGTGGCCGCCGTCATCGAGCGGCACCCACCGACCCGTGACTACGCCCTGGGGGTCAACTGCGGCTCCATGATGGGCAAGATCCGCGACATGCTCACCTTCGAAGGTCTGGCCTATGCCATCTACGACTACCCCGACATGGTGGAGGACATGGTCGAGACCTGCTGCGTTCTGGTGGAGGACGCCCTGGACCAGATCCTGCCGCACGTGGACGTGGACTACGGCACCGGATGGGAGGACATCTGCTTCAAGAATGGCCCCATCGTCAACATGGACTTCTATACGAACGTGGCGATGCCGCGATACAAACGCATCGGCGACAAGCTACACGCCGCCGGCATCGACCTGTGGTACACCGACTGTGACGGTGACGTGCGGCCGCTGATCCCCGGTTTCCTCGAGGTGGGCATCAACTGCCTGTTCCCCTACGAGGTGAACTCCTGCGTGCACCCGGCCGAGCTGCTGAGCGAATACGGCCAGGAGCTGGGCATCATGGGCGGCATCGACAAGCTGGAGCTGGCCAAGGGCAGGGAGGCGATCAAAGCCTACCTGCAGAGCGTCGACCACCTGGTGGCCCGCGGCGGGTACATCCCCTTCTGCGACCACCGATGCCCGCCTGACGTGGACCCGGATGACTACCTCTACTACCTCGATCTCAAAGAGGAGATGTGGGGTCTGAAGTAGGCGGTCCCCCGTCTGCCTGCCGGCACGGTACATCCAGCACCGACCAGTCCTGACGGCAGTGCTCGAACAGCCTCTGCAGACCATCGATCCCGATGGCGAGAGTTGCGGTGTTCACCAGCGGATGACAGTGCAGTGGCTCGGCGCTGTGCCACACCGACTGGTCGACGACGACCTCCACGGCGCCGGCATCGGCATTCACGATCCCCAGCAGCGTCACCGCCCCGGGTGTCACACCCAGGTGCTTGAGCAGCCGTTCCGGGGACGCCATGCCCAGCTTGCTCACTCCGAGCGTGCGTGCCAGCGCCTGCAGATCGACCCGCGCCTGCGAGCCCACGACGACGAGAAAGTGACGCCGACCCTTGGCGTCGCGGACGAAGAGGTTCTTGGTGTGCACCCCCGCCAGGGGCGGCACCAGGGCTTCGGCCTCTTCATAGGTATAGACGGCCGGATGCTCGACGCGCTCGTAGGAGATGCCCAGTCGTCGCAGGAGCGCGAGGAGCTCAGCCTCGTTCATTGAAGTCTCTGTGCCACGAAGCCGAGCTCGGCTTCGATCCGACTCACGTCATAGACAGAATCATGCTCGCGCCCGGGCTGTGCATAGTGCGACAGATCGACGTCGTTGCCCCACCAGTTGCCGAGGATGTCGGCCACGGGAGCCGCGACCCAGGCCACGGGGCTGGCGGCATTGAAAATGCGGACGCCGGGCTGGCATGCCGATTCTGCGGCCATCTGAAAGGCGCGGACGGCGTCGCTGCGGGCCATGATGGTGATGCTGCCGAGAGCCCACGGAGTCATGGGGCTCACTTGTTTTGGGGCGGGCATGTTCTCGTCCGGGCTCACCGAAGACAGGCGCAGGTTGATCACGTCGATGTCGGGGTTCTGTCGCTGGTAATACCTGGTGACCTCCTCCATTAGATACTTGGAGAATCCGTAACCGTCGCGGTCGAGGCAGGGGTGTTCGTCGGGGATGGGGAGCTGAAGGGGTCTGAACTCCGGACTCTGGAAGCCAACGACAGCGATAGAACTGGCCAGGACGAACTTCGTGCAGCCACGGTCCATCAGATAACGCATCAGGCAGCGCGTGCCCTCGACGTTGACCAGCAGGCCGTCGCGCTCCAGGCAACCGCCTGTCACGGCGGCGAGGTGGACCACCGTATCGATGGCGTGGTCGTCGAGCTGGCGCAGATCCTCGAAGTGGCCGAAGTCACCGCGAATCCAGGGCAGATCCAGCTCAGGGTTCCTGCGGCTCATACAGAGGACCTCGTGTTGTGCCGACATGGCCTCTGCCAGGGCTCGACCGATAAAGCCGCTGGTTCCGGTGATCAGTACTGTGCTCACAGGTATCTCCTCACGCTCCGTCGCGCCAGTTGATGACGGCGCCGACGATATCGCCATCCTTTCCCTCATTGAGGCGCTGGAACAGGTCTGGTGCTTCTGCAGAACCGATGCGATGGCTGATGCACTGCTCCCATGGCAACGCTCCGCTGGCCATGTTCTTGACGACGGCGCGGCGACACGGTTGCAGGCCATCGTCGCAGGGGAAGAACATCCGCAGACGGCGCCCGTGGGCGGGCAGAAAATCCATGGCCACTGGAGCGCTGCCGTAGTTTCCCTGCCAGACGAAGCTACCGTGCGTGCGGCAGAGCGCGATGGATGGATCGATGCACTGGGGAAGACCCGTGCATTCAAAGACGACATCCGCCCCCTCCGGAGCGATGCGCTTCACCTCCTCGACAACGTCGCTGGAGCTTCCGTCGATCACGAAATTGGCGCCCATCTTCTCGGCGATGGCGAGCCGCTTCCTGTCGATATCGACGGCGATCACGGTGCAGCCTCGATGCGCGCAGCTGGCGACCACACCCAGACCGATCAGCCCGACGCCATGCACCACCACCCTGTCGCCCATGCGGGGATTGGCCATGTCCACGCCATACAGCCCTACGGCGGGCATGACGAACATGCAGGCCACATCCATCGCCGCTCCGGGAATCATATGGTCGACGCCGTGGGTCGTGTTGGGTCTGGTTGTGATGTGGCTGCAGTGGGCGCCGGAGACGGAACTGACCGGACTGCCGTCGGCCAGCTTCATGGCGTCGTTGCCGCGGAAGTACACCTCGTCGCCGATCGAAAAGTTCTCGATCTCCGCTCCCACCGCCTCTACCGTGCCGGTGCCCATATATCCCGTACAGAGGGGGTAGGGCCCCCACGATATCTTGTTGCGGATCAGGGCGAATTCGGTACCGATGCTCACGCCGGTGTAGTGCGTACGGATGGTGATCTGGTCTGCAGCGGGTCCTTCTATCACGACGTCTTCGATAGAAAACCTCTGTTCTTCATCGCAGATCAGTGCCTGTGCTCGCATGAGTTTCCCCCTCGGTTGAGGGATGGTCTATATATCCACACTTGGATACATCCAGTCCCTGAGGCATACTTTCCGAATCGCCAGCGTACAGCCACGAGCGACCGCGGGCAATGGCCTGCAGTTTAGATCTTGATCGGTCGCCACCGATAGGGAGAAGTATCATGGAACGCATCTTCGCCAACCTCTACCGCTGCAGTGCTCCCAACAGGAGAGGGACGAGCCACACCTATCTGCTGGTACGCAAGGAGGGAAATCTTCTGATCGGTCACCAGACGGCGCCCCAGCCCGAGGACTTCGATGAGATCGAGAAACTGGGTGGTATCCATTCGCAGTGGATCTGTCACCACCACGACACCATCCGCAACGGTGTCCACGAAGCCCTGCACGCCCGGTTTGGCTGTGAGCTCCACCATCATCGGATCGAACGGAAAGGCGTACGCCCGAAGACGAAGTGCCCTGCGGTGCAGTTCGGTGATGAGGGCTTCCAGCTCGGCGACGACTTCGAGGCGTTCTACTTCCCGTCGTGCACGGTCGGGCAGAGCATCTACCGCTGGCGCTGCCGGGGCAAGTACTATCTGTTCACGAGCCACGCCATCTATCTGCGCGACGATAAATGGGAGATCCAGTTCAGATCGCAGGCGGAACCGGACCAGCAGCGGCGATTCGCCAAACTTCCCAAGCTGCAGCTGGACTACGTCTTTCCGGGCTACACAGCACTGGAAGAAGAGGCCTTCTACCGCTTCAGCGACACGACGAGGAAGGCCTTCGCCAGGGCGCTCAGAGCCAGCGTCAAGAAAGCGGCCTGAGGTCGGACGGATGGCCTCGACGAATCGGGTTGCTACCTTCTCGTAGTACGGGTAGCGTTGCGCCTCACTGACTGTCTCTGTCGAAGATGCCAAAGGACCGACCATGAGTGGCTACACCCACCACGAGCTCCTGCCCCTGGGCAAGGACGAAAGTCCCTATCGCCTGCTGACGGCCGATCACGTCTCCACTGTCGAGTTCGAGGGCCATGAGATCCTGAAGGTGGACGCCGAGGGTCTGGCCCTGCTCGCCGACCAGGCGATCCGTGATGCCTCCCACCTGCTGCGCCCCGGCCACCTGGCCCAGGTCCGCAAGATCTTCGATGACCCGGAAGCCTCCGACAACGATCGCTTCGTCGCCCTCGACCTGCTCAAGAACGCCAATATCGCCGCCGGGTGGGTCCTGCCGATGTGCCAGGACACGGGCACTGCCATCGTCATGGGCAAGAAGGGGCACCGGGTCTGGACCGATGGCGACGACGAGTCGGCCATCAGCGCCGGCATCGCCAGGGCCTACCGGGAGACCAACCTCCGCTACAGCCAGATGGCGCCCCTGACCATGTTCGAGGAGCAGAACACCGGAACCAACCTGCCCGCCCAGATCGAACTCTTTGCCACAAAGGGCGACGACTACAAGCTGATGTTCATGACCAAGGGCGGGGGCTCGGCCAACAAGAGCTATCTCTTCCAGGAGACCAGGGCGCTGCTGACTCCTGAGCGGCTGCACAGCTTCATCGACGAGAAACTGCGCATGATCGGCACGGCCGCCTGTCCCCCGTACCACCTGGCGTTGGCGATCGGCGGCACATCTGCCGAGCAGACCCTCAAACTGGCCAAACTGGCATCGACTCGTTACCTGGACAGCCTGCCCACGGCAGGCAACGAGCACGGCCAGGCCTTCCGGGACCTCGAACTGGAAGCCCAGGTTCTGAAGATGAGTCAGGAGATGGGCATCGGCGCGCAATTCGGCGGCAAGTACTTCTGCCATGACATCCGTGTCATTCGCCTGCCCCGCCACGGTGCCTCCTGCCCGGTGGGTCTGGCCGTCTCCTGCTCAGCCGATCGTCAGATACTGGCCAAGATCAACAGGGAGGGAATCTTCCTCGAAGAGTTGGAGGCCGAGCCCGCGAGGTACCTGCCAGATGTCGATGACGAGGAACTGGGTGGTGAAGTGATACAGGTCGACCTCAACCGGCCCATGGCAGAGATCCGGGAAACCCTCAGCCAGCATCCCGTCAGCACCCGGCTGTCGCTCACCGGGCCGATCATCGTCGCCCGCGACATTGCCCACGCCAGGCTCAAGGAACGACTGGACGCCGGCGAGGGACTGCCGCAGTACTTCCAGGATCAGTGTGTCTACTATGCCGGTCCCGCCAAGACACCCGAGGGGTATATTTCGGGCTCATTCGGTCCGACCACGGCCGGTCGTATGGACAGCTATGTCGAGGAATTTCAGGCCGCCGGAGGCAGCATGGTGATGCTGGCCAAGGGCAATCGTTCACACCAGGTTACCGCCGCCTGCCAGAAGCACGGCGGCTTCTACCTCGGCTCGATTGGCGGGCCGGCCGCCCGGCTCGCACAGGACTGCATCC
>DASCMS010000083.1:0-11641 GCA_036011085.1 Candidatus Latescibacterota bacterium
CAACTCTTTCGACTCGCTGCCATCTGGTGCTCGAGCTTGAAGACACATGGTGGCAACCTCCTGAAGAAATCACCATATGTCACCATGGTACCACGACTTACGAAAAAGTACAACCTTCAATTCTTAACAGAGCACTAGAGGCGGATATCCGCTAGACCACGCCCCTGTCGGCACCCGCCGGCGGGGGCGTTTTGATGATGTCGCCACGTTCACACTCCAGACCGGTGCAGAGTCGGTGGACCGTGTCCTCGTCCACTTCAACATCACCATCGGCGATGATCTGTGTCAGGCGTTCATAGCTGATGCCGATGAGGTTTGTCAGCTGGTGTTTGAAGAGCAGGTTGCGCCGAGTCATCATCTGCCGAAGGGAGCTTATGTCGAGTTTAGGCATAGGCTCCGTCACACTAGATGCCGAATACCCGCGCTGCAGTACCGGCCAGGATCAGGCCGCGATCGTCATCGCTCAGGTCGGCGAAGGTGCGCACGATCTCGACACCCTGACGGTAGGAGAGATGACGTCCCGCTGGCGGCCAGTCGGTACCGAAGAGCAGACGACCGGCGCCGAGGAGGTCCACGAGTCTCTGCAGATAGGCCAGCGGGGTGGGGCAGGCCGGGTCCCACGGCGTATCGGCGGCCGCATAGAAGGCGGAGATCTTGACGAACAGGTTCGGTACATCCGCGGCTTCGGCCAGTCCACCGTAGGTGGCGTCATCGGGTGCCACCCCACCACTCTTCGGCAGAGCGAAGTGATTGAGCAGGATCGACACGTCCGGGTGCTGGCGGGCGGCGGCAATGACATGTGAGTAGTTCGGTGGTGACACGTGCAGGTTGCAGGGCAGGCCGCTGTCGCTGAAGGCGCCCCATAACGGGTCAGCATCCGGTTCCGTGAGCCACGCCAGGTCGGGTGTCGACGGATAGCAGCTGATGGCGACGGCACCGTACTGGTCCCGTGCGGCGCGGACACGTTCACCGGCGTTGGACTCATGCAGCGGCACATCGGTCATCGCCGCGAGGCGGTCGGGATGGTCCCGGGCCCAGCGGGCGCATTCCCCGTTGTTGTCCGGTGAGGAATCGGCGACCACGGGCAGCATGACAGCCTTCTCGACGTCGGCATCATCCATCCAGTGCAGCAGACGATCGACGCGGCCCATGTCCTGGAAGGGAGTCATGGGCTGGTAATCGTCGAGGGTGTGGACGTGAGCATCGATGACGCGCATGACTTACTGTCCTGTTTCCAGAGTGATGCCGGCGTGCCAGGTGCGCCCGGCGGCGGGTTCGAAGAAGCGGTTGCCGAAGGCGTTGGGAGTGATGGAACCGTTGTAGCGTGTATCGAACAGGTTGTCGACGCCGGCAAAAGCGTGGATACTGCCCAATCCCAGGTCGACAGATCCCCCGGCACGCAGAGCCACGGTGGTGTAGCCGTCATTGAAGAAATCACCAGGTGGCGCGCCAACACCGGGCGCCGGGCCATTGAAGTCATTGGCCCAGTAGCCGTCCGTCCACTCTGTTTCCACTTCACCCCAGGTATCGCGGGGCAGATCGAACTGCGCCGACAGGGCGACCCGCATCGGTGGCACACCCGGCAGCTGGTTGCCCGACAGCTGCACGGGTCCCTCGTCGGTGATAACCACATAGTCGCTGAAGGTGAAATCCATCCATGTCGCCGACAGCTGCAGGTCGAGTTTCTCGGAGGGCTGGGCGCGCAGAGCCGCTTCCGCGCCGACGCTCGCGGTACGACCGGCGTTGCGAAAGTAGACGGCTTCACTCTCCGGATCGTCCACCTGGAAGGGGAGCAGCATGTCGTCCACCGTCATGCGGTAGAAAGCCACGTCCCAGGCCAGGCGCGCCGGCAGCCAGTGGCCGCGGGCACCCAGCTCCACGCTGAGGATCGACTCGGGATCGAGGTCCGGGTTGAAGCCGCCGGAGCCATCGGCGCGGTTGCTCAACTCCGTCGTCGTCGGTGTCTGAAATGCGGTGCCCATACTGACATAGGCCCAGGTCAGATCGCCGAGACGATAGCTGGCCGCCAGAGAGGGGCTCAGCTGCGACAAAGTACGATCACCCGACTGATCGCCATCGGCCAGCAGGGCGTCGGTGGCTTCGAGGGAGTAACGGTCGAGTCGGCCGCCGAGGGTCAGCAACAACTCGGGGATCGGCCGGATGTCGATGGCGGCAAAAGGGGCGACGCTGCGCACACGCTCTTCCTGATCCAGCTCGAGGGTGCCGAGAACGACAGCGTCGGGTACATCTTCGGGATCGATGTCGGTGTCGGTCAGGCCTTCGTTGTCAAACTCGGCGCGCTCGTCCCGTTGCGCCTCCACGTCGAGCCCAACCTGCCAGCGGACCGGCGTATCACCGAGGGGTTGGTCGCGACTGTGGCTGGCGCGCACGCCGCCGGAAGAGCGACTGAGGTCGATCACGCCCCCCGGGATTGGACTGTCGAGGGAGCGGTCGACGCCGAACAGGGTGACCTCAGATCGGGTTGGCCCCGCCTCGTGGCGCAGGGTGAACCCGCCCTGAACCTGACGGGCGACTTTCGAAGCACCCTGGCTGACGACGAATCCGCGGGCGTAGCGTGGGCGAGTTTCGGCGTCCTCGCGGTTCATCGAACTCGGATTCAGCAGATACGGTGCGTCATAGATGTTGAGTACCGACGTCAGCTGCCAGCGGTCGGACAGGCGGTGGTGGCCGATGATGCCGGCGCCACGAACGAGGGACTCGGAGTGATCCCGGTACCCGTCCAGCTGCAGGCGACGGATGTTCACCGACAGACGGTGGCGAGTGTTGCCACCGCTGACTCCCAGCTGCGTGCGGCGCAGCCCGTGGCTGCCGACGATGAGGCTGGGTCGGATGCGCCATTCGCCGGTCGCGCCTGGTATCGAATGGATGGCGACGACACCGCCGCCGGCATTTCCGTAAAGGCTGGAGCTGGGGCCGCGCAATACCTCGATCCGTCCGGCGGAGGCGAGATCGACGTTGCCCAGCTGGGTCTGGCCATCGGGAGTGGTGAGCGGGATCCCATCAAGCAGCACCTTCAGGCCGCGCACGCCGAAGGAGGCACGCGCACCGAGGCCGCGGACGGTGAGCCGCTCGCCCTGCGAAAGGTTGTGCCGATTGCTGGCGATGATACCCGGCACGTGGCGCAGGGCTTCGTCGAGGGATACGCCTTTCTCACCCCGATGTATATCACGGAGGCTGGCCGTGGTGGCTGCCGCAGGAATCTCGTCGGCCAGGTCGCGGTCGCGGGTGGCGGTGATGACGGTTGTGGGCGCTGCATGGCTCGCGTTGTTCGTCCGCGCCGCGATCGGCGGCGTCGAGATAGATGCTGTGGCGAGGCAGGTGATCACCAGGGTTCGCTTCATGGTATAGGACCATCTCACTGACGGGGGCTGCTGTCAACCCACACGGTATGTGACGCTTGCCCCAAGACGACAGCTGGTTACCTTTCGGGCAGTGCTCTGGAGGGAGCCGCCAGTCCGCGGTAAGGACCGAGTCCACCTCCTCCCGCAGTATGGCCGCAGGATGCGGCAATCACATACCCTTCTTTTCCTGCCTGAGCGTGCGGACAACAGGCACTTCCACGGAAAGAGGGTGCCATGTCCACACGGTAACTTCCCCCCCAGTCCAACCTGCACCAGCTGAAGAGCCAGGCAAAGGATCTTCGCAAAGCCGCTGCGTCTCTCGACGCCGATGCGCTGAAGCGAATTCGTATCCACCACCCGCGTCACGGGTCATCCGGTGACGATGATCTGGCCGGCCTGACGTTGCAGGACGCGCAATTGACGCTGGCCCGCGAATACGCCTATGACAGCTGGCCGCGACTGGCAGAGGCCGTCGAGTCCTCCGTGCCAGCGTCGTCTGGCGCCGAAGCCGTCGGGCCCCTCGTCGGCGACGCGCTGCAGCAGGTGCGCACGCAGCTGGTACGCGCCGCCGCTACCGGTGTTGCCGTGCTGCTCGTAGGGGAGCGGGGTACGGGCAAGCGCCTGGCGGCACACACACTGCACTCGGCGGGGAGCAGGCGATCGACGTCGATGTCCGGATCGTGGCGGCGACGAACCGGGATCTGAAACAAGCCGTCGACGACGGCACGTTCCGGCAGGACCTCTACTTCCGACTGAGCGAGTTCGTCGTCGAGCTGCCGCCGCTGCGGACACGTGGCGAGGACATCCCTTTGCTGGCCCGGTATTTCCTCGAGCGCTCGGCACAGCACTTGAACAAGAGGCAGCCAGAGCTGGAGGCAGAGGCACTGGCGGCGCTGCAGACCTACGACTGGCCCGGGAATGTTCGTGAGCTGGAACACGTGATACAGCGTGCTGTCCTCGTCTGCCGCGATGGCCGGATCAAGTCAGGGGACATACTCGACGCCGGCCCGCGCCCCACGACGGCGGGAACGGGGGACGGCATCGTGTCCCTCGAAGCTCTCGAGAAAAGCCACATCCTGCGTGCTCTGGAGGAGTGCAACTGGGTTGTCTACGGGGACGCCGGGGCGGCTCGGTTGCTGGATATCCATGCTGAGAAGCTGCGTTCCCGCATGCGCCACCACGGCTTGAAGAAGCCCCAGAGGCGATGATTCCGTACACAGGAACGGTTCGTCGTATACACACACGACAGACCGCATAATAGATTGTAAACACATGAGTTAGGCGGTTCGTTCACGGCTGCATCACGGCCGTGCCGTGTTTCTGAACGGCACCAGGTTCCAGTCCCGACGCCGCTCAGGCTCGGGTCCACTGCCCACAACTCGTTGTCAGACAAGGCTCTCCAGCACTTCTGGGGGGCCTTGTCTCGTTCTGGCACGAACAATGCAATGCCTTTGATCATGTTGACCCTCAAGGAAGTCAGACGCAACGGCCATTCAGCCCTGGTTCGGGTCGAGGGCTACCTGACCTGGTCCACGGCCCGAGTCCTGCGAGAGGCCTGCGACCTCTATGGGCGTGAGGGGATCAACCATGTTGGCCTCGTCGTCGATCAGCTGCGCGGTGTCGACCTGCCGGCGATCCAGGTGTTGCAGGGGATCGAAGCGGGCGGCATGGAGATCCGCTTCCACGAGGCCGGCGGCTTCGTCCGGGCGGCGCTGACGAGTCAAGGTCTGACCAGCTGGCTGAGCGAACCCGGAGTTGACCCTGTATGAAGACATCGAACGGAAGGCGCATGGAGGCAAGGGCAGTGGATCGGAACGCAGACCTGGTGGCGCGTACGCTCGAGGGTGATGCCGAGGCCTATGCGCAGATCATCGACAACTACCGCGGGCGGGTCTACAAGGTCGTGCGCCAGAAGATCCGGCGGGACGAGGAGGTGGAGGACATCGTACAGGAGGTGTTCTGCAACGCCTTCCAGCGGCTGACGAGCCTGCGCGATCCCGTTGCCCTGGGGGCCTGGCTTGCCCGCATCGCGGCCAATACGACAACCCAGCGGCTGCGTCGTCAGCAGGTGCGGGAACGGATCAAGGACATGGAGCCCGGCGACGTGCTGCCTACCTACCGCCAGCCGGGCGACCGCGTGGCCGATGACGTCGTGTTGCACGTGCTGGCAGCGGTGGAGTCACTGCCACCGGCCTACCACAGCGTGGTCAACCTGTTCCACTTCGAGGGCTATACATGTCAGCAGATCGGCAAGGCGCTGGGTATCAGCCACTACGCCGCCAAGTGGCGTCTGCACGAAGCTCGGTGGCGACTGCGGGCCAACCTGGAGCCGGAGATCGATCGGGAGTACGTGTTCTCGCGGTCCTGAGGAGGCAGCGGCTACGCCGCGCTGATGATGAGTTCGGGCGCCGGGTGTGGCAGGATGTGGCCACCACGCATGGCCCAGCGCAGGCTCCTGACGTGGGTCAGCTGGCTGATCTGCGCCGGATTCACCCACACCGCCCCCACTCCGATACGACCTCTGTCCGACTCATTCGGCGGTGAGTAGTGCCACAGGCGACTGTGCCAGAATACGGCATCCCCCGGCTGCAGCTCCACATGATCGACGGTCAGATCGACGCACAAGTCCCGAGGCAGTTCGGCGTGGAGTGAGTCCTCGTACTCGACGTGCTCGACAACAGGTTCAACGTGAGAACCGGGGAGGAACTGCAGGCAACCGTTGAGTCGGGTCGCAGCATCGATGGCGAGCCAGCCGTTGACGGCGTCGTCATTGCGATCACGCCAGAGGGCGATGTCCTGATGCCACGGCGTGGCGCCGCCGACGCGGGCCGGCTTGAGGAAGGCGGAGGCATACTTTCTGAGGATGTCTTCGCCGATCAAGTCACGCACGATATCGAGCACGGGCTCGCCCGCGTACCAGTGGTCCCAAAGCTCGGGCAGCAGGTCGAGTTGGTTCAGCTTGCGGAAGCGCTCGTGGAGTGGCACCGCGTCGGGTGCCGCCATCGCTGCGGCTTCGAGGATCTTGTCACGGCCGTAGTCGCGGCTGGCAGCAACATCACCAGCCTTGCGCATCAACGCACCACGGATGGCTTCGGTCTGTGCCGAGGTCAGCAGACCACGAGTGATGAAATAACCGCTGTCGTCGAAGTTGCGAGTCACGCTTCGGCCCGTTCCCACTCCCCGGTAAGGTCCTCGACCTCGCGTTCCAGTTCGGAGCGCTCGATCTGCAGTTGTTTCACTTCGCCGTCGGGCGTGTCGGTGTAGAAACCGGGAGCACAGAAGGCCGCGTCGATCTCCTGCATGCGCGTCTCGGCGGTCTCGATGCGGGACAGCAGCTTCTCCTGCTGCTGCGCCGAATGCCGCTTCCGTGCCTTCGAGCCTTTCTCTCCGTTTCCCTTCTTCGCCCCTCGTTGCTTCTTCGCAGCCCCGCCGTTCTTCTTCGGACCGTCTGCCTCCGCTTTCTTCTGTTTCTTCTCCGTCTTCGCCTTGAGCACAACGCGGTCGGCGTCGAGGTGGTCATCGCCGCAGAAGTGCACATAGGCCTCGTACGTGCCCTGATAGTCGCGGACCTCACCGGGCTTGATTTCGACGATCCGCGTCGCCAGCTGACCGACGAACCAGCGGTCGTGGGAGACGATGATGAGGGTTCCGTCGAAGCTCTTCAGCCCTTCGACGAGGGCTTCGATCGACTCGAGATCGAGATGGTTCGTCGGTTCGTCGAGGACGAGGACGTTGGGCCGGGCGATGGCGAGCTTGCTGAACACGAGGCGAGCCGCCTCGCCGCCCGACAGAGACTCGAGACGCTTTTCGACGTCGTCACCGGAGAACAGCATCATCGCCAGGTGACCCCGGACAAAGCCGATGCTCTGCTCCGGGCAGGTGTCCCAGATCCAGGTCTCGGCGGTCCGGTGCGGCCGCTCGAACTGTTCCCGGTGATCCTGGGCGAAGTATCCGGGGTGAGTCTCGTATCCCCATTCGACCTGGCCGGCGTCGGCGGCGAGATCACCCATGATGATCTTCAGCAGCGTCGACTTGCCGATGCCGTTGGGTCCCATGATCGCCAGTCGATCGCCCCGCTGCACGAGCAGGTCGACGCCGTGCAGCACCTCGTTGTCGTCGAAGGCCTTCTCGATCCCCTTGATCCGGAGCACGTCGCGGCCGCTGTCGCGCTTCTGCTGAAACTTGAAGGTCGGGTAGCGCCGTGAGGAGTTCGGCAGCGCCACCAGCTCGTCCGCCTTCTTCTCGATCATCCGCGCCTTGCTCTGTGCCTGACGCGCCTTGGTCGCCTTGGCCCGGAAACGGTCGACGAACTTCTGATGATGGGCGATCTCCATCTCGCGTTTGGAGATCTCTTTCTCACGCCGGGCGCGTTCCCGATGCTTGGCTGCCAGGAAGTCAGAGTAGTTGCCCGCATACTCGGTCACCGTCTGGTAGTCGACATCGAGGATGTCGGTGCAGACGTTGTCGAGGAAGCGGTGATCGTGGGAGATGACGACCACGGGGCCGGCGAAGTCGCGCAGGAACGTTTCCAGCCAGCGGATCGACAGGATGTCGAGATGGTTCGTCGGCTCGTCGAGGAGCAGAACGTCGGGATCTCCGGCCAGCACTTGCGCCAGCAGGACACGCAGCTTGAACCCCCCCGAGAGCGTCGACAGCGGGTCATGATGGATGTCGGCAGGCAGACCGAGGCCCTCGAGGATCATGGCGGCCCGCGCCTCGGCACTGTAGCCGTCGAGGCTCTGCAGCTTGTCCTCCAGCTCGGAGAAGCGGTCGGCGTCGAAGTGGTTTTCGGCGTCGGCGAGGAGCTCCTCCTTGGCCACCATCACCTGCCAGAGCTCCTGGTGCCCCATAAGGGCAACGTGCAGGATCTTCCGGTCTTCGTAGAGAAACTGGTCCTGGCGCAACACACCGAGGCGCAGACGCCGCGGCAGGGCGACCTTGCCGGCACTGGCTTCGAGGTCGCCGGTGAGGATGTTGAGCAGCGTCGTCTTGCCCGAGCCGTTGGCGCCGACCAGACCATAGCGCTGACCGGCGTTGAGCTGCGCCGAGACGTCGGCGAACAGCGTACGATCGCCGTAGGTCTTCTCGAGATTCGTGATGGAAATCATGAATAGAGAATGTAGGGGATGCTGACAGAAGCGGAAGCTCTGCCAGCGGCCCTGCCGGCGCCTAGCCAACAGGGCCGCTTGACCAACCTATGACTGCCGGTCAGTCAACTGCCGGTGCAACGCCACCCTCGTCCAGGGCGACGATCTCACGGATGCTGTCTTCCACGGGATGTACTGCCGAGTAGCCGATCAGCTGTCGTGCTTTCGACAGGCAGGGCACGCGACTGGGCACGATCTCGTACTCGACGGGGACGGTTTCGATGGGAGATTCGCTGCCCGTCACTGACTTTACATGTTGCGCCAGTCGGCGCACGGTGAATTTGTTGCGTGAGCCGATGTTGACGGCCTCGCCGACAGCGTCGGCGCAATCGGCAAGACGCACGAGCCCCTCGACCGCATCGCGCACGTCGGTGAAGCATCGGCTCTGCGTGCCATCCCCGTGCAGGGTGATCGCCTCGTGGCGCTGAGCCTGATCAAGAAAGACGGGTACGACGGTGGGGCTGGTCTGTCGGGAGCCGACAATGTTGAACAGGCGTACCGCCGTGGCACGCAGGTGATGTCGCCGGGCGTGACCGAAGATGAGCTGCTCGCAGACGATCTTGCCGAGGGCGTAGTTCCAGCCGTACACCCTTGAGTTGCCCAGGAGGCGGTCATCGTCCTCGCGCAGAACCGCTCCCGGCTCGAGATTGCCGTAGACCGCGGACGTCGAGGAGAAGAGAAAGCGCACGCCGTGACGGCTGGCCGATTCGAGCACAACTTCGGCACCGTGGATATTGGTGTGCAGGCTGGCCACCGGATCCGAACCCCTGGCACACCCGAAGTCGGCTGCCAGGTGAAACAGGACATCCGCCTCGGCCACGAGTGGGTCGACGGCGTCGGCGTCACAGATGTCGCCCTCGACCAGGCCGAACTGTGAGTCGTGGATGAGATGGTCCACGTTGGCCCGCGAGCCAGTGCTCAGATTGTGGAAGGCGGTGACACGATGGCCCTGCGAAAGCAGCCGTTCCGCCAGGTGCGAACCGATGAAGCCGGCGCCACCGGTGATCACCACATGGTGGGACGGTCCGTTCGACTCGAGGCTTCTCTCGATGGCGTCGACGAGCCGGCGCCAGCTGGAGAAGCCGAACTCCCGGGCCACGACCAGTTGCGCGTCATGCAGCGAGAAGCCACGCTGCACATCGGTGCCGGCCGACCAGCGCGGGTGGGCGTGGCGCACACGCACGGTGGCTTCGGCCTCACCGCCACGAACATCGCGCAGCAGCTGCTTGGCCTGCTTACGGAAGTGCTCGAGATTGGGCTGGGTTGGAAAGGGACGTGGCATACTACCCTCCTCGGTGAGAGAGTGCGTCGCTGTCCGCAGCACGACGCAGAGGGTACCATGCGAGAGGTACAGCAGGGGCGGGTAGAACCCTTCACGCGGACCGTCGGCTCCCCCAAGAGCCGCTGTCTCTCAACTCTAACCACAGATGGTGTCCCCAGGCAATCCCGCTGATATGCAGAAATCGATCTGGATGTGCCCGGTCTGCGACGCACGACTCGAGCGAGGCGAGAAGAGCTTTGCCTGTGCCGCCGGCCATACTTTCGACATCGCTCGGGAGGGGTATGTGAACCTGGTGCTGGCGCAGCACCGCAGATCGGCGGCGGCGGGCGACCCGAAGGACAGTCTGCGGCACCGTCGCGTCTTTCTCGAGGCCGGCCACTACGCGCCGCTGGCGGCGGCGCTGACCGAGTTGCTGGCGACGCGGAACCCCGACAGTGTGCTCGACGTGGGATGTGGTGAAGGCTACTACCTGCGACGACTGGCCGCTTCCCCGGCGCTGGCGGGTGGGCGTCTGTACGGAATCGATGTGGCCAAGGAAGCGATCCGGCTGGCGGCGAAAGCGGCGCCACGCCTCGAGCACGCCGTAGGCAACACCTACCGACTGCCCGTGATGGCTGCCTCGGTGGCTGCCGTGCTGCAGGTCTTCGCCCCGTCCGCCGATCAGCAGATACGGCGCGTGCTGCACCCCGATGGAGTGTTTATCGAAGTCAAACCCGGCCCGCACCACCTGGAGGTATTTCGCGGCATGATCTACGAGCGGGCACAGGCGCACACCGAGGTGGAGACTCCCGGGGGCTTCGGTGTGCTGGGAAGGGAACGAGTCACCTTTCCCCTGCGACTGAAGCAGGCGGAGGACGTGGCAGGCCTGGTGGAGATGACTCCTTACAAATGGCACATGAACCCGGAGACCTACACCCGCGTCCGGGACCTGACGGAGTTGCAGGACACGGCGGACTTCACCATCGGCCTGTACCGCCCGTTGCCATGAGAATCTCGATGAATCTTGTCTCTGCTGACTTCCCCATGCCGGACTTCAGACCCGCCAATGCCGGACCGATGGCCGTCACGCCGAAGTAGACGGCGAGGGCGTCGTCAATCTCTACCTGTCCAGGTGCGAAGAAACGACCGGCGCCTGTTCAGCTGTCTCCCAGGCGAGTGCCGGCCACCACCGGGTGGATGGCTTCAGGGCACCGGGCTCGATGCTCTCGCCCGGTCGTGGCGTGACCACGGTAACACCACGATTTCGAGCGGCGGCCAAGACCCGCTCGACGGGTTCTGTCCAGCCGTGCGTGGCCAGGTCGAAGAGTCCCCAGTGGACGGGAATCATAACGCCGCCCCGGGCCATGACGTGAGCGTCGACGGCCTGCTCCGGCCCCAGGTGGACGTCAGCCCAGAGCGCGTTGTAGGCGCCTGATTCGACCATGGCAGCGTCGAATGGTCCCAGCCGTTTACCGATATCAGTGAATCCGGGGAACATGGCGGTGTCACCCGTGTAGTAGACGCGATGGCGGGGCCCCAGCAGGGCCCAGCCCGACCACAACGTACAGTCGCGATCCCGCATGAACATGGATCGGCCGGAGAAGTGGCGAGCCGGCGTCGCCACGAATCGCAGATCCCCGACAGTGTGCTCCTGCCACCACTCGAGTTCAGTGATTCGTTCGTCCGCAACGCCCCAGTGTTCCAGGTGAGAACCCACACCCAGGGGAACCAGGAAGGGCAGTGGCGGGGGCAGGAAGCGCTGCGGGCCGAGCCAGCTGAAAGGCGAGGCACGTTCACCCCAGACGGGGTCGAGCAAGATGCGGAGACCGTCGATTTCGACGAGCAAAGTGGAGTGTCCGAGCCAGGTGATA
>DASCMS010000084.1:0-9937 GCA_036011085.1 Candidatus Latescibacterota bacterium
ACCGTTTCTTCAAGATCATTGAACTGAAGGATGTCCTGATCAGCGATATTGTGCTTCCTCCCGATATCAAGGCCGCCATCGAGTCGAAACTGGGACAGGAGCAGGTGGCCGAAGAATTCGATTTTCGGATTGAAAGAGAACGAAAGGAAGCTGAGCGCAAGCGCATCGAGGCCAGGGGGATCAGGGATTTCCAGGATATGGTCGCAATAGGTGTTGAGGAAGGCCTGCTGAAATGGAAGGCGATCGAGGCGACACTGGAGCTGGCCCGATCGCCGAATGCCAAGATCATCATTATTGGCGCGGGCGAAGGCGGGCTGCCCGTGATCCTGGGAAACCAGGGCTGGGAGGATTCCACACCCATGCCGAGGGACACCCTCAGCCTGTCCGAATCTGTCGCCCCTGTCACGAGTCCATTGGCACCATGAAACAGGCTCAGGCAAGCCGCCGTCGAGCCCTCGAGGTCGCCAAATGAACTCGAAGCTCATCGAGCTTCTGGTCCGCGGATCGACCCCACAACTGCGACGCAATGTCGTGTTCACGGCTGCCGTATCGGGTGTCGCCAGTGCGGCGATCTTGGCCATCATCAACGCCGCCGCCCACGCTGTTGAGGTCGGCAATCTGAACTTCCGGTACTTCGCCATGTTCGGCGTGGCGATCGTGATGTACATCTACTGCCTGCGGTACACCTTCGATCGTACGACGCGAACCCTCGAAGACATACTCGATCACACACGAAACCGGATCGCCGACAAGATCCGGCACTCTGAACTGATCGTGCTGGATCAGATCGGCCGCGCGCAGATCTACAGTCGACTTACCCAGGACACGGCCGTCCTGTCTCAGTTGGAGTACTACCTGGCCTCGGCGATTCAGTCGATGTCGATGGTCCTGTTCATCGCCCTTTACATTATCTCCCTGTCCGGTTACGCCTTTGCCATCACGGTCGTACTCCTCGCGGGCGGATTGGCCATCTATCTGCGCAACGATCGACGCCTCAACAGGAACTTCGAGTATACGTCGATGAAAGAGGTCGAACTCTTCGAGCACGTGACCCATATCATCGACGGGTTTCCGCAGGTGAGGCTCAACCAGGAACGCAGTGACGATCTGTACGCCGACACCGTTGATGTCTCCCGATCCGTCCGTGATTCAAAGATCGAGACAGCGAAATCGTACAACGAGAAATACATCCTTTCCCAGGTCTTCTTCTACTCCAATCTGGCGGCGATCGTCTTCGTCCTGCCGCAGCTGGTGCCGACGTTTTTCGAGACGATCACCCAGGTTACGGTGGCCATCGTGTTCTTCGTGGCGCCCCTCACGTCACTGGTTTCGAGCATCCCGGCCTACTTCAAAGGGAATGCAGCGGCCGAGCATATTTCCGAACTCGAGACACGGCTCGACAGGCTGCGCAGTACACCGGCCGAGGACCTGCAACACATTGAGTCATTCTCAACGATCAGCCTGAGGGACATCGAATTCTCCTATACCGATGCCCGGACAGGTCAGTTCACACTCGGTCCGCTTTCGCTCGACATCCATGCGGGTGAGATCCTGTTCATCAGCGGTGGCAATGGCAGCGGCAAGTCGACACTGCTGCGCCTACTCTCCTCATTGTATCTGCCACAGAGGGGCACGCTGCGAGTCGACGACCTGACGATCGATAGCGAAACAATGCACGCATATCGCCAGCTGTTCTCGATCGTCTTTTCCGACTTCCATCTTTTCAGCGTGTTGTATGGCATGCGTGACGTGGACCCGGCCAAGGTGAATGTATTGCTGGAGAAGATGCAACTGAATGGCAAGACCGCCTATCAGGGGGGGCGATTCAGTTCACTGGACCTGTCTACGGGGCAGCGGAAGCGGATGGCGCTGCTCGTCGCTTTGCTCGAGGACCGCTCGATCTACGTCCTCGACGAGTGGGCTGCTGAGCAGGATCCTGAATTTCGAGAATACTTCTACGGCGAGCTCGTGCACGAGCTTCGAGACAGTGGCAAGACAATCATCGCCGTATCTCATGACGATCGCTACTTCCACCACGCGGACCGGGTTATCAAGATGGAACTCGGCAAGATTGTGGAGGCGGGCGAGACGTCAACGCCGCGATCGTGAGCCCGCACGGTCGTGCCGGGCAACGGCGAAGCTGACAGATGTCGGTCCGTCACTTCTCCAACAGTCGTCTTCTGGTAGCGGCCTTCCTCCTGTGTTCGTTGCCCGCGTCGGCGCATGACGGTGGCGTCGCTCAGGCGGTCCCCATCTCACCGATCTACGTCGACGGCCGTCTGGACGACTGGCCCGATTCGATGGTCGCCTATCCCATTCTCTCCGTTCACCCGGATCGGCACGATCCACCGTACGCGGACACCGATCTGACAGCCTCCTTCCGCGTCGGCTACGACAGCACCGCGGGACAGCTCTACGTCGCCGTTGTCATCGACGATGATGATGTTGTCACGCGGCCGTCGCTGCCTGCAATGCAGGATCGGTGCGAGATTTTTGTGGATGGCAATCACGGCGAGCAGGACACCCGCGTTTCAGAGCTCGAATCCAGCACCTGCTGATGTCACCCGGCCCCGCCAGCCAACGTGTATGGCCTGGGATCGGTAGGGTGTGGCAGCTCCTTCAACGACGCATTTTCAAATTCAAGTGGTTGCTCAATTCGCAACTCTTGGATACCACGCGCAATCCGCGCCCGCGAGATCCCCGTGGCGCGATACACCATGGCGATACCGCCATGACCAATGGCCTCCGCCTCGGCCGCCGCCCACAGACGTCGGGTGCGCTCCGTCAAAAGCGGAGAAAGAGGCTCGTATTTCCTTCGGAGCGTTTCGATATCCACGCTCCAAACATGACTCCAACTACATCATGAAGTCTAGTGCTTATTTCTCGGAGAGCCCTAAGGCCCATGGCTGAACGACCGACCCGAACCATCGACTGGTATCGCACGCCCATCCCGCGTGAGCAATTGCGTGAGCTGAATCGGTGCAGCGATCTCAAGGCGGCATTGCAGATCCTGGGGCATCTGTGTCTGATCGCCATCACGGCGACGACGGCGTGGATGGTACAGGATCGATGGATGCTGTTACTGCCGACCTTGTTTCTGCACGGTACGGTCTATGTCTTTCTGCTCAATGCGACGCACGAACTCTCCCACGGCTCTGTCTTCCGAACACGTTGGCTGAATCGTCTCTTCCTGCGCCTATTCTGCTTCCTCGGATGGCGGAATCACGTCTTCTTTTGGGCGAGCCACGCTGAACACCACAAGTACACCCTCCACCCACCGGATGATCTTGAGGTCGTGATGCCCACCCGTCTGCGGCTGGTGGACCTCGTACGTGTCACGATCTTCGACCCCCGTGTCTTCGTTGCCACTGTGCGCAAGACGCTGATGCAGGCGATGGGAAGGGTTGAAGGCGAGTGGGAGGAGCATCTGTTTCCTGCAAGTGACCCGGCCAAACGGGCCCAGTTGGCTCGCTGGGCTCGTGTCCTGCTTCTCGGGCACGCAGGGATCATCGTGGCATCTGTGATTTCGGGGCTGTGGCTGGTGCCCATCCTCACGACCTTCGGTGTGTTCTATGGTGGTTGGCTGCGATTCCTGTGTAACAACACGCAGCATGCCGGGCTGCAGGACGATGTGCCGGACTTCCGCCTGTGTACGCGTACTGTTCTGCTGGGTCCGCTCACACGCTTTCTCTACTGGCACATGAATTACCACATCGAGCACCACATGTATGCCGCCGTACCGTGTTACAATCTGGGGCGCCTGCACCGAGCGATCCGTCATGACTTGCCCAAGTCACCGCAGGGTCTGTGGGCCGCATGGCGGCAGATCGTCACGGTCCTGAAGCGCCAGGCTGCCGAGCCAGAATACCAGTTCATGGCGACGCTGCCGCCGACACCTACCCTCCAGACACAGGACTGAGATCCCTTGAGCGTGATCGAGCCGATCGGTTGGATCTCCTGTCCCCAGCGATACCGCTACGAGGCCCCGCGGCAGGGCGTGTTGCTGCCGGAACGCACGGCTGTCATTCATCTGCACGAGGGTCGAGACTTCGAAGCCGGCCTGGATGGCCTCGACGGATTTGAACGAATCTGGGTCGTCTTTGAGTTTCATCTGAACGAAACCTGGCACCCCGTCGTGCAGCCGCCCCATGAGGGGGAGGCCAGGCATGGGGTCTTCGCGACACGTTCGCCGCATCGGCCGAATCGGGTCGGTCTCACCTGCGTGCGGCTGGTCCGTGTGGAGGGATTGCAGTTGACCGTAGCAGGTCACGATCTGCTGGATGGCACACCCGTATGGGATCTCAAACCGTACGTGCCCTATGCTGATGCGTTCCCTGATGCCTCTGCAGGCTGGCTCGACGAGGTGGACGCGCAGCAATACGAGGTGGAATTCACCGCACAGGCGGCTGCGACGGCCGCCTGGATCCTGGCCCATGGCCATCTCGACTGCGTGAACTTCGCGCAGGTGCAACTCATGTCGGATCCGACCGATGCGGAGCGCAAACGCATCACGCGGGAAGGTAGCAGCTTCGTCATCGCTTACCGGACATGGCGGCTGCACTACCGGGTGGCCGAGCCGGCGCACTCAGTGACGGTGACGCGGATTTCATCCGGCTACAGTGCTCGGGAACTGGAGAAGACGGAGGATCGCCACGCGGTCAAGCAGGTTCACCGCGACTTTGCCGGGCGGACCACTGACGCCAACACCGCCGACGAAGCTGGAGAATCCAGAAGGGGAGAATAAGCACCATGGCAGATACGGATCGTCCACGTGTTCTCATCACTGGGGCGGCTGGCTCCGTCGGACGAAACCTGTGGCAGGGCTGGGAGGCGGCCGGTTGTTACGACCTGACGCTCACAGACCGCCAGCAGATCGAGGGCAGCAACTCGCGGATGGAGATCGGTGACATCGCCGACAAAGACCTGGTCTGTCGCCTGTGCGAGGGGCAGGATGTACTCGTGCATCTGGCCTACATCCCGCACAAGCCACTGGCAGATGTCACCGACATCGGTGTGGCCATGCAGTTGTTCGAGGCGGCCAGTGCAGCGGGGGTGAAGCGTATCATCTACGCCTCCTCCAACTCAGCCATCGGCATGAATGAGCATCAGATCCGACCGCCGCGTTTCTCGACGGGGGATCAGTTCCGTCCGAATGGGTGGTATGGGGCCCAGAAGTGCATGGCAGAGATGGCGGGCAGTCATCTGGCCGCGCGTGAAGGGGTCCGCTTCATCAGCATCCGCATCGGTACCTTCACCGGTGGCAGTGAGCCGGTCGATCTGCGGCAATGCACGACGCTGCTGACGCCACGTGACGCGCTGCAGCTGTTCACGCGTGCCATCGACTACGACGGGCCGGTGGAATTCCTCATCACCTATGGTACCTCAGGGAATCACTCTGGCCATCAGGTGGGATTTCTGGATATCTCCGAGGCCGTCGAGATCCTCGGCTACGAGCCGCAGGACAACATGATCCGGGATCATGCGCACCGTTTCGCAGATTAATGGTCACCGCAGCGCTCTGCTTGTGCAAGGCAGTACCCCATAGCATATTCGCAGCATGACTGTCTTACGGACATCGACACCCACATCGCGTGCCCTGGGGATCCTGATCCTCGGTGTCATGGTGCTGGGCACAACCGCAGCTTTGCCGCTGCTCCACGACGCGTTTCACGCGCCCAGGGCAGCGGAGACTGAATGTCCGGTCCACATCCTGCAGACTGGCTTCTCGCTGGTTCTGCTCGCCGTCGTCCTCTTCAGCGCCCTGCTGTCGCGTGCGACGGGCAGGTTGCCGCTGCGGCGTGCGCCCGGGTTCGTTCACGACCCACGATCGACGGCCCACGCTCCGCGCGCCCCACCGGCTCTCTCCGTCTGACGCTGTAGGAACCGATTCCCGACAGGCGAGTTAGCGCCTGACGGGGAGTCTGCCTCTGCGCGCGCAGAGGACCTGCAGAGCTGTACCTCCAAAATCAATCCGCGTATTCGGTCGGGCTCCACTTTCCTCGTCGGAGAGGGAGATCCTGTCGTCGCCGGGCGACCTGTTTCGTGTCTTCAGCAGAAGACATCGGACCTGGGGCTGCCATGGCGCGTCGGCCACCGATACGCCCATGCTTTCTAAGACGGAGCAACCTGAAATGACTGTGATCATCAATCCCCGCACCATTCACCGCGGCGCGCTGATTCCCTTTCTGCTGGCGCTCTTCGCCGCCTTCCTGTTCGCCGGATGCGATAATGACAATCCCGTCGACGACGACCACGACGAGCACTCCGAGGCGTTCGGCCTCGTCATCCTGAACTCAGGCGAGGAAGTGGCGCGTGATGAGGGCGGTAGCGTCACCGGTGCCATCGAGGTGGGCGTCGAGCGTGAGACAGCGCTGCTGTCGATCCGCTTTCTCGCCGAAGACGGCGACCAGTTCGTCCCCGAGGGCGAGCACAACAGCCTCGCCTGGGAAATCGAGGACGAGACGATCACCGAAGTCGAGCATCACGAAGAGGATGGCGCCTGGGCGTTCCACATCGTCGGTCACGGGGAGGGGACGACCACGATCCGCGTGAAGATCCTGCACGACGACCATGCGGATTTCGTCTCACGCCCGATCGAGATCCGTGTCACCGTCGGCGGCCCCGGCGAAGAACATGACGAGGATGATGACCACGAGGGCTGATCGCCTCGTGTGGTCGCGGGCAACCGGCGTCGTGATGGCTGCGTTTCTTGCCATCGCGGCGCCGGGCTCCACCCGCGCCGAGACCGGGCTCGAAGGGCAACTCGTCGATGCTGTCACTGGCGAGCCCGTCGGCTGGGCAATCGTCTTGATCACCGAGCTGGATCGGCACGCCCACGCCGATGTGGACGGGTGCTTCCTCCTCGCCCCGGTCCCGCCCGGCAACTACACCCTCCGCGTCGTGCGAATCGGCTATCACCAGACTGAGCAAAGCGTCGTCGTCGGTGACGACGGCATGAGCACCCTACACGTCCCCCTCAAGTCCAAACCGGTGAGGGCCCACGAGACACTCGTGGAGGCACACGAACACCGATCCGCTCTCGAGGCGCCCGCTCAGGTCATGGAAGGTGGGCGTCTGCGCCAGAGTCTTGGCCGCACGATCGCCGAGACGATCGCCCTCGAACCGGGGCTGTCCCAGCGCAGCATGGGACCGGCCCCGGCGCGCCCCGTCCTGCGGGGGCTTGGCGGTGACCGCCTCCTCGTGCTGGAGGATGGTGGCCGCACGGGAGACCTGTCGGCGACCTCGTCAGACCATGCGGTCGCCATCGAACCGCTGACCACTGAGCGTGTCGAGATCGTACGTGGCCCGGAGGCGATCCTCTTTGGCGGCAACACCCTTGGTGGTGTCATCGATGTCGTTCGTGGCGCCGTGCCCACCGAGCGTGTCGATGACGTGGTCGGCTCCTTCGCGTGGCAGGCGGAGACGGTGAATATGGGCGGTGGGGGGGGGATGGACGTGAGTCTGCCCGCCGGACCACTGACTATTCGTCTCGACGGAAGTCTGCGGCGCTCCGACGACACAGGCACCCCCGCCGGCACGCTGGTCAACACCGATCTGATGACGGACAACGGCGCTGTGGGTACCGGATTCGTGCGCTCCTGGGGATCTGTCGGCGGCGCCTATTCTCTCTACGATTCGGACTATGGGATACCCCCCGACCCAGAAGGCGGTCATCCGTCCGGGGTCGACATCCGCCTCGATCGCCGCCATCAGGAACTGCGGGCCGATCTGCACCCTGCGCGCTGGCCCTGGTTGCAGAGCCTGGACCTGACCTACACCCACAATCGCTTCTTCCAGGAGGAGATCGAAGCGAGTGGTGCGATCGGCCTCGAGTTCGGCGTGCTGACGACGAATGCCGAAGCGCGGGCACGGTTGGTCCCAGTCGGCCCGCTGCAGAATGTCACCGGTGGCGTCTGGACGGAGCGCCGGGACTACAAGACCTCGGGACTGAGCTTCACTCCCGACACGCGGGAGACGGCCGCAGCAGCCTTCGTCTACGGTGAGTGGCCCGCCGGTCCATGGGCTTACAACGCATCCCTGCGCTGGGACGGCCGTCGCCTGAAGCCCGAGGAGGAGCGGTTCTCGGAACAGGTCGGGCTGATCCGGGAGCGCACCTTTCAGGGGCTCTCGGGTGGCCTGGCCGTCGAACGACAACTCGGCGCCTGGCATCTGGGTGCCACCGCCATGCGATCGTTCCGTGCACCGCAGGTGGAGGAAACCTTCTCACGCGGACCTCATCTGGCGGCATATTCTTTCGAGGTCGGCAACGCCGAAATCGAGTCGGAACAGGGCTTGGGGTTGGAATTGACCGCACGCTGGCATAGTCGGGCGGGACGCGTTGCATTCGCCGTGTTTCGCAACGCCTTCGACGGCTACATCTACCCTCGCAACACCGGTGAGATCAGTCTGCAACGGGGTGACCTTTTCCTGTATCGGTTCGTCGGCGAGGATGCCCTGATGTGGGGCGCCGAGGGCACCTGGGAACTCCACCTGTCCAGCGCCCTGGCGACGGATGGATCGGTCAGCTTCGTGCGGGGTAGAATCGACGACGGTGAGGATCTGCCGGCGATGCCGCCGTTGCAAGGCAAAGCGGGATTGCGCTGGCAGGCGCGTCCGAATCTCGAAGGCCGCATCGCCAGTTGCTTCGCCACAGAGCAGGGCCGGCCTGGCCCTTTCGAGAATCCGACCGACGGATACGTCGTGCTCGATCTATCCGCCTCGTGGCATCGGACCGGTTTCGGCCTGCTGCACACACTGTCGGTGAGTGTCGACAACGTGCTCGACACGACCTATCGCCGGCATCTCAACCGGGTGCGGCAGATCATGCCCGAACCGGGACGCAACCTTCGCATTTTGCACAAGGCGTTTTTTTGATGAATTCGGTAAGTGCCCAGCTCCAACTCAGCGATCGGCATGAATGGGCATCAGATCCGACGGATCACGCCTGCGTATTCCCCCTCCTGACTGAGCAGGACGACGGGACAGTGGGACTGGCGTGCCACCTGCAGGGCGAATTCACCGAAGATCTTCCGTCGACGGTGCACGTGTTGCAGTCCGAGTACGAGCAGATCAGTCGAGGCGGTTCGTGTCACGACCTCATTGACGCCTTCATCGCTGCGCACAATCCTGGCCGTCCCAATGCCTGGCGCCTTGTCACGGGCCATACGTGCCAGTCGGCGTCGGGCTCTGGCCTCGGAGCGCGGTGATGTGGTCTGTGGAAGCACGCGCAGGAATTCGACTTCGCGGTCGTGGGTGCGCAGGAGGCTTCCCAGCAGCCGCGCCCGCAATTCATCGTGTGAGCCGTGGCCGCCGATGGGCACGAGAATGCGTCGTGCGTCGGTGAGCTTCCACCCGTGGGGTGCGCGCAGAATGGCCACGTCGCAGTCGAGGCTACTGATGAGGTCTTCCAGGTACCCCTCGACACCATCATCGTTCAGATCGCTCAGACCCAGCAACAGACAGGCACAGCGATGACGCTGGGCGACGCGGCCAATCTCATCCCACGGTGTAGGGGCGACGCTGACCAAAGCCTCGGGGGACAGGCCGGCCGCGAAGGAGGCCGTCAGAGCTTCCCTGAGTACGTCCTGTGCATCGCGCAGGGCCGGTGGGGTTTGCCTCGCGGGGGTTCTCCCTACATGCAGCTACCCGTGTGGAGGCCACCGATCGTGTCCGGCTGGAGCAGTTGTGCCGCTACGTCATTCGTCCACCCCTGGCCGCCGGGCGTCTGCAGATTCGGGATGCCGAGCATGTGGCGTTTTCGTTGAAGTCCGTCTGGTCCGATGGCACGTATCAGATCGTGAGGAAGGTCTCCAGATGCTCAGCCAGGACTTGGTAGAGGGGCTCCTTCTCGGGCGTGCGGCGGCGGTAGGCAGGGGCATCGGCATGGGTGTGGGCGAATGACATGCCACCCACGGCTGCAAGACGGAGACCAGCGGCG
>DASCMS010000085.1:0-7006 GCA_036011085.1 Candidatus Latescibacterota bacterium
GCTACTTCGACGATCCAATGCACGAACTCCTCGGACTCAAGGACCGCAGATACCAGGACCTCTACCATTTCACGGTGGGCGGCCCAATAGAGGATACTCGACTGACAACCCTCCCGGCGTACGAGGAAGGACAGCTGTAATGCGACGACGGGACGTCGTTGCCACTGGAAGTTCGTGATCTGTCAGATGACCCTCTTCCTGCCACTGCCCCGTGATCGAGGGCGAGGAAGGTTATCGCCATCGCGGCATGGCGTTCTCGCTGGGCTACATCCGCGCCCTCATTCAGATGGTGGACCCGCCGGAGAGGTGGCGGTAGACGGCGGCCATCCGAGGAATTTGAAGTCTCGTCCGGTAAAGGCGCGCATCTCGCGAGCGCGGCGCACCGCCTCCTCGCACTCGTCGACCAGATCGGCGGGTCGATAGACAGTGCCTTCACGAACGGTCAGATAGGGCTCGATCCGTTTCTTCCCCACCAGGACCTCGCCGGCGACGTCGCGGAACTCGAAGCTTCCCCCTTTGCGAATATCGAAGGCAGCGAGGTCGGCGACCGATCCGACGGTAAGGCTTCCCAGGTCAGGTCGGCCGATGGCGGCGGCCGGCGCACTCGTGCATTGCCGGACTACCTCTTCCAGCGACACACCGAGGTTCAACAGCTTGGAGGCGGTTTCCGGGAGACTGTACACCGGGCCGTCGACGTTGTTGGCGTGCAGGTCAGTGCTGATCACGTCGGCGGCAAAGTCGCGAGCCAGGGCAGCACGAGCGATGTCGAAGCGAAAGGATCCGCCGCCGTGGCCGACGTCGAAGAGCACGCCGCGTGTCCTGGCCTTTCGGGCGACGGGCAGAACATCGCCCTGATCGGAGAGAATCCCGTCTCCCGTGCCCTGGTAGCAATGAGTGACGATGTCGCCGGCACGCATCTCCGCCAGCACATCGGGCAGCGGCACACCGACTGCGATGTGGACCATCACAGGGGTGTTCGTGTAATCGCCGGCCTCCACGGCGCGGCGCAAGGGCTCGACATGGTTGTTGCCCACCTGAAAGCCGCCCTGGCGGACCTTGATCCCCACGCAGATGTCCCGCCAGCGCTCGATGGCAGCGGCCGTGCGCTCCGGATCGACGTAGCGCATGTCTTCGCACTCGCCCAGCGGACCATATGTGAGCCCGATACCAGAGACGTGGACGAAGGTGAGCACCCGGGTGCGGGCAGGAGCGACGATAAACTCAAGGAAGCCGGGCAGATTCGCCCATCCCGGGCTGCCGGCGTCGACGATGGTGGTCACGCCGGTGGCCAGGCAGATGGCGTCGGCGGAGACGCCCCAGGTAGTAGCGCCGGCATACAAGTGGGCGTGTATGTCGATCCAGCCGGCGGTGAGCAACCGGCCCGCCAGATCGATCTCCTGTTCAGCGCAGCCCTCGAGTTCCTTGCCGATAGCAGAGATACGACCGCCGTGAATGCCAACGTCGAGCCGATCGTCCAGCTCCCGGGAAGGATCGAGAACCCGTGCTCCGGTGAGGAGCAGATCGTAGCTCATGGTCATCGTGTCCTCCCGGTCAGAGCTTGCGTGTCTTCCACGAGCACTTTCTACGCGTCATCACTGAAGTCGGGTCCATAGTCGAAGGGTGAGGTCTCGATGCACATCAATCGATGAATCGACTGTAATCGGTCAGTTGACCAAGTGCCATCCTCACAGCCTCTCGAGTCGCCGTCCCCTTCGCCTCCACCAATACTCGTGTATTCACGTCGAATAGATCAGTGTAGAGTGGCTTGGCCTCTCCTCCCGTTTAGAGGAGTTTCATCCACTCTCCTTTGGCCTGATGTCGTGATCCGGTGTGACGATCATGCCGCCCATCTGCCACACCCTGAGACGCCGGACATACGTGGGCCCGCCGCGGCTGTAGAGCTTCACGTCCAGCCCGTCAGGATGGGTGGGAAAGATCCGCTGGACCAGATAACGCTGATCGCCAGCGAATACCTCTAGTACGGAACGGTCGAGGAAGATTCGCAGTTTGACGCAGTCCCCTTGCTTGAGATCGAAGGGGGCGGCCTGGATTCTGGGATCCTGGTGGTAGGTCAGATCGTCTCGCAGACTCGCCTTTTGAAAGTCGATCTGGATCGTCGGGGGCTCAAGCGTAAACGAGACCAGGGTCTCTTCGGAGCCGTCCGGCGCGCAGCGCACCTTGAGACCAAACTCCGAGGCACCTCTGGGTTCCATCTCCAGGTCGAGTTCCAGACAATCTCCTCGCGCCTCCGGCAACAGGATCTCCATGTCGGTCCCGATACCCACTTCCTGGCGTTGCGCCAGATCCTGACGGAAGGCTTGCAGTTCGGGGACCGGCTCGTAGCAGATCGTGTTTCTATCCGGTGCCAGGGAGATGATGACGGGCAAGCTCAGGACGCCCATCCAACCAGACGCCACACAAGCGTTCATGCTGCGGCCCTCGTTCAGATTGGCAAACAGAATCCGACGCCCCTTCTCATCGAGCATCGTCCTGGGTGCGTGCAGGTTGCCGCCTGGCCAGTTGATGCGATCAAAGGCTTCCGGATAGAAGCGCTGATCCTCAAAGCGGCCGAGGTAGTACCTGCTGCCGTGCGGATGGTGGTGGCAGTAGTGCAACAGCATCCTCTTGGAGCCCAATTCGAAAAAGTCAGGGCAGGAACAATCGTCCTTGCCGCTCGTCCAGCGTCTGTCCGACTCATAGAAGCGATCCACATACTCCCAGGCGGCGAGGTCGCGCGAGCGGAACAGGTGCTGCGTGTCCCCTTTGCCCGGGGTGTCTCGGGTACCGGTCAATGCGTAGCACCACTCCCCTTCCTGCCACGCGGTGACGTCGTTGTTGTCCGGGTACAGACCCGTCCCCTGGACCGGATGTCGCAGGACGGGATCCGTTGGTTCGAATCGCCAGTCCATGAGGTCGCCCTCGGGATTGCTGGCAATGCAGCTTGCGCCTCCTCCGTCGGGGTGTGGAAAGATGATGGTTGGTGTTCCGTCAAAGAGAAAAATGTTACCTGTTTGCCCACGGTCGACGGCGTTGCGATGTCGATCCCAATGGACCAGATCTGCAGAAGAGATATGGGCCCAGGCCTTGTACATGTATCCGTCTGGGCGACGTGGCGGACCGCCCTCCGCCCAAGAGCTGTGGAGGTAGAACAAGTGGTAGCGCCCTTTCCAGAACATGGCGGCGCATGGATCCCAGAGCAACCCCTCCGGGGGCAAGTAGTGATAGATCGGGCGATCGTTGTCTTGGTTCATCGTTGCGACCTCAGGCCCGCACGGAGTGCGGACAGGTTGTCAGGGTGTTGAAGGCGCCGTCGTCGTAGAAATTCGCCAGTCGGAAGGCGTCGTCACGTTGCGGTTGGATCCGGTCTCCCAGGCGATGGTCTCACCATCCCGGTGCTCGATGCGCTCCACCCCTTGCCAATCGGCCGGAACCTTCAACAACAGAGCCTGGTAGTTGATCTCGATCGTGTGACGGGCCGGCAGCGTCCCGAAACGAGGCGCGCCCAACAGCGGACCGGCGGTCAATGTCTCCATGAGCTTCACCGGCTGGGCGACGGAGCCGAACTCCACACCCCACGTGGTGGTCTTGCCGTTGTAGGGCAGAAAATCGGACGCCTTG
This sequence comes from Candidatus Latescibacterota bacterium, assembly GCA_036011085.1. Classification (GTDB taxonomy): domain Bacteria; phylum Latescibacterota; class UBA2968; order UBA8231; family UBA8231; genus UBA8231. The sequence continues at coordinate 3,619 of DASCMS010000085.1, forward strand.
TGCTCGAACCACAGCGAAGTCCACGGGAAGGCCTCGCGCGGGAAGACGTAGACCAGGAGCAGTCCGAGGCGAGGGTTCGAGACGGCTGTGAATCCGCAACCCTCCTCATCCGGCTCCAACAGGGCCGTGGCGCCGAAGGCACAGCGCTCCTCGGGATACACCCGCAGGTCGCGGGTGCCCCCGGCCCGCTGCGGCGCGTCGGGCCAGGCGTAGGGCTGGTCCGGCGCCAGAAGATCGGTGCTGCCGAGGGAAGCCGAGCCCGTCTGACCCTTGCGCGCCGGCAGGTCCAGCTGGGAAACGCCGCCTTCCACGAACGGCGGCCCCAGGGTCACGTGCTGCTGGCAGCAGAACGGCGCGTCCGTGCGCTTCAGGTTGGTGGTGCGCTCGCTCAGATAGAGAGTGGATTCCCCCGGCCGAATGCGCAGGATGCGACGAAACCGCATCTGCGCGTCTGGCAGGTCCAACCCGTAGTCCAGCTTGGCTTCGTCGGCATCGGCTTTCTGCTCGAACACCGTCCAAGGCAGGTTGGGAGCCTCGCCGTGGTAGTAGCCGTGGGCCGCCTCTTCCGTCTCGGTGAGATCACCGAAGTGATTGAGGCACAGGTTGTGGCCGGCGAGCGACGCCAGCAGCCGGCCCTCTCCCGGACCGTAGACATCCAGGTGTTTGTCCGGGTCAAAGTCTCCCGGCTCGATCAGCGGCCACGGCGGCTCCCAGAGGGGGTTCACATCCACGTCAGGGATGCGTAGACTGGCCAGGTGGCCGCAGCCGGTCATGGTCACGGCCTGAAAGGAATCGCTTTGCAGGCAGATGGCCCGGCGATCGCGAAAAGTGGTGTCGCTGCATTCAAGGCTCATTGGATGTGCTCCCAGGTGAACGATTCCTGGCGCGCCCGGCATCCTTCTCTATTCAGCAATGTGAGCCTCCCCCTTGTGTTGTACCTTGGGCCCTGCTTCTGTCCCTCTTTGGACCACTATGGTGTAGACCACCGGCCCGGCACGCATGTGCCCAGTGCAGCGCGCCGCCGGATCCGAAGCGAAAATGGAGTCTGCCACCCAGACGACGACCTCGCCCAGCAGGCGGGATCTGACCCTAACGACGGGTAGCCGAGCCAGTAGATCGGACAGATGGCTGTCCTCAGCGTGTTCGGGGACCTCGCGACTCCTCTCGGCAGCGTATCCGGTCAGGGCCTCAACCTCCTCTCGTGTCGCCTCGCCCGGAAGCGCGATCTCCGTCGTGACGAATGTAACTGACACTGAAGCCAGCACGAGGAGCACCCCTTTCGACAGCACCAGTCTCATGTGTTTAGGCGCTGATCCAGTGGTGCCAGGGAGGGAAGAACGACACCGTCCAGGCAGGCTTGCACCGAGCAGGGGGCCGTGATGTGGATGGTGTGGTCTTCGACACGGGTTTCTATGGACATGATTCGCTCCGCTTCGCCATTGGGTATCTCAATTTGGAGGTTTGTCCAAAGGCCTGCCACGTAGATTCCACCGACGCCTAAGTCATTCTCGTCTTTGAAGCGCAGATCTTCTCGAAGCCTTCGGCCAACGGGTGTAGGCCGTCTCACATTCGTCAACGAGAGGCGCATCAAATGGGACGAAATAGGCCAACCCAATCATCCTTGAAATTTAGCCACATCCACTGCCCACAGACAGAGGCAACGCGGCGGCGCCAAGCTTCTTCTGGTCCGCTTGAACGGACTCATAGCAATGACGTTTATCTCTTACCCCTGCCAATAAGTTGCCCATTGAGGACCTATGCCGAAGAACCACGACATCTTGCTGCAGCAGAGCCTACTCGACCGGCGCCCTTTGTCGCGCCGTGGCTGGTTGCGGTCGGTCGCCGGAGCCACCGCCTCTCTTGCCGTCACTCCTTTCGCCGCTCTTGGCCAGTCGCGAAACCGACCCCCAAATGTGATTCTCATCCTCGCTGACGACCTGGGCAGCCGCGACCTCGGATGTTATGGGGCTACCGATCTCTTCACCGACAATCTGGACAGTCTCGCAGCGTGGGGTGTTCGCTTTGATCAGTTCTATGTCACGGCGCCGGCCTGTTTGCCGTCCCGCGCCAGCCTGCTCACCGGGCGTCATCCCCAGCACATGATGGAGCATGGCCTCGGCATGGTAAGTTCGGAGGTAACTCTCGCTGAGCTTCTCCGCGCGGAAGGTTATCGTACTGCTGCATTCGGCAAGTGGCACCTCGGTCACAAGCCGGAGGTCAGCCCGCACGGACAGGGATTCGACCGTTTCGTCGGCTTCAAGTTTGGCGCCATCGACAACTACTCGCACTACTACTACTGGGGCGGCGGGGCACGACCGGGACTCTGGCGCGACGGCAAGTTGCGCCTGGAGAGCGGCAGCTATTTCCCCGACATCATGACCGATGAGGCGGTGAAGTTTATCCACACTGAAAAGGACCGTCCCTTCTTCCTCTACCTTCCGTACAACATCCCCCATTATCCCATGCAACCGCCGACTACGATCTTATTGCGCTATGCCCATATCACTGACCCCGCTCGCCGTTTCTATGCGGCTTGCGTCACGGCCATGGACGAGTGCATAGGACGTGTCCTGCAGGCGGTGGGAGACAACGATCTGACTCAGGACACGATTATCATTTTCCTGAGTGATCATGGACACTCGGTGGAGGCCGACACCATGGGCGGCGGCGGTCGCTCCGCACCCTTCCGCGGTGGCAAGACGACACTTTGGGAGGGAGGCATCCGCGTACCCTGTATCGTTGCATGGCCTGGAACCCTGCCTCGGGGCCAGGTGCGGCAACAGCCGGTGATGAACATCGATTTGCTGCCCACCATCGCCGAATGGTGTGGAGTGCCGCTTCTTGGCCTAGAGGTCGACGGTCGCAGCCTTCAGCCGGTGATCGACTCCCCAATGTCAGAATCACCCCACGAGTTTCTTGCCTGGACCTGGCAGAAGTGGTCGGCTGTCCGCAGCGGTCCCTGGAAGTACGTCCAGGACAATGAGAACACTGAATATCTGTACAACCTCGCCGCTGACCCAGGAGAGTCCAGCAACCTCATCCGCTCTCATGCTAACACCGCAAGAAGGCTCATCGCGCACCGAGACAGCTGGTTCTCGGAGTTGAGGCGCAACCCTCGAACGCACGTCTGGTTACCTTGACAACTATCTTCTTTTAGTCCCGTCACCCGGCCATCATGAGATAACCACAAGATGAGCCCATCCATCCCCTACCGCAGCGCCACCACCACCCAGGGCCACCGCATGGCCGGCGCTCGCGCCCTGTGGCGTGCCACGGGTATATGAGGACGGAGGATTTCTCCAAACCTATCGCCGCCATCGCCAACTCCTTCACGCAGTTCGTGCCCGGTCACGCGCACCTGCATCCCGTCGGTCAGCAGGTCAAGCGC
>DASCMS010000086.1:0-6275 GCA_036011085.1 Candidatus Latescibacterota bacterium
TGGACCGGTTCTACTACCTGTTCGCCGATTCTTTCGACGCCTTGCTCGATCTGGCCCGGCGGATTGAACCCTTGTACGAAGCCTGCCTCGAGGCGGTGATCGAGTGCGATGCCGAGGTCGTGTTCTGGGGGGCCAACTACGATCGGGATCTCACGTGGCCGCCCTTCTTCGAGGCCCATATCGCGCCGTGGCTGACGCGGGTCGCCGAGGGGCTGCACGGCGCCGGCAAGTTGCTGCTGACGCATGCCGACGGTGAGAACGACGGACTCATGCCGTTCTTTGCCGAGTGCCGCGTCGACGTCGTCGAATCAGTCTGTCCGGCGCCGATGACGAAGCTGTCCCTGGCTGAGTTGCGGCAGGGCTTTGGGGAGCGTGTGGCCGTGTGGGGCGGCGTGCCATCGGTGGCCCTGCTGCCCGAGTCGATGGATGACGGCGAGTTCGAGCGCTACATGGACGAGCTGTTCGTCGGGGCCGCGGACAGGAACGGGCTGATTCTCGGCGTCTCAGACAATGTCCCGCCCGACGCCGATCTGGACCGGCTGGCCAGCATCGGTCGGCGTGTCTCGATGGGAAGATGACGGCACCGGGTACGGACTGTCTCGACGGCTGGCGCCCACGGCCAGCCGGAGTGCATCGTCCATGGACGCGTCGCTGGTGAACGTCGATTCCTTGGGGAGCACCGCGATTCCCCCGGGTGATACGGCGGCATCGGCGGGCAATTCGACGTGACTGTCCACACGAAGTCCGGCCGGGATGGTGACCCGCTTGTCGAGTATAGCACGCTCCACCCGGGCGCCTGCTCCCACGTGGACCTCGTCGAACAGTACCGAATCAACCACCTCCGCGCCGGGGTCGATTCGCACCCCCCGGGACAAGACGGAGCGGCTGACACAGGCACTGTTGACGACACACCCAGGTGACAGCATGGATTCGCCGATCTGGCTGCTGCCGACGAGACGCGCTGGTGCCAGCTGCGGTCTGTGGGACAGAATCGGCCACCGCCGATCCCACAGGTCGAATTCCGGACTGGCACCGAGCAGATCCATGTTGGCGTCCCAGAGGGCATCGACCTCACCGATGTCCCGCCAGTAGCAGGCCCGGTCGGCGAAGCGGGCGTCGAAGGCATGGACCCGGTATCCCGCCTGAATCATCGAGGGGATGACATCATGGCCGAAGTCGTGGGAGCTGCTCGCCCTGGCCGCGTCTTCGAGCAGGACCTGGCGCAGACACCGGGTGTCGAACACGTACAGCCCCATGGAGGCCCGAACCTTACCGGGTGACGACGACGGAATCTTCCGGGTCGCCGGCTTTTCTTCGAAGGCATGGACCCGTCCCCCCGAGCCGGTCTGCAGAATGCCAAAGCGGTGGGCCGTCTCCTCGGCGACCTCGACGCACGAGATCGTCAGATCGGCGGCCTGTTCACGATGGAATTCCACGAGATCGGTGTAGTCCATCCGGTAGACGTGGTCGGAGGAAAGCACCACGGTAACGTCGGGCTGGCTGTGGAACAGGGCCTCACGGTTGAGATGAACGGCGTCCGCCGTACCGCGGTACCAGCCATCCACGATCCCTTCCTGGGGCGGGACGACGGTCAGGCTCTCCTCCAGCTCCGGCCGGAACAGGCTCCAGCCCAGATTCAGGTGGCGTTTCAGCGAGGCGTACTTGTACTGAGGGAGCAGGTAGATCTGCCTGAGCCCGGAGTGCAGCGCATTGGACAGGGTAAAATCGATGAGGCGGAACATGCCGCCGAAAGGGACGGCCCCCTTCGTGCGGTCTCTGGTGAGGGGCGCCAGACGTTCGCCGCGGCCGCCGGCCAGGATGACTCCGATCACGTCCCCGCCACGGAGTCCGTTGTCGTGCATCGCCTCTGCCTTCACCAAGGGTATGAATTACTTGCTGCAAAGCCCATACCGCCCGCAATGGCGGGCACTTCTCACTGTGGGCCGACGCGGCGGCCCACGGACCACCGGGACATGGACGTCTCAGTTGGAGCCATTCGTGACATGGGCGTCCCGGTCAGACATGCCGGCTACAGTCACATCCTCCTGGAGATCCCGATCAACACGGGCAGTGTCCCGTAGGCAAACCTGCTCCCGCTGGTAACCCTCGTGCCACTGAAGTAGGCGTTGACGGGTCTAGTGAAAGATCGGAAAGCTCCTCCGCGGAGAAAGACTCGCCATCTCTCTCCGAGGGCTACGCTGACCTTCAGGCCGACATCGAACGCGAGGCTGTGCTGTTTCTCCAGTGTTACGCCCCGGATGACAGAAAAGAGGTGGTGGTAGCTGTATCCCAGGCCAAAAAAGCCACTGAGAAGGAGGAAACCGCCTCCCAGATCCGCCACTTCGCGCGTCGCGTTGAGCAGCACGGGCAGCGCCACATACCCACCCCCGCCGATGTCAACCATGATGTCGATGCCACTCAACAGTTCGAGATCGACAGGGGTACTCGTCGGATGGGAACCATCGACGCGGAGGCTGACCCCGATCGGGTACACGCCGGAGTCCATGACGCCATTGCCACGCGGGAAGTTCACGCCCATGGCAACACCCATCCGGTCGAAGAAGCCCGTACCGGTAGCCACCGACGGCTCCGCGACCATCAGAAGCACGAGCAAGTTCGCCACGAGGCAACGGTTCACGACTGGCATTGCAGTCAGTCTGTCAGGCTGGACAGAATGTTATACAGCACGAAGTGCGGTACCGCGTGGTCGGCGTCGGTATCGAGTTCATAGTCGCTGCCGAAACTGGCCACCACGAGATCGTGCTCGGGCAGGATGAACAGTTTCTGCCCTGCGTAGCCACTACCGAAGTAGCCACCCTCACTGTCGATCAGGAATCCCGGCATGCCCGCGTGAGGCTGCAGCCACCACTGGAAACCGTAATGATGGCCCTGGTGTGTGTCGATCCACTTCCTGGTTGAGAGCTCCATCCAGTCATCGGGGAGCAGTCGCTCCCCACTCCAGACACCGTTCTGCAGGCACAGAAGCCCGATCTTGGCCAGATCTCTGTTCGTCAGGTGCAGTCCGCCCCCGGCCCGAATGCCTCCGTCGCGTTGATGTTCCCAGGAGTAGTTACCGATACCGAGTCTGCCAAAGAGGTGCTCCTCAGCATATTCCTCGAAATCCAGACCGCTCGAGTTGATGACGGCGCCCACCAGCAGGTTCGTCAGTCCGTCATTGTAAGCAAACGCCTCGCCGGGGGCCTCGTCGATGGGCCGTTCAAGAGCGAAGCGCATGGAATCAAAGGAGTTATCCAAGGCGTACGAGTCGGAGCCCTGCTGGCCGCCGATACCCTCTTTCCAGCGCAACCCGGCTGACATGGTGAGAGCATGTCGCAACAGGAGCCTTCTCTTCTCCGGGTGGTCGGCAAAGATGTCGATCTCATCGGGAAACAGTTCATGCAGGGGTTGCTCGTGCCCGGCGATGAAGCCCTGCTGCACCGCTGTCCCTACCACGACGGATATGACGCTCTTGGTGACCGAGGCCAGCCGGTGCTGGTAATCGATGTGGTGGTCGTCGGCGAAGTACTCCTCGAAGACCAGGTGGCCGTGGCGTACGATCACGAGGCTGTGGATTTCCTCAAAGTGGCCGTGCCGGATCTCCCACGCCAGACGGGCGATCGATTGCGGATCGATGCCCTGAGCGGCGAGGCTGGAAACCTGCAGGCCATCGTCCGCAAGCATTGGCGTCGGTGGGATCTCGAACTCGCGTGGAGAGGTCGTCAGGTCCTGACAACCCGACAGCACGACGCCGAGCAGCAGGATCTGAAGGTGGCGACGCAGCCGGCCCCGGATGCCGCGAGGCACGCTGTCGATGGCCCGCTGCAGGCTGGCAGGTGACACCGTTTCTGCAATACGTGAGGCACTCAGCAGTGCCTTCCGAGCGTGGACCGGACTGTTGCCGCGGAAGGCGGTGACGGCGAGTGCGGGCAGGGCAGCGGCAGGACACACGGCGCTGATCGTGCGCAGCAAACGGTTCCGTATGGAAGGACACAGGGTGGCCTGGCGTCGATTGGTATGGTCGAGTGCTGCCGCCAGGTCCGCGCCGACCCGGGACGGGGTCAGTTCCTGAAGGGAGGTGATCAGCCATCGGTCCTGCTCGCCCGGACCACCGGCGGCCACGGCCTGGTGGAAGCGCCTGACGACCGCCTTCTCGACGCTCTTCCGCAGCGAAGGTGAGAGCCTCCGGAGCCTGTCCGGAATGAGCCTGAGTTGTCCCTCACGCAGATCCTCGAGGGCATCCGCTACAGTGTGGGGGACGGTGACCTCGCCGAGGGCCCAGCGTGCCGCGGGACACTTCGGGGCCAGCCGTTTCAGCGCGGGGGCAGCCCGCGAGGCCTGCAGGCGCCCAAGGGCAACGGCGGCCCCCCGGCGAAGTCTGGCGCTGTCGAGGGCGGTCAGCAGGCTCGGAACAGCGCGCCGGTCGCCGACCTCGCCGAGGGCACCGGCCGCATGTTCCCTGACTCCGGGTGGCAGAGATGGGTCATTCAGAATCGCGAGGAGCGCCGCGTAGTTCCCCGGCTGCCTGACGGAAACCGGCAGGTGCGTGAAATGTCCCGCATAGACCGGCGAGCCAGGACGACGGAAGTGCGCCAACGCCTGGATCAGGTCAGGCTTCTTCACTGCTACCAGACCCCCGGTACGTTTCGAGACCGCCCTCGATACCGGACATCAGCCAGCTCTGCACGTGCTGCACATGCTCGCATACCTCACGGATGCTGCGTTCGTTGCCGGCAACGTGCTCAGGGGCAGGCTTCCTGTCCAGGTCGTCATCGGTGAGGCCGATCAGTTCGCTGACCAGCTCGGCCCGGCGGAGGAAGGCTTCGAGCAGGAACCACTGCACCCAGGTTGCGGCATACGGTGTGTCGCTGGTCGGGTGCGAGTCCCCCGGGTCGGTGGGGCGGCTGGCGCCGATGGAAGCGCGGATGCTCGTCAGCTCGTGACGGTGCTGCAGGCTGTGCCGGGCGAGACGCTCAATGAAGTCGACGACCTGCATGTCGGTCCCGGGATCGCGCGCTTCGTGGAGCTCGTCGGGGAAACACGGACCGAGCTCGTCGATGCGGCGAATCGCCTCGAGCAGGGAAGACATCAAGCCTTCTGCGAGAGACCAGGCTTCGTTGCGGGAGGATGTTTCAGCTGCTGACATGGATTCGCTCCTTCCTGACGGTGTGCCGGCGATTCAGTGCCCCGAAGGATCTCCTACTCCTACGAGTTCTTCGAACGCCTCTCTGCTTGCGTACATCTGTGCGACAGGTGGCTCATCGGTAGTCATCAGTGTGGCGGCGACGGCTGCCCCTAGTTCTCTGTTGCAGTACCAGGTGGCCATGGCTCTGATCGGACCGAGCAGCAGCCTGGAGAATTCACTCCGATACCTCGCCAACGGGAGGGTCTGCGGGTCCGGCTGTGCACTCCATTGCCTGGCGCCGGCCTCAGCTTCTGGCGCTAGCGCTTCCAGTGACTGCTGCACGTACCATGCCAGCCCAGCCACGAGCTTCGTGTTCTGCTCGACGACAAGCTCGGCACCAACGCCCACGCTCAGCATCTCTGCAATCGCTGAGGCCACCAGGGGCCCGTGGAAATCCGATTCCAACGAGAGCAGCTGCCGGCGGACGGTCTCATCGAGGTCTCGGGCGAATTCCTTGGTGAAGGGGTACCTCAGGGAGCCCTTCTGCTTCAGTTCCAGAACTTGCCGGAACCGGACGGGTATCGGTCGAGCGTCGCCCGGGCGGCGCCACGTGAGCAGGTACGTGTCCCCCTGTTGATAGACCGGCGCCAGATGCTTGTTGAGGTTCTCAGGCTGGAACAGCACACTGTAGGGCAAGCAATCGAGGAATGTATTGCGGAGGTCGAAGAGGAAGTAGTTCCACTCCTTCCTCCGTAGAGCGGCTCTGGCACCCTCCGGTGGGCCAAACATGATGTCCAGGTGCTCGGGACCAAATGAATGGTTCACGCCACCAATCAGGCCGGCACCCGGATAGGTATAGACGGGCCCCGGGTTGGAGCCAAGATCGACGATCTTCGGCTGCGGGCCGACAACGCCGCGGATATTGGTTGCGGTGGCCAGAGTCACTGGTTTGTCGAAGCGGCCGTCCGTCTCTGCGAGCACATCGGCAAGTGAGTGTTGCCCGATGAAGAACCTGGCGACTGACGTCATCTCAAGGCCCCAGATCGCCTCCGAATACCAGAAGCTCTGGCCGATGGCATGCACGCTCAGGACGCTCAGAAACAGAGCATGTGCATACGGCCGCACCGAATTGACGGATAAGGAATTGAGGAGC
>DASCMS010000087.1:0-69495 GCA_036011085.1 Candidatus Latescibacterota bacterium
CATTGCGCGATTGCTCCATGAAACGGGCCGCCGCATAGAGCGGCAGGTGCACGTGCATGTGTGCCAGATACAGAAAGAACGGCTCCTTCGCGTGGCCGCGGATGAAGCGCACACTCTCTTCGACGTAGCGCTCGGTCAGGCCTTCCTGATCAGGCTGCGCCTGGATCACCTCTTCGTCACGCAGCAGCGGCAGCGGCGGCCAGCGATCCTCCCGGCCGGCCTGGCGCCCCATGTCGTTGGAATACGGCAGCCCGTAATAATGGTCGAAGCCGTGGCGCGTGGGCAGAAACTCCGGCTGATCGCCGAGATGCCACTTGCCCACCAACTGCGTGGCGTAGCCCTGCTCTTTGAGCAATGAGGCGATGGTGATCTCGTCGGGGCTCAGGCCCACGGCGTCACCGGGGAACAGTACCACACTGCCGTTGTCACCGGTGCCCAGGCCGATGCGCTGGGGATAGCAGCCCGTCATCATCGCGCCTCGCGAAGGCGAGCAGACTGCCGACGCCATGTAGAAGTCGGTGAGTCGCATGCCCTCGGAGGCCAGGCGATCGAGATGTGGGGTCGAATGCCGGGTGGAACCATAGCAGCCAACGTCGCCGTACCCGAGATCGTCGCAGTTGATCAGGATGATGTTCGGTCGGTCCGTTGGGGCTCGCATCAGCCGTGCTCTTTCCCGGCAAAGGCACCGCCCGTGACGGCGACGCGGTAGGGGTAGAAGGTTGCGGTCATGACGCCATCGATGATGGCGGGGTCGGACTCCATCAGCCGCCGGGCGGCAGTGGCTGATTCGGCCTCAAAGACGACATGACCCATGGTGTCGGCGCCGCTGTCTGAAGTGCGTCCGGCCATCAGTACGATCCCGTCAGCGGCGAGATGCTTCAGATGCTGAAAGTGGCGGCCCACGACCTCCTGCTCACGGTCGGTGGGACCTTCCGTGATCATCTCGACTCGTGCGGGGCGCAGCACGTAGAGGAATTGCTCCAGTTCAGGCATGGACTATGCAATTTACGCAGGCTCCGGGACCCCGCCAACGGTGTGCCCCTTGACGGCGTCTTACGCACAGACGCTAGTATCGGCTCTATACATCATCAACCTGGGAAAAGCTGCGAGGACCCACATGGCAAGAACCAAGGGCAACACCGTGAACCTGGCGATTATCGGCTGCGGCGGCATGGCCGGCGCCCATCTCAACGGCTATGAAGAATTGGCGCGCAAGGGCGAGACCCGCTTCCGCATCGTCGCCGCCGTGGACGAAGCCAGAGATCGGGCCGACGCCTTCGCTACCCGTCTGCGGGGCAACCTCGGCTGGGAGGTAGCCACCTTCAGGAATGTGGATCAACTGCTCAACAGTGGTCTGCAGATCGACGGCGGTGACATCTGCAGTCCCCACGGCCTGCACCACGTGCTCAGCTGTCAGCTGTTGGATGGTGGCGTCAACGTGCTGTGCGAGAAACCCATCGGCGTCACCGTCAAAGCCTCGAAGAAGATCGCTGCCACGGCGAAGAAACGCGGCCTCGTGGCCGCTACCGCCGAGCAGTGCCGGCGCGCCATCGGCCAGCGCACGATTCACTGGGCCTTCCACGACGGCGACCTGCTCGGCACACCGAAGATGTGGTGGGCGGTGAAGGCGGGCTGGCAGGATCCGACCAACGTGGGCGGTTGGCACTGGCGGGTCGATCGGAAACTCGGCGGCTGCGGCATGGTGATGGACTCCGGCGCCCACTGGGTCGACACCATGCGCTACTGGTTCGGCGAGATCGACTCGGTCTACGCCCGCGTCGAGCAGATCTTCGACCGCAAACTGCAAAAGGGCCAACGACAGGTGAAGAGCGCCCAGGAGGATTTCTGGACGGCCATCTTCAACTTCAAGAGCGGCCTCATCGGCACCTGGTCGTGGACGGTGAGTGCGCCAGGGAAGGGGTTCACCCAGCTGACCATGTCGGGCACACGCGGCTCCATCGTCGACTCCGACATCTTCCATCCCGCTGCTTTCCAGGCCAACGGCGAATGCCAGCTGCTCGACGGCACCACCTACAGCATGCCGAAGCTGCAGGACATGTATCTCGGTAGCCTGTCGAAGAAACGACGCGAGGAGCTGTTCCCATACGGAATCACCGGTGGTGTGACGCTGGAACTGTGGGACTTCATCGACGCCCTGTCGAAGGCGCGACCTGTCGAGATCGATGTGGAGGAAGGCCTGCGCTCGAAAGCCGTGAGCGAGGCGATCTATGAGTCCAGCAAGGCCGGGCAGGTGGTCAAGGTGGCCGACGTTCTGTCGGGCAAGGTCAACGCCTGGCAGCGGGACGTGGACCGGATGTGGAAGCTGTAGTTCTGCTGGTCTCCCGGTGGTCGCACTGCACGTTTGTGTAGTATATTGCCCCTATGACAGCGGCCCGCCCAGAACCCACCGAGGAAGAACGCGGCTTCCTCCTGCACACCTTCCACCGCAACCAGGGGGACTCGACCACCCTCTTCGGCGTGGGCCGCCTCGAAACAGGCCAGACCTTCGCCTTTGCCGATAACCGCCAGCGCCCCGCTTTCTACCTGCGCGCCTCCGAGCTGGCCCGGGCCCGGCCGTTCTGTCTGGGCGCCGGCGCTGAATTCGACGAGGCGACCGGGCTGACGACGATGGACGGCGAGGCGGTGGTCCGCGTCGGCCTGCGCAAAGCCTACCAGCTGCGTCGCCTCGCCGACGGCCTGCACGAGAACAGGCTGCGCACGTACGAGGCCGACTTCGCTTTCCCCCGGCAGTATCTCGTCGATCGCGGCATCCGGGGTGGTGTGCGCTTGAGCGGCCCCTGGCGACCGGGCAACGGCGTCGACCGGGTCTATCTTGAACCCGAGCTCGAACCGAACGACTACGAGCCGGAGCTTTCGGTCCTGGCTCTCGACATCGAGACACCTCCTGACGCGTCCTCCGTCCTGGCCTGCTCACTGGTTCTGTGGGGCGGAGTCGACGACACCCGCCTGGAAGAGATCCATCTCGTCGGTGATGCCGATGACGAACCGGGCGCCGTGTGCTGTCACGCCTCCGAAGGCGATCTGCTCATCGGACTGGCCGCCCGCATCAGAGCGCTGGATCCTGATATCCTCACGGGCTGGAACGTCATCGATTTTGATCTGACGGTCCTGCAGAAGCGTTTCGCCGCTTACGATCTGCCCTTCAACCTCGGTCGCTCCAGCGACGATTCGTGGTATCAGGAGAGCGACGTGTGGGGTGCCAGCCGCGTCGTCGTCTACGGCCGCCAGGTCCTCGATGCCATGCATCTGGCACGCACGACCCTGACACGTTTCGATGACAACCGCCTGGGTACGGTGGCGCAGGCCCTGCTCGGCCGGGGCAAGACGCTCAGTGCTGACGGCGAAGAGGAGTCCATCGCCGATCGCATCCTCCACACCTATCACAATGACCGCGCCGCCTTCGCCGAGTACTGCCTCGAAGACTCGCGCCTGGTGCGCGACATCCTCGTGCAGGAGGGCCTCATCCAGCTCAGCCTGCGCCGCGCCGCACTCACCGGCCTGCCTCTGGAGCGGGCCTGGGGCTCGGTGGCGGCCTTCGACTTCCTCTACATCCTCGGGTTGCGACAGCGGGGTATGGTGGCCCCGAGCAACGGCATCGACCGCGTGCACATGGGGGGCTCACCTGGCGGACTCGTCATGCCGACAAAGGCTGGACTGTATCCCCACGTCTTCGTCTTCGACTTCAAGAGCCTCTACCCTTCCATCATCCGCACCTTCAACATCGACCCGCTGACGCATCTGCAGGCACGCACCGCCACCCTCGCCGACGCCCGCCCCGGCGACATGCCCGTCGCCGCCGAACACGGCCCCGACTACGTCACCGAACCCGGTGTCAGCGGTGACCACATCCGGGCACCGAACGGCGCCCTCTTTGTGCGCCAGACCGGCATCCTGCCGCAGATCCTGGCCGGATTCTTTGAGCAACGCGCCGTTGCCAGAGCGAACGACGATGACCTGGCGGCCTACACGTACAAGATCGTCATGAACTCTTTCTACGGGGTGCTGGCCACCAGTTCCTGCCGTTTTGCCGAGGGCGCGCTGGCCGGCGCCATCACCGGCTTCGGACACTACCTGCTGCGCTGGACCAAAGCGCTGCTGCAGGACTCGGGACGCGGTACCGTCCTCTACGGCGACACGGACTCCCTGTTCGTCGATGCCCAGCTGCCCGGTGAGGTGACACCGGCAGAGGCCCACGCACAGGGTCAGGACCTTTGCGCCTGGCTCAACGACCGGTTGGCCGAACATGTGCAGCAACTGTTCGACCTGCCCAGCCATCTGGATCTGGAGTTCGAGAAGTACTACGCCCGCTTCTTTCTGCCGCCCATGCGCGGCGACAGCGAAAAGGCACGGGCCAAAGGGTACGCCGGACTCAAAGTCGCGGCGGACGGATCGGATGAGGTGGAGATCATCGGCATGGAGGCGGTGCGCCGGGACTGGACCGACCTGGCCCACGAGGTACAGCGCGACCTGCTGGACATGGTCTTCCGCGACGTCCCGGGCCCTGAACTGGAGGCCCGGGTGCTCGACTGGGTCGATGCCATGAGGCGCGGTGAACGCGATGATGACCTCATCTACCGCAAGGCACTGCGAAAGTCAGTGGACGGGTACACCAAGACCGTCCCTGCCCACGTGGCGGCAGCACGGCTGCTGCCTTCGGCGCGAGGTACGATCCGCTACGTCGTCACCCTGGATGGACCGCAGCCGGTGGGTCATCTGACCTCACCCATCGACTACGAGCACTACGTCGAAAAGCAGATCCGCCCCATCGTGCGCACCATCGGTCAGGTCTGCGATCTCGACGTGGAGGTGGCCCTCGGCGGCACGCCGGACCTGTTCCGCAGTCTGGGGTGATGGTCACGACCTGATCAGGTAGAGCGCTCTTCCAGCCAAGCCAGCGTGAAGTCGAAGCCGAAGCCTGGACCGTCGCTCGGCACGAGATACCCGTCCTTGATCGCCGGTGTTCCGGGCAGTACGATCCGCTCCTCCAGCGGCACGCCGGGTGGCGACACACCCTCAGAACGCTCCCCCCACACGATGGCCGGCATGGCCAGCGACAGGTGCTGGCCATAGGCGTAGTTCATGCCGGCGTGTGCGATCACGGACACCCCGTGGGCCTGGGCCAGGTGGCAGATCTTCATCACCGCTGTCACGCCGCCGACCCATTGGGGATCGGGCTGCAGAATATCCACCAGACCATTGGCGCAGGCGTGGGCGAAAGGCTGCAGAGAGTACCAGTGTTCGCCCGTGGCCATGGTCATGTGCGGGACCCGTTGGCGCAGGCGCGAGTAGCTGCCCAGATCGTCAGGTAAAAAGGGATCTTCCAGCCACTTGATGCGGTAAGGTTTCAACGCCTCTGCCAGGCGCACCGCGTACTCCACGTTCATCGAGAGCCAGGTATCCACGGCGATCTCGACAGAGTCCCCCACCTGCTCGCGCGTCCGGGCGACCATCTCCTCGTTCCGGCGCAACCCGTCGAGGTCATCCTCCGGCCCGTGGGGCATGAACAGCTTGACCGCCCGGAATCCGAGTTCGAGAAACCACTCGATGCTGTTTTCCACGCCATAGGACATATCCGTGCAGCTGGCGTAGCAGGTGATCCTCTCCTTCTGCGGCCCACCCAGCAGCTCATAGACAGGACGCTCGAGGATCTTCCCCTTCACATCCCATAGAGCGTTGTCGACGGCGCTGATGGCGTAACTCACGAGACCGGCCGTGCCGAAACAGGACGTCGATCGCTGCATGATGTCCCAGATCTTTTCGATGGCCATGCAGTTCTGGCCCTCCAGCATGAGCGCCAGATGGTCGTTGATCAGAGATGTCACCGGGCCACTGAACTGCGTCAGGCCGAAGCCCCACGTGCCGTCCTCGGCGGTGACGACACACGCTGTGCGTGTCCAGTTGCCCCGACCCGGGGTGGTCTGCCCTTTGGAGAATTCGGGGTAACGGCGCATGGGATGCACGAAGCTTGAATCGCCGGGCAACTGCGGCACACGCGGCGGTGTCTGCTGTGCCGGCGTCACGTCGATGGGGAAGGCGCGGATGGACTTGATCTTCATGGGCGGATCTCCTGCATACAGGAAAGGGCCGGGAGGATCAGCGGGTCAAGCGGTCCAGCCTGCCTGAAAAAGTGCATCCGCATCTGTGTGGGTGCAGAAGCCTGTGCCACCAGCAGGCCTTCTGACACGTAATCAGACCAGGAGAACAACGTTATGTCGGTGACCTGCATGATCATCAACCTGTCCATGGCGCCTACGAGATAGCCGACTTCCGACTCTCTGTACCTGCTGCAGACATGAAGGGGCCGTCCCATGCGGGCGGCCCCCTTTTTCGTTCCTGACTCTCACGTAGCGCGCTCAAAACGAGGCAGATCGACATGGAACTGCAGCAGTTTGGCTGGCACGAGCACTTCGACCAGCCTTTCCGGCAGTATCAGGAGCGCGGCTGGCAGGCCGGCCGCGTCTCCATACAGCATCGCGACCTCTACCATCTGATGACCGCCGATGGCGAGGTCGAGGGCGTCGTCACCGGACGTTTTCGCCACAACGCCGGCAGTCCGGCCGACTTCCCCGCCGTCGGCGACTGGGTCGTGTTCGGTCCCAGCGAGATGGAAGGCCCCGTGGCGGTCCAGGCGGTGCTCCCCCGTCGCGGTACGTTTTCGCGACGGGCCGCCGGAACCGTGCCCTACGAGCAGGTCATCGCCGCCAACGTCGATACTGTGTTCATCGTCAGTGGTCTCGATGGCAATCACAACCTGCGCCGGGTGGAGCGGTATGCCACCCAGGGATGGAATAGCGGCGTGCAGCCCGTGGCGCTGCTGAACAAGGTCGATCTGTGTGCCGATCCCGAGGCGGTGCTGGCCGAGGCGCACGCCAGCCTGCCCGGGGTCGACGTGCACGCCGTCAGCGGCGAACGAGGGGATGGAATCGATGCTCTGAAGCCGTACCTGGGCGCTGGACGGACGGTGGTCTTTGTCGGCTCCTCCGGTGTCGGCAAGTCGACCATCAGCAACCGCATCCTCGGCCGGGAGCAGATGTCGACGCACGAAGTACGCGCCGGCGACTCCCGTGGCCGTCACACGACGACACATCGAGAGCTGCTCGTGGTGCCCTCCGGCGCCCTGCTGATCGACACGCCGGGCATGCGCGAGTTCGCCCTGTGGGCCGGGGGCGACGATGAAGATGGAGAGCATCCGGGCGAGGCTGCCCCCGACAGCTTCGAGGACATCGCAGAGCTGGCTCGCGGCTGTCGTTATCCGAACTGCAGGCACATGTCCGACGCCGGGTGCAGGATCCAGGAGGCGCTGAGCCTCGGCGACCTCGATCCCAGCCGCGTGCGCAGCTATCGCGCTCTGGCGCGGGAGATCTCCATCGCTGCTCAACGGGAGAGGAAGCGGGGTCGAATGACGCCGGACGCGGACGCCAAGCGCCGTTCCAAGCGGTCGAATCGCCGCGAGGGCAAGCGTCGGCTTCGCGAAGAAGCGGACGAGAGCTGACGGACCTGACCGGTCAGTCGTCGCCGAATCTCAGCACGACCTTTAGTGACTCGTGCTCCGCCGGCTCCTCGAAGACCATCTCGAAGGCCTGCTGAATCTGCTCGTGGGGCAGCACGTGACTGATCATAGGGCGCACGTCGATGCGACCTTCGGTGATCCACTGCAACGCCGTGGAGTAGTCGGCGTGCGGGTTGGGTCCCACGGTTGTCACGATCCGCGCTTCGTTGCTGAACATCTTGAGGAAGTTCAGTGACATCACGCCCCGTCCCTCCTCTTTGTTCGGTACGCCGAAATAGAGGATCGTGCCCCCCCGGCGCACCAGGTCCGCCGCCGTGTGAAAGGACGACTCCAGGCCGACGGCCTCCACTACCATCTGCGGCAACTCGCCCCCGGTGATGGCCTGCACCTGCTGGCGCAGATCCTGGCCCGGTGCCAGCGTGTGTGTGGCCCCCATCTTCGGCGCCAGGGCCCGACGGTGTGCCAGTGGGTCCACGCCGATGATTTGACGGGCGCCGAGGTTGCGCAGTGCCGCGTTGAACAGCTGCCCCACCGACCCCTGGCCGATGACGACGACATCCTGACCGATGATGTTGCCCAGCTTGTAGAACGCGTGCAGCACGGTGCCGAAGAGCTGGCTCATCAGCAGGACATCCGGATCGCCCTCGGCGGGAAGACGGATGCAGCCGCCATCGTCATTGGCCAGCGCGTATTCCTGGAACAGGCCACGATCGAAGCCGTAGAGTAGCACGCGCTCACCTTCAGCATAACGCCCCGAAGGACAGGCGATGACGGTCCCCATGCCCTCGTGACCGGAGCTGCCCGGCGCCAGCGGATACTCCCCTCCAAGGCCGATCCATGCCGGCTTGTCCGTGCCGCAGATCGCCGTGCGCTGCAGGTGGACGAGCATCTTTCCTGGCGTCGCCTCCGGAATCGGCAGATCGAGCAGCTCCCAACGACGAGGTCCTGTCAGGCGGGCTGACTTCACAGGCGAAGGACTCCTTGGTTCACAGTTTCATTCACAAGTGGTATGAGAGCGACCAGGCCAGCTCGGCGTTGGGATCCACGCTCTCTTCGAGATACGGTTCGAAAGATACGGTGCAGGCGTTTCCCCAGATCGGCATCTGAGACATGGCGAAGTCGCCCTGTACCGTCATCTCACCGCGCACCGGGTGCCGCATCACGGCGTCGAGTCGATGCCCCTTCAGGCCTTCGATCTGGGTCAACTGCCCCCTGGACCAATCGTGGTCCGGGAGGCGCACGATGAAGCCGTTCTCATCGAGACCGAATCCGGGGTTGTCGGACAGACTGATGTCACCGGAGAAACGGCAGCAGACGCCGTCTTCCGGCCAGGGAAAGAAGGGATGGGCGAACCAGGTCAGCGGCACCGGCACCGAGCCAATGTTCTGCACGCGGGTGGCGGACGTGACCTCCCTCCCCGCCAGGGCGATCTCGCGATGCAGGTTGATGGCCAGATCGCCGAAGCGCTGCGTCGTCGACATGCGCAACCGCACTTCCTCCTGGTCGATACGCCAGCGGCAGCGTTCGATGGCCTTTCTGTGGCGGCGACTGCTGCCGTCATCGGCGAAGAACGAGTTGCCGAAGCAGATGCCCTGGCCGTCCACCGGATCTACCGTGATGCGAAAGGCCTCGGGAATTCCCTGGCCGTGGAACACGGGAGGCGGATCCTCGGGGTAGACGGGTCCGGAGAACAACGGCCCCAGTCGGGCAACTTCCACCTGGTGGATGTAACACCCGGAGACATAGCGGGTTCCGAGGCGTGTCTCGTCCTCAACTGGATCGAGTAAGGTCAGGCTCAGTTCATCGTTGCCGAGACAGAACAAGCGGTGATTCTCCGTTGGAATGGGTCACAGCAGGATCAGTATGGTATCCCAGATGGCATTGCCGGTCCACTGCAAAGACACGACACTAACATCATGAGACGAACCTGCCGCCTGCCGTTTCTGGGCCTGCTGCTGACGACGGTCGTCGCCGCCCAGTCTGGACAGACGAAGGTGAGTGCCGCCCTCGACTCGGCTGACGTGATCGCCTGGCGCAAGGTGGGACGTGGTGACTTCCGTGGTGACCGGCCACCTGGTGCTTTTGCCTTTGGCACGGGGGCGATTCGCCCGGTGGCCGTAACCTGCGCCTACGTTGTGGCCAGCCCGCGGGCACGGATCTATCCGTACCGGGTACCCGGCGCTGAGGCGGATGTGGCCTACCAGGTCCGCGTCGAGGGCTTGTCTTTCCACGCCCTGCTGTCGCGTTCGTGCTCGTGGTGGAACCCCAACGCGGAGATATCACCCGCCTACGTGCTGCAGCACGAACAGATGCACTTCGACATATTCGAAATCGCCGCACGCCGCCTCAACCGCGAGGTCCCGGGGCTGCTGGAGGCGATGGACGTCCGGGGGCCGTCGGAGCAGTCCGTCGTCGACGGCGCCCAGCGTCACGTGCAGGCCGCCCTGGCCCGGGCCCTGGATGAGACAGCGGCGCGCAACCAGAAATTCGACCTGGAGACGTCGTACGGCTTCGAGCCCACGCGGCAGGATGCCTGGCGCATGAGTCTGGACAGGGACTTACGGGCACTGATGGACCACGCCGCGCCCCTGGAAGCGCTGACACCGGCGGCGTTGGGCAAGTGAGACGCGTTGCTCTCGGGCTCTGGATGGCGCTGCTTCCGGCGTGCGGTTCCGACGACGCCAGCCCCGCCGACAGCCAGGCCGGCGATCAGGTCGCCCCGGCAGCGGTGGCGGATGTGCTCGAGGTGAGCGTCACCGGGACGGAGGAGGCCTTCACCTTCGCCGTCACCATAGCCAGTCCCGATTCAGGTTGTGGCCGCTTCAGTGACTGGTGGGAGGTGGTCCGTGCCGACGGGTCGCTGGCCTACCGCCGCGTGCTGCTGCACAGCCACGTGACCGAGCAACCCTTCGTGCGCACGGGCGGACCGGTGCCGGTGGCGGGCAGTGACTCGGTATGGGTGCGAGCCCACATGAGTGACGCGGGATACGGCGGCCAAGCCTTTGGCGGCACCCCGGCCGGCGGCTTGTCGGCCATGGCGTGGCCAGCGGATCTGGGGGCAGGCTCTGGAGTTGAGCCCTCCCCTTCCTGAGGGTTGTGCCTTCTGAATGTGTCTGATTGTCGTGGCGTATCATGCTCACCCGAGGTATCGCCTGGTCGTGGCTGCCAACCGCGATGAGAGTTTCTCGAGACCGACAGATGGCGCCCATTTCTGGGACTCGGCACCCGATCTTCTGGCCGGGCGGGACCGGCAGGCCGGGGGGACCTGGCTGGGACTCACACGCCAGGGGCGATTCGGGGCGGTCACCAACCATCGCGATCCGGCAACGGTCAGATGCGGCGCCCTTTCGCGGGGCGAGCTTCTGCGCGAGTGCCTGTTGGCAGAATCGGAACCCCGGGAGTTCCTCTATCGCAGTCTCTCCCGAGCTCACGAGTACGGTGGCTTCAACATCCTGGCCGTCGATCTCGCCCGGGGGGCATCCGGCCTCGTGTATCACACCAACAGCGATCCGGCTTCTCCGGGGGGTCGGATCGACACACTGAAGCCCGGTTGCTACGGGCTCAGCAACGGCCTGTTGGACACGCCCTGGCCCAAGCTGCGCAAGACGCGTGCGGGTCTGGAACGTATCGTGCATAGCCATGCCGATGATCCCAATCGCCTGCTTTGCTCTCTCCTTGCTCTGATGGCGGACGATGAACTGGCTCCCGACGGAGAATTGCCCGACACCGGAGTGGATCTCGAATCCGAACGCCGGTATTCGTCGGTCTTCATCACCGGTGACCGCTACGGCACGCGCTCGACCACGGTGCTCGCCATCGATTCGGCAGGGACCGCGTTTTTTCGGGAGCGACCGTACGAGCCGGGACAGATCGCTGGCGTTGAGCGCGATTTCCAGTTTGCCCTTTCTTGACGTTCCGGAGAGCGAATCTACATTCAATCGCAGTCCTCATACCATGGCAAGGAAACCCTGACAGCATGCTGACCATCACCGAAGGCGCCCGCGAGAAGATCGTCGAACTCACGGGCAAGAGTCCCAATCCCGTGAAGGGGCTGCGCATCAGCGCCGATGCCGTGTCCCCCCTCAAAGTCGACTATCGCATGGCCTTCATCGGTGAGGATCAGGCAACCGATGCCGACCAGGTGATTCCCTTCGAGGGCTTCGACGTCTACGTCGACGCCGACAGCCAGCCCCACGTCGACGAGGCCGTCGTCGACCACGTCGAAGGCCTGATGGGATCCGGCTTCAAGATCGAACGCCCGCGAGTCCTTCCCGATGGCGTCGACGGCGACCTGCTCAGCCGCGTCCAGACGGTCCTCGACGAGCGCATCAACCCTTCCGTTTCCGGCCACGGCGGTCGCGTCTCCCTCATCGACCTGCGAGACAAGACCGTGTTCCTCCAGCTCGAAGGAGGCTGTCAGGGGTGTGGCATGGCGGATGTCACCCTCAAGCAGGGCATCGAGGTGATGATCAAGGAATCGGTCCCCGAGATCGAGGCGATCTATGACGTCACCGACCACGCCAATGGCAAGAACCCCTATTACAAAGAGCCGGTTGGCTGAGATGACAGCGGGTCCGGGGGAGGCCCGATGACCGATCAGATGCACACCGTCGAGCAGGCCCTTGCTGCCGTGCTCGAGCGCATCCGTCCCCTTGGTGTGGAGCGTGTTCCCCTCACCGCTGCCGTCGGCAGGCTGCTGGCCACCGATGTCTCGGCCCCGTACGACAACCCACCTCACGACAACTCCGCCATGGACGGTTTCGCCCTCCGCTGCGCCGATATCGTTGACGCTGGGGCGACATCGCCGGTGAGCCTTCGGATCGTCGAGGACATCCCCGCCGGCAAGGTGCCACAACAGACCGTCGGCGCCGGCCAGGCCAGCCGGATCATGACGGGTGCCCTTGTGCCGGAGGGCGCCGATTCGGTGATCCGCGTCGAGGACACCAGGGACCACGGCGATCGTGTCGACATTCTCGAGGCTGCCGACGGCGAAGGTGAAAACGTGCGCTGTCGCGGGGAGGACATGAAGCAGGGCGACGCCCTGATGGCCGCCGGCACGGAACTGGGACCAGGAGAGATCGGCGTACTCGCTGCCGTGCAGCAGCCCTACGTCACCGTCGGCCGTCGGCCTTCGGTTGCCATCCTGTCCTCCGGCGACGAGTTGGTCGAGGTCGGTGACAGCCGCGGCCCGGGGCAGATCGTCAACAGCAATACACCCGCCCTCGGCGCCGTCGCCCGAGCCTGCGGCGCCGACCCGGTACTGTCGCCCATCGCCGCCGATACCGAACCGGCCATCCGGGCTTCCATCGAGGCCGCCATAGGCTGCGACTTCATCGTCTCTTCAGGGGGCGTCAGCGTCGGCGACTACGACTATGTGAAGAAGGTCCTGACAGATCTCGGCGCCGAGGAGATTCTGTGGCGCGTGGCCATGAAGCCGGGGAAGCCGCTGTACTTCAGTCTGCTCCAGGGGACGCCCTACTTCGGCTTACCCGGCAATCCGGTATCGAGCCTGGTCTCTTTCCTGCAGTTCGTTCGTCCCGCCCTCCGCAAGGCGTCAGGCTACCCCGAGTCCGACTGGCCCCTGCCGCAGAGCACCGCCCGTATCGAGCACGACCTGGTCAACGAGGGCGGACGCCGCAACTTCCTGCGGGCCCGCCTCCGCCTCGACGGTGATGGCCGCCTCACGGCCAGTACCGCCCATCGGGCCCAGGGCTCCCACATGATGACCTCCATGCTCGGCGCCAACGGCTTCGTCGTGCTCGAACCGGGGCAGACAACCGTGGCGGGCGACTCGGTGGCGGTCCAGATCATCGGCGACCTGACCTGAGCCACCCTCAGCAGTCGCTACCTGCGGATCCCTCTCACGCCGGCTCAAAGTCAGCGATCGGTCCTGCCTCTGTGGCCAGCAGCACCTCCAGTTTTCCCGCCGTGGCCAGAGCCGAACGAAGGCGTTCCCGCTCTTGCAGCGTCAACTGACTCACCGGTTCGCGTGGTGGTCCCGCCGGCAGACCCAGCAGTTCGAGACCGGTCTTGAGCATGGCGGGAAAGGTGCCAAGAGAAAAAGCCTGGCGCAGGGGTGCCAGGCGGCGCTGATACTCGATGGCACCGGCCAGATCGCCGGCCGCATGCCGCTCGTAGATCCCCACACTCAGTTCCGGTGCCAGATTGGCACTGGCGGCGATGGCGCCGACCGCACCCTGCGCCAAGGCGGCATAGATCAGAGTGTCGCGGCCCATGAGCACGCGGAAGTCATCCGGTGTGCGCCGCAGGTACTCCGCCGTCTGCGAGAAGTTGCCGGAGCTATCCTTGATCCCGGCGATATGATCGACTTCGGTGGCCAGGCGCTCGACGAGGGTCGGCGACAGATCGTTTCCCGTTCGATCCGGATTGGTGTAGAGCAGCACCGGCAGATCGACAGCATCAGCGATGGCGCGGTAGTATCGATACATCTCCTCATCGCTCGGCGCGATGAAGAGAGGCGTCAGCACCGACAGGGCGTCAGCACCGGCCTTCTCGGCCTCTCGTGCCAGCTGCACGGCCTCCGTTGTCGTATTGGCACAGGTTCCCGCATACACCGGCACCCGCCCGGCAACGTGATCGACGCTCCATTCGAAGATCTGCTTCTTCTCCGCCACCGACAGGGCCCAGAACTCGCCAGCCGTGCCCACGGTGAAAATGCCGTGAACTCCCTGCGCGATCAGGTGGTCGATCAACTGCCGAAACCCCTGCTCGTCGAGTTGACCGTCTGCATGCATCGGGGATACCAGAGCGGGGATGATGCCCTTGATAAATCCCGTACCCAGCATGTCCCTCCTCCTCCCAGCCATTGACTCCGCGCCCCGCGGCGTCCGCAGCCGTTGACCGTCCCATGCAACGTGCGTGCCATCCGTGCCGCGGCACGGTTACCCGGTGGCAGGCCGGCGGCGGGACATGGCGGTCGCGACTTCCTCCGTGCGTATGCGACAGAGGCGTCTCAGAAGTGCCTGGTGAGAATGGCGAGCAGGCCGTCGCTGCGGCTCCCGAGCTCCGAGTCGGCTGCCCCGGCATACCACTGGGCAGCGAGGCGGACGTCAAGGCTCTGACCAGCGTCCCAGAACAGTGTCGGCTGTAGTAACCGGGAGCCGTCGTCGATGTTGGCCAGACCCGTGATCGCCAGTCTCAACAGCGGATGGGCCAGCCCCGTCGCCGTGATCGCTGCGTACCGCCGCGCCAGGGTGAGTCGATGCCCGCGCACCAGGCCGAGCCAGTCGTAGCCGGCGGGGTCTGACGAGCCGGATCCGTCGAAGTGAATTTCGGCGGACAGAGCCACGTTGTGCCAGGCCCACCCGTGCGCCGCGCCGAGGGTGGCCCGCACATCGTCGAACCCCTCGAAGAGCATCTCGCCACGAAGGCCGGTCTCCCCCACGTCGCCAGCGACGGAACCGCCCGCCGACAGGCCTCGCCGGAAATGACCGACGACGACACCGGCGTCATACCCTCCTGCATGGGTCCGTAGACGAGCGCCGGTGCGATCTCCACCCGGGTCGTGGATCGCCTCGACGCTGGACAGACGACCCAGCGGCACACTGACCCGCACCGCGTCGATCCCGGGGCGTTCGTCCCTGTCAAACTCGGCCGGGGCGAAGGGAGCAAACTGGTCCAGGGGTCGGAATATCTCGGATACGCCCCAGGCGACGCGCTGACGCCCAGCGGTAATGACCACGCGGCGACCGTAGTACTGCCCGTACAGCCTGTCGATGGTATGACGGGCGACAAGGTCGTCCCGGTCGACGAGCACCTGTGTCAGGTCGCCCCACTGCTCGGCGGCCGCGCCCCTGGCGAAAGCGCGACGCACGATGTCATTGTCTATCAGGGAGCCGGCGGCCAGCGCCAGCTCGGCATCGACGCCCACCGTCCATCGTGGGGTGGCGAACCAGCGGAGTTTGCCCCGCAGCCGCCCGGTGTTGGCCCACTCCCGTGGCTGCGACTCCAGGCTGGCGGAGTCCTTGACGTAACCTCGCAGGGCGTGGTCCCACGACACGCCGCTGGCCCCGACGACGCTGCCGAGAAGCAGGAACCAGGCGACCCATGAGACCGGCCGGTTCGAAGCTGGGTTAATCCCGACGTTCGTCACCGACGACGGTACCGTCGCGCAGTTGCACGAGGCGGCGGGCGCGCTCCATGACCACGCTGTCGTGGGTGGAGAACAGGAAGGTGATACCCAGCCTGTCGTTCATCTCCCGCATCAAGTCGAGCAGCGACGACCCGGTATCCGAGTCCAGATTCGCCGTCGGCTCGTCGGCCAGCACGAGGGCGGGTTCGGCGGCGATCGCCCGGGCGACAGCGATCCGCTGCTGCTGCCCACCCGACATCTGCGCCGGCCGCCGGTGCAGGTAGTCACCGAGACCGACATCGGCGAGGATGGCGGCGGACCGCTCGCGACGCTCCCCCTGCGACCGGCCCTGCAGCAGCATGACGAACTCGACGTTCTCCAGTGCCGTCAGCACCGGTACGAGGTTGTAAGCCTGGAAGATGAAACCGATCCGTTCCCGACGAAGGGTAGACCGCTCGCCCTCGGACATGGTGCCGACATCGCGACCGTCGACGCGGACCCGTCCGCTGTCGGGCACGTCGAGGCAGCCGATCAGGTTCAGCAGTGTGGTCTTGCCGGAGCCGGAGGGACCGGCGATGGCGGTGAATTCCCCCGCCTCCACCAGTAGGTCGATGCCGCGCAGGGCGTGGGTGCGCACATCATCGCCGGAGATGTACGTCTTGTGCACGGCGGCGACATCGACGATCGGTGTGTTGATCTGTGTATCAGCCACGACGCATCGCCTCCGCCGGCTGCACGCGGGAGGCCCGCACCGCCGGCCACAGGGCGCTGAGCATTCCCATCACGAGGACCACGGCCACGGCCTGGGCGCACAGGTCCGGCTGCCACGTCGGCACGATGATGGCGTCTGAGCCGAAGAGCGAAAGACTCTCGGCAAACATCGAGAGATCCAGACCGTGGCGCAGCCATACCGCATGCAGCGCTGCCATGAGGCAGATGCCGGCGATAGTACCCAGAATACTGATGAACAGGGCTTCGTAGATCACCAGGCGAAACAGCATCCACCGACCGGTGCCGACGGCCCGCAGAATCCCCAGTTCCCGGGTGCGCTCGAACACGGCCATCAGCATCGTGTTGATGATGCCGAAGGCGGCGCCGAGAAAGATGATGACCACGTAGATGAGAATCGTGGCCTCGAAGAGATCCACCATCTGCACAAGCGTCCGGTTGCCGTCCTGCCAGGTGCGGACCACGTAGCCCTCACGCGCCAGTGCCCCGGCCAGACGGGTCTGCGCCTGTCCCGATTCGTCGGTGGCAAGCATGACCGCAACCTGGGACAGATCCTCACCCATGCCGAGCAGGACCTGGGCGTCTTCCACATTGAGAAACACGATGGCCTTGTTCATCGCCTCGCTCGGCATACGGAAGATGCCGACGACGCGGTAGACCCCTGATGTCATCTCCGTACCCTCCTGCTCCCGTTCACCGGCCCGGGCCTGGGCCGTAAGTACCACCTTGTACCCCAGGCCGGCACGCAGTTTGGCCGCCAGCTTCGTACCGATGACGATCTCGCGGCGGCGGGAGGAGCTCTCACCCGTGAGCCAGTGTCCCTCGACGATCCTTTCCCTGACGCCGGTCATCTCCGCCTCCCGTCCTGCTTCGACTCCCTGGATGCGGACCCCGGCCGAGGCCGTGGCGCTGCGCGCCAGACCCCCGGAAATGACCCGCGGCGCCCAGCGACGTGTGTCGGGATCCGCCTCGACGGCGGTGATGACATCCGCGGCGGCATCGATGCAGCGGTAGACCCCGGGATTGTCGGCAAACCCCGGGTGTTCGATCTGCAGGTGTCCGGCACCGCGCACGACGGCCGTCACCATCTGTCCCATCATGCCGGCCGAGAACAGGATGACGAACAGCGAGCCGGCGACGCCGATGGCCACGGCGGCCACGACGATGAGGGACCGCCACCGGTTGCGGAACACGTTGCGCCAGGCCGTGCTGGCGAAGAGGCCCGTCATCCCATCCGAATCGCATCGACGGGCCGGAAACGCGCCGCCACGACGGCGGGCCATACGGCCACGGTGAGCGTCATGGCCAGCACCACGGCCGACCACAGCGCCTGGTCACCGAGATCGACGAGGGCGGCCAGCTCCGGTGCGAAGCCGTATTCCTGGTACATCTCACCGAGGGACTCGAGGGTGATCGGGTAGCGGCGCAGCCACAGGTTGGCCGCCAGTCCGACGACGTTGCCGGCCACCGCGCCGACGAGGCCGACGAAACCGGCCTCGAGCAGGATGAGTCCCGCGATCGAACGCCGATGCATACCGACGGCGCCCATCACGCCGAACTCGTGAAAGCGCTCCATGACGCTCATCAGGATCGTCTCGAGGATACCGAAGCCGGCGATGATGAGCAGCAGGATCAGGAATACCGCTCCCGACGCCTTGTCGAAGGCGATACTCGACATGATATCGGGAATGAGCTCGCGGTAGGTCAGCACGGCCAGCGGACCCTCGACCAGCTGTTCACGTACTGCCGCCGCTGCCTCGTCCACGTGATGGGCATCGACGAGACGGACATTCACCGACGTCAGGCGATCATCCGCCCAGAGCTGGTCCTGCAACACGTTCAGAGGCAGATAGACGACGAAGGCGTCGAGTCCCTGATCGCCGGTGGCAAACACGCCGCGCACGGTGTACAGTCCCGCCGCCGTGGCTCCGTGTCTGCCCTGGGTGAAGTAGACGAGGGTGTCTCCCACCGCCGCCCCCAGGTTTCGCGCCAGGACGGCGCCGAGCACCGCCCCATGGCTGTCCTCGTCCGTGAGCCAGGCACCGTCGACCATGTCTTGCGGCACCTTCGACAACAGGGCCTCGCGCGATGGCACGACACCTTCCAGTCGGGCCCCGGAGGAGGCGTCTTCACCGATCGCCACGAGCGCCTCGGTTGCCAGTTTCGGCGACACGGCGGTGACGCCAGGCAGAGCTTCGAGACGCCCCAGCTTCTCTGAAGTCACAACGCAGGTGTTGCCCAGTGTCTGCTCGTCCCAGTAGTCGGCGTGCTGCAGCTGCAGGTGGCCGATTCCGAGGCGCACATTGTAGTCGATGGTCTGCGCGTACGTGCCGAATTGCAGGCCGCGGGTGAATACCGTCAGCCCCAGGGCGAAGGTGATGGCCAGAATGGTAAGGATGGTGCGCCTCGTGTTGCGCCACAGGTTGCGCCAGGCCATGGCGGGCAGCCAGGTCAACGCGGTCGCTCGAGGTTCCGGCGCGTGAAGGTATCGGCCGGAATCGGCTCGTCGAAGCGCATCTGGCGAATCAGCAGCGTCGTCTGGCGGCCGTCCGCCTCTTCGGTCAGAGGCGTGACGATGTAACGCGTCGGAATCGTACGCTTGCCTACCACCTTGAAGTCGCTGAAGTCCATGCGCCGGATGTGCTGTCCGTCTTCATCCAGAAATACCTGCCGGACGGGCAGAAAATCCTCGCGGCGCGCGTAGTAGAGAATCTGACCCCAGACTACGGCCGCGTCGGCACGCGGCGTCGACGTGATCTCATAGACGACGGTGCCAGCTACCTCGGTGGTGTCGGTGACCGCATGGTCGTAGAGATCGATGTAGTGTTCGCCGTTGACGATGTCCTCGTTCGTCAGGTCTGAACCCATCCAGCTCTGCGACATCATGGACGAGGGGATCTTCATGCTGCGCTCGACGCTCGGCAGGTAGCTCCACATCTCATTGCCGAGCTTCAACGATGCCGAGCCGGCTTCGCGCGGTGGCGACAGGACCCGGACAAAGGCGCGCTCCGAATCGACGTCCTCCCAGAACCGCAACCGCAGATCGCGCCGCCAGTCGGGATGCACGATCGTCATCTCGTAGACGCCGGTAGCTGTCGAACCGCGCATCTGGGAGTCGGCCTGCGCCACCATCTGCTTTGCTGTCAGGGCTGAGGCGGCAACAGGCGGCAGCCACAGACAGATGGCGGCAAGGTAGGAGAGGATTTCGTTGCGGCGACACATTCGACGTCCTTTCCTGGGAAACATAGCCTATTTGCCCGCCTGCGTGACCGCTCGAACCGGAGTGCTGACCACATGAACAGACGTGTCGACATACAGTCCCGCCAATTGCTCGCCGATGGTTTCTTCCGGCTGGAGGAGGTCGTGCTGCGACACGAACGGCTCGACGGCAGCATGAGCGAACCCATGTCCCGGATGAGCCTGGAGCGCGGCGACGGCGCCGCCATCCTGCTCCACGATCCGGATCGACAAGTGGTCACTCTCGTGCGACAGTTTCGCTATCCCACCTGGGAGCATGGGCCAGGCTGGACCCTGGAGCTTGTGGCCGGTGTGATCGAGGCAGGGCGCGAGCCGGAGCACGTGGCCCGCGCCGAGGCCCGGGAAGAGGCCGGATACCATGTGAACGAGCTGGAATCCTTGGGTGCGTTCTACCTGACCCCTGGAGGCTCCTCTGAGCGCATCTTCCTCTACTATGCTGCCGTCAACTCGGCGATGCGGGTAGACGAAGGAGGCGGCCTGGCCCATGAGGGTGAGGACATTGAGATCATCGAAATGGCCGAGGACGATGTCTGGCGCGCGCTGGACGACCACCGGATCACGGACGCCAAAACCCTCGTGGGTCTGATGTGGTTGCGGCTGAGGCGGTTTTCCTGATACGGTCTTTTTGGGATATTATCCGACGACACGACCAGCACGTTCAACGAGAAGGAGTGATCTCCCCATGAGTACGGACGAAGTCTACTCGCCACCCCAGGCATTCAGCGGCAAAGCCCACATCGGCAGCCATGAAGCCTACTTGGAGGAGTATGGGCGGTCGGTAGCTGACAGCGATGCCTTCTGGGCTGAGCAGGCCGAAGGGTTCCACTGGTTCGAGAAGTGGCACACCGTCAGCGACTACAACTACGACATGACGAAGGGCCCGATCTCGATCAAGTGGTTTGATGGCGGTCGCACCAACATCGTCTACAACTGCCTCGACCGGCACCTGGCCGATCGCGCCGATCAGACGGCCATCATCTGGGAGGGCAATCGCCCCGACGAGGACAGCACCCTCACCTACCGCCAGCTGCACGAGCAGGTCTGCAAGTTCGCCAACGTCCTCAAGGCACGCGGCGTCACCCGGGGTGACCGCGTGTCGATCTACATGCCCATGATCCCCGAGCTGGCGGTGGCCATGCTCGCCTGCGCCCGCATCGGCGCCATCCACTCGATCGTCTTCGGCGGCTTCTCCGCCGATGCCCTGGCCGACCGCATCTCGGACGCCACCTGTACGACCCTGATCACCTGCAACGGCAACCACCGCGGCGACAAGCCGGTGCTGCTCAAGCCGAACGCCGACGAGGCCATGGCTGCAGCTGAGAAGGAGATGGGCAAGCCGGTAGCGACCTGCATCGTCGTCGAGCGCGAAAAAGCCGAAGGCGTGTTTGCCGTGAACATGAAGGAGGGCCGCGATCTCTGGTGGCACGAGGTCATGGCCGACGCGTCCGCCGACTGTCCCTGCGAGGAGATGGAGGCGGAGGATCCGCTGTTCATTCTCTACACGTCCGGGTCGACGGGGAAGCCAAAAGGCGTGCAACATAGTGTCGGTGGCTACATGGTGTACACCGCCGCGACTCACAAGTACGTTTTCGATTACCACGACGGCGACATCTACTTCTGCGCCGCGGATATCGGCTGGGTGACAGGGCACTCCTACATCGTCTATGGCCCGCTGGCCAACGGCGCCACCACCATGATGTTCGAGGGCATTCCCACCTTCCCAAATCCGGACCGTTACTGGCAGATCATCGAAAAGTGGAAGGTCAACCAGTTCTACACGGCGCCCACCGCCATCCGGGCTATCGCTGCCTCCGGAGAGGAGTGGCCAGCCAAATACGAGATGCCTTCACTGCGGGTACTCGGCTCCGTGGGTGAGCCGATCAATCCCGAGGCCTGGCGCTGGTACCACAGGAATGCCGGCAAGGAACGCTGCCCCGTCGTCGACACCTGGTGGCAGACGGAGACGGGTGGCATCCTCATCACGCCGCTGCCTGGTGCCACGGCGTTGAAGCCGGGGTCGGCGACCTTCCCATTCTTCGGCATCAAACCCGTCGTCCTCGAACCCGAGAAAGGGACCGTCATCGAGGGCAACGACGTGGCCGGCGTGCTCGCCATGGAGGCCCCCTGGCCGGGCCAGATGCGCACCATCTACGGTGATCACAAGCGGTTTGAGGAGACCTACTTCCAGCAGTACAAAGGCTACTACTTCACCGGTGACGGCTGTCGCCGGGATGAGGACGGCTATTACTGGATCACTGGACGCGTCGATGACGTGATCAACGTCTCCGGGCACCGTATGGGCACCGCCGAGGTCGAGAGTGCGCTGGTGCTGCACGGCAAGGTCGCCGAGGCCGCCGTCGTCGGCTTCCCGCACGAAGTGAAGGGTCAGGGCATCTACGCCTACGTCACCCTGAATGGTGGCCAGGAGTACACTGACGAGCTGAAGACCGAGCTCATGAAGCAGGTCCGCACCGTCATCGGACCCATCGCCACGCCTGATGTCATCCACTGGGCCCCGGGCTTACCGAAGACGCGCTCGGGCAAGATCATGCGACGGATTCTGCGCAAGATCGCCGAAAACGACATGGGTACGATCGGCGATACCAGCACGTTGGCCGATCCGGCTGTTGTAGATGATCTGATCGCCCGGCGCTAGTTTCGAAGCGGACGTACCGGGGGGGGCATCGTCAGCGATGCCTCCCCTTTTTGTGTCTTTTCGTGTCCGTACTAGTACGGATGTTCCAGATCCTCGTCTGCTATTAGCGTAGTTGTATGGTCGACGTTCTCTTCTCGCTGCCCGTCATCTCCTGTCTGCTGGTCGCCTTGTGTGCCGCTTTCGGCGTCAGTGTAGTGGTCAGGTTCCTGCCGGACCGGCGCAAACTCGAGCGCACCATGTCCCGGGCCGAGAAAGCCCTCGAGAAACTGCGCAAGGAGATCACCACCAAGAAGGCCGCCATCACCCAGTTGCAGGCCGAGGTGGAGATGTTGACTCCGCTGTACGAGAGGTTGGGTGGGTACCACGAGCAGCTCACGGAGATGCGCCTGGAACTCGAGCGCAAGGACATGGCCGAAGAGGACAAGACCTCTCCCGAAGATGACGACGACGACGCCTTCGGCCGTCGCAAGCGCTACAGGGTCTGAGCAGAGACAGGCGTCTGCCCGGCAGTCCCCGTACGATCCCTTTTGACAGTCCCCGGGATGAGCCACATTTTTATCGGTTCGTACGCCGACTGGACGGCCGCCCTCAGGGCGGCGGGTCTCCCCTTTTCAAACGACTGAGTGGTCTCCGGTGAGCATCTGTTTCGACAGCCAGCAGTGGGCCCTGATCCTGGGCGGCTCCAGCGGTTTCGGCCTGGCCACGGCCAAGAAGGTGGCCCGACACGGCATGTCCGTCGCCGTCGTCCACAGAGACCGTCGCGGTGCAATGAAGGGGATCGAACCTGGATTCGATGAGATCCGGGCCTGTGCCGGTGATTTCGTCGCCTTCAATCTCGACGCTCTCTCGGACGAGGGCCGGGACACCGTAATGGGGGATCTGAGCGAGCGCCTGGTCAGCGGTGGGCGCATTCGGATGCTGATGCACTCCATCGCCTTCGGCAATCTGCGCCTGCTGGCTCCCCTGGACCCCGGCCATGGCGACGCCGGCGCCCGTGCCCGTGAGAAGCTGGCCGAACGCCTCGGCGTCGGCGCCGAACAGCTGACCGAGGCGTTGCAGTCGGTTTTCGAGAACGGCGACGAGACGCAGGCGGGAGCCCTCGGCCCTCTGGCTCCGCCCCCTTCCTACGACACCAGCGTACGTCTCGAGGATGAGGATTTCGCCCGCACCGTCTACAGCATGGGCACGAGCCTTTCGACCTGGGTGCAAACGGTATTCGATGCGGGTCTGTTTGCCGACGACGCCCGCGTGCTGTCGATGACGAGTGAGGGCAACGAAGTGGCCTTGCGCGGGTACGCCGCTGTGGCTGCCGCCAAGTGCGCCCTGGAGTCCGTGTCCCGCGCCATCGCCGTCGAGTACGCCCCCTACGGAATTCGCGCCAACGTCGTGCAGGCTGGCGTCACCGACTCGGCCGCCCTCCGTCTGATCCCGGGCAGCGCCCATATGAAAGCCGCCGCCGCGCTGCGCAATCCCTTCGGACGCCTGACCACGGCAGAAGAAGTGGCCGATTTCATCTGCCTGCTGTGCACCGATGAAGCCCGGTGGGTCAACGGCACCGTGTTGCGTGTCGATGGCGGCGAGCGCATTTCGGGGTAGCGATCTTGGGCACTCTCTACATCCACGGTATGGGGCACTACCATCCCGGAAATATCATCGACAACACCTTTCTCGAAGCTCTCGATATCGGCACGAACGACGAATGGATCCTCGAGCGTGTCGGCATCCACTCCCGTCGCACCGTTCTGCCTCTGGACTATATACGCGAAACGAAGAACCAGGACCCGCGTCAGGGGCAGGAGGCGGCCGAAGTCGATAGCCGGCAGACGGCCGCTGTCGCCGCTGATATGGCCCTCGAACGGGCCGGGATCAGCCGGGATGAGATCGGCATGGTCATCGCCGGTGGATGTTATCCGGACATGGCCATCCCTTGTGAGGCCTCCCGGATCGCCGGCTCCATGGGTATCGCCGCCCCTGGCATCGATATCAACTCGGCCTGCTCTACCTTCGGAGCCCAACTGCACTTTCTGGGCTCCATGTCCGGGCTGCCGCCATACATCCTGGTCATCAATCCTGAGAACACGACGCCAGCGATCGACTATTCGGATCGACGCACGGCGGTGCTTTGGGGTGATGGGACCAGTGCCGCTGTGGTGTCTGTAAGTGAGCCGTCAAGGCTGCGCGTGCGTGACACGAGCATCGCCGCCGATTCGGCTCGTTGGGAGGCGGTATGTATCCCCAGGTTCGGCCACTTCCACCAGGACGGCAACGCCGTGCAGCGCTTTGCCATCAAGACCACGCTGTCCTGCGCCCGGGCACTCGAGAGCGGCACCCGTGAGCGTCTCGCCGAACGGAGAGGGAGACTGCATTTTATCGGCCACCAGGCGAACCTGGCGATGCTGCAAAGTGTCGCCAGCCGGCTCGGACTCAAGGACAGTGAGCACTGGTACAACGTGGCCGACTACGGCAACACAGGAGCCGCGGGGGCTCCTTGTGTTCTTTCTCAACACTGGGACGAACTGGCCGATGGCGACAGCGTGATCATGGTCGTCGTCGGATCTGGATTGACCTGGTCCAGTCTCTGTATAGACGTGGGGTAGACGATGCGCTACGCGGAATTCATCCAGCGGGAACACTTCACCTACGAGGAACTCCTCGGCCTGTCGCAGGGCAACCTCATAGTGGACGCTCCGAACGAGTCCATTCGCCTGCCGGCGCCCCCCATGCTGATGCTCTCGCGCGTAGTAGAACTGGAGCGCCGTGGGTCCCGCGGTCGCATCGTCGGCGAGCAGGACATCAACGTGGCAGACTGGTTCTTTCACTGCCACTTCCGCAACGACCCGGTACAGCCCGGTTGCCTGGGCGTCGATGCGATCTGGCAGCTGGTCGGCCTCTACACTGCGGCCAACGGCGCCCCCGGTTCGGGCCGCGCTCTCGGCTGCAAAGAGGTGGAATTTACCGGCCAGATCCGGCCGTACAACAAAGTCGTTCGTTATGAGGTCGATATCCGTCGGTTCTCCCAGTTGAAGGATTCCGGTTCAGCTGTCTCCATCGGCACGGCGAAGGTTCTTGTCGATGGCGAGCATATTTACACTGTGAAAGATGCCAAGGTGGGCATGTTCCTCGGCATCGACTACCCCGACTACCCGGCGCAGTCACAGAACAGCGTCGGCGGCATCATGGATCGGGGGGACTGAGACCGCATGTTGACCCCTCAACAGGTTCTCGACCTGATCCCGCAACAACGCCCCTTCCGCTTCATCGACCGCCTCGTCGAGATGAACGAATCGACGGCTGTGGGCGAATACACCTTTCGCGCCGACGAGACCTTCTATGAGGGTCACTTCCCCGGCAATCCCGTGACGCCCGGGGTCATCCTCATCGAGACCATGTGTCAGACGGGTCTGGTGGCTATGGGCATCCACCTGATGGGGCTGGAGATGCCCCGGGAGGACGTGGCCAGGACGATCACGCTGTTCACTGACGCCGACGTCGAGTTTGCTCGTGTCGTGCACCCCGAGGCCACCGTCCGAGTGACTGCGGAGAAGCTGTTCTGGCGGCGACGCAAGCTGAAATCGAAAGTCCAATTGACACTCGCCGACGGCACCTACGTTGCCGGTGGCACTGTTTCCGGTATGGGAGTTCCCCTTGAGCAAGACTGAACGGCGTGTCGTCATCACCGGCCTGGGCGTACTGGCGCCGAACGGACACGGTCTCGACGAATTCAGCGCGGCGCTTCGCGAGGGGCGCAGCGGCATCCGCCACCATGAACGTCTGGCGGAGTTGAAGTTTGCCTGCCAGGTGGGCGGCATCCCGCAGGACGTCGAACAGTTCCAGGGCGAGTACCTGTCCGACGAAGAGCTGTTTGCCATGAACGCCAACATGATCTACGCCGTCATCGGCGCCATCGACGCCTGGAAGGACGCGGGTTTCGAGGTCCCGGACCTCGACGCGGAAGCGAACTGGGACACGGGGGCCATCATCGGCACCGGCATCGGCGGCATCGACACCATCAGCGAAACCCTGGGCCCGCGCACGGACGCCGGCAAGGTGCGCCGTCTTGGCAGCACGATGGTCGAGCAGATCATGTCGAGCGGCAACAGTGCCCGCGTCGCCGGCAAACTCGCCCTCGGCAATCAGGTGAGCACCAACTCCAGCGCCTGCAATACCGGCACGGAGGCCATCATCCAGGCCACCGAACGCATCCGCGACGGTCATGCGGTACGCATGCTCGCCGGCGGCTCCGAAGGTCACTCGCATTACATCTGGGCCGGCTTCGACGCCATGCGCGTCCTCAACCGGACGAAGAACGACGATCCCGGAGCGGCTTCGCGCCCGCTGAGTGCCTCGGCGGCGGGCTTCGTACCCGGCTCGGGCGCGGGTGTGCTGATGCTCGAAGAACTCGAGGCGGCCAGAGCCCGTGGCGCCCGCATCTACGCCGAGGTACTGGGCGGCTCCCTCAACTGCGGCGGTCACCGCCAGGGCGGCAGCATGACGGCACCCAACCCTGTGAGCGTCCAGCGCTGCATTCGCGGTGCCCTGACCGACGCCGGTATAGCCGGCACAGAAGTAGACGCCATCAACGGCCATCTCACCGCCACCTTTGCCGATCCTCACGAGGTCAACAACTGGTCCAGGGCTCTCGAGAGAGAGCCGGGTGACATGCCCCACATCCACTCGACCAAGTCGCTCATCGGCCATGGCCTTGGTGCCGCCGGCGGTCTGGAGTGTGTCGCCTCCGTACTCGAGTTGCACTACGGCTTCGTTCACGGCTCCGTCAACTGCGAGGATCTGCATCCCGAGCTGGAGGAGTATGCCGGCGCCGTAGTACACGACACGATCGACCTGCCGGATCTGAAGGTTATCGCCAAGGCCAGCTTTGGCTTCGGTGATGTGAACGGTTGCATCATGCTGCGCAAATACGACTAACTTCACCGTCGCGACTGCGACTACACCCCACCCGACAAGGACTGCCCAATGGAGAACCAGGAAGTCTTCGATAAAGTCGTCGAGATCCTCAAGCCCTTTGCCAAGAACGAAGAGGCCCTCGGCAGCATCGCTCTCGAAACCTCGCTACAGAAGGACCTCGAAGTGAATTCCGCCCGCCTCGTCGACATCGTGCTCGAGATCGAAGACTCCTTCGACATCGAGGTCTCCGATGACGACGCCGACCAGGTGGGCACCGTCGGTGACGCCGTCAAGCTGATCGTCGCCGCCACCAGCTGAAACACGGGCAGATCACCTCCCTGCAATAGACGATGACCGACTCAGGCGCCAGTGACAGCCGGCTGCACGTCCCGGCCGAAGAACTGGCCAGCCTGAGCGGCATCGAGCGCCGGGCGCTGCTCTTTGCCCGGTGGCTCAACGCCTCACCGCTGCACCCCCTCTCGCACTGGATCAACACCCGGATCCACCGTCGCTGGATCCAGTGGCTCGCCACATCCCGGCGTCTGCACACCGTCGGCCTCGACCGCCTGGTCGACATGCCCACCGACCGGGGGGTGCTGATCGCGTCCAACCACCGCAGCTTCTTCGATCAGTTCATCATCGCCTGCAGCATCTACCAGGCGACGAACCGCTGGCCGCGGTTCTACTTTCCCGTGCGCTCCGAGTTCTTCTATGATCATCCCGTGGGCGTCTTCCTCAACGCTTTTGCCACCTCGGCGACGATGTTTCCACCGGTCTTCCGCCCACGCCCCAAGCGCGGCGTGACCCGGGCGGGCCTCGAGTTTCTCTCCCATGAACTGCAGTCCCCCGGGACGCTGGTGGGCATTCACCCGGAAGGCACCCGGGGCAAGGGACCGGACCCCTACGAGCTGCTCTCCGCCGAGCCCGGGTTCGGCAAGGTCGTTCTGCAGGCAAAGCCGGTGGTGATCCCCGTGTTCATCCGGGGCTTGAGCAACGACGCCCTCCACGAGATCAAGTGCAACATCGCCGGTAGGGAACCGATCATCATCGTCTTCGGCGAGCCCGTAGATGTGTCCGATTTCAACGACGAGGACCCGCGCCTGCTGCGCCACCAGATGCAGGTGGGACGACGCGTACTCGAAGAGGTGGCTCAGCTTGCCGAGCAGGAGAAACAGGTTCGGCAGGAGCTTCAGTCGGGCTGAGCTGGTGCTCTGTTGAGGAGTAGGGCGCAGGCCACCCACGGCCCGTCGTGGGACAGACTCAGATCCAGATCGATGGGCGTGCCGTCCGCTCCATGGACCAGGCACGGAGGCCCCAGGCCGTCGCGAAACCGCTGATCCTCGCGGCGCTCCACCGACAGCCCGGCCGGATCCAGCCGCAGGTGTTCTGCGGCGACCCGTTTCGCCAGTTCCCGCACGGCAGTGCTCTGCGCCACCTCCGGCCCGCGACGCTCCACCGCCCACAACGGCTCGCCGCTTTTCTGGCCAGCCATGGCGTGTACCCAGTCCTCTGCCTGCGTCACTCGCAGCCATAGCCGCACGTCGTCGTGGGTGACGGTGGTCTGCTGGTCGTCCACAGCAAACCGCCGCGGCGAGAAGGCGATCCCCGGCGTCAGTTTGGCCACCACCTTGAAGCCGGCCTCTTTCGCCGCGAACAGCGTCCACAGCACGCGGTGCGGGTCATCGCTGGCGGCAACCCGGGCGACTTCATCGGGAGTGCACACGCGGGCGACGAAGCGCGAGCGCTCGTGGTGCCGGGCAATGTCCGGGTCACGCAGATCGACCACGTCGTTGCCGACCAGCGAGGCCGACGTCATCGCCCCAGGACCAGGTACAGGATCGACCCGACACCGTAGAGCGTGCTCGCTCCCAGTATGATCCAACCGAGACGACGATCCTGCTTGAGGGTGAACCACAGGTAGATCCCCGTGAGGGGAAACAGAATCATCGCCAGGCTGGCCAGGTCGACGAACAGACCCCAGACGAAAAAGCGACCACCGCCATCGTACCCGTGAAAGTGGTGGAGGCGATTCATGATGCCGGCAAATCCTGCCGCCTCGACGGTGAGAGTCACCTCCCGGTGGCCGGGGCGCAGTCTCAGTTTCTCGTTGGTCCCCGGACGGTGATACTCGAAGATCCAGGTGCCGTCTTCATCGCGATGCCGGTTGCCCGGCCTGCCGTGCAGGCCCAACTCGTCTCCCAGTCGTTCCTGCCAAGTCGCCGCCTGCTCCGGTGACAGCCCCGGCGCCATCGTCAGTGCCGTAACGGAGGTGAGATCCTGCGTCGTCTTGTGACTCTTGCCACCAGGGAACCAGCTCTGGTGGGACATGACGAATCCGGTGAACGCGTACATGAACAGACCGGCGGCCAGGACCAGGCCCGAGTACAGGTGCACGGTGCGGACGAGCCTGTACATCAGCCGACGACGTAGAGCATGAGGAGGATCGATCCGCCCGAACCCAGTCCCAGCAGCCACCATCCCGAGGAACGGCACGCCGGCCGCAGCCACCAGAACCAGATGCCGCTGACCACGGAAAACACGACGGCCCAGATGGAAATCTCGGTGTACACGGCCCAGGTAGCAGCCCACCGGGAGTTGGGCATGCTCTGCAGCCCGTGCAGGCCGATGATGGCCCCCAGCACCCCACGGCTGGTCTCGCTGACCCCCACGTGCCCCGTCAACTGGTTCAACCGAACCCGGTACTCCCGGGCAGGCCTGTTGATGAAGAAGACGAACTCGTCGGGCTGCGGATGCGACAGCCGCCAGAACGGCACCCAGCCCATCAGTTCCAGCCGGTCGCGCACGGCCTCTGCCAGCACCTGGTCCTTATCGGCCGTCGGCACGTCGATCGTCGTCTCCCACACGATCCCGTCGCTCTCCGCTGGACGGATGTGGTGATTGAAGGCCAGTCCGCTGACGCCGTAGATGACCATGTAGCCGGCACACAGCAGGCTCAGGTAGATGTGGATGTCGAGCAGGATCTTCTTCACCATGGGCCGTCCAAGGTCGAGAATCCGCCGGCCGTCGACAACCTTGCCGCCGTACACCCGCACTTCTATCCTAGCCTCTCATGTACGACCTTGTCCTGTGCAATGGCCGCGTCCTCGACGGCACCGGCGCCCCCGCCCTGTCCGCGGACGTGGGGATCCAGGAGGGTCGAGTCGTCGCTGTAGGAGACTTGTCCGCAGTCGACGCCAGGCAGACCATCGATGCCTCCGAACGCTTCGTCGCCCCCGGCTTCATCGACATGCACACCCACTCCGACCTGACCCTCGTGATCGAAGGCCGCGCGTCCTCTTCCCTGGCGCAGGGCATCACGACTCAGATCGCCGGCAACTGTGGTGTCTCGGCGGCGCCCACTCTCGATCACGAACCCTACTACGGCCCGCTGGATCCGACCATGACCCGCGGTCTGGTCTGCGACTGGATCGGCTTCGACGAGTACTTCGAGCGCCTCGACGATCAGGGCATCGGCACCAACGTTGCCACCCTCGTGGGACACGGCAACATCCGCGTCGCCGCCATGGGCTGGGAAGACCGCGCTGCCCGCCCCGGCGAGATGGAGCGCATGTGCCAGCTGACGGCCCGGGCCATGGAAGACGGCTCCCTGGGTCTGTCGAGCGGTCTCGCTTATGCCCCGGGGCCGTATGCCCCTCTCGATGAGCTGGTCGAGCTGGGTAAGGTTGTGGGACGCTACGGTGGTCTCTACACCAGTCACATCCGCAACCAGACGCTGGGTATCGCCGACGCCGTGGGTGAGGTCATCGAAGTCGGCCAGCGGGCGGGTATCTCCGCTCACGTATCACACATGCAGCCCGGCTCCCCCATGCTCGGCGCCACCGCCGACCTGCTGGCCACCATCGACACCGTGCGCGCCGGCGGCGTCGACGTCAGTTGTGACGCCATCCCCTACACGATCGGCTCGACGACGCTCAAGTCCCTGCTGCCGCCCTGGGCCCTCGACGGCGGTGACAAGGCCCTGCTGGGCCGTCTACGCGATCCCGATATGCGCCACAGGATCAAGGTCGATACACTCACTCACGGGGCCGAGAGTGGCGGCAGTCGCAAACGGAACCTGGTGAAAGACGGAACCTGGGATCGCATCTGGCTGGGCAGCGCCGAGGCCAATGCCCATCTGGCGGGCAAGGACTTCGCCGAGATCGGACGGATCCGTGACCAGGATCCCCACGATGCCGTGCTCGACATCCTCATCGAGGAGGAGGCACGTCCCTGGATGCTGGCCGAAGATGTCTCGGAGCAGGACTTCCTCAACATCGCTCGCCACGCGACAGGAGGGGTCATCTCCGACGGTTTCAGTCTGATCCCTGAAGGTGTACTGGCGGAGGGCCGGCACCATCCGCGATCCTATGCGGCGTTTCCTTACTTTCTGCGCCGGTTCATCCGCGAGCAGGGCGCCCTGACGTGGGAACAGGCAGTGCACAAGCTGACCGGCCACGCTGCCGCCCGTTTCCGGCTGGCCGACCGTGGCGTCCTGCGCGAGGGGGCCTGGGCGGACGTGGTCATCTTCGATCCGGAGAGGATTGCCGAGGGCGCCGACTTCGACGATCCGTACCGCTATCCCCACGGCATCGACACGGTCCTCGTCAACGGCGTCGCCGCCGTGTACGAAGGCCGACTCACCGACAGCCGCTCAGGGCGTATTCTGCGCCGCGCGGCCTGACGCTTCACACAGAGAAAGAGAAAGACTGGTATGGCTTCCTTAGGATATGACGACACCGACTTCATTCCCGGACAACCCTTCCGCGTGCACGACAGTCAGCGGCCGCAGCCAACGATCATCACGCCAGGTGAGGCGCCGGGCGCGCCTCCCTCCGATGCTGTGATCCTCTTCGACGGCAGCGACCTGTCCGAGTGGGAGAGCGCCAAGGAGCCCGGCAGCGATGCCGGCTGGAAGGTGGAGAACGGCTACATGGAGGTCGTCAAAGGCACCGGCGACATCCGCACTCTCAAGCAGTGGGGGGATTGCCAGCTGCACGTGGAGTGGGCCTGTCCGGAGAAGGTCGAAGGTGACAGCCAGGGACGCGGCAACAGCGGCGTGTTCCTGCACAACAGCCCGGAGAACGCGGGATACGAGATCCAGGTTCTCGACTGCTACGACAATCCCACGTACGCCGATGGCACGGCGGGCGCCATCTACGGACAGTTCCCGCCCCTGGTCAACGCCTGCCGGCAGCCGGGTCAGTGGCAGGTGTACGACATCATCTTCGAGGCCCCCGCGTGGGACGAAGGCTGGCTCGTCGTCCCGGCGTCGGTCACGGTGCTGCAGAATGGTGTCCTGCTCCACCATCGTCAGGAGGCCATGGGCCCCACGGGCCACCGCAACGTCTGCACCTACTCGACGCCCGACCCCGACGTCGGCGGTCTGCGGCTGCAGGATCACGGTGACGCCGTTCGCTTCCGCAACATCTGGGTGCGCTCGCTGGTCGGGTACGACGCGGGCTGATCCCGTGATCCTGACGCGGCGCTGGCTCGTCGCGGCCCTGCTGGGGGTATTGTCTCTGACCCCGGTTGGCGCTCAGACGCCTGTCGTCGCCATCGTGCGCTCTGACGACCGGTCGCTGCCGTCGCCTGTCGCTCCGGACACGCAGCTGGAGTACGCCAGCCACATCCGCCCCATGGTGCGCCGCGCCGTGGACCAGGGCGGTCTGCAGGCCGTGCTCGCCGCCGCCGAACCTGGCGAGGACGGTCTCGTCGATGTCGTGTGCAAGGTCAACATCGTGCACGCCCACCACCAGCAGGGCGACGTCACCGACTGGCGCGTCGTCAAGGCGCTGCTGGAAGCTGTCCACGAGTGGGCGCCAGACGCCCGTCTGACCATCGCCGAGGGGGGCGTCTGGATTCCACCGGATCGACCCGACGTAATCAAGCTGGCCGACTTCGTCGAGGTCGGTGACGGCTTTGCCACCGCTGGCTACCGCGCCCTGCTCGACGATGCCGATCTGGCCGGTGTCGATCTGCGCCTCGTCGACTTGAACTACGACGAGGCGTTGGCCGTGACCCCGCCCGGGGGTGGACTGGTGGCCGCCAGCTACTGGGTACCGCGCACCGTGGTCGACGCGGATGTGATGATCGACGTGCCGGTCATGAAGATCACCGGCGCTGTCGGCATGACGGTGGCCGTCAAGAACCTGATCGGCATCGGTCCGGGCCTGAAGTACGGCTGGTCAAAGAGCACCGGTTGGCCCCCCGGCAGCGGCAATCCCGGACTGTGGCACACGGCACGCACCCTCGACGAAACGATCACCGATCTGGCCGGTGTGGCCAGTGTCGACTTCGCCGTGGTGGACGCCATCGTCGGTATGGAGATGGCACGCATCGTCGACGATGGCGGACACCCTGTACGGATGAACATGGTACTCGCCGGAGATGACCTGTTCGCCGTCGACGCCGTGGCCGCAAGGCTGATGGGAATGAACCCTGACGACATGGAATTCCTGCAGCTGGGGCGCCGCCAGGCCCTTGGTGAGGGCCGGCTCGAACGGATCCGGATCCTCGGGGATGTAGTTGGCCTTGCCCGTCCC
The DNA here is from genome assembly GCA_036011085.1 of Candidatus Latescibacterota bacterium. Taxonomy (GTDB): domain Bacteria; phylum Latescibacterota; class UBA2968; order UBA8231; family UBA8231; genus UBA8231. The sequence goes on from DASCMS010000087.1 coordinate 33,714, forward strand.
TTCATCAAGCACCCTGCCGACTGGGGCGCCAACGGGGAGTACGGCCACTACGGCATGTCAAACCACACGTGGCTGCTGTATGGTCCGATACCGCTCGACGACGACGTGCCGCTGTCTGCTGAGGCACGGCCACAGCCAGGTGAGAACGGCTGGTCCGGGCCGGTCTACTTCCACGACGACAGAATCGATCTCGATTCCCACTTCGGCGACCCGACCCACAGCGTCGTCTGGGCCTATGCAGAGTTTCATGCACCGCGCGACGAGCCCGCCGAGCTGTGGCTCGGTTCCGACGAGGGGCTGACGGTCTGGCTCGACGGCGAACAGATACACACCTACGAAGGGCGACGTCGCCATCGGCTGCCGAACGACCGTGTCCCCATCACGCTGACCTCCGGTTGGCACAGAGTACTCGTGCGCGCCACACAACGTCGCGGCAATTTCGATTTCAGCGTCAAAGTGAGCGACACCGAGACGGATCCTCGCTATAACGGCAACACGCCCTTCGGGCTGCGCTGGCGGGTACCGAACCCCCATGATGAGACAGCGGCGGAGGTGCTCGTCGCCGGGGACAGTCGTGACAACCGCGAACAGTGGTTCGAAGCCCACGAGGTGCAACTCACCGAGCCCCGGCGTGTCTTCATGAGCGCCTATTTGCCCTGGCTGGCACGGGCTCCCTGGGTACGGATCGAGTGGCCGGAGAAGTGGGCCTACATGATGGCTGTGGAGGCGCGGGTGTCCCACGGGCGTATCGACGTCGAGGTCGACAACGTGCGGGCTTTCCGGCTGATGTCACAGGGACCGCTCAGGGGGCTCGCGGAGTCCCGGTCTCTCGTCGTCAATGGCGGGAGCGTTGCCACTCTCGAACCGGACTTCGGCGAGGTCCGCGTGGCGGTAGACGATAACGGCAACTGGACGGTGACCGCAGCCGACGTCATCGACTGGGACGAGATGGGTTTCGTCGGGCGGGCGGGAGAGAATCTCAGCCGGGAGGACTACCCCACCGGGTTCTGGGACTCGAGCCTGGGCAACTGGTTCTGCGATTCGATACTCTCGGCTACCGGGGCCGATGTCGCCTTCCAGAACAACCGTGGCATGCGCACCGACATGGAGCAGGACCGGATCTCTATCCGCGATCTGTTCACCATGAATTTCCCCAACGAACTCTACACCTTCCAACGCACCGGCGCCCGGCTGCTGGCCATACTCGAGCACGATCTGCGCGACGGCAACGAACGCCCCATGCAGATCGCCGGTGTCAGGTATGCCTTCGACCGGTCGCGGCCCCGCGGGCTGCGGGTCATCGAGTCCGACATCGACCCGAAGCGGAGCTACACGATCGCCGCCCAGGCCTACTCGGTGACACGGGGCGAGCGCTTCTTCGGGGAAGAGATTCGCGACTGGACGAACTCGGGGATCCAGACCGTCGGCGCGCAGGTACGGTACGTGCAGCGCCTGGGCACGGTGATGGCGCCAGCGCGGGGACGTATCCGCGAGGTTAAACCGTAGCGCGAACCATTCGTGTCGTGCCGTACCAGTGCATCGTATGTTCCACCATGAGTCGGCGCGCCTCCTGTGCGCCAGCATTGTCGTACAGGTTGTTCAATTCGTCCGGGTCGTCACGCAGGTCGTACAGCTCGCCGTAGTCCTGCCCCAGGTACAGCACCAGCTTCCACTCCGTCGTCCTCGCCATGACGCGCGCGGCGTGTTCGGAGAATACGCAGTCGTGCAATTCGGCGTCCTCGCCAGACAGCAGCGGCTGCAGCGCCCGACCGCTGGCCCCCTCCAGTGGCGCCAGTCCCGCCATCTGCAGAAACGTCGGTCCCAGGTCGATGGATTCCACTAGAGGATCGCGTACACCCAGGGCTTCGACGCCCGGGCCAGCCAGCACCAGCGGCACGCGGGCGACACTGTCGTAATGTGAGGAGAACTTGTACACCTGGTGATGATCGCCCAGGCAGTCGCCGTGATCACTGGTGAAGACGATGACTGTATTCTCCAGCTGCCCTCGCGCTTCGAGGGTTGTCACCATCTTCCCCACCCAGTCGTCCATGAGTGTCACGTTGGCGTAGTAGTGCCGGCGCATGCGCCGGATGCGCTCGGGCGTGGCCCGGCTCCACCACACTGCCGCCGGGGACCGATTGCCCTCCATGCCCTGCATCTGCGCCCGCTGAGGCGGTGGCTTCGTATCGAGTTCACCTTCGAAACCCACCGGATCCGGCACCTCCACGTCATCGTACATAGCGAGGAAATCCGCCGTCACGTCATAGGGATCGTGAGGACCGGCAAAGCCACACCACATGAACAACGGCTTGTCGAAGGAGCAGCTCTGCAGGTAGTCTACTGTCTGCTGGCCGACGAAGTTGTCGGGATACAGCTCGTCGGCGTGCGGCCATGTGGTAGCCTGCAAACGATCCGGCCAGTCGTCGATGTCCTGGTAGTACGTCAGCGCCGGTCGTTTCAGCCCGTGGTGCAGCAGGAAGTGGTCGTAGTCATCCGGGTCCGGACCGTGATGTCCCTGCTTGTAGTTCTTGTTTTCCACCACCGTGCGATGCTCGAACCCCACCGGCAGACGGATCGGGGCCGTATGCATCTTGCCGATGTTGGCCGTCCGATACCCGCCGGCGCGCAGAGCCTCTATCCAGTTGGGCTGGTCGGGGCGCAGCCACTGCTCGTTGCCGTACACACCGTGGGTGTGCACGTATTGCGACGACACGATGCTGTTGCGCGACGGACCGCAGACGGCCCCCTGCACGAAGGCCCGCGAGAAGGCCACACCCCGAGCCGCCAGGGCATCTATGTTCGGCGTGATCATGTGGTCGTAGCCGTAGCATCTCAGGGTGTCCCAGCGCTGCTGGTCGGTCATGATGAGCAGGATGTTCGGGGCACCGGGCATGGATCGGCTCACTCCTCGTAGGCAATCGGTGTGGCGCCCGTGGCACTCGATTCGTAGGCCGCCTCGACGAGTGCCATGGTGCGCGTGGCGTCGTCCACAGATGTGGGCAGCTCTCGCGTCGGGTCTTCGGCGGCACGCATGACGCTGGCCATGGTACCGATGAAGGCGTGGGGGAACCACGTGCCCTCGATCGGTTCGGTTCGCCAGACCGGTGCTGCCCCCTCCTCGAACAGGCAGATATCGAAGCGATCGGGCTGACCGCGAGGATAGTCGAGGCACAGCCCCAGGGTCAGGTGGACGATGCCGCCCTCGCCTTCGACGCGCAGGTACGACTCCTGGTGCGTGAGATCACCGCCATGGCAGTGGTTGGCCGCCACGACGGCGCGCAAGGTATCGCCATAGTCGAGGATCGTCGTCGACTTCACGTCGGCCAGCTTCTCGTATCCCGCATAGCGCACAGTGCGCGCATAGACTCCGTCCGGGTCACCGGCGATAGAGCGGATGGCATCGAGATAGTGGATGCTGTGATAGAGGATCTCGACGCGCTCTTCCTGTTCGAGAAACCCCCACAGGTTCCACGGTGTCAGCAGCGTCACCTGCATCTGGATGTCGTGTATCCTGCCGAGGCGGCCGCTGTCGAGCAGGTCCCGCAGTGCCAGAAAGGGCGGCGCGTAGCGCAGCTGGAAATTCACCGCCGCCGTCAATTCCTTGCGCCGGCAGGCGGTCTGGATGCGGCGCGCTTCCGCCAGGTTGCGCCCCAGGGGCTTCTGGATCAGTACTGTGGCGCCATCCGGGAGGGACTCGATGACGCTGAGCACCGCCCCCCCGGGGACGGCGACGTCGAAGACGACGTCATCAGGTGCGGCATCGACGGCCGCTGCCATCGAGTCGAATACGGTGGGTATGTCGAAGTCGGCGGCCAGCGCCCGGGCCTTGTCCGGATCCAGATCGAACACGCCGGCCACGTCGAACCCGGCCAGCCGGTACGCCGGCAGATGGGCGTCGCGTACGATGCCACCGGCGCCGATACCGATGATCGGTCGAGGTCGGTCTGGCAGCGGACAGACGGTGTTCAGCTGGAGGGCCATGGAGGCTCAGGCCTTCACGCTCTGATCACATCCCGCCCTGACCCGGTCAAGCAGTTCCTTCATCTCGGCCACCACGTCCGGGTGGTCCGCATACCGGTTGACTGCCTGCGACAGGTCGACGCGCAGGTCGTAGAGCTCCCCGGGGCAGTCGTGGGGCGTGTAGCCTCGCTCCGCACGGAACCAGTCCGGCTCGGCGTTGTCGTCGCCGGTGGGTGCATCGATGAACACCCAGTCGCCTCGGCGCAGGGCGTACTTGCCTTTCATACTGTGATGCATGGCGCAGCTGCGCACGTCGGCGCCACCACCGCGCAGCAGAGGCGCGATGCTGACGCTGTCCTCGCCTGCACCTGCGGGAACCCCGGTGCCGGCCAGTTCGGCGGCGGTGGCCAGCAGATCTCCCAGGGTCGTCAGGTGGTCACAGGTACTGCCGGCCTCGACGACACCCGGCCAGCGGGCAACGAAGGGTAACCGGTGGCCGCCCTCCCAGGCATCGCGCTTGATGCCGCGCAGGTCCCCCATGCTGTAGTGGCCGTGCTGTTGGATCCGTTCGTAAGCGAAGTTCTCGGGTCCGTTGTCGCTGGTGAAGATGAGCAGCGTGTCCCTGGCCTTTCCCGTACGCTCGAGAGCCTCCACAACCTGACCCACACACCAGTCCACCTCACAGACGTAGTCGCCGTATTCTCCTGCCTCGCTGGTGCCACGAAAGCGGTCCAGTGGCGCGATGGGGGTGTGAGGTGCCGTCAGTGGGAAGTAGAGAAAGAACGGCTCATCATCGGCTGCCTCGATGTACTGCACGGTACGCCGCGTGAGTTCGGGCATCACCGCCTCCAGCGTCCAGTCCGGCACCATGTCGCCGGGGGCGCCGAACATCTCGTCCGGCTTCGGCACGGTCGGTGCCTGCGTGACGCGGTTGTCTTCGAACCAGGTGTAGGGCGGGAAGTTGGGTACATCGTCACCGAAGTAGCTATCGAAGCCGTGGTCAGTGGGCCCTCCGCCCATGGGCTTCGAGTAGTCAATCCGATCGTTCAGGGGATGGCGGTTCGGTCCGTCGATGACGCCGAATTCGACGTGATCGTTGGCCCGGGAGCCGTCGGTCAGCGACCAGTCCCAGCCGAGATGCCATTTGCCGATACAGGCGGTGCGATAGCCCTGATCGCGCAGCACATCAGCTACCGTCAGCCGGTCCGGCTCGATCAGGGCCGCATCCCACTGCCAGACGATGCCGTTCTGGAGACGCGATCGCCAGCAGTACCGTCCGGTGAGAACGGCGTAGCGGCTGGGCGTGCAGACGCTGGACGGCGCGTGGGCGTTGGTGAAACGCATGCCGGAGGCGGCGAGCCGGTCCAGGTTGGGCGTGGGGATACGGGATGCGGCGTTGTTGCAGCCCATGTCCCCGTACCCCATGTCGTCGGCGAGGATATATATGATGTTTGGCGAACTCATTTCTCATCAAGGTAGAGAGGCCTGGGACAGAGGGCCAGCAACAGGACGGCACTCGGCCTGCGGCGCCAGATCCGACGAGATGGCGTCGTCCGGCCTCGATCCCTTTCTTTGCGGGGTTCGCCGTCATCCCGCTGAAGAGCGCGTCTTCGATCAGGATCGAAACCATGACCGAATTGCAGAGGATTCGTCCCGAGGCAGTTCCCCGAGCGCTTGAAAGGGTTGAGCGCTACCGCCTGCTCAACCAGCCGCGTGTAGCCGAGAGTATCTGCCATGATATCCTCGCCATCGACGAGAACAACCAGCAGGCCCTCGTCGGCCTGTTGCTGGCGTTGACGGACCAGTTTGATCTGGAAGCCAAGATCGGCGTCAACACAGCACTCGAATGTGTACCGCGTCTCGAGGGTGAGTACGCCCGCACCTACTACGCCGGCATCATCTGGGAGCGTCACGCCAAGTCCCGGATCAGCCGGGCCTATCCCGGTTCTCAGTTCGACGCCTTTGAAGAGATGGAACGGGCGCTGGAGTTATTCGATCGGGCGCACGAACTGAGCCCGGCAGACGACGATGACGCGATTCTGCACCGCAACGCCTGCGTCCGCGCCATCGAAGCCAGCAAGCTGGAGCCCCGCCCACGGGACGACGCGGCGGTGCAGTCGGAGTAGAGAGCCTGGCGGAGTAGAGCCTAGTTGTAAGCTCCCAGTCGCAGTCCCTCGTCGACGAAGTAACGATACGTCTCGTACTCCGTCGTCGTCGGGATCGAGTGATCCGAGTGCAGGATGTAGCCGAAACCCTCCTTCAGCAGCGGGATCTTTGCCTGCAGCTCGGCCCGGATCGCATCCCGGTCGTTGGCCACCAGGTTGCGCGCATCCATGCCGCCGAACAGGCTGATGCGATCGCCGAAGTTCTGCTTGATGCGCACCGGGTCCATGCCCGCCTTCACCTCCATCACCTGCAGGCAATCGATCCCGGCGTCGACCATGTCGCCGAGCAGGGGTTCGACGAAGCCGCAGGAGTGCATGATGACCTGCAGCCCCTGGGAATGTGAGAAGTCCATGGTCTTCTGGTGGGCCGGCTTGATAATCTCGCGATACATCGCCGGCGACATGAAAGGCCGCTGCTTGAAGCCCATGTCCTCGTAGTACCATATGCCGTCCGGCTTGCCCTCTTCGGCGAACAGGATTTCCTGCAGGGCAATGCTCGTCTCGGCATACGTCATGGCCATATCCTTTACCCAGTCCGGGTCGGTGGCCATCCCCATCAGCATGTACTCGTGACCGCATACCGGGTGCATCAGCTCAAAGCTGTTGACTCCCGCCCAGCAGAAGAACCGTTCCTCATCAGCGGCGGCCTTCTTCGCCGCACGGTAGGCCTGGAAGTTGATGCGCCGCGTTCCGGGAATCAGCTGCGGCTTGATCAGCTCCTCCCATGCAGACCTCTCCTTGACGGCGAAGTCGATGTGTTCCGGTGTCGACGAGTGCAGCTTGTGGCGCCGCAGCACGGCACCATTGCCATCACGAGTCACGATGGTCTCGTCGGTCTCCTCCAGCACCTCGGGCACGAAGTCGAGATCGGCCACCATGTTGATCCCCCCGCAGGTGGTCATATCGAAGCCGAAATGGGAGGCCAGATCCTCCCCCTCGTCGATGTGTCCCTCTCCCTGCCACTTCTGCAGTGTGTCACCCCAGAAGTGCTCGAACAGGCCGATGCGATCCACCGGCTGCCGCCGCAGGATATTGCCGATTCTTTCAATCCCAGTCATCGCCATAACGGCCTCGCAGGTTGTGCCTCGGCTCGGTATGGTGAGCCGTCATAGTGGAGAAGTCCCGTACCTATGTAGGAAACCCGAATTCAGACCTTTCCGCAAGAAGGGGCGGCGCTCTTGTCTGCGGCCGGCCTGTCGGCTAGGCTAACTCGGTCACCACCACACCGGTCAGAAAGGCCAGCCGTGGAGTTCCGCGTGAATACCGAGATCGCCGAACAGCCAGGCGGCAGTACACAGGACACTCCCGGCATGAGCTGGGTCCGCGCGTCATGATTCAGTGGACACCGCGGGTGATCCTCGCCGATCGTCTGTTCCGGCTGCCTGTATGTGGTGGACCTGGGGAGCCGCCGACGCTGAACGCGCCCGGATTCGTGTGTGTCGATCAGCGCTGGTCCCGGCGAGATCGGGCCTGGATGTATTACCTGCAGACGCCAGCCGTGGGCGGCGACTACCCGTTGGACGTTGCCGATGACAAGGGCGCCTCGGACCACACCGACGTGGCCGTCCGCAGCCTTGATCAGCTGCGCCAGCCATTCGTCGACGCCAACACACAGTGGCCCCGGCGATGGCCCCTCGGACACACATGTTCCAGTATGCGAACGCGCCAGACCCTGCAGGCTGAACCCCTTCCACCGGCAGGGAATGAGGACACATTGCGCTGGTGGCTGGCCCAGGACGACGCCACCTTGTGGCGCCAGCTTCCCGCGGCGGAGTTCCCCAGGGCCCACTACGTCAACGTACACCAGGGCTGTCCCATATGTGGCACGGCGATCTTTGCCCATCACGGCTTCTATCCTTGGACGCGCCAGCACTTGCCGGGGGATCTGCGTTCCACCTGTCCCTCCTGCGCTGCCGTGTTCCCCAGCAACGACCTGAGGACGGACGATTTCAGTTCCGGTGACTACGTCGACGACGGCTTCGGATGGTTTGACGATGAGGATCACGTGTTTCTCTTCGCCGCCTCCAGCCACCGCGAGCTCGTCGGCCATTTCACAGGCGCCATGCGTTCCGTCACCCAGCACCTGCGCCGCCGCCCCGATGATGTCGACGCCGCCCGGATCCTCGGGCTGATGATGCTGCGCTGGTCGCTGGAAGAGGTCTACGTCGCCGCCGCCCCTCAGTTTCGCCACGGTCCCTCGCAGGAAATCGAACGCCCGTGGGATGGCGGCCCCGTCGACTGGGTGGGCATGGACGATCCCATCGCGGCTCTCTACCGCAAGGGCTCGCTCGCTTACGCCATCGACGTACCCATCGTCAGCGACGTGCTCGCCGCTGCCTACGACGCCGCCTGGCCGCTGTTGCGTCACGACGACGAGTGGATTGCCCGTGCCAGCCTCCAGGGGCTCTGTCTCGCCGATGCCGAAGGAGGCTGCCAGCTGATCGAGGAAGCCCTCTGCTGCCTGATGCAATGTGCCATCGATGGCGGTGCGTTGAGCAACAAGCCGCGCACGAGTCTGGGCGTGCTGTCGGCTTTGCGGGCCCTCGATCGCGATGACGCCACCGACGTGGTGGACTGGCTCTACGACTGCGGGCCGGATCGCCTGCGTGTCTTCGTCAGCAACAACTTCACGGTCGATGGCATGCCCCCGGAGGCCACTGGCGGTTATGACGACACACACACGCGCGGTGTCTTCGAGCTGGAGCACCAGGTCGCCGCGCTGCGAGCCCTGCAGCCTGAGGCCTACCCGGTGTCCCGCTTCCCGTCGATCACCGACGACCCGCGCCTGGAGCGTCTGGTACGCGCACCTTACGACGTCGCCATGCTGGGCCGGATCCCTTTCCACTTCGGTGATGGCGGCTCCTCCGGTGTACAGCAGTCTCTTGCCGACCGCGATCCGCTGCGCCCTCTCGACGGGCAGACCCTCGAATGGGCCGCCGCGCTGGGTTCCGCTAGTGCCCGCAGACTGCTCAGCGATCAGCCCTGGACGCCGGGGACCACCATCCACGATGGTGTCGGCTTCGCTATCCTGCGCACCGGCGAATCCCCCGAACGAGCCGCTGCCGGTATCGTCTACGGTGACGCGCCGTGGCACCGGCACCAGGACCTTCTCGACCTGCAGCTCTACGCCTTCGACCGTCCGTTCCTGTCGGCCCTGGGGTATCCGCAGTCGTGGGCCCACGTCAATTCCTGGGAGGGCAACTGGGCGACGCACAACACGGTGTGGTCCGTCGTCGATGGGGTCGAGCCGCTGGAGTTGCCCTTCGACACGCCGTGGCACTTCCTCAAGGAGATCGCCGGCCGCGGACGCCTGCTGCGAGTGCTGCGCGCGGCAGGTCTACAGATCGCCGAAGTCGAGGCGCAGCGCTGGGTCTTCGATGCCGACACCATGTGCTGGATGCAGCCGGGAGTCACGTACCGCCGGCTGTTTGCTCTCGTCGAGATGGGCGTCGACGGTGCCGATGACGAGGGGCTGATCCTGGTCGACCTGGCGCGCATCCACGGTGGTGACGAGCACTGGCGCATGTGCCGCGGCCTGGAGGGCACGCTGCAGATGGAAGGTGTCATACCACGGTCACAGTCGGGTACGCTCGCGGGAACCGCAGTCGAACGGGGTGCTCTCGAGGCCGTGTCCCACCGGGATCACCTGGGCCTGGCGTGGATGGATGACGTCAGCATCCTCGATGCCCGCGCCGGGCCCGGCGATGCGATTCGCGGTACCTGGACGAGCTGTCACGACTCGGGCGCACATCTGGACCTGCGTGTGCTGCGTACGACTCCTGGCACGACGCTGCGCTGCGCCCGAGCCACGGCGGTGATGGACACACCCGAGCGCTCGAAGTACGACTACCGCACTCTCGCCTGGCAGCGCCCCGCACCCGGTGACTCCGCCACCTGCGTGGACCTCATCTTCGAACCCCACGTGGGTGGAGCCAGCCTGGTCGACGCTCAAATCATCACCGCCGATACCGAAGAGGCCTGTGGCGTACGCCTGCAGACCTCGGATACTGAAATCACCCTCTACTGGTCACCCGGCCGTGACCCGGATGCCACGACGCACTTCGATGACGGCGCGGAACTCGCCGGCCCCCTCGCCGTGGTGGCGGCCAACCGGGTCACCGCCGTCGGCAGTTCCGCCCTGATTCGAGCCGACCGGCGCTGGACGCTGCCAACGCCCCGACAGCAGGGCACCATTGCCGCCCTCGATCGCCAGGACTGCACGATCGATGTCGAGGGATTCACCGAGGTCGCTGTGGGTGAGAGAATCGCCGTCAATGGCGACGGTCGAGGTCACACCTACCTGATCGTCATCGCCGAATCCCGTTGCGACCGCCAGCGACTAACCCTCGACATGGCCTCCGTCCACGGCCGCGCCCGTATCGCCGCCATCGATGGTGCCCGGATGGAACTCGACTTCTTCCTCATCACTCGTACAGCCACGCTGCACGGTACGCGCCTGCTGCACGAGGACAGTGGCGCCTGGCAGCCCATCGCCGCCGCCGTCAACAACGACGGCGATACAACCCGAATCGATCTCGTGGCGCCGCTGCCGGATGTGCAGGTCGGTGACTGGGTCGCCGCCGTGGACTACGTCGTCGGCGATGCTGTCAGCCTCGAGCTCACCCGGACGAACGCTATGCCATGATCGACACCAGCCCCGTACGCCGGCCCGACCAGCCCAACATCCTCTACATCCTGGCCGATGACCTCGGCTGGGGTGACATCAGCCTGCACGGGTCGCCGATCCGTACGCCGAACATCGATCGCCTCGCCGTCGAGGGGTTGGAGCTGACCCAGCACTATGTCTGTCCCATGTGTACGCCTACCCGTGCCTCCCTGCTCACCGGACGCCATCCCGGTCGTTTCGGCGCCCACGCCACGGTGCCCTCCAATGCGCCGGTTCTGCCCGACGGGTACGCGACTCTGGCAACACTTCTGCGCGATGCGGGGTACGACACCGGCCTGTTCGGCAAGTGGCACCTGGGCTCGAGCCCGCAGTTCGGTCCCAATCAGTTCGGCTTCAACACGTCCTATGGCAGCCTTGCCGGTGGCGTCGATCCCTACAATCACTTCTACAAGCGCGGCGAACATTCCGTTACCTGGCACCGGAACGGCGACCTGCTCGAGGAGCGAGGCCATGTCACCGATCTCGTCGTGCGTGAGGCATCACAGTGGATCGAGTCCCGCCAGCAGCCGTGGTTCGCCTACGTGCCGTTCACCGCCGTGCACGTGCCGGTGAAGCCCACCAGCGAATGGCTCTCCCGTTACTTCCACGAAGATTTCGACGACGATCCGGCAAAGGATCTGTCCTTCAAGAAGTACGCCGCCTACACGAGCCACATGGACTGGGGGGTGGGACAGCTGCTGGAATCACTGGAGCGTACCGGCCAGCGCGACAACACCCTCGTTGTCTTCACCTCAGATAACGGCGGCCTGGAGGATTGCCCGCTCCATGGCACGGACAGATACCCCGGCTGGCAGGAAGAATACCCCCGCCTGGGCACGAACAGACCGTACCGCGGTGTGAAAGCCCAGCTCTACGAAGGTGGCGTGCGTACGCCGGCGCTGGTCAGCTGGCGGGGCCAGATCGAAGCCGGTATCAGGATGAACGACCCGGTTCAGGTCGTCGACTGGATGCCGGCGTTCTGCGACCTGGCCGGCGCTGTTCCGCAGGAGGATCCGCACTGGGACGGTCAGGACATCAGCCCGCGGCTTCTGGGCAGTAGCCCGCCGCTCGCGTCCCGCAGCCTCTACTGGAACTTCCGCGGCGGTGTGCACCTGGCGGCGCGTGTCGGCGATTGGAAGCTGATCCGTCGCGAACCCGACTCCGGCGGTCCAGTACGAGAGCTGTTCCACATCGGTGACGATCCGCACGAAACGCAGCAGATCAGCCGTGATCATCCCGATGTCGTCGACGAGCTGCAGAGCTACATCGACGATCAACGGCAACTCGACGACAGCGCCAGACGACCTGACGCCGTCTGATGTCCGCCCCTACCTCCCGCCGCTTTCGCTTCTTCCAGTGGAACGACCTGCACGTACGCGACCGCAATGTACCCGGCCGCACAGGAGGCTACCCGGGATGCAACGAGAAGGCCGCCTGGCTCGCCGCCGTCACCCGCGGCGAGGTGGCCGACATCGAGCCGCCGGACTTCGTCGCCTCCGTGGGTGATCTCATCTGCGGGCAGATCGACGACTACGGTGACGACTTCAGGTTCTTCCAGCGCCTGGTGGGAGGTCGTCTCGTCCACGACGGTCTGGAGGTACCCGTCCTGCCCTGTGTCGGCAACCACGAGAACCGCCAGGGAGAAGGTGTAGCCGAACTCAACGCTGCCTACGACACCTGCCATGGCCCTGGCTGGCACAACTACCTCTACACCGTCGGCGGTTTCGCTTTCGTCGTCGTCGATACGAGCGGCGCCCATCGGACTGCGGATGACATCACAGCGGCGCGCTGTGCATTTGTCGAGCGCGCCGTCGAGCGTGCCGGGGACATGCCGGTCATCCTGCTCACCCACGTGCCCCTGGTCGCCATGCGTCAGGAGGAGGCGCTGATCCCGAGCTTCGGGTTCTCCAGCTGGAAGGTCGTCGACGAGTCGCTCCTCGACCTCGTCACTCGACACGCCGACCGGGTCGTCGCCGTGCTCTGCGGGCACATCCACATCACCGGCGTACGCGTCGTGGAGGGCGTCTACCACGTCATGCCCAGCGGCACCGCCGGCTACCCTGCCGACTTCGCCAGCTACGATGTCTACGAGGATCGAATCGACGTCGTCATGCACCGGGCCCCGGCGCCGCTCATCGGCGACCGGGAAGCGGGGAACATCCACGGGGCCAGACGCCACGGCATCGACTACACCGACGCCGAGCACAGCGACCACGAGAGTTATCTGTCAGGAAATCCGGGAGAGCGCAGCTTCAGCATTCCGCTGGAGGGCGCACGGAGGCCTGATGTTCAGGCGTCGTGCGCCGTGGAGGTGTTCCGCGAGGATGAGGCCGGGTATTGGCGTCGAGTCGACCTCCCGGGCGGCACGAGCCTGATGTCGTGACTGACCTCGCCGGGGTCTACACTGAATCCACGAGGTTGCCCTCCACGTGCACCGGCCGGAACAGCGTCTGGCGCTTCGCCGGCATCGCCGCCAGCAGGTCGGGATGGGGCCGCCACTTGTGCCACTTGGTGTTGACATAGTTGTAGCGGCTGAAGATGGCGGTGCGGTCCGCGAACAGCAGCGGCTGAGAGGGCTGATTCGTTGGGGTCATGATCCGTCTCCATGGGAAGGGTCTGTTTTCCGCCGTATGATAGGGCCCCGCTCGCCCTCTTGACGCGCAGATTCTCATCTTTTTCAATTAGAACCCCTGTTCGACAACCCTACTTATCGCAGTTCTGCCAGCACTCAACTGAAGGCCGGTGGCTCTTCATGTCTCAAGCAGAATCATCCGAGTACGACGTCCTCATCGTCGGCGGCGGCGGGGCCGGCCTGCGGGCGGCGATCGCGGCCTATGAAACCGACCCGACGCTGAAGATCGCCGTCGTCTCGAAGGTCTACCCCATGCGGAGCCACACCGTCTCCGCCGAGGGCGGCGCCGCAGCGGTCATCAAGCCCGACGACAGTCTCGAAGATCATTGCTACGACACGATCTCCGGTGCCGACTGGATGTGTGACCAGGACGCCGTCGAGTCCTTCGTCAACGAAGCCCCGAAGGAGCTGTTGCAGCTCGAGCACTGGGGCTGTCCGTGGAGTCGCGAAGAGGACGGCTCGGTGGCGGTCAGGCCTTTCGGCGGCATGAAGATCAAGCGCACGTGGTTCGCCTCGGACAAGACCGGCTTCCACATGCTGCACACACTCTTCCAGACCAGCCTCAAGTACGATCCCATCAAGCGTTACGACGAGTGGTTCGTCACCAAGGTCCTCATCGAGGACGGCCGTTGTCAGGGTGTGGTCGCCATCGAGCTGGCCACCGGCCGCATCGAGTCGATCCTGGCCAGATCCGTCATCATTTCCACCGGCGGCTGCGGCAAGATCTTCCCCTTCACGACCAACGCCAACATCAAGAATGGCGACGGTATGTCGCTGGCCTACCGGGCCGGTGTACCGCTGAAGGACATGGAGTTCATCCAGTATCACCCCACGGGCCTGCCTTTCACGGGGATCCTGATCACGGAAGCCTCCAGGGCGGAAGGTGGCCACCTGCTGAACAAGGACGGCTATCGCTACCTACAGGATTACGATCTCGGCAAACCCGAACCCAAGCCGGTGCTGCGCTCGATGGAGCTGGGCCCGAGGGATCGTCTGTCCCAGGCCTTCGTCAAGGAGCAGGAGAAGGGCGGCACCCTGGTGGGCGAGTACGGACACTACGTGCACCTCGATCTACGTCACCTGGGCGAAAAGGTGATCGACGCCAGGTTGCCCTTCGTCCGCGAGTTGTGCGAGAAATACGAGAACATCGATCCGGTGAAGGATCTGATCCCCGTCCGTCCCGTCGTCCACTACATGATGGGCGGGATCGATACCGACATAGATGCCGCGACGCCGTTGCCGGGGCTCTTCGCTGCCGGGGAGGCAGCCTGTGTCAGCATCAACGGAGCCAACCGGCTGGGCTCCAACTCGCTGACCGAGATTCTGGTGTTCGGCGCCCGCGCCGGAAAATCGGCTGCCGCCTTCGCCCGGGATCAGGGCGGCACCAGCACCGGTGTGCAGGCTCAGGCGCAGGATGAGCGCGAACGCCTCAACCGGCTGATGTCAGGTGAGGGAAGCGAGTCCATCGCCGGTCTGCGGAAGGAAATGCACGATACCATGGAGGAAGGCGCTGGCATCTATCGCACGCAGGACTCGCTGGCGGCTTCCGGCGAGAAGATCCGTGAATTGCAGGAGCGCGTCGCCAACGTCAACGTCAGCGATTCGAGCCACACCTTCAACACGGAACTGACGGCAGCCATCGAGCTCGCCTACATGCTCGACGGTGCGGAAGCCATCATCCAATCGGGCCTCAACCGGAAAGAGTCGCGAGGTTCCCACCAGCGATCCGACCACCCTGACCGCGACGACGAGAACTTCCTCAAGCACAGTCTCGCCTTTCGAGAGCAGAGCGGCCCGCCGCGAATCGAGTACAAACCTGTGAGCATCACGCGCTGGCCGCCCGGCGAACGCGTGTACGGACAGCAGAAGGGCTGAGCCTGCATGTCAGAAACGATCACCCTCGAAGTGCTTCGCTACCTGCCCGAAGACGGCGCCGAGCCCGCTTTTCAGTCGTACGACGTCCCCCTGCGAGCGGACTGGGTCGTGCTCGACGCCCTCAACCACATCAAGGATCACATCGACGGCACGCTGTCGTACCGGTGGTCCTGTCGCATGGGTGTGTGCGGCAGTTGTGGCATGATGCTCAACGGCAAGCCGGTCCTGACCTGCGCTGCTTTTCTCGAGTCTTTCGCCCCCGGGCCGATCCGCGTCGAGCCGATGACCCACTTCCCTGTTGTGCGCGATCTCGTCGTCGAGATCACCGACTTCGTCGACAAGCTGAAGGAGGTGAAGCCCTGGGTCATGCGGGAGCTGGAGAAGCCGCTGGAGGATGGGGAGTACCGCCAGTCCCCGGAGGAGCTGTCGGACTACAAGCAGTACACCATGTGTATCAATTGCCTGCTGTGTTACGCAGCTTGTCCTGTGTACGGCCTGGAACCGGCGTTCACCGGGCCTGCCGCCCTGGCCCTGGCACAACGGTACAACATGGACACGCGAGACGAGGGCAACCAGGAGCGCATGGACAAGCTCTCCAGCGATGAGGGGATGTGGTCCTGCACCATGGCCGGCGAGTGCTCCAAAGCCTGCCCCAAGCACGTGGATCCTGCCGGAGCGATCCAGCGCTACAAGCTCGCCGGCGCCACCGACTGGTGGAAATCTCTGATCACGCGGAAGGGCAAGTGATGGCCTACACCCTGTACCATCCGAAGTGGCACCGGGACGCCAAACCCATCTTCTGGTGGGTGAGGCGTTGGGTATACATCGGCTTCATCTTCCGCGAGCTGACGAGCGTGGCGATCGCCTACTGCGCCATCCTGCTGATGTTTCTGTATTGGGGACTTCATTCGGGACCGGAAACCTATGCCAAACTGATGAGCTGTCTCACCCATCCCCTGATGATCACCCTTAACGTATTCGCCCTGTTTGCCGTGCTCTACCACAGTATCACCTGGTTCAACCTGTCACCGAAGGCGATGGTCTTCCGCTTCGGGAAGTGGAGAGTACCGGACCTGATGGTCGCCGGTGGCAACTATGCGGGCTGGTTCGTCGTCTCGGCGGTGATCGCCTGGGCGTACGTCACAGGATGAGAGGTCGATAGTGAACAAGAGTAACGATCCCTTCTGGTGGAGTCTGTTCGGCGCCGGCGGCGCCCTGACGGCCATGGTCGTCCCCATCCTGCTGTTCCTCGCCGCGTTGGCCACGCCCCTCGGATGGATCGAGGGACCGAGTTACGAATCGGTCTCGGGCGTACTGCTACACCCGATCGCCCGACTCGGTGCCATCGGGCTGATCAGTCTGTCATTGCTCCACTGGGCGCACCGGTTTCGCTTCACCTTGTATGACGGATTGCAGCTCAAGCACCTCTTCCAGCTCATCGCCGTCATCTGCTACGGCGGCGCCCTCGCGGGAAGCCTTGTCGCCGCGTACGTGATCTGGTAACTGGGATTACGCGCCCACGTCGCGGCCCGGCTCGAGGTGCACGACGATGTCGGCGATCTCTGGCAGCTCCGTCATCAGCCAGTCTTTCACCTGGTGTCCGAGTTCGTGCGCCTGCCGCACTGACAACTCTCCGTCCACCTCCAGGTGCAGATCCAGGAAGAAGCCCATACCCGAGCGCCTGCCGACGATCCGCTCCACACCGCGGATCCGTGGGAACGCCTCCGCCAGAGCACGAACCTGCTCGACCACGTACGCCGGCGGCATGCGATTCAGCAGTTCAGAGCTCACCGCATAGATCGTCTGTGCCGCCGTGACGACCATGATCGCCCCCACGGACATCGCCGCGAGGTCGTCCACATGGCTCCAAGTTGGTCCCCCCCAACCGACGGCGCCGGCGCCCGCCAACACGCAGCAGGTGGCCGCCACGTCCCACTTGTGATTCATGGCGTCGGCCTGCAAAGCACGGCTGCTCAGCGCCACCGCCTTCCGGTTCTGGTAGCGGAACATCCCCACTTTCACCAGGATCGCCGCCAGCGCGACCACCAGGACCAGTGGACTTGGCGCTTCGTGATGTACGGGGAATCGGCGAAGCGCCTCGACGGCGATGAGCCCACCGGTGATGAGCACGCCCAGGGCGACAAGACGGGCGATCTCTTGCTCGATCCTCCCATGCCCGTACGGGTGCTCGCGATCGGCCGGCCTTTGTGCGAGGCGCAACCCGCCGATCAGCGCCAGTGACATGCCCACATCGGTCAGACTGTTGACGCCGTCCGCCAGCAGGGGGAACGATCCGCCCCACCAGCCGCTGCCGAGTTTGGCGACGCAGAGCCCGACGTTGCACACCAGCATCCACCTTGCCGCAGCAGCAGCCTCGTCGTAGCTGGTGTGTTGTGTGTCGGGCATGTGGTTTTCTGTTCAGGGCATACGCTCCAGCACGTAGTCACGCGACGCTGGAACCTGCGCCTCCTCGAGGCTGTGCAGGATCACCGAACCGTCGAAGCCGACCCGATCCAGGCACATCAGGTAGTGTCCGTAGTCCAGCACGCCCGTACCCGCCGCCTGGTGCCCGGCGTCGCCGTCCGCCTCCAGATCCTTGGCGTGGGCCATGCGGATGTCGTCGCCCAGCAGCTGGAAGGCCTCGTCCAGCACGTGACTCATGTGTGCCAGCTGCCCCGCTTGAAACAGGTTGGCGCCGTCGATGACGACCTTCAGGTGCGCCGACGCCACCTCGTCGAGCAGACGTCGGGCTTTCGACGTCGTGTTGACGACATTGTTCACCTCGGGCTCGAACACCAGCGTCACATCCGCGTCCTCGGC
The DNA here is from genome assembly GCA_036011085.1 of Candidatus Latescibacterota bacterium. Taxonomy (GTDB): domain Bacteria; phylum Latescibacterota; class UBA2968; order UBA8231; family UBA8231; genus UBA8231. The sequence continues at coordinate 51,832 of DASCMS010000087.1, forward strand.
GATGGCGGTGGCCGCAGCCATGGAGCGCACTGCGTCGGACCAGGCATCGTCCGCGTCATTGCCTGGATGGCCCCGCCACAGGTAGCCCATGTCTCGAGTGCCGGTACACATGGTGATCAGCTGCGTGCCCAGCACGGGACAGGCTTCCGCCAGAGCTCGCAGCCGTGGCAGACCGGCCGGTCCCTCGGACGGATGGATGATGTTCCAGGTACCGGAGACGGCGACTAGCTCGATGTCGTTGACTGCCAGTGCGGCGCGCACGCGTGCACACAAATCGGCCGGCACGTGTTCCGGCATGGACTCGCCGCCCAGCGTTTCCAGGTTCAGCTGTACGGCGCCGAGTCCGCTGGCGGCGACGGCGGCGAGATTCTCCTCGATCGTGTCGCGTTCGAAGACCTTGTTGAAGATGCCCAGTTTCATGCCTGTTTCGCCCGCCACGCGCTGTCCACGTTGCCGCTCAGAATCTCGCAGCCACCGGAGCCAACCCGGCAGCGCAGCACGCTGAGGATCTCGATCCCATCTCCCACCGCCACGTCGTACAGCACACCCGCGTCGTAGGCCTGATCGTCGACGAAGCCACGGACCAGCGTCGTGTCACCGAGATCCAGCCGGCATCGTCCTGCCTCCGAGGCTGTGACGCCTTCGATCGTGTAGCACGTGTCGCGTGGAGAATCGCCGAGCACTCGGAGCTCTGTCCCGTCCAGCCTGCCGTCCGTGGGCAGATCGGCCACGGGCAGGTCGACCGCCACGTCCAGCCAGGTCGGACCGGCCTCATCACGCGCGAAGTCGTGCACGATGCCGGTGTAGCCGGCTTGGACCAGCGTCAACTCACCCTCCGGCAGACGCACCCTCGTGCCGCCTACGACGAGGATTTCGGTCGCACCGTCCTCCTCCCGCCCGATCCAGGCGAACCGTGCTGCCACTGACAGCCCGTCGCCGAGATCCACAGTCGTCTCGCCGTCATCGCTGCTCAACACCGTATCGGTGCGTCCCTCCGCCGTACACACGCGCACTGCCGCGGCTCCCTCGTGCGCCAGATCGAGACGCGCCACCGACTGTAACGTCCGTCGATCACCGCTATACGGCTCGACGACACCGACGAAAAGGCTGCGCAGATCCTGACCTTGATTGCGCTGCAGCAGGTAACGGAATTGCTTCGGATTGCCCGGCTTGTTATTCGGCGGCTCACCGTACGCTAGGCTGACATCTCCCGCGGGTGACAGTCCGTGATAGCGCAGATGGACGGCGGTGTCGCCGATGCGCGTCTGCCAGGTATCCTCCAGCTCCCAGTCCACCCACCATCCCGTAGACGGGCGGCTCTGGGTCTCGACGTTGCGCAGATAGCTGAAGCCACTGCCACGATAACTGCCGTCCGGTTCACCATCGTAGTGCTCTCCAAAGGGAATATCCGGGCCGGCGTAGGTGCCACGCTCCTGGGTCTGCAGGTCCAACCCGCCGGCGGTCACCGTACCGTCTCCGGAGTGGAAGCTGAGCACGTGGTCCTGCCCGCCGGCGACGCGGAACATGTCCACGAGATAGGACTCCGAGTCCGAGACGTCGATCCACGCCAGCGTGCGCCGGTAGTCGCTCGTCTCGGGATAGACTTCGTCGCAACCGATTTCGATGACGCTGGCACCGGCGCTCGCAGCGAACATTCGACAGCGTCCCACCCAGCTGCCGTCCTGCCCGCGCTGGTTGACCACGACGGTGTTGTGCGAAATCGTGTTGATCGTCCAGCCGGCACGCTTGGGCCACTTGCCGTCGGCATATTCCGGGTACCCCATCTCGGGCAGCAGATCCATACCACGGTAGTAGATCCCGTAGTTCAGTCGGTCGCGATGGCCGTGACCGGTGTTGCGTCCGTAGTAGATCCAGGCGGCGCGACGGCCGTCGCCGGCGCCGTGGCGCAGCATGGCCAGGCCGTAGCCGTTGAGGTTGGCGCTGGCAAGATTCAGCGGGCCGGCGCGGTCCACCACCTCGGCGATCCGGCCCTGCACGGCCTCGGGTTCGACGTCGAACACCGAGGTGTGCATCCCGTCCACCGAATCGCCGTTGAGCCGGTGCGCCAGCTGGGCCGCCCAGGTCTCGCCGAAGCGGTCGAACACTTCGATCGTCGTCTCCAGATCGACTGAGATCAACCCCGGATCACCGGCCCGGCCGGTGTCACCAATGCGCGGTGTGTAGCGGTCCAGTGCCGTCAGTCGGTGCGGCGCCCCATACATCCGTCGCAGTCGCGGGTAGTCGCGATGAAGATCGTAGTCGCGATGCTCCCGGCAGCGCTCCAGTACTGCCGCACAGCGCCGGAACAGATTCATCCAGATGAAGGAATAACTCGGTGACGCTTCGTTGCCGACGCCATCGCGATCCACTTCACCCACCAGGGTGGCCGGGATGTGACCACCGCCGACGCGGCGCGCTCCGGGCTCGAACAGCCAGTCCAGAGCCGACGGTGTCTGTTGCGGGTCATCGAGCACGGCGGCGGCGGCGGCCATCGCCGTCTGGGTCATGCCCTCGTTGCCGCGGATGCGGAAATCGCGCACCGAGGCAATGAACTGACGCAACAGTCCGTCTCGGATGTTGTCGCGGATTCTCCCCGGTGAGGTCTTGTCATTGGACAGCTGCCACCGGTGGGCTTTGGCGCTGAGGAAATCTACCAGTTCGTCATCGCCGTCCACGGCATCGAGCAACACGTCGGCGGCGCGTGACAACCCTTCCGAGATAAAGGTCTCCCAGATGCAGCCCTGCAGACGGCCTTCGCCGGAACCGCCATGCGAGTTGTACAGATCCATGTCCGAATACGGCCGCAGGTCCATATCCGGATAGACATCGGCGATCCGGTCCAGCAGCACCAGGCCCTTGTGGGCATAGCTCCCGTCACCGGTGTAGAGAAAGGCGTCGGCCAGTGATGTCACCGCCTTGGGCAACACACTCCAGGTGCAGTAGTGGCCGAAGTAGGCGACGAACCACCAGCGCTGACCCTCTTCGTCGACCCAGCCCAGACCGTCGTCGACGGCATGGCCGCGCAGGGGGTCGGTGGCGTCGGCATGCTCCTCGTTGACGAGCAGTGCGTGATCGGCGCGCTCCCGGTCGAAGACGCCCCCCGGCCCCAGGCCACTCTCATGCCAGGCATCAAAGTCGTTCTTGGGCCAGATCTGTCCGCAGGAGGGACACTCGATCTTGAAAGGTCTGTTGATATCGAGGATCCACGGGTAGTTGCCGTGCTCCTCGTAGACCCGGCGACCACAGGACGGGCAGCCGAGATCCGGGTTCACGTGGATACCACGCGGCACCTGCTGTCCGGTCACCAGAGACCACAGTTCCTCGTCCGTGCGGTCGACGAACGGCTGGCTCGCAGCCATCGCCTGGTCGGCAAGGTCCCGCGCCCACGGGTAGCGGGACACATTCTCACGGGCCTGCTCCACCTCTTGCCTGCTGCGTAGGATCACGCGATTGCCTCCCGTCGGTACGTCTGGAAACCCTATATTGGCCGGCCACAAGAAAAGACTACCAGCTGCTCCGGTCGATTGACGCGCCGGGCGCTCAGGAGGATGCCAGCATGCGTGTAGTTGCCGTGGGTTGTGAATACAGTGGCGTGAGCACCCTGATCAAGGGACTCGACGACTGGGGCAGGGAACGGGGTTTCCAGCACCACCTGGACGACCACTTCACCATCCCCGACGCCTACCATCTCAGCGACGAGGAGCAGGGGGCCATGCTCGACATGCTGCCTGCCATCAAGGAGCGCTTTCAACGGTTTCAGCTCGTCTACCACGTGCGCCTGCTGCACCGCTACCGCCATATCCTGCTCGGCGGCTTCCACATCGAAGAGGCCATCTACGGCCCACGCTTCTACTACCCGGACAAGGCGCAGCCGGTGCGCGAATACGAACCGGACATGCCCGATAACACGATGCTCGTCCACCTGCATGCCCAACCGAACGTGATCCTCGAGCGTATGGAGGTCTCACCCCACCCGCATCAGCTGGTGCCCGCGGACGACGTGTCCGATATCCTGGAAGCCTTCGCCGTGGAAGTAAGACAGAGCTGGATCCGTCGGAAGGTCACGATCGACACCTCCGATATGACGCCGGAGGGACTGCTGGACGAGTTCCTGCTGAAGTCGATCCCTCATCTGGACGCCGAGGACTCCGGGATTCGGACGTTGACGGGGTAGCCGGGGATACGCCTTCGCGTTCACACCAGCGCAAGTCGGCTGGTTCGAGGCGTTCGTTCGTGAGCGGTCAGGTGGCCGACCGGATCAGCTCCGGGAGTGCGGCCAGGCGCGCCGGGTCAGCATCGACGGGGACACGGTCAGCCACTCCCAGGATGGCTCCGGCAACACCGGCCGCTTCCTGCGCGGCACCGGCGACGGTAGCTTCGAAATCATCCTCCCCCGTCGTGGCCAGCAGGGCGTCCTGGGGAATGCCGCCCCACAGAGCCAGGCCCGCTCCAGCCACGTGGCGGGCGTCGGCCAGGGCGGCGTCGCTCTGAGGAGGACCACAGACACCCTCCATGCCCGCCACGCCCGCCGCTGCGGCGGGGGCCAGAAGGTCGCGCACGGGTCCACCGGCATGGACGACGAGGGGCAGCGGGTTGAGGGCCTCGCAGGTGCGCCGGTAGCTGTCGGACATGTATTGTTCGAAGAGAGAGGGAGCCAGGAACTGGCGGTCCAGATTGTCCTGGGAGTAGGCAACATCGGCCGTCAGGTCGGCGAGCTCTGGCACGAAGGCGGCCAGCTTCTCCTCGAGCACGGCCACGATCTCATCGACCTCGGGATAGCCCATCATAAGAATCACGGGCCCCTCGGTGAGCCCCACCAGGTCATAGAGCAGATCCGAGAACGGCCGGACGGGGATCTCCATGGCGGCTACGGCCGCATCGCTCGCCTTCAGGTCGGCCAGGTGGGTGACGGCGTCAGCGTCGGTCGCATAGGTACGCGCCTGAGCGATCTGCAGCGCTGCCTTCAGGTCCTGCTCCGTCTTCACCGGATACTCCATCTGCCACCAGCTGCCATCGGGTCCCCGTGTCCAGCGGTCGGCCAGCGTGCCCTCGCTCGTCTCCCATCGGGTGATGCGCTCTCCCTCACTTTCCTCGGTTGTGACCGGTATTCCGGGCGTCTCAGAACGCCAGGGACGCACCACAGACCATGCAGCCACGCCCATGGACGCGGCGACCTCCTGGAGATTCTGCCCTTGCCAGGGGGCGGGCAACGTGCCCCGTTTGGTGTGCGTCGTGTGCCAGAGGGTCAGGTCGGGCACATAGTGAGCCGACGCCGCCCCCTCACTCCGGAGACGTGTTAGGAAGTCCGACTTACTCGTCATGTCAGGCTCGCAGATCCCCTGTGACCGGATGACTGTGGCGTTGAGCATGCGCCCTTGTCAGCGCCTTCGCTGTAGGTGGCCAGACGCGCTGTGAAAGGCAGAGCGAAAACAGTTGTCGCCACTGCGCGTCTCGTGCACATGGTCTTCCCTCTGATTGGCTGTGAGTGCAGGCAGGCAGTAGTGGACGAAGATAGGACGTATCCTGGCCGGCTAAAAGGTCCGCTGGCAGTCGGAGACGATCGGCAGGGCTTCGGGGTCGCGCGTGGCCGGTTCAGCCCCATCTGGATGCGGTAGTACGACCGAGAAACCTGCTTCCGGCTACCTGCGCCGGTCCCGTTCCGGGACACGGCGTCATTGGCCTTCCTGGCCAATTCCGGGCAGCGATCACCGCCCCCGCGGGAACGGTCGGGGCGACAGCGGGTCTCATCGATGCGAGAAGTGACGTTGTGACACGGGGAGGACACATTTCTACCTTATATGTTTCGCAACGCCAGGCGCCATCCATCCAGGGCGGATTGATGTCACTTCTCGAAACGATCGAATCCCCGGCAGATCTCAAATCTCTGACGGTGGCAGAGCTGCAGCAGGTCGCCGACGAGCTCCGGGCCTACATCATCGAAGTGGTAACGTCGGTGGGCGGGCACTTCGGCTCGAGTCTGGGGGCGAACGAGCTGACCGTCGCCCTGCACGCGGTTTTCGATACGCCGGCAGACCGCATCGTCTGGGATGTTGGCCATCAGACCTATGGCCACAAGGTTCTGACGGGGAGGCGGGAAGACCTTCGCGAGATCCGGCAGGCGCACGGGATCAGCGGCTTCCCAAAGCGGTCCGAGAGTCCGTACGACACCTTCGGCGTCGGTCACGCCGGGACATCGATCTCCGCCGCACTGGGCTTCGCCGCCATGCGCGATCACCTCGATGAAAAGCGCCAGGTGATCGCCGTCATCGGCGATGGCGCGCTGACCAGCGGGATCGCCCTGGAGGGCCTCAACAACGCAGGCGCGACCGATTGCGACCTGATCGTGCTCCTCAACGACAACCGCATGTCGATATCGCCGAATGTCGGTGGGATTTCACACTATCTGACGCGGATCATCTCCGACCCGACCTACAACAGGATTCGTCAACGGATCACGAACGACCCACTGTATCAACGTGTTCGGCACGGAATCTGGAACCTGACCGGAACGGTTCCCGTCGTCGGCGAAAACCTGCAGCGGGCGATCGGCGGCTTCGAGGAGGGGCTAAAGGCCATGCTGGTTCCGGGAGTCGTCTTCGAGGAGATGGGATTCCGCTACTTCGGGCCAATCGACGGACACGACCTCCCTGAACTCGTCAACACGCTGCAGAACGTGAAGGAGATCCCGGGCCCCAAGCTGCTGCACATCCACACGATCAAAGGGAAAGGTGCGATCAAGGAGGATGAGGAGGACCCCTACAGCGCAGACTCGCAGAAGTATCACGCGCTGAGTCCTCCCAAGCTAAAGTCGGGTGGTCCTTCCCTGCCGCGATATCAGGACGTGTTCGGCGAGGCGCTCAGCGAGATTGCGGCCAACGACAGCCGCATCTGCGCGATTACGGCGGCCATGATCGAAGGGACGGGACTCAACGACTTCGCGAAGCGCTATCCCGACCGGACGTACGACGTGGGAATTGCGGAGCAGCACGCCGTGACTTTCGCCGCCGGCATGGCCCTGGAAGGCGGACGCCCCGTCGTCGCCATTTACTCGACCTTCCTGCAGCGGGCGTTTGACCAGATCGTACACGACGTGGCATTGCAGTCGATTCCCGTCACGTTCTGCCTGGATCGCGCGGGGCTGGTGGGGGAGGATGGACCGACGCATCACGGCACCCTCGATCTATCCTTCCTGATGTGCGTACCCCACATGATCATCGCTGCGCCGAAGGATGCCGACGAAATGAGGGATCTCCTCTATACGGCCATCCAGCAGAACGACGGCCCTTTCGCTATCAGGTATCCCCGCGACAGCGTTCCCCGTCCGGCTACGGTGGGACGGCCTCCCGCAACCATCCCGGTCGGGTCCTGGGAAACGCTGACGGAGGGGCACGACGTCACTCTCCTGGCCACAGGCACGATGGTGGAGACCAGCCTCGCAGCGGCACGACTTCTCGAGCAGGCGGGTGTTGCCGCCAGTGTGGTGAATGCCCGCTTCGTCAAACCGATGGATCTCCAGGTTCTCGAACGTTGTGCGGACACCTGCGATACGGTTGTGACCATAGAAGAAAATGCGGTGGTCGGTGGCTTCGGATCCGCTATTGTGTCGCACCTGGCCGATCGCCTGCGCCCGGGGCAACGTGTCCTCAACCTCGGCCTTCCGGATCGTTTCATCGAGCACGGACCGAGGAAGATGCTGCTCGAGAAAGTTGGACTGACACCAGAGGCCATCGCGGAGGTCGTCTGGCGACACCTGGAAGGCAAGGCAAGTGAGGCCGGATTGGGGTCGATCGCAAGGTCAGCGACGCCGTAGCGATCCCACCAGACCCATACTCAACGCGGACGCCAGTCGATGATGACGAAGTCCGTGTGTCCCGTCGCCACGTCCCACCCCGCATCGACATCGCCGTAGCAGGAGCCTGCGAGCGTCAGGAATCTCTCGCCATCAGGCGAGAGGGTGGCGGCGTAGCCGGCGGCATGTCCGTGAACGAGGTAGTAGGTCTCATCCTGCCAATAGTCCCCCCCGTCGTGGCTGACACGGGCGCGACCACTGCCCAGGGCACGCGGGTATCGATGATCGTGGACGACGGCGACGGTATTGTCGGCGAGCACGCCGGCCGCGCCGTAGCACTGACCATACTCCTCGCACAGCTGGCGGGGCGACTCCCAGGTGCGCCCTTCGTCGGTCGAGTGGGAAATGAAGACGTGCTTGTAGGGCCAACCGCTGTCCCCCGCTCCAGTGCGCTCGCCCAGATCATCCGGATCGCCAGATAGCCGGGGTCGCTGAAGACGAATGACGGCCAGCAGCCGGCCGTCGGGTAACACGGCCACATTCACCTCGTGACACCACTGACCGATCGTCCCGGTCAGCGACCAGGACCTGCCCCCGTCGTCGGAGCGGTACAGGCGGCATACGCGGGATCCGGACACGTACCGATTCCCTTCGATGACTTCGTCAGCCACGACGAGGACGGGCACGAGCAGGCTGCCTCCGGGCAGTCGCGTGATGGAGAATCCGAGATCGATGCGGGCTCCCGGCACATCGGTGTCGATCTGCCCGATCTGCTCCCAGCTGCCACCTTCGTCCGACGAGGACCACACCGTCGGGACGCCGCCATCCTGTTGAGTGACATTCACCATTGCGCCATCCGGTGCGAATTCGACTCGCCAGCCACCTTCGGGTGGATTCCGCTCCATGTGGATCCACGAGATGCCGGCATCCGTCGAACGGTGCCAGAGACTGTGCTGTGCCGCGTAGAGAGTCCCATCTGGCGAGGAGACGAAGTTCAGTCGCTGCACATGACCGGATGGATCCCGCGGCAGTCGCGTCTTCTCCACAGGAAGCTGCTGCAGACGGCCGTCCCGCGAGTGCAGGATGTAGTCGCCGGACTGCATGTCGCGCAGGGCCGCTTCATCGATGGGATCTGGATCGATCATGTCCGTCTCTCCCGTTCGTCTTGACAGGCCGGCGCCAATCTCCAGCCTGAAACCGATTACGTCCAGGCCACACACAGACCATCTTGGACAGGAGTGCACTTGAGAACGTCTTTCTGTGCCACCACGGGCCTGGGGCAAACCGAGAGTGAAAGAGACATGACACCGGACCAGATGCGCATCGTGCTGCAGCAGGACGCGCCCGAGCCGATGCTGCGCGCGGAGGTAGCGGAACCGATCGAGCCGGAGGCGCTGATCGAACACTCGATCGGCCTGATCCGGGATCTGCCAATTGATGTGTACGCGTCGGACGTCAACCACGCGGGTGGAGTGTATTACCGCAGCAAGGTGGCCGAACCAATGCTGAGTCGGCCGTCGTCGTTTCGCGGTCGCGACCACGTACGCATGGCCGAACGGCTGCAGTCGCTGTTTGACCGGGGCACGGATCCGCTCGAGATCTACTGCGGGGCAGCGCACGAAGCCGGCAAGGCGTATGCGGTGCGCCTGCGGATGAACGATCTGCACGACGTGGTCAGCGGAGTCGATATCGAGCGGCCACGGACGGGCCCCGAAGACCCCATCGGCGAGCCCTACTACTACACGTCGACGTACAAGCAGGAGCATCCGGAGTATTTGATGGGGGATGTGTACGGGCCGTCTCCCGATCCATTCGAGCGCTGGCAGCGGTCGGCTCTCAACTACGCCCTGGGGCCGGTGCGGTCGCACGTGCTGGGGATGGTAGACGAACTGGTGACGGGGTACGACATCGACGTACTGGAACTGGATTTCATCCGCTTCGCCTTCGTCTTCAGGCGGGCGGAGGCGTTTGCCCAACGGCACGTGCTGACTTCGCTGATACGGCGCATCAAGGAGATGTGCCACGCGGAAGGGAAGCGGCGGGGTCGGCCGGTGTATCTGTCGGCGAGGGTGCCAGACTCGCTGGAGTTGGGACTGCGGGCGGGCATCGACACTCGGGAGTGGCTGCGCCAGGGATTGCTCGACCTGGTCGTCATCGGTGGGGGGTATTCACCGCTGACGACGGAATGGGAGAACATCGCCGACGAAGCCCGGTCCTGCGGCGTGACGGCCCAGGCCTGCCTGAACCACGGCCGTTTCGACAAGGATGTGCGCCGGATACGGGCAAGTGCGCTGCGCGCCTTCGAAGCGGGGGTGAGCGGACTCGTACTGTGGAACTTCTGGTATTGCTTCGACTACTATCATCCGCGCGGCGAGAATCCGCTGACGCTGGATTTCACTCGGGAGCTGGCGGAGCCGGATTCGCTGGGCCGGTCAGAGCTGGCCATCTCCCTGGATCCGAGCTGGGACCCGCTGTCTCTCCTGGGCGGGGCCCACAGCCATCACAGCTGGCCCGGGCAGGTACCGATGATGATCGGCGTGGCTGAGGATGGGTTCGGGCAGACAGTGACCTTCGATGTGCCGGAGGCCGCGTTGAAGGTGCGGGTAGGAGCTGAGGATGCGGCGCTGAACGTGGAGATAGAAAACTACTGGGCACCGGACGACGAGATGCAGCTGTTCTGGAACGATCGTCTATTGCCGACCGAGTTTGAGCTGCGGGCGCAAGCGGGGCAGGAGGTGTATCGGCTGACTGCAGCGGTGCCAATCGAGTGGATGGTTGCCGGAAGCAACCGACTGGAGCTGCGACTGGTGAAACTGCACGTGCGGGTCGATCCCTTTGTGCGGCTTCTCGCGGGAGCTCTGCAACTGGCGGCACCGGGAAACTGATGTAGAGGAGAAGAGGAAATCCGGATGCAGCTGATCGCCGACAACGTCGACTTAGACGTCTCGCCGATCATCCGCGGCGAGCGCACGATCGACGAGATGGGACCGGAACTCTACGAGGAGATCCTGGCCGTGGCCAAGGGGAAGCTGACCCTGTCGGAGATTCACGGGCACTACGAGGCCTGAACGGCGCGTCCACTATCGACAGCTTCCCCCGGTCATACCAGCGCCTGGTACATGGCGTCCTTGATCTTCTTGGTCAGTCCCAGACGACGCGGCGGTCGCAACTGCATCATGACGAGGCTCACCATGTTCTCCACCGGGTCGATCCACATGTCCGTGCTGGCGGCGCCACCCCAGCCGAACTCGCCGACGCTGCCGATTCCCTGCTTCTCACCCAGACTCCGTAGCACGGACACACCCAGACCGTAGCCGAACTTGAAGGGTTCTATGCCCGGATGCCCCGGGGGCAGGTGATCCTGGCGCATCAGCTCTACCGTCTTGCGGCTCAGCAGCTGCTGGCCGTCGAGGGCGCCGCCGTTGAGCAGCATGAGGCAGAAGCGGAGGTAGTCGGCCGTACTGGCCACCAGGCCGCCGCCACCTGAGAAGAAGCGCGGCTTGTGCAGATAGTCGCGACCGCCGGGGGCGGCAGGCACGATGTGATCCTCCTCGTCCAGTTCGTAGACCACGGCCAGCCGATCCTGCTTCTCTGGCGGGACGTGGAAATCCGTATCTGTCATACCCAGGGGCGCAAAGATCCGCTCCCGCAGAAAGACGTCCAGCGGCTGTTCGGAGATGACTTCGACGAGGTGACCCAGCACGTCATGGGAGGCGCTGTACGCCCATTCTCTGCCGGGTTGGTGGATCAAGGGCACTCGCGCGAATTGTGCCACGAAGGCCGCCAGATCCCATCCCCGTCCTGGCGCCTTCGGCACCAGATCGTAGGTGAAGCCGGCAGTGTGTGTCATAACGTCGTGAATGGTGATGGGCCGCCAGGGCTCCACCAGCTCCTCGGTGCCGTCTTCTCGGGTCGTGGCGACCTGCGCGTCGGCGAAGGCGGGCAGGTACTGCTGCAGTGGATCGTCCAGGAAGAAGGCGCACTCCTCGTACAGCATGAGGGCTGCCACCGTCGTGATCGGCTTGGTCATGGAATGGATGCGGAAGAGGGCATCCTCCCGCATGGGGATCTGTTGTTCGGCGTCCATGACTCCGTGACACGCGGCGTGCACCAACCGGCCGTTGCGCGCCACGGCGGTGATGCCTCCGGCGATGGTCCGGGCCGACACGAAGCCCTCCATCACAGTATGGATGCGCTGCAGCCTGCGTGTGCACAAGCCGCTTTCTTCCGGTTCGCCAGTGGGCAGAGGCCAGTAGGCAGCGCTGGTCATGACTTCCTCTCGCATCATCTGTGTTGGTGGACGGTTGCGGGCCAAGATATGCGATGTCGCCTGTCGCAGCAGACAGTAGACTCTCGATTCACTACCGTTGGTGTGCCAGCTGTGCCTGAGCGCAACATACGCCACCTGACGCCAGCTATTGATGACTCCAGAACCCGACCCATCCTGCCGACGCCACCCGCTGGTGCCCGGTGTCAGTTGCCTGATCGCACTCTTGACGCTCGCCCTTCCCCTCACGGCCACTGGCGAGTCCTCCTCCGGGGACACGGCGCCGCGGAAGGTCGTCTTCTGGAATTTGTTCACCAGCGGCTCCAGTTACGACGTCGTCGTCGAGCTCGTCGATCGTTTCAACCGGTCTCAGTCCGAGTTCGTCGTCGAGCAGGTCGACGTCCCGTACAGCCACATCATCGCCAAGATCCTGCCCGCCGTCGCCGGGGGTGTGGCCCCCGATCTGACCGTTTTCGACCGCTTCCAGGTCGCCAGTTACGCGGCGCGCAACGCCTTCCAGTCCATGGACGAATACGCCCGGCGCGACGGGGTTCGCGGCGAAGACTTCTTCGAGGCGCCGTGGCAGGAGTGCCTCTACGATGGCCGCCTCTACGCCGTGCCCTACGACACGGACGTGCGGCTTCTCTACTACAACCGCGAGCTCTTCCGCCAGGCCGGACTCGATCCGGATCGTCCCCCGCGCACGTGGAGTGAAATGCGGGAGATGTCCCGCAAGCTGACACGTCGCCGACCCGACGGGCGCCTCGAACAGATCGGGGCTGTCCCCATCTGGGGCAACACCGGGCTCTACCTCTACTGCTGGCAGAAGGAGGGACGTTTCCTCGCCGACGATGGCCGCCGCGTCACCCTCGATGACCCGCGTAATGTCGAAGCCCTGACGTGGATCCGGGACTATGTGCGCGAGTATGGCATCGAGCAGCTGCTGAGCCTGCAGACCGGGTTCGGCGCCGACAGTCAGAACCCCTTCATCACGGGTCGCATCGCCATGATCGTCCTCGATGTGGGTACGCTGACCATGCTCGAGCGGTATGGCGCCGATCTCGACTGGGCCGCGGCCCCGGCTCCCTATGCCGATGACGGAGTGCCCGCCACCTGGTCGGGTGGCTTCAGCCTCGTCATGCCACGAGGCAGCAAGCAGCCGGAGGGGGCCTGGCGCTTCGCCCGCTTCATCCTGCGCGATGAATCGCAGCGTTTCATGGCGACCTCGAGTAACAAGCTGCCCGCCCTGCTGAGTGCCGGCAACGATCCATTCTTCCAGTCGAGCCCCTTCTGGCGGCTGGCCATCGACCAGATGCGCTTCTCTCACTACCGGCCCGTGTCGGCCGTCGGTGCCGCCCTGAGCACGGAGATGGGGGTGGCCGTGGACCAGGTCATCCACGGCAAGCTGTCACCGCAGGAAGCGTTGACCGTGGCCACGCGCGAGACCCAGGCTCAGCTCGACCGATTCCTCGACAAGGATCGCGGTGACCCCGTCGACTGGTCGGCCATCTATCTGACACTGGGACTCGTGCTGGCAGCCGCGCTCATCTGGCGGGGGGTGGTCAGCGGTCGTCGAATTGGCGCCATGACCCTGCACCGGCGCCAGGCCTGGGCCGGCTACCTGTTCGCCCTTCCCGCCCTGCTCGGCCTGCTGATCTTCACCGTGGGACCGATCGTCACGACGTTCGTCTACAGCTTCACCCGCTACGAGATCATCACGCCGGCGACCTGGGAAGGTGTCGACAACTACGTCCGGCTTTTCACCACCGACCGCTACTTCCTGATCGCCCTGTGGAACACCCTCTACTTCACCGCGATCTCGGTACCGGTGAGCATCGCCATGTCCCTGGGTCTGGCCATGTTGCTCAACCGGCCCATTCGGGGCCGCGCCATATATCGCGCCCTCTTCTACCTGCCCACCGTCGTACCCCTCGTGGCCGGCAGCCTGTTGTGGGCCTGGCTATTTAACGGTGAGTACGGCCTCATCAACATCGTCCTCGGGTACCTGGGGCTGCCCCAGCTGCCGTGGTTGACGTCGGAACATCTGTCGAAGCCGGCTCTCGTCATCATGGGTCTGTGGAATGCGGGGGGCGGCATGATCATCTTCCTCGCCGCCCTGCAGGGCGTGCCCCGATCCCTGCAGGAGGCGGCGCGGCTCGACGGCGCCGGCCGCTGGGCCTCCTTCCGCCACGTCACCCTGCCGATGATTTCGCCGGCCATGTTCTTCATGACGGTGATGGGTCTGATCGGCTCGCTCCAGGTCTTCGCCCAGGCCTACCTGATGACGAACGGCGGACCGGTGAACTCAACCCTGTTCTACGTCCTGCACCTGTTTCGCGAGGCTTTCCAGAATCTGCACATGGGCACGGCTTCGGCCATGGCCTGGGTGCTGTTCCTCGTGATCCTCACCATCACCGGCGTCCAGTTCGTCGTCGGCAAGCGCTGGGTCTACTATGAGGGGGGCGTGAAATGAGCGACGCCACCCACCCTCGAGATCTCTGGCGTGACGCTGCCTGGCACGCCCTGCTCATCGGACTGCTCGTCGTATTCCTCGGACCCTTCTTCTGGCTCGTGAGCACGTCCTTCAAGACCGACACCGCCATGTTCCGGCTACCACCCCAGTGGTGGCCCCAGCCGCTGACCTTCGAGCACTATCGTGCGGTCTTTGGTCAGTTCCCCTTCTTCCGCTACCTCGTCAACACGATGATCATCGTCGGCGCCTCGACTCTGGGCACGCTGGTGAGCTGCTCCATGGCAGCCTATGCCTTCAGTCGCCTGCACTGGCCCGATCGGGCCCTGTTCTTCGGCCTCGTGCTGGCGACGATGATGATCCCCCATCAGGTCACGTCGATCCCGCTCTTCATCCTCTTCAGCGAGGTCCACTGGATCGACACCTTCCTGCCCCTGACGGTGCCCGCCTTCTTCGGCAACGCCTTCTTCATCTTCCTCCTGCGCCAGTTCTTCGCCACCCTGCCGGAACAGCTGTTCGAAGCGGCCCGCCTCGATGGCGCCGGCGAGTGGCAGATCTTCCAGCGTATCGTTCTGCCCCTGTCGAGGCCCGCCCTGCTCACAGTGACCATCTTCAGCGTGCTCGGCGCGTGGAACGATTTCATGGGACCCCTGATCTACCTCACCAGCGAGAGCAAGCGTACGCTGGCACTCGGGCTGGCCCATCTCAATGGGGTGCAGAGCACGGAGTGGGGTCTGCTGATGGCAGCCGCCCTCATCATGACGCTGCCGGCGGCGCTGCTGTTTCTCGTCGCCCAGCGTTTCTTCATCGAGGGCATCGCCATGACGGGCACGAAGGCGTGAGGACGTGACGGAATGAAACTGACAACCGACGACGTGTCGGCGTTCTACGAGCAGGGATTCGTCGTCCTGCGGCAGGTCTTCGAGGCAGCGGACATCGCCGAGATGTCGGCTGCCTGCGATCGCTTGAAGGAGATGGCGCAGCCTCTCAGCGGCAGCGTCATGCACGAGGGTGCAAACTTCGTCGTCGACCAGGCGCAGGTCGACGGCCGGCAGGTCGCGCGGATCCGGCGCATCTCGTGGTGCGGTGGCGCCGACCAGACGCTCCTCGACTATGGCGCGGACCGGCGCCTTCTGGCCATGGCCGCAACCCTCCTCGGCAGTGACGAGATGAACCAGCTGATCAACCAGGTGCACTACAAGGAGCCGGGCGATACGGTGCAGTTCCCGCTGCATCAGGACAGTACGCATCGTGGCCACGGCACCGATGGCTGGGAGGATGTCAACGGTCGTGGCAGTTACGTGCAGACGGCGACACTCATCGATCCGATGACGGCAGAGAACGGCCCCCTGATCTTCGTGCCGGGCTCCTATCGGCAGGGACACCTGGGACTGCCTCACAGCCTCGAAGAGTGGCCCGAGCACATCGACCTGGGTGGCGCGGTGACGATCACCGGCGATCCCGGTGATGTCGTCGTTTTCGGGCCCTACACTCTGCACGGTAGCCGGCCCAATCTCTCGACCCTGAGCCGGCGCGTGTTCATCAACGGATATG
The DNA here is from genome assembly GCA_036011085.1 of Candidatus Latescibacterota bacterium. GTDB lineage: Bacteria > Latescibacterota > UBA2968 > UBA8231 > UBA8231 > UBA8231. The sequence continues at coordinate 67,912 of DASCMS010000087.1, forward strand.
CTTATCCCGGCGCCAGTCGGCGTCAGTATCGCGGCGCCGGCGCTGGCCGGCTGCTGCGCCTGACAGACCACGAAGACTGATGGCAGTGAAAACTCGATCGAGTATACCGCTCTCCTGGTTCGTTCATGATGACGGCCCTTGCCGGTCAACCCGCTGCCGAGTCGCTTGCACCGAGTTCCTGCAGTCTGTCGATCTCGCGATCCATCTCACGAACCTGCGGACGAGGCGCGCGTGAACGTAGCGATTCGCGTCGCGCCAAGGCGTATCCCAGAGGGGTCACTTTCCTGATGGTCCCGTTGATCAGACATCGAGCCTGTACCGACAGGTCAGCGCCCTTCTCCGACAAGAACTCGAAGGAATCCCAACACGTTTCGTAGGCCGGCGTATCCGCGGGAGCTCCTGGACTCCAGGCCATCGCACGCCCAATGGTGAAGTAGATCGGTGTCTGGCCGCCAGAGCCATCTTCGCGGTCGGGTGCAGGCCTGTCGATGTTTGCCCCGTGCCGTAGCAGGAGCTCCAGAGAAGCCAGGTCGTTGTGTGCAGCGGCAATGTGGAGCAGGGTACCTCTCAGCGGGCCGATTTCGCCCGACAGGTGCACCATCGGTTCCTGTCCTGCGAGGCTGTCTTCGAAGAGTTGATGACCCAGAGAGGGATCCTTCTGCAGCCGTCTCTCCAGCGCGTCGAGGCGACCCCGATGGATGTCCATACGAGGTCCGTCTTCGAACTCGGCACCTGCGTCAATCAGTGCATTGACGACATCGTAGCGACGTGGGCCCAGTCGTGTCTGCGAGACGGCCATGCCCCTGTTTGGATCCACGCCCAGCGTCAGCAGTCTCTTCACCTGGGGCAGATTCAGATTGTAGGCGTTGTTCCACAGGGCCAGGTTGAATTGTCGCATGTCGGCCCCCGCATCTCGTAGCGCCGAGAAACTGGCGAGCTGGTCACGGGCATGGGCAAAACGGATGGGGGTGATGCGGCGCTGCCTCCCCTTGTGGTCCGTCCAACCGAATTCCTGGTCACGCAGATGGGGGTTCTGTTGCAGCATCTCGGTGATGGCAGTGACATCGCCCTGCTCGATGACAGATTTCAGGCTCTGGGTCGGAGGCGGAGGCGCCTCAACCGCCTGCGCCAGCAGTGGCCAGCTGGCAAAGCCGTACTCTCGGGCGATCACGAGTTGGGCGTCCGTACGCGAGACGACGGCAGAGGCGACCTCCGCGAGGCCCGCACTGGACAGTTTTGGGAGGAAATCGCGAATCCGACCCAGGGCTTCGGCACGACCATTCTGATGGTCGCGCTGCAGGTCCTTGGCCTGTTTGCGCAGGTGCTCCAGGTTGGGCGACGCGGGAAGACTGCGAGTAGGGGTCGACAAGACACCCTCCTTTCATTGCATCTGCCTGATGTCCGCACGAACAGGCTGAAAGAAGGACGTTTCAGCGGTGTCACTGAAGTCTACTGGGTGGGTTCAACCCTTTCCGCGGACATGGACGCGCCCCTGAGCACGTTGCTCTGAGGATAGCGTGGCGAGATCAACAGTGTCAACGTGGCAGTCCAGGTCTTTGGGTCAGCGCAGATCGGCGAAGCAGC
>DASCMS010000088.1:0-69878 GCA_036011085.1 Candidatus Latescibacterota bacterium
CAGGTGGTATGTCAGCCAAGTCTTCGGTGAGGTCTCCGGCATCGCAGACATCTCTTGTTTGATTTCGGTGTCTGCCCATTACAGACCGAGGCGATCAGAGTAATGATCAGTAGCGATATCTGTACTTTCACTATGTATCTCTTTGCAGAACACAGATTTGACCTGCGAGGAACCACCAGCCGATTGTGAACCAGTGATGCAGCGAAGAGTACCGATCGCCTCTGCCCCACTGCCAGTCGGTCTGGTCCATTTGATGTTATCGTTGAGGTCTCCAGCAGACACGGGTCTTCGTTGACCGCCACCACGTCTCGTAGAGTCCTCCCTGCTCCTCTGCTCCGGCTCTCCTCCCTGCACTGACCTCGGCGTACTGCCGTAGCGACGAGCAAACCCCGTTGCCAGCTACCACGGACCGCGTGAACCTGGCAATGGATGTTGGGGAGGAAGGGAGAGGCCACCGATGGCCCTGCCTATGAACCACGCCTCTCCGCAACCCTTCGCCTGAGCAAGAGTGCTCTGGTCCACTCGTGGCCGCAGGCGGTGTCCACCACACAAGCGGTCCCATTGAACGAAGAGGATCGCTCGCTTCTGCTCTTCCTCAAACCATCCTTGGTTCATCACTCTCCTCATCGCGCTAACAATACAGTATGTGGCGGCCCGCACTATCCGGCCACACCATTCGCACCACCAACGCAAACCAAGGCCGCCCCGGTGAACCCGGTCAACCCTCACGGTAGATCACGCGACATAACCTGGTATTCCATGGCAAATCGGGATAGGCGCATTTCCAGAATATCGAGAATACTCGATTATGCTGAGGGACACATATTCAGGTAGGGTGATATCTGGTGAGATTTCGACAGCCAGGAGCAGGCAGGACCTGGACCGCCAGGCCAGTTCCATGGGAGGGTAGCACCACGAACCGTGTACTGCGGAATCCGAAATCAGACCACAGAAACCCGTGCAACCCCGAGCGTCGGCAGCGACCGGGGTGCGAGGGCGATCAGGACGCCGGGATGGAACCCCGCCATCTCAGGTTCCCGAGAGACCCGGCACCGCCAGCACCAGAACATCTTGAATCGAAGGGAAGAACCCAGAGAATGGCAATCAACACCACGCACTCGGGAAGTGCCGGGCTCGTCACCCATCAGAACCACCTTCTTAACCCAACCCCACCGCCATCCGGCGTCCTCGCCAGAGCGTCCCGGTCGCTGCCGGCGCTCGGAGCCAGCACCGAACCCCTAAAACGCCCTCTGCACGAAGAACTCCAGCATCTCCCCGAGCAGCTGGCGCTGCGGCGTATCGGGGAGTGCTTCCAGCAGGCTCACCGCTTCCTCGCCACGCTTGCGTGATTCCTGTTCGGCATACGCGATGGCGCCCCGGTCCGTGGCCAGTTCGATCACCCGTTCGATCTGCTCGGGAGTCGTTTTGTCGCGGTGTGCGTGCAGCACGCCCAGAATCTCAGCCCGTTCTGCCTCATCACACTTGCGCAGCAGATCGATGATGATCAGCGTGCGCTTGCCCTCGGCGATATCCCCGCCACGTTCCTTGCCGTAGGCGCCCGACGTGATCCCGGGAGCGGTGGCCGCGTCCCCTTCCGGGGTGGACAGGTTCAGCAGGTCGTCGCGGATCTGGAAACCGATGGCCATGGCTTCGCCGAAGTCGCCGATGGCGCGTTGCTGCTCCTCTGTGGCACCGGCGATCATGGCCCCCGCCTTGCAGGGACCACGGCCGGTGTACCAGCCCGTTTTCTTGCGCAGCATCAACATGAACTCGTCTTCCGTCGGCACCATGCGGCCCCGGATCCAGCCTACATCGTAGGCCTGCCCCTCAAAGGTCTCGCGGGAGCCCCGGATCATCTCTTCGATCAGGTCGAGTGTCATCTCGCTGTCGAGGATCTCGCGGTTGGCCGCCAGCACCTCGAAGACCTTGGCGTACAGCGCGTCGCCCACGTTGATGCTCAACGGCACACCATGCAGCCGGTGGATGCATGGCTTGCCACGCCGCATCTCGGAATCATCCTCGATATCGTCGTGCAGCAGGGCGAAGGATTGGAACATTTCGAAGGCGGCGGCGGTACGCAGCGCCTTGGAGACGTCGCCACCGTGGGCGGCGCATGACAGCAGCACGAGAGCCGGCCGTGAGCGCTTGCCACCCCGCTCGGGGTAGTCGCGCATGGGCCGATACATGAACTCTTCCGGCTCCTGCAGCGGCAGGAACGAAAACAGTTCGTCCTCTATGAGGGGGATGTGGGTTTCGAGAAACCCGCGTAATTCCGGGGAGACAGCCGACATTGGCGGTCAGGTGGAGACGGAAGCCACCTTCAAGCGATTGAGGGCGCGGCCCAGAGCTGCCTCGGTGCGGATTCGATCAAATTCGGCACTGCCCAACCGTTCGCTCGCCCGGTCACGGGATGCCTCGGCGCGGGCTACGTCGATGTCATCATCAAACTCAGCGGTCTCGGCCAGCACGGTGACGCCCTCGCCGGAGACTTCAACGAAGCCGCCACTCGTGGCCAGATGCCGCCGGCTGCCGTCCTCGACAAAATCGAGAATCCCGGTCTTCAACGAGGCCACCATGGACGCGTGATTCGCCAGAACCCCGAAGGAGCCCTCCGAACCGGGCGCCTGCAGGCTGGCCACCTCGCCGGAGTGGAGGATCTTCTCCGGTGTCACGATGCGCAGTTGAAAGTTCGCCGGCATGACCTACAGGCTCTTGGCCTTCTCGAGGGCCTGCTCGATGGTGCCCACCATGCTGAAGGCCTGCTCGGGAACGTCGTCGTAGTCACCGTCCACCAGTCCCTTGAAGCCACGGACCGTGTCTTCCACCTTGACGTAGGCGCCTTCGATGCCGGTGAACACCTGGGCCACCGTGAACGGCTGGGTCAGGAAGAACTGGATCTTACGCGCCCGCGACACGACCAGCTTGTCCTCATCGGACAGTTCATCGATGCCGAGAATGGCGATGATCTCACGCAGATCGCGGTACCGCTGCAGGACCTCCTGCACACGCTGCGTGACGTTGTAGTGCTCCTCGCCGACGACGCGGGGGTCGAGGATGCGGGAGCTTGAGGCCAGCGGATCGACCGCCGGGTACAGTCCCTGGTCGGCCAGCGAGCGCTCGAGCACGATCCGGCCGTCGAGGTGGGCGAAGGCCGAGACCACGCCCGGGTCGGTGTAGTCGTCGGCCGGCACGTAGATGGCCTGCACCGATGTGATAGAACCGCTCTTCGTCGTCGTGATGCGTTCCTGCAGGGCGCCCATCTCGGTGGCCAGTGTCGGCTGATAACCGACGGCTGACGGCATGCGGCCCAGCAGGGCGGAGACCTCGGCACCGGCGAGGATGAAGCGGAAGATGTTGTCGACAAAGAACAGGACGTCCTGGCCCATCTCATCGCGGAAGTGCTCGGCGATGGTCAGTCCCGTCAATGCGATGCGCTGACGGGCGCCCGGCGGTTCATTCATCTGGCCGAAGACCATGGCCGTCTTGTCGATGACGCCCGACTCCTCCAGTTCTCCGAGCAGGTCGTTGCCTTCACGCGTGCGCTCGCCGACACCGGCGAACACCGAGTAGCCGCCGTGGCCGGAGGCGACGTTATTGATCAGCTCTGTCAGGATGACCGTCTTGCCAACGCCGGCCCCGCCAAACAGTCCCAGCTTGCCGCCGCGGGCAAAGGGGCAAACCAGGTCCATCACCTTGATGCCGGTCTCCAGCATCTGATCGGACGTGACCTGCTCCTGGTGCGACGGCGGCTCGCGGTGTAATGGCTTGCGCGGTGTGTCGGCCGGCACGGGGTCTTTGCCGTCAGCCGGTTCACCGATAACGTTGAACAGACGGCCGAGGGCGTTCTCCCCCACCGGCACCATGATCGGTGAGCCGGTGTCGACGACACGGGCGCCTCTGCCCAGACCGTCGGTGGAGTCCATGGCGACACAGCGGACCAGGCTCTCTCCGAGGTGCTGCTGCACCTCGAGAACCAGGCGGCCGTCGATGGGGCTGTCCTCGCTGTTGACCTCCAGAGCGTTGTTGATGGGGGGCAACTCGCCACCGGCGAAGTCCACGTCGATGACGACGCCGATGATCTCTTTGACGGTGCCTTCTTTCATTCCACTCATCTGCCTCGTTTAGGCGACGGCTTCGGCGCCGCCGATGATGTCCATCAGCTCCAGGGTGATGGAGCTCTGACGTTCCTTGTTCATCTCGCGGGTGAGCTCGTCGATCAGATCACCGGCGTTCTTTGTGGCGTTGTCCATCGACGTCATCTGGGCGGCAAAGAACCCAGCGTTCGTCGCCAGCAGCGCGCTCCACACCTGGAAATTGACGTGGCGCGGCACCAGAGCCTCGAGCAACTGATCCGGGTCAGGCTCGAAGATATAGTCCTCGGCCACCGTCGGACTGCTGTCATCAGTGTCATCTGATCGAATCGGCAGCAGCTGCTGCACGACGGGGATCTGATTGGCCACCGAACGGAATTGCGAGTAAATCAACAACACGCGGTCGACCTTGCCCTCGACATAGTCACGGGTCACTTGCTGAGCGATGGTCGCGGCGTGGGCGAAGTTGAGATCGCGGAACACGTCTGCATGATGATGTTCTGCGTCAAACCCCCGGTGGCGCAGAAAATCGCGTCCCTTGCGGCCCACCGTAGTCAACTCGATATCGACATTCCTGGTGCTGTGGGATTCGAGCTCGACACGAGCCATGCGGCCCACATTGCCGTTGAAGCCGCCACAGAGACCGCGATCGGCAGTGATGACGATGGCGGCGATACGCTCCACCGGGCGCTCCTGAAACAACGGATGAGCGTCGGCGTCCACACCTGCCTGCAGACGCCGCAGTGTCAGGTCCAGCTGCTCGGCGTAGGGACGGGCGGACTCGATCGCCTCCTGAGCACGACGCATCTTCGCGGCGGCCACCATATACATCGCGTTGGTGACCCGCTGGATGTTGGTGATCGACGATACGCGCGTGCGAAGTTGTTTGAGGGTTGCCACCGGTGCTGTTTTCCTTAGGAGCGTGTCCCAGTATTCGCTTTGCAGCGAGGTCGTGTCATTGGCGTTGCTCGCAAGGCGCGCGAGTGACCTGAATTGAAACGAGATTCAGAGAGTGAGCGGAACGTAGCGAGCGGCGCCAAGGGCGCGGCCACAGCGCAAATGGAATGCTTGGACACGCTCCTATCCCTCAGATGTCCGGAAAGTGCTCTTGAAGGTCTCGATGGCGGCACCCATCTGTTCCTTGGACTCGTCACTGAGATCGCGGCTGTCGCGGATTGTCGCCATCAACTCGGACTGGCGGTCACGCATGTAGGCCAGCAGCTCCTCCTCGAAGCGGCGCACGTCCGCCGTCGGCAGATCGAGGATGAAGTCGATGGCTGCCAGGGCCACGACCTCGTCCTCCATGGCCAGAGGCGAATACTGTCCCTGCTTCAGGATCTCCATCAGCTTCTCGCCGCGATTGAGCAGGTCGCGCGTCGCCTGATCGAGATCGGAGGTGCCGAACTGGGCGAAGGCCTTGACCTCGTTATAGCGCGAGATATCGCCCTTGATCGACTTGGAGACGCCCTTGATGGCCTTGGTCTGCGCTGCCGAACCGACGCGCGACACCGAGGCCCCAACGTCCATGGCGGGCCGGTTGCCGGAGTAGAACAGTTCGGGTTTGAGCAGAATCTGACCGTCGGTGATGGAGATGACGTTCGTCGGTACGAAGGTCGACACGTCGCCTTCGAGAATCTCGATGATCGGCAGCGCTGTCAGCGACCCGGCGCCCTTCTCGTCGCTCATCTTCGAGGCCCGTTCGAGCAGGCGGGAGTGCAGGTAGAACACGTCGCCCGGGTAGGCCTCACGGCCCGGCGGGCGCCGCAGGACCAACGACATCTCACGGTAGGCCCAGGCCTGTTTCGTCAGATCGTCGTAGATGATCAGCGCGTGTTTGCCGTTGTCGCGGAAGTACTCACCCATGGAGCAGCCGGCGTATGGTGCGATGAACTGCAACGGCGCCGGATCGGAAGCGGTGGCCGACACGACGATGGTGTACTCCATGGCGCCGTTGGCCTCCAGCTCGGCAACCACCTTGGCGACGGTGGATGCCTTCTGGCCGATGGCGACATAGATGCAGATGAGGTCGCCGCCCTTCTGATTGATGATCGTGTCGACGGCGATGGCGGTCTTGCCCGTCTGCCGGTCGCCGATGATCAGCTCGCGCTGACCTCGCCCGATCGGTACGGTGGAGTCGACGATCTTGATCCCCGTCTGTACCGCCTCGTGCACCGACTGACGGTCGATGACACCCGGCGCCTTGCGTTCCACCGGCAGTGACTGGGCCGTCTGGATCTCGCCCTTGCCGTCGATGGGCATGCCCAGGGGATTGACGACGCGGCCGAGCAGTTCGTCACCCACCGGGACCTCGACGATGCTTCCCGTGCGCTTTACGGAATCACCCTCGTGGATCATGGTGTCGTCACCGAAGAGGACGCACCCCACGTTGTCGGCTTCGAGATTGAGGGCCATTCCCATGATGCCGTGGGGGAATTCGACCAGCTCGGTGGCTCGTACGTTCCCCAGGCCGTGAACGCGGGCGATGCCGTCTCCTACATACAGGACGGTGCCGCTCTCATAGACGTCGACTTCCTTTTCGAACCCAAGCAGCTGCTGCTTGAGAACCTTGGATATCTCGTCGGGTTGAACGATGGCGTCGGCGGGCATTTCGGTCTCGTCTTCTGTTCAGGATGCGGAGGCTACGCCGGCGAGACGCCGGTGCAACCGTGCTAGTTGGGTCTCGACGCTGCCGTCGAAGACTGTGTCGCCAATGCGGGCCACGATGCCGCCCCGCAGATCCGGGTCGACCTGTACTTCGACCTGCACGCGCTGGCCGGTATGTGTGGACAGGCGTTCCTGCAGGCGATCGACCTGCTCGCCAGAAAGCTCGGTGGCGCAGCGCACTTCGGCGGTGGCCACGCCCTCGCGTTCGGCGATCAGGCGCAGCGCCGTGTCGACGATGGTGCCGAGCAGGTTCGCCCGGCGGCGCTGGGCCACCATCTTCAGGAAGTTGGTGGTGAGGTTATCGACCTTGCCGGCAAAGATTGCTGCCAGGGCATCGGCTGCCGCGGCGCCGTCGACGAGGCGGTTGCCGAGAAACTCCTGCAGATCCGGAGATCCTGTGAGGCTCGCCTGGAGCCCCTCCAGGTCACGGGTCACGGCCTCGGACACACCGGTCTCTGCCGCGGCTTCCAACAGAGTGACGGCATAGCGCCGGACGACTTCAGGTGATGGGGTCGATGCCATGGAATGGGTCCGGTCAGTTGCTCGCGTCTGGCAGGCTGGCGATGAAATCATCGGCCAGCTTGCGGTTGCGGTCGGCATCGAGTTCGGCATTGAGGATCGCCCCGGCGGCACCGACAGCTATGTCAGCTGCCTCCCGGCGTAGCTGGGCGAGGGCCGCACGCTTCTCAGCCTCGATGGCCTCGCTGGCCCGCTGGGCCGTGCGTTCGGCTTCCTCCCTGGCGTCAGCCACGACCTGCTGACCGACCTTCTCCGCCGCTTCTCGCGCTTCGCTGACAATCTGCCGCGCCTGTGATTCCGCCTCGGCAAGCCGCTTTTCGTGTTCGGCCTGCTGTGTCTGGGCTTCCTCGCGGGCGCGGTCGGCGCTCTCGAGGGCCTCGCGGATGCTGCGCTCCCGTTCGTCGAGAGCGGCGAGCAACGGGCCCCACACCTTTGCCTTCAGTATGACGAGCACCACGACAAAGGTGATGATCGTCCACAGAATCAGACCGGGATGAGGGGAGAGAAGATCCATTGCTACTTCGTCACGACGACGAGGACGCAGATGATCTCGGCCAGCAGCGCCACACCTTCGATGAGGGCGGCGGCGATGATCATGTTGGTGCGGATGTCACCGACAGCTTCGGGCTGACGGGCGATACCCTCCATGGCGCTGGAGGCGAGCAGGCCGATTCCGAGTCCGGCGCCGATGGCGCCGAGTCCAGCGCCGATGGCGGCACCCAAGTATGCCAGTTCCATTTTTGTGATTCCTTCCTAAAGTGAACGAAAAATCGAAAAGACCGATGGCTCCCGGATCAGTGATCCGGATGCGCGGCCATACTCACGAACAGCGCCGTGAGCAGAGTGAATATGAAGGCCTGTACGAAGCCGATGAAGATCTCGAGCATGTAGAGCGCCGCCGCCAGGGCGATAGAGGCCGGTGCCACCAGGTAGCTCTTCAACATGATGATGAGGCCGAGGAACACGAGGATGGCGATGTGTCCGGCGATCATGTTGGCGAACAGTCGGATGCACAGGGCAAACGGCTTGGCCAGCATGCCGATGATCTCGATGGGGATCATGATGATCAACAACGGCGCCGGCAGGCCGCCGGGCACCAGGTTCTTCCAGTGGCTGAAGAACCCGTTGTTGACGATACCCGCGCCCTGGGTCACGGTGAAGGAGATCAGTGCCAGGGCCGCGGTGACGCTGATGTTACCCGTCGCCGTCGCCGTGTACGGGATCAACCCGAGCATGTTGCAGTAGAGGATGAAGAAGAAGATCGTCAGCAGGAAAGGGAGGAAGGTCTTGCCGCTCTCCCCCATCACCGGCATGATGACCTCGTCTTTCAGGAAGACGACAATGGTCTCGAGGAAGTTGGCCAGACCCGTGGGCACCATGCTCGGCCGGCGGAAGGAGGCCAGCATCGTCAGGATCAGCAAGGCGCTGGCAACCCACATCATCACCACGTGACGGGTGATGGACATGTCGATGCCAAAGACCTCAAAGTGCGGAAGTTCGATGTGCCCGTCGAAGATATGATGGGCGTTGATGAACGGTACTTCCAGGGAATGGTGATCCAGGATGTGCCCGATGACGTCGACCTGACCGTCTGCGTCTGCTGCCATCTACTCCGTCACAGAAGGGAATTGTAGAAGTTTTGCGGCTTTCCGGGGACCACAATCTTCGTTGGCCCGCCAGAAAATGTGGCTAGCCTTCGCCCTTGTCAACACCTCCGTCGGGCCCAGCCAGCGGCCGCCTTCGATTCGCCGAGCGGGCCACGAGAGCCACCTCGATACCGAGAAAAACCAGGTAGGCGCCGATCAGTCCGACGGCGTAGCCGATGTGGTGTACATCGGTGAACAGCAGCAGCAGAACGGACACGCCACCGACGAGGACGAGGCGCACCAGGGTGCCTCCCAGCACGGCGACCATCATGGTGCCTGGGCGGCGTGCCGACCAGCGCAGTCCGAACCAGGCGATCAGCGCACTGACCCCGGCGACGGCGATCCCTGTAGCCACCGCGACCCAAACCTGCTGCAACATCAGCTCTCCCCGTCTTTGTTGTCTGTCTGCGTGGTGTCGGTGCTCGAATCGATCAACGCGCGATAGAGTTGAAAGAAGGCTGCGACGGCGCCGATGAGGCCCCCCGTCAGCAGCAGCCAGGGGGACAGACCCAATCGATCATCAAGCCACCAGCCTGCCGCTGTACACAGGGCCACGGTAACGGCGAACTGTACACCGGCACCGGCAAGGGCCGTGACCTGCCGCAGGGCGGAGGGTTGCTGCCGCCCGTCGGATTCGGCGGCCATCAGCCCCCGGCCGCCAGCGCCGCTGCCCGCGCGATGGGCAGTGGCCACAGACCGAAGACGAGCAGCACCGTTGCCGCCAGCACGGCGGCGGCCAGCACGGCGGACGTCGCCTCCGGCACCGGTTCGGGTGGCGGTGCGTCGAATATGACCCGACCGGCAAAACGGATCAACGCCCCGGCAAGGACCAGACCGTTGAGCATCAGGACGATGGAGACGAGCCCGGTGACTACGCCTTGGCCCTGGCTGTAAAGAGCGGACCAGAGGGCACCCCTCCCGGCGAAAGCCAGGGTGGGAGGCAGACCCGCCAGGGCCACGAGAAACAGACACAGCAACACGCCCTGTCCCGGCCGGCTCTGCGCCAGGCCGCTGGCCGTGCTTCCGTGCGTGTCACCGGCCAGACCGGCCACCGCCAGGCAGCCGGCGACAGCGGGCACAAGAGCAGCCAGTTGCAGGAAGACGGTACCGGAGAAGGGATCCTCGCCGACGTGCGTAGCGATGCCGGCCAGAACGAAGCCGACGTGGGCCAGCACGGCGTACCCGAGCAGGCGTCGCAGCCGACGCTGCGGCAGAGCCAGCAGCGCGCCTGCCGTCGATGACAGTACCGCCAGCAGCAACAGCAGGCCTCCGAGGTCGGGCACCAGCGTTGCCAGCGGACCGGCGGCCAGACGGCCGAGCACGATCAACGCCGGCAGCACGCCGACGCTGAGGGTGAGCATAACCGCGGACGGGGCGCATCCCACGGCAACATCGGCGAGCCACAGATGAAACGGTACGGCCCCGGCGCGGACGGCCAGCCCCGCCAGCAGCAGTCCGCCGCCCACGGCTGCGCGTGGTGCCGAGCCCTCATTCAGCCCCGTGCCGAGAGCCTCGAAAGCCGGGCTGCCGGAGGCCGACCACAGGCAGGCGATACCGAGAGCTGACAGCGCCGTTGCCGCGCTCGCCGGACCCGAGTACCGCAGCGCCGCGCGCAACCCGTGCCGTCCCCGGGGTGGATCGTCGAGGGCCTGATACGCTACCAGACTGATGGCGGCCAGCTCGAACCCCACGAACAGGGTCAGCAGATCCTGCGCGCCGGCGCCGACCATGGCCCCCAGGGTTGCCGGCAGCATCAGCAGACAGGTCCCGGCCCGTTGCGGTGATGCCGGCGCACCCGTTGCCATCAGCGCTGCCAGCACGACACCGCACAGAATGAGAACGTCGGCGAAAGCAGCTGCGGGATCCGCTGCCAGCCAGTGTGTGTCGCCGCGCCAGGGACGGTCCCATGCCTGCAGGGCGATCGCCAGGGCCGTGAGCAGTCCCAGGAGCGTCGCGTAGGCGATGGCACGGCTCGTGCGTCGAGGCCACATCACGGCATCGAGCAACGCCAGTACCAGGGCGACCAGGGCCAGCAGGATTTCAGGCGCCAGCTCGGGGGCCTGCAGATCGGTCCAGGTCACGGGGCCTCCTCCGTGACCTGTGCCGCCGTCGCCGTGGGCGGCACCCTCTCCAGAAGCCCCTCCACGTCCGGTCGTGTGCGGTCCACGAAGGAACCGGGGAACCAGCCTGTGAGCAGCACCACCGCCAGCACCGCCACGAGCAGTCGCGACAGCGCGACGGGCAGGCCGGGGCCTGTGCGCACGCGGGCCAGACGTACGGTGGGCACCAGCAGGGCAAAGGCCATGGTCACAGTTGCCAGCATCAGTATCCCGGCCACGACTGGACTGGCGGTGCCCGTCACCACGAGCAGCCAGCCGGGGAACAGACTCGCCCCCGGTGCGGCGACCAGCACCAGGGCCAGCGTCGCCCAGATGGCAGCCAGAGTGCCGCGACGCGCCCCGGTATGTGTGATCCACTGCGCCAGCAACAGCAGTGCGACCCGCGGCAGCGCCTGGGCGCTGGCGTACAACCAGGCCCCCAGCACGACAGAGGTCTCGAGCCCGGCCACGCCGACCAGCAGCAGGCCACCGGCACCGAGGGTGACCCACGACAGTCGTCGTGGCAGATCCTGCTCCCGCTGGGCGACCGCCAGTAGTGCCGCGTAGGCCAGCGTTGCCGTACCCCAGTAGAGCGGCACCGGGGCGGCGTACGCCAGCAGATCCGGAAACAGGCCGAGACCGTAGCGCAGCAGGCCGATGACACCGGCAGCGCACCAGGCGCCGAACACGAGGGTGCGCCCTGCCAGGCTTCCGGCGGCAGCCACGGGGGCCAGCCACGTGTGCAGTGGGATCAGTGGCAACTGCATGGCCATGGCCAGCGCCAGCAGCGAAGCGGCGAAGCGTGCCGCACCCGGATCGATGTGCGTCAGGTCATCGATGACGGTCGAACCGGCCACCGCCGACAGGATGGCCGCCGACGTGGACAACAGGATCGTGCCGGCCACCGCCCAGCTGGCAAACCGTCTGGCCGCCGACCGACCCGCCAGATCGGTGCCGATTCCCAACAGCGCTGCCAGGGCCAGTCCTGCAGTACCGTGAGCCGCTGCGGCGCTCAGCACGTCGTGGGACAGCAGGAACAGGTCCATGGCCGCCACCACGACAAAGATCAGTGCCAGGCGCGGCACCGAGGCACCCTCGGCCTGCAGACGGATCTCGGCGATGACGGCAACGACGAACACCGCCGTCAACACCAGGATCGCATGGATGCTGATACCGTCGACGGCCAGCAGGATCTGGCTGCCAAGGGCGGGTAGCCAGGATGCCTCGAGCGCGGACCGGGGCGCGGCGTAGGTCAGGTAGAGGGCGACGACGAGAATGACGTGGGCGCAGAGACTGACCCCGGCGACGATTTCAGCCGCCAGCCGGCGGCCGGCCAGGCAGGCCAGAACCGCCGCCGTACCGATGGGCAGCAGGATGAGACAGGTGGTCGCCGGACTCACCAGGTGCCCCCCGTCCGGGTCGACCACAGCAGAATCGCGATGGTACCGACGGCGGCGGCCATGGCCCAGCCGGACCGGCCGTCATGGAGCCGCGCCAGCAGCCAGCCGGTGGCGCGCAGCGTCAGGCCGACGGCGCCGGGCACGCCGCCGAAGAGGGTGCTGTCGATCGCCGTCCAACAGAAGCGTCCCGTAGCCTGCAGGGCGACGCCGCACGCGGTGAGGACTCGAGAGACCCCGAAGCCTTCATCTGCCCACGATCGCGCCGGCGACGGCACGGCCTCGCGACCGGAAGGACCGTTGCGCCACAGCAGGAACCCGGCCAGAACTGCGATCGCTGCCGCCCCGGCGGCAATCGCGACGGTCAGCGTCGCCGGTGGCGGCAAGGCAGACCAGCCGACAGCTGCCGACCCCAGGGCCACGAGCACGAGCACCGCAAGGGTGGTCCGGATGGAAACGGCAGCGTCGGCTGCCGTACTCGTCGTCGTATGCCGAACGGGCCCCGAGTAGGGTACCAGCGCCAGCCGCAGCAGCGGCAGGACCGGCAGCACGAGCAGTGATACCACAAGGACGGCACCGGGCGGCCCCGCCTCGATCATCCCGTGGCCGGCCAGGGCTGCGTGCGCCCGCAGGGAAGGCCCCGAGAAGCAGGCGACGATGGCACCTGCCAGCGTCAACCAGCGTGGCCAGGGGAGCACGGCGGCAAGACCGCCGAGCTCGGTGAAGCGTCGCGGGATCGCGGGCAGGGCGGATTCGATCCGAGCCAGAGCCATCGCCGGTGCCAGCTGGGCGGCGCCGTAGGCAGCCACCAGCATCAGCGCCGCCATCGGCACCAGCGTCGCCGCCGCCAGCACCAGGCTTCCCTGGGCGGCCATCGTCATCACCTGGGCGCGGAACAGATCCTGCGTCGACAGACTCGAGACCACCGAAATCATCGAAGACAGGGCAAAGATGACGGCCACGGCAGCCGGCAGCGGCTCGGCGAAACGCAGGAACAGACAGAGCCCGACCACCGCCGCCACGAGGCGGATGCCGGTGGCTGAACCACTGTCTCCCAGATCCTCGAGCCACGAATGGCAGGGCCAGGCACCGACGAGGATGGCGGCGGCCAACATGGCCAGCCAGGGCGCGGCCCCGGCGTCGGCAAAGACCAGCGTACCGACCAGTGCCATGCCGCCCAGTCGCGTGGCGGCAAGCAGACGCCGCGCCGCCGGCGTGGTCGCCGACCCGCAGGCGCCATGGACGAAGGTGGCAGCCAGCAACAGCTCTGTTCCCGCCAGCGACAGCAGCGCGCCATCGGCGATGATGACGATGCCGCCCCCGACGGCGGCCAGGTCCAATGCCGCCCCTGTCCGGCCATCCTGCCGGCCGGTCACCAGCGGCGCTGCCACCGTCCACAGACTCAACAGAACCAGCAGGGCGGCGGCTGAACCGTCACAGAACAGACCGGCATCGACCGCTCTCTCCCCTGGCTCGGTCAGGGTCAGCCAGTGATACAGAGGCAGGCGCAACGGACCAGAGTCCAGCACGACCCAGGCGGTGGCCAGGGCTGCGGCGGCAGCGATCCCGCGCGCCACGTGCGCTCCCGTGCGACGCCCGGTGAGATCGGCCACGGCTGCCGCCAGCAGCAGAGCCGGCGTCAGGGCCGGCAGCACCGAAAGCTCGCTTACCACTTCAGCGGGTCGCCGTCGTCGTCGGCCAGGATCTCGTCGCCGCCGGCCTCCTGCAGGGTGGTGACGAGCAGCCCATGCAGGACCGTGAGGCCCACTGCCAGAGCCGCAAACCACTCTCCCGCGGGGCCTACCAGGGCCAGGATGGCAACCAGCGCTCCGAGGCCGCCCAGCTGGCCGCCGATGACGGATGCCAGTCGATGGCGACGCGCGAAGGCGGCGCCCAGACCGAGGCCGATCAGGGACGCGGCGAGGATCAGCATCAGGCCCTGAGGCGTCATATGTCCTGCCTGCCGACGCTGGCACGCCACACGGCGCTCAGTCCCAGAATGACGGCGAGGGCGGCAAGACCGGCTGCGGCCACCAGGAAAGGTCCATTCCCTGGGGGCGCTTCACCGGCGCCACCCATGCCGCCGGCCGTCGACGCCAGGCACACCACGAGCGTGACGGCCAGGGCTACGGCCAGGGCTACCGGCCACGCCAGACCGGTGCGCCCCGTGGCTACGTCATGCCTGCCGGCCAGACGGCCGCTGACGATGCCCAGCCCGCCGTAGGCGATCAGTATGGCGGCCGCGGACAGGGGGGCGGCGAAATGCAGCAGGGCCAGCGCCGCCACACACGCCGCCGTCAGTCCCAGAGCCAGGCAGGCGCGTGTCGCGGTGCCGGCCAGGGCAGCGACGACGGCGGCGGCGATGCCGGTGGCACCCAGAATGCCCGGCACGATCAGCTCCATGGAACACCCCCCGACACCCGCACGAGACTCCAGAGCACATCGATCCCGGCCAGCGGCAGCAGGCGCCGCCAGACCAGGCGGGACAGGCCGTCGGCGTCCGCCTTGGTGATGGCCGCCTGCAGCAGGAAAACGAGAGTGACCCAGAGCGTCACACCGGCCCAGATCGCGACGTCGGGCAGCTGGGTCACACCCGGTGCAAGACCCAGATAGAGGTGCACTGCCAACGCCGACGCCGCACCGATGAGCAGGGGTCGCGACAGCCGCAACAGCAAGACGCCAGCACCGGGGCCATCGATGAGGCCGGGATTGAGGCGACCGACGCCGGTACCCTCCATGGCCTGACGGTAGGCGGCGGAGAGCGCGGCCAGGGCGCCGAGGAAGGCGAACCCGCCGCACGGATGGTGCCACAGAGGCCAGCTTCCCAGCACCCGGGTCTGGAAACCAGCCTCCGTGTCGCCCGCGACAATGCACGCAGCCACACACAGCACCAGGGTCACCTGGGTGCCGACGAGGGGAAGGATCACCGCCGCCAGCGGTTGCCGCCGTGCGGGTGTCACCGTCGTGGCCAGGGCGAACAGGGCAAAGGGCACCACCGCCAGCAGACCGGCGAGCCCGAGGAGGCGCTCGGTGGCCGTGGCGGTCACCGGGAGGCCGCCAAGCCAACCTCCCGCCGGCAGTCCCCCGACGAGTAGTACCGTGGGAACCAGTACGACGCCGACGCCGACGGCATATCGTGGACCTCGCGCCGGTGTCGACTTCGACAGCAGCCTCAGGACGTCGGCGAGGATCGCCGTTCCCAACAGCACTCCGCGGCGGCGACGCAACCCGAGGGCACGGCGCGTGAACAGCGACTCGATCGTCGCCGTCAGCAACGCCAGCAACAGAGCGCCAGCGAATCCGGTGAAGATGATCTGCAGCTGCTGTGGCGACGGCATCGTCATCGTCGTTTGGCGTGGTCCTCGACAGCGATCAACCCGCGTCGCTGCAGATGGCTGGTCCAGCCGCCACCGAAGGCGACCCCTTCGACCGGACGGGAGCGGCTCTCCAGTACACCGTAGTCGAGCCGTGCAAAAGGCCCTTCGGCGGAGCTGCGCGCCAGCCGTGAAAACGCCTGATCCGGCGAATCACGGTTGGGACCACCGTGCCAGAGGGCGGCGAAGATCCAGAAATCAGGCCGCGCTTCACCAGCGGGTCGAACCGCCGCGCGCACCCTCTGAAGGCGCCCCTGACCATCGATGAAAGTACCGTCCTTCTCGGTCCAGGCACTGCCGCCGGCCAGCACGACGTCGGCAGCCTCGAGGCCGGGCAGGCACATCACCTCTTGCCGGGCATGGAACACGTCCTCGGGCAGGCTGAGATCGGGGCCCTCGCCATGGAGCGACCCGCCCACGGCGTAGACTGCGTCCACATCGCCCGCAGCCACGCGCCTGGACAGGTCGGATGAATCCGCCAGCATGAGGTCGAGAACATCAACCACAGCGGTGACCCCGGCGACATTCGGCCCCCGTTGAGCCTTGATGCTGAAGCCGCCGGGGAACGTGCGATCGCCCCGTGGCTCTTCCGCCTGCCACAGGAACAGATCCGCCTCCCAGCGCAAGGCCAGGTTGGCCAGGAGAAAGGTCTCTTCGTTGGTCAGGTATGGACTCAACAACACGGCCGCCGCCTTGGCCTGCTCCATCCGCTCGGCCACGACGGCGAAGGCGGCGTCCCATTCGGACTCCTGCCCGTGCAGCCGGAGCGCCAGCAGGCGGTCATCCTCGATCTGCCAGCCGTAGCGTCCCGTGTCGCACAACCAGTATCCCTGGGCATCGTCGCCGTCGCTGCGCGGCTTCACCCGGTGCACGACACCATTGGCCACATCGATACGCGTGGCGCAGCCGCTGGCACATCCGGGACAGACGCTGCTGACGCCGGTCAGCTGCCAGGGAGGAGGACGCATGCGCTCCCCCGGCTCGCTGAGGGCGCCGGCGGGACACAGGTCGAGCAGATTGCCCGTCAGTTCGTGATCGATGGGGCCGGCACCGCAGGTGTCGATGACGGCGGCGGCGCCCGACCCGTACACGGCGAGTCCGGCGCCGCCGCTGACCTCGGCGTCGAAGCGCACACAGCGCGTGCACAGGATGCAACGGTTACGATCGAGCACCAGGCGGGGTCCCAGCTCCACCCGCGGCCGGTCAGCGGGCAGGGTCGTCTTCGTCGTGCCGTCGCCGTGAGTGGCAGCCGCCTCCTGCACCTCGCACTCCCCTGCGCGCTCGCAGATGGCGCACTCGGCCGGGTGACGCAGCAGTAGATCGTCCACCAGGCCGCTGCGCGCCGCCGCTACCTGCTCCTGACGCACCGACAGACGTTGCCCCTCCTCGACAGTGCGGTTGCAGGCCGTGACCATCCTGGATTCGGCAGGCTGCCCCGGCCCGGAGGGCTCCGCCAGCGCCACGAGGCACAGACGACAGGAGGCCGGCGACGACAGGGCCGGATGATGGCACGGATGGGGCAGGGCGTGTCCCGCCTCGAGCAAAGCGGCGAGCAGGTTCGTACCGGCTTCGACGTCGACTGGTTCGTCATCGATGTAGATTCGGACCGTCGCCATCAGTAGCGCACGTGGATGCTGTCAGGAACCTTCATCGACGAATCCTTGGCCACCGGGCAACCACCCTCGAGGTGGGCTTCGAACTCGTCGGTGAATGCGGTGAGCAGCGACTGTATGCCGCGCGCCGCTGCCGGGCCGTGACCACACAGTGCCAAGTCCGGCGTCAGCGTCGTGCAGCATCGCGTGATCAGCTCCAGGTCCTGGAGGATCGCGGCCCCCTCCTCCAGCCGGTCGAGGGTTGCGGCGAGCCATTGGGTCCCCTCCCGGCAGGGCAGACACTTGCCGCAGGCGCTGTCGGCGAAGGTTCGCGCCATCCGTCTCGCCGTATCCACGGCGCAGACCGAATCATCGGCCACCAGGACCACGCCGCCGCCGAAGACTCCTGGGTTCTTCCCTCCTGCCGGGTCTGACCAGCAACCGGGATCGAGGGGACGGTCGAGATCCTCTTCGAGCAGGGCGGGAGCCGAGCCGTACCCCGCGTGCAGAACGAACTTGATCGACTGACCGTCGCGGGCCCCGCCCGCGAGGTCCTCGACGAGATCGCGAACCGTGCCGCCGCCGAGTTCCACCTCGTAGAGCCCCGGACGACGAACCAGACCGCTGACACAGAAGGCCTGGGTCCCGGGCGCCCAGCGGCTGCCCTCATTGCCGAAGACATCGCCGCCCGTGGCCAGCAGCGCTGGCAGGTACCCCAGGGTGGAAGCGGTGTGCACCACGGCGGTCCCGTCGAACAGGCGAGGCAGGCTCGGGTTGCCGTCGTCGGCCCGCGGCTCGGCCCGGCCGCCCTGAACCAGCGCCACCGGCAGGCTGTCCCCGGAGGCGACAGGCAAGCGGCCCGAAACAGGATGGAGATGTACGGCCACCGGCTCGATACGCGTCTCTTCCAGAGCCTGCGCCAGAGCCTGGCGAGCCCTGAGTGCGGCCGCCGCAATACAGATGTAAACCGTATGGGCGCCGACGGCATGAGCCGCGATGCGGGCCCCCTCCAGGATTCGGTGAGGGGTGCGCTCGGCGAGTTTACGGTCGCGGAAACGACCGGGCTCGGACTCCAGCAGATCGACGATGAGATACCCGGCTCCGCCCCCTGACGCAGCCAGGCGCCAGCGCTCGCCAACGGGTCGCCAGGCACCACCACGCCCGCGCAGCCCGGCGGCCCCCACTTCGTCGATGACAGTGGCCGGCGGCAACGACTGAGCCCGTCGCAGCCCCTCGCCTCCGCCGTGCTCGCCGTACACCGGCCACCTGTCGATGTCCGGCGTATCGATCCCTTCAAACAGAATGCGGCGTTCCTCCATCAGTCGACATCTCCGGCACGATCCCCGGCCACCAGTGAGTCGAGCCGTTCCGGGGTGAGGCCGTCGTACAGTCGGCCGTTGCGGGCCATGACGGGGGCTGCGGCGCAGGCGCCGAGACAGTCCGACGTGACCACGCGCACGCCGGGCAGACCGGCGAGACGTTGACAGGCTGCCTCTCCACCCATCCAGCCACAGCTGAGCCCCATGCACACGGTGACCACGTCGCCGTCATCGGTGTTTCCGTGCCGCGACGATGCGATCCCGTGTACCGCCGCCAGGGGCAGACCGGTGTGGCCGCCGACCCAGCGCGCCGCGGCCTCATCCCAGGTGCGCCCGCTGCCGAGCACCAGGTCCACCAGCGGGTATAGCGCCCCCTCCGGGTCCGGGTATGCCGAGACCAGTGCCCGGGCGCGTTCGTCCAGATCGGCGAAGTCCATCACCGATCCATTTCCGGGGCGACGATGTTCATGCTTGCCACGACACCGGGGGCCTGATCCCACTCGGTGCCGGGGAGCAGATGCTCGAGTAGCTGAAAATGATACAGAGATGGGGAGCGGAGGTGTACGGCCGCTGGTTTGCCCGTGCCGTCGGCAGCCAGCCAGAACGCCAGTTCGCCATCAGCAGATTCCGTCGGCCGGTACACCGTACCGGGATGCGGACGGTGACCGTGGCCATCCATCCACAGCTCGAAGTGGTCGATCAGCTCCGCCGCCTCCATGGGTGTGGTCAGCGCCCCGGGCCGCGATGGCCCCGCGGGGAGATCGCTCAGACACTGACGGCAGATGCCGAGGCTCTGGGGCATCTCCGCCAGGCGCACGGCGACCCGGTCGGCCACATCACCGTCGCTCGCCACCGGCACGTCGAAGTCCACCTCCGAGTACTCGAGGTAGGGGGCGTCGCGACGGACATCGACAGCCGTACCCGTTGCCCGCAGCGCCGGGCCGGTGATGGCCCAGAGGCGAGCGGTGGAATCGTCGATGGCGGCGAGGCCGGCGAATCTGCGGCGCCAGTCGGCATCATCGATCAGCTGCCGCCGTGCTGCCGCACACAGATCCTCCACGGCGTTGGCCAACGCCGTCAGCAGAGCCTGACTGTTGGTGGTTGCATCCGCTTCTACGCCGCCGACGCGAAGCACGCCTGTCGCCCAGCGACTGCCGCTGGCATCGACCAGGAGCCGGGCCGCCGCTTCGCGCGCTTCCAGGGCCTGGCCCCGCAGGGCCCCGTCGCTGCCCGCCTGCGCCGTCAGCCAGGCACAGTGAGCGCCGATGCGGCTGACCTCCGCCAGTATCATGCGCACCCGCTGGCAGCGAGATGAAGTTGTCACGCCGAGCAGCTCTTCTGCCGCCAGGATCGCCGCCAGCCCTACGGCGAAGGGAGCCTGCTCGTTCAGGCCTTCGGCCAGCTGCGGCAGCTGTGCATACCCGTGGCGTGTGGCCAGAGCCTCAAAGTCACTGTGGGTCTTGCCGGGGATGGCCTGCGCCGCCTCGATGACCCGATGCTGCAGACGAACACGCAGATCCAGTCGCCAGGGCGTTGCCACGCCCGGATCGGGCAGGACGAGATAGCCGTCCGACTCCGCGCCGTCGTCGGCGCCGTCCTCCTCGTCGTGGGCGGCGCGCACCGCCGCCGTCCACAGCGGCGTCGGCGTCGGATCGCCGGTGAACCGTACACCGATACGCTCCACCGCCTCCCGTTGCGGCCAGATGGCCGCAGGCCAGATGTTGCGCAACGACGGCATTTCGTCGGCCGCCGACAGGACCAGCTGCGAACGACGGCCGGACTCGGAGCGCAGCTGCAGGACCGCCTCGACGTCGGAGCCCCGGCCGTGAGGGCGGCGTGCGTACCAATCCATGAGCTGGGCGGCGTCGGGGCCGCTCGACAGACGCCCGGCCTCGGCCAACAGATCGACGACAGCGGAGACCGTCATCCTCGGCGCCCTGGCCCGCTGCCGGCGTCGCGTCGACTGACATGCAGCAGGAGGATCAGTAAAACGACGAGAGGTACACCGACACCGACGAGGGCGGTGGCATCAGGTCGAGGTACGATGGCCCATGCGGCCACCAGCAGAGAGAGGACCATGGCGACACCGGCCCATCCGGCGAGAGGGCTCTGGCCGGGAGGCTCCAGCCCTTCGGGTGAAACGCCACCATCTTCCGTGCGGACAACCCGGCCACCGCACAGCACACGGCCCAGCAGAGCCAGGGCTGCACCGAACAGGCACCACAGACTGAAATAGATGAGGATGGACAGGTAGGTGGTCAAGGGCCTCACCCCGAATGGGATACTCGGACGGGCTGCTTGAGAACTAAACGGCTGTGGCCGGGGCTTCCTCGTCGACGGTTGCCCTGTTCTGGTCGAACCGGCGTTCCGGGTCGTTGCCACAGGACTCGCCGGCACGGGCACCGCACTCGCACATGGGTTCGCCGTCTTCGGTCTTCATGTTGGCCAACCCGCCACAGGACCCGGTGATACGACGGTTGCTGACGATGACGCCGACGGCCATACCGGTCATGACTACGCAGAAACCGACAAAGGCCGCCACAAAAAGGCTCACCGGCAGTAGCCTCTCATCACGACCCGAAGTCGTCGAAGCGGATCATGTCGTCCTCGACGCCGAGGTCATCGAGCATCTTGCGAACCGCCGACGACATCATCGGCGGACCGCACAGATAGTACTCGATATCTTCTGGCGCCGGGTGTTTCGACAGGTATTCGTCGAGTACGACCTGGTGAATGAACCCCCGGTAGCCACTCCAGTTGTCCTCGGGCAACGGCTCGGACATGGCAACGTTGAACTTGAAGTTCGGGAACTTGCCTTCGATGTCGCGGAACTGGTCCTCGTAGAACAGTTCCTTGCTGGAACGCGCCCCATACCAGTAGGAGACCTTGCGGCTCGTGCCTTCGGTATGGAACAGGTGGAACAGATGCGAGCGCAGCGGGGCCATACCGGCGCCACCCCCGATGTAGCACATCTCCCGTTCCGTGTCCTGGATGAAGAACTCTCCGTAGGGTCCGGAGATATTGACCTTGTCGCCGGGTTTGCGGCTGAAGACGTAGGAGGACGCCAGCCCCGGGTTGACCTTCATCCAACCGCCGGCGGCGCGATCAAAGGGCGGCGCGGCGATGCGGATGTTGAGCATGACGATGTCACCCTCGGCCGGATGGTTGCCCATGGAATAGGCGCGTACCACCGTGCCGGTATTCTTCGTCTGCAGGCCCCACATCTTGAAATGGTCCCAGTCGCTGTGGAAGCGCTCGTCGATGTCGAAGTCCTTGAAATCGCACTCGAAGGGCGGCACTTCGATCTGGATGTAGCCTCCCGACTGGAAATCGAGAGTCTCACCCGCGGGCAGCTTGACGACGAACTCTTTGATGAAGGTGGCCACGTTGTTGTTGGACACCACCTCGCACTCGAGCTTCTTCACCGAGAAAACGTCGGCGGGCACCTCGATCTTCAGGTCCTGTTTGACGTTGACCTGGCACGAGAGGCGTGTGCCTTCCAGCTCGTCACGACGGTTGATGTGTTCTTTCTCGGTGGGCAGGATGTCCCCGCCCCCTTCATAGACCTTGACCTTGCACTGGGCGCAGGTACCGCCGCCGCCGCAGGCGGATGACACGAAAATCCCCTGATCGGCCAGCACGTTGAGCAACTTGCCGCCGGCCTCGGTCTGGAGCTGACGCTCGCCGTTGACGTCGATGGTGACGTCACCGCTGGCCACGAGCTTGGACCGGGCCGCCAGAATCACGGCGACGAGGGCGAGGACCATACCCGTAAACAGGCCGACGCCGCCGACGATTTCGATCATGTAAGTACCCTAGTCCCTACAGCTGGATGCCGGAAAAGGCCATGAAGGCCATGGCCATGAGGCCGACGGTCATGAAGGTGATGCCCAGGCCGCGCAGGCCGTGAGGGACATCGCTGTATTGCAGTTTCTCCCGCACCCCGGCCAGCGCCACGATGGCCAGGGCCCAGCCGAGGCCGGAACCGAAGCCGAAGACGACGCTCTCGCCGAAGTCGTAGTCGCGCTCGACCATGAACAGCGAGCCGCCGAGAATGGCACAGTTCACCGTGATCAGCGGCAGGAAGATGCCCAGAGCGTTGTAGAGTGCAGGCACGTACTTGTCGAGGAACATCTCGAGAATCTGCACGCTGGCGGCGATGACACCTATGTAGCTGATCAGGCCGATGAAGGTCAGGTCGACACCGCCGAGACCGAGGACGCCCAGGGCCTCCTCCTTCAGCAGGTGACGGTAGACGAGGTTGTTGAGCGGCACCGTGATCGTCTGCACGACGATGACGGCGACGCCGAGTCCGAAGGCGGTGGACACGCGCTTCGACACGGCCAGGTAGGTGCACATCCCCAGGAAGAACGCCAGGGCGAGGTTCTCGACGAAGACGGACTTGACGAAGAGACTGAGATAGGCTTCGGCCATTAGTCCTCCTCCTCGATCTGCTCGGTCTTGAAGGACCGCAGAACCCAGATGAAGCCGCCGATGATGAAGAAAGCGCTCGGCGGCAACAGCATGAGACCGTTCGGCACGTACCAGCCGCCGACGTTGGCGAGGGGCAGAATCTCGACGCCGAAGAGCTTGCCCGAGCCGAACAGTTCGCGCAGCACGCCGACGACGAGCAGGATGAGGCTGTAGCCGAGGCCGTTGCCGATGCCATCCAGCAGCGACATGCCCACGCCCTCCTTCATGGCGAAGGCTTCGGCGCGCCCCATGATGATACAGTTGGTGATGATGAGGCCGACGAAGACCGACAGCTGCTTGCTGATGCCGAAGGCGTAGGCGCGCAGGAACTGGTCGACGATGATCACCAGCGAGGCGATGATCGTCATCTGCACGATGATGCGGATGTTGGTGGGGATGAACTTGCGGATGAGGCTGACGGCACCGTTCGACATCGTACAGACGAAGATGACCGCCAGGCACATGGTGACGGCCGTGTCGAGCTTGGTCGTCACCGCCAGGGCCGAGCAGATTCCCAGAATCTGCAGGGCGATGGGGTTCTCGTCGAAGATCGGACCGAGCAGTGTGTCGCGTGCTTTGCCCATGTTGATGTCCTATGCCTCTCCTTGCGTCTGCGCCCGCAGGCGATCGAGGTAGTTTTTGTAGCCGCCCTCGCTCAACCAGTATTGCAGCATGTTGTGCACCCCGCGGGCGGTGATCGTCGCGCCGGACAGGCCGTCGACGCGGTGTTCGGATCCGGGCGCCGAGGCGTCGACGGCGCCCCGCACCACCTGGATCCGCACGCTGCCATCGCTGCCGTAGGCCTGCTTGCCGTTCCACAGACCCTTCCAGGACGGGTTGTCGACCTCGCCGCCGAGGCCGGGGGTCTCGCCGTGCTCATAGAAAAGCAGCGACCGGATGGTGCTCAGGTCGTCCCGATCCAGGGCGACGAAGCCATAGAGTGTCGACCACAGACCCTTGCCGTAGATGGGCAGGATGACCTTGTCCACCTGTCCCTTCTTCTGCACCAGATACACCGGAACGCTCCGGGCCCGCCGCTTGATGCCGGCGCGATCCTGATCCTCGGCAATGGCGACTCCCAGCGTCGGATCGGTCGCCGCGTCGATGAAGTCGTACGTCTCGGCGTCGAGGTCGTCCACGTACTCACCGGTTTCGAGGTCGACGATCCGCGTCTGGATATTCTCGAACAACTCGTCTACCGTGCCCGTTTCTCCTGCCAGGCCGGCGGCCATCAGGATGTTCTGCTTCTTGTCGAGCAGCTTGTTGGCTTCCTGCGTGGGCCTGAGAGTGACGGCTGCGCCCGACACCAGCACGGAGCACACGACACACAGCAGCAGGGCCACGCCGAAGGTCTGGCCGACTGAGTTCTTTGCCACCTGCTGAATCCTTCCTTACACCGCTGTGCGGAGCGCCCGGCGGCGGATGTTGGCCTGTACGAAGAGGTAGTCCAGGACCGGTGCAAAAACATTGCCGAAGAGGATGGCCAGCATCACGCCTTCGGGGAAGGCGGGGTTGACGACCCGGATGAGGATCGTCATCACACCGATAAGGGTACCGTAGAGCCACCTGCCACCATTGGTGAAGGCGGCTGACACCGGGTCGGTAGCCATGAATACGCAGCCGAAAGCGAAGCCCCCGAGCACCAGATGCCATACCGGATCCATGGCGAACATGCTGTTGGTGCTGCTGTCCACCTGATGCAGCAGCCAGCCGAGGACGAAGGTGCTGGCCGTCATGCTGAGCATGATGCGCCAGGAACCGATACCGGTGGCGATGAGAACGGCTGCGCCGAAAAGGCAGGCCAGCGTCGACGTTTCGCCCATCGACCCGGGAATCGTGCCGATGAAAGCGTCCATCTTGCTCATGGATGACTCGAGAGCGGCCATGCCGTCCGCCGGTACCTGGCCCAGCGGCGTGGCGCGCGAAAACCCGTCCGTGGCGACCCACACCTTGTCGCCGCTGATCTGCGCCGGATAGGCGAAGTAGAGAAAGGCGCGAGCCGTAAGGGCCGGGTTGAGGAAGTTTTTCCCCGTGCCGCCGAAGATCTCCTTGCCGATGACGACGCCGAAGCTGATGCCGACGGCGACCTGCCACAGCGGGATGTTCGGGGGCAGAATGAGCGGGAACAGCATCCCCGTCACCAGGAACCCCTCGTTGACCTCGTGCCGCCGGACCATCGAGAACAGGGACTCCCAGAAACCACCGACCATGTTGCAGACAAGGAACACGGGCAGGAAGTACATGGCGCCGTGGACCATGTTGGCCAGCGCGCTCGTGGGATCGACGCCTACACCCAGGATATCGAGAAGGGCGCCGCGAATGCCCCCAGCCGACTCGAGACCGAGCTCCGCCAGCGCCATGTTCGCCTGATACCCGGTGTTCCACAGAGCCATCAGGATGCAGGGCGAGAGCGCCAGGATGACCATGATCATCATGCGTTTCAGGTCGAGGCTGTCGCGTACGTGAGCGGCGTTCCTGGTGACATCTGCCGGCGTGAAGAGGAACGTGTCGACAAGCTCGTACACCGGGTAAAGCCGCTCGAGCTTGCCCCCGCGTTCGAAGTGGGGTGCGACCGAATCGAGAAGGTCTCGCAGCATCTAGAATTCCTTCTCGATGGTTTCGAGGTTACGACGCAGCAGCGGCCCGTATTCGGTCTTGCCGGGACAGACGAACGTGCACAGTCCCAGATCCTCTTCATCGAGCTCGAGGGCACCCAGTTCGAGGCTGCGTTCGGCGTCACCCATGATCAGCGCCCGCAGCAGGAACGTGGGCAGCACGTCGAGGGGCATGACGGTCTCGAAGGATCCGACGGGGACCATGGCCCGGGGGCTGCCGTTGGTATTGGTATGAAAGTCAAAGCGCTTGCCTGGCAGCAGAGCCGAGGTGAAGACACGTTTTACCGAGAACTTGTCGCCGCCCGGGGCCTGCCAGCCGAGAAACTCCCGCTGCCGACCTTCGGCGACGACGGATACCTGCAGATGCCAGTGCCCGAGGAAGCCGAGGTGTTCGCTGGTAGCCCGCCCGGACAGCAACGAACCGGAGACGACACGCGCCTCACCGGGGGACAGTTCGCCGTCGACGAGGCTGGCCAGGTCGGCGCCTGCCCGGGTGCGCAGCAGACGGGGCCGTGAGACGAGAGGACCGCCCAGAGCGATCACCCGCTCCGGGTTCACCTTGCCGGTGAGGAACAGGTCGCCCATGGCGGCCACGTCCTGATAATTGATCCAGAAAACCTTCTTCTGCAGGCCGGCACCGTCGAGAAAATGGATGTGCGTACCAGCCAGTCCCGCGGGGTGTGGGCCGCCGAATTCGGCAACGGAGACGTTGTTCTCATTGACCGGCCCGGGGATGGCCGCACCTGGCGCCTTGCAGACGAAGACGGTGCCGTCCGTCAGCCGTGTCAGGGCCTCGACGCCGGTCTGGAAGGCCTCCTCGCGGCCGGCCAGCACGATGGCGGGATCAGCGGCAAGAGGATTGGTGTCTATCGCTGTTACGAAGATCGAGTGCGGCTCGTGTTCGGGCAGGGGCACCTTGCTGAAGGGCCGCTGGCGCAGTCCCGTCCACAGGCCGGACTGGACGAGAGCGTCGCGAACATCAGCGCGGGACAGGTCCGCCGGGCGTTTGCCACCCACGTCGAAGGTCTCTTCGCCAGCGCCGTCGTCCAACTCGATCTCGACCGACAGCAGTCGACGCTTCTCACCTCGGTGCACGCCGACGATCTTGCCGGCTCCGGGAGATGTGAAGCGCACACCGGGGCGACGCTTGTCCTCGAACAGCAGCTGACCGAGGCGAACGGTATCGCCTTCCTGGACTGCCATGGTGGGCCGCAGATCGTGGAAGTCGGGTCCCACGAGAGCGACACGACTCACGGGCCGCGCGTCCTCGATGACCTGTTGGCAATCGCCGGTAATCGGCAGGTCCAGGCCCTGCTTGATCGTGAAAGACCGCCTCTCACCCATCCTGGGGATTCTCACTCATGGTTCGGGTGGGGTAACGAACGGCGCGATGAGTCGGTGTTCCGGGTATACGTACACGGACACGGGACGCATGCACAGCGCTTATGGATCGAAGTTGTGGAACCCGGGCGAAGGTGCCCACTGCGTCGGCTGACAAGATTACAGGCCGGAGTTGTTATGGCGCCCGGAGGCAACCGGAATGGGCGCCGGACAGACCAGCGCGGGGACGACGGAATGCCCGTCGCTGCAACGGCGGGCAGGTGTGACAACCCGCTGAAGCCACGTTAGGTTACGGCCCTCTGTTAGGACTGTCAAGAAACCTGGAAAGCACGGAATTACAATATGGTCAGACGGTACACGTCGATGTGCGGTGTTTTTCTGACGGCGGCCCTGCCGGTGCTGCTCGGCCCGGCCAGGTCAGGGGCTGCCGACACCCCCCTGCGGCTGCCCGAAGTCGTGATCAGCGCCTCACGGCTCTCGAGTGAGGTGGCCTCACCGACACGCGATATGGTCGTGATCTGGGCGCAGGAAATCGCCGAACGGGCTCCGGCATCGATCACCGAGCTGCTCGGTTCGTTGCCCGGCGTCGACATCCGCACGCGGGGTCCCTGGGGTGTGCAGTCGGACCTGGAGGTCGATGGCTCTACCTTCAGCCAGGTTCTGATCCTGATCGACGGTGTCCGCGCCAACGATCCGCAGACCGGCCATCACACGTTGAACCTGGCCCTCGATCCAGCGGACCTGGAGCGTGTTGAGGTGATCTACGGCGCCGGCTCGGCGGTCCACGGCCCGGACGCCTTCGGCGGTGTGATCAACCTCGTGCCCAAAGCGACGGTGACCCCGCGTGTGGACGTGGCCGCCCGCTGGGGCGCCACCCTTGACGACGAGGACACGGCCGACGCCAGTGGTGTCGCCAGTGACGCGGCCCTCCGCTGGGGCTGGCAGGGAGACTGGGGCTCGGCCTGGCTGTCCGGCAGCAAGCGCCGCTCGGACGGCTATCGACGGGGGACCGACTTTGACGAGAATCGCGTGTTCGGCCATGCCCGGCTCCCCCTGGCCGGCGGCCAGCTGTCGGTAGAAACGGGTATCCAGGACAAGGTCTTCGGCGCCCGCGACTTCTATGCGCCCTTTCCTTCGCGGGAGTGGACCACGGCACAGTCCGCTGCGGCCACCTGGCGTCGCGGCAGCCTCACGGTGCGCGGCTTTGGCCGCCGACACCGCGACCGTTTCGTCCTGATCGCCGCCGACCCTGCCGTCTACGACAACCGACACCGCTCGCTGCTGGCCGGAGCCGAGGGGGCTGTCCGCACGGCCGTCGGTGGCGGTGACCTGGCCATCGGCGGTGAACTCGTTCACGAGGGGATCGACAGCAACAACCTCGGTGAACGCAGCCGGTTGCGAGGCAGCCTGTTCGGCGAGTTCGGCCGATCCCTGGGGGATCACTGGCGTCTGCTGACGGGCTTGCGCGCCGACCACCACGAGAACTTCGGCTGGGAGGCATCGCCTTCGGTCAGTGCCTCGCGCACGCTCGGCCCAGGCAGGATCTTTGCGTCGGCGGCACGCTCCTACCGGGCGCCGTCCTTCACCGAATCCTTCTACACCGATCCGAACAACGTGGGCGACCCCGATCTGGGCGCCGAGCGCGCCTGGCAGTTCGAGACCGGCGGCAGCCTTCCCGTCGCCGGGGGGCGGCTCGAGGGCGCCGTGTTCCTGCGCCGCGAGAGCGACCTCATCGACTACATTCGCGCCACCGACACCCCCCCGTGGCAGGCGCAGAACCTGGGCGAGATGGAAACCGTCGGCCTGCGGCTGCGGGCCAGCCGCAGATGGCGTCGAGCCAGCGCCGAAGCCGGATTCACGCTCGTGGACAAGGAGCAGACCCTCGGCGCCGGACTGGAATCCAAGTATGTCTTCACCCACCCCACGAAGCAGCTGACCGCCCGACTGCGCCATGATCTTCTCCTGGGTGCCACCGCCGACTGGCAGATCATCGGCCGCAGCCGCCTGGCTCCCCTGGAGGACTACCGCGTCCTCGATCTCAACCTCAGCCTGCCCGTGACGTACGGCAGCGTCCTGCTGAGGGCCCGCAATCTGACCGACGAGAGCTACGAGGCGGTCCGAGGCGTGCCCATGCCGGGCCGCTGGTTCGGGCTGGAGACGCGGATCGACCTCTGAACCTGCTGACGCGTACGACACTGGCGACAGGCACGCAGGCCCTCCGCCGGCAGGACCCGGTTCTCGGAGAGTGGATCGGTCGCATCGGACCCGTGTCGCTGCGCCGCCACCGGCACCGCTTCGGGGCGCTGTGTCGCGCCATCTGCGCCCAGCAGGTGGCCAAGAAAGCGGCGGCCACCGTCTACGCTCGCTTCCTCGTCCATTTCGCGCCGTCCCGGGAACCGGATCCGGAGCGTCTCCTCGCCCTCGCGGCGCAGACATTGCGCCAATGCGGCCTCTCGGGCAGGAAGGCGACCTATCTGCACGCCCTCGCCGAGGAATTCCAACACGGGCAGCTCGGACGCCTGAGATTCTCTCGCCTGAGTGATCAACAGATCATCGATGCCGTCGTCAGAGTACCCGGCCTCGGCATCTGGTCGGCGGAGATGTTCCTCATCTTCTCGGTGGGTAGAGCCGATGTCTTCAGCGTCGGCGATCTGGCGCTGCGCAACGGCGTGCAACGGCTGCTGGGCCGGGAGATGGAGCACCGGGAGATAGAGGAGATCTCCAGGCGCTGGTCTCCCTACCGGAGTGTCGCCAGTCTCTATCTGTGGCAGATCGCCCATTGGCCGGACCCACAGAGGTAGCCCTGGAGATCCGGTCGGTCGACCGGCGACCGCGCTTCTTCATATACTTGGCCGACCCCGATCATCCCACAGCAAAAGAGGCTTGCCCATGGGTATTGCTGCGCGCGCCCTGATTCTGGTGGCGGCATTCACGTCTCCGGTTTTCGCCCAGGACAACGGCTGGATTCAGGACCACCTGGCTTACCTCGATGGCCTCTTCGGGGCAACCGTCGAGGTCCTCGCCTTCGTACTGTTCGCCGATTTCGGCACGGGTTTCCCTCTGATCGTTGCGATCCTCGTCGCCGGCGGTCTCTACTACACGTTCTATTTCAGATGGATGTCGGTACGCGCCTTCAAGCACGCCATCGACGTCGTCCGCGGCCGCTTCGACAACCCGGAAGACCCGGGCGAGATCTCCCACTTCCAGGCCCTGTCCAGCGCCCTGTCGGCCACCATCGGCCTGGGCAATATCGCCGGCG
This sequence comes from Candidatus Latescibacterota bacterium, assembly GCA_036011085.1. Classification (GTDB taxonomy): domain Bacteria; phylum Latescibacterota; class UBA2968; order UBA8231; family UBA8231; genus UBA8231. The sequence goes on from DASCMS010000088.1 coordinate 30,390, forward strand.
TCGCCATCGCCGTCGGCCTCGGAGGACCGGGGGCCGTGTTCTGGATGGTCCTCACCGCCGTCTTCGGCATGTCCTCGAAACTCGCCTCCTGCACGCTGGCGGTCATGTACCGCAGGACCACGCCCGACGGGCACGTATATGGTGGCCCCATGTACTACATGCAGGAGGGCTTGGCGAAGAAGGGTATGGGCGCCCTCGGCCGGACGCTGGCCGTGGTCTACGCCTTCCTCACGATCGGGGGATCGCTGGGTGGCGGCAACATGTTCCAATCGAACCAGACCCTGGAAATCCTGGGCACCGTGTCGCCATGGTTTACGGACTACAACTGGTTCATGGGATTGCTCATGGCCGTCCTCGTGGGGCTCGTCATCATCGGCGGCATCCGCCGCATCGGCCAGGTCGCGTCGCGCATCGTACCGACCATGTGCGGCCTCTATGTGCTGGCCTCGCTGTTCATCATCCTCAGCCACATCGCCGAGGTGCCGACCATGGTCATGCGCATCGTCAGCATGGCATTTACGGGACCCGCCATGTACGGCGGCTTTGCCGGCGTTCTCATCATGGGAATCCGCCGGGCCGCCTTCTCCAACGAGGCCGGCCTCGGTTCGGCGGCCTTTGCCCACGCCGCGGCCAAGACGGACGAACCTGCCCGCGAGGGTATTGTCGCCATGATCGGCCCCTTCATCGACACCATCGTCATCTGCACGCTGACGGGTCTCGTGTGCATGATCACGGGCGCCTATCTGCGACCCGAATTCCAGTCGGGGGACTTCATCGTCGGCACCCGCATGACGGCGGCGGCTTTCGACTCCGTCATCCCCGGGGCCAGCTACGTGCTTGCCGTGGCAGTCTTCCTCTTCGCCTTCTCGACGATGATCTCCTGGTCCTACTATGGCGAGCGCGCCTGGGAGTATCTCTTCGGAGCACGCTCGATCCTGCTCTATCGCCTGATCTTCGTGTTCTTCGTGTTCCTGGGATCGGTGACGGCCCTGACCAACGTCCTCGATTTCTCCGACATGATGATCCTCGGCATGGCCTTCCCCAACATCGTCGCTGGGGTTCTACTCAGTCCGCAGATTCGGGCGACACTGTTCGACTACTGGGAGCGGCTGCAGAGCGGCCAGATGAAGCGCCACAAGTAGCGGCGACTACATCTCGTCGTCATTCATCACCGTAGGCACGCCCAGCAGCTGCGGCATACGATCCGGCCGCGGCACGACGACGCCGTCGATGACCTGCCTCATGGCCGACAGCCCGACATCGTAGCGGCTGGCCGGATGCCACAGCATGCAACCGTCGGCGCCGGCATCCGCGGCGCCCTGCATCTGCTCGGCTACGTAGGCCTCGTCAAACTCCGGGATCCGGTACGGGAAGGATTGCACCCAGGGACGCACGGCCACGCCGTGAGCCTGGGCCAGGGGCACCATGCGCCGAACGCCTTCGTACACCAGGTAATACGGATAGTCCACCGGGTTCGTCAGTCCCAGGAAGTTGCCATAGAAGTGGGACGGGTAGAGCATGGGGCTGGCGATATCGAGCAGGGGCAACAGGTCGGGCAGATACTGACCGATGCGATCGCGGTCCGCCGATCGGCCCCAGGCGGCCACACCGAAAACATCGGCGGCGAGCAGCACGCCGGATCCGGCCAGGCGGTTGCGCACCTGGCGGACGAAATCGGTGATCACAGCATCCCGTGACAGGCTATCCGCATATGCAAAAACGGCGCTGTCGGCGGCTGACTCCGTTGGAAAACGCACGTAATCGAGCTGCACCTCGTCGATACCGAAGGTGACCATCTCATCGACCACGGAGAGCAGGTAGGCCTGCACCTCGGTGTTGGCCGGGTCGAGCCAGCCGGCCTCCCAGGGATGGCCGTCGGGCAGTCGTGGCGCCAGGTCGGGGCGGGCCGCTGCCAGGCGTTCGTCGTAGAAGCAGCTCAGCCGGCCGACGACGTGCAGATCCCGCCGGTGCAGTTGATCGACGAGAGCTGCCGGCCTCTGGATCGAGGCCAGACTGTCGACTTGTGTCTGTCGAGCCAGTGTGGAAGAAGAGAGGAAGCTGAGGTCGCCCTCGCGGTCCTTGATGTCGAAGACGACGGTGTTTCCCCCCACTGCGACCAGGGCGTCGGCCAGAGCCATCATCCGTGGCGATCCGGCCACGAGTGCCGTGGCGTAGATGCCACGGGCCGGACGGGGATCGACGATGCGACGTGGTTGGTCCTGCGCCGGACCCCGCCGAAGGGGCACCGTCAGCACCTGACCGGGGAGAAGTCGATCGGACTCCAGCTCGTTTAGATGGCGCATTCCGATCGCGAGCTCTGCGGCGGTGTAGTGATCGCTGCGCTCGAGCAGGTCAGCGGCGATGCTGAGCAGCGATTCGCCTCGCTTGACCACGACCGTGGTGTCACCCGCTGTCGGTTGTGTGAACGCAGTCTGCGCCTGGGCGCCTTCCTGGTCCACAAACAGGGCCGCCAGAAACAGGGCCGCCGGACCAAGGCGCAGCAACTGGGATGGTGAACGGCTGAAGAAACTGCTTCCGGTAGTACCCATAATCTGACCAACCAACTGGAAATACAAGGGGTTAGCCAAGATAGGGGTTTGTCACGGCGGCGGCAATGGAAAGGCCTCGTCTTCCTCCAGAAAGACCTCCTCCATGTCCAGATCAGAGAAGGTCATCTTCCAGGCACTGGCTCCCACCTGGGCCCGCTGCACATCGAGACGGACGCTCTGCAGCATGGCCAGACGGCTGACGCCGAAAGTCACCGTCGCCACCAGGCCACCACGCAGCACGACATCGATCCCTTCGACCTGGCCGCCGTATTCGAGTTCGATCCAATGGTCTCCGGGATCCAGGTTGTGCAGCAACAGGCCATGACGGCTGCCGCGCAGGATGTCGACGCGATGACGGCCGTCCACCCGAACCGTCACACCGTCGGCACCCAGGGTCGTGCCGAGGGGGGCCCGGACAATGGCCACGGAGGCGTCGAGGGCGTCGTAGAGCCCGGGATCGACCTGCTCGGCGCCGTCGGCGGAGAACGAGTCGAGCCGGGCGACTTGCCTGGCCGACTTGGGACGTGACTTGCGCCACGCCGGCAGGGCGCGGGTCTTGGCGACGGTGCCTTTCCTGGTCAGCGCGTGTACGATCAGGTTGACACCCGTCACCAGAGCTGGCGACCCGAAGATGGCGACGTCAGGATCGTCGGACAGGGACCCAAACCAGCGACCGTGCAGATCGAGATCGCTGACCACGGCGACGAGAGTGTCGCCCAGGCTCACGCCCCAGAGACCGAGTGGATCCTGACCACTGTCCTCGAAAGCGCCTTCGTTCGGGTCCAGATTGAGGGGGCCATCGACGGCGGCGGCAGGCGGATCGATGCGGTCGCCTACCGGGTATTGCCAGGATGTCGGCAGCGCCTCCAGATAATCCCACTGGCTCTTGTTCTCGCCGGGGAAGCCTGCCGGGAAACCGTAGAATGACTGGTAGATCGGATGCTCGACGGGTAACGGCCCGATGCCGGCATCGGTGCCAAACAACTCCCGGAGCATGTCGACGGCCTGGCCAAGGAACCGATATCTCCCCTCGATGAACAGCAGCCCCCCCTGGCGCATGTAGGCCTCAAGGAAGTCGCGATCGTCAGACGACAGCTGCAGCAGCGGCCACGCCCCGATCAACTCTCGCCCGCCGCCCTCGATGAGAAAGTGGACAGGATCCTCCATCAGACTCGGATCCTCAAGGGACTCGGAAGTGCCGGCTCGAACCTGCACCAGCAGATCCGTGTGGTCGCGCATGTAGCGCGCCAGTGCCTCGAGACCTGGAACTCCTGTCGGTGGGCCACCATCCCGAAGTATCAGAGGACCACCGCCAGCGCCCCGCAGCCGCAATCGTGTCAGGTTGACGAAGCCGGTGATGCCGCGCCGGTTCGCCGGGTCGATGAGCACCATCGCCCGCTCCCGTCCCCGGGCCAGATCGTGCACCCGCATCAGATCGAGAGACTCCTGTCGCATCGAATCCCTCGAGCTCTCGATCTGGGCAATGGCTCGCAGCACGTCTTCTGACTGTTCGACGCTGAACGTATCCGCCCGCGTCGCCACGTCGATCGTCTGCAGGGCCACCTCCGGTTCGGGCACAGCCTCGGCGGGCGGCGGTGTATCCAGCCGGGTCGTCTCGTCGAGTGGCCGGACGGCGGACTCGGCCGGGCGATACTCCATCTCGGTACGCGGCACGGGGGTCACCGGCCGCTCCGCCACCAGTCGCCTGGGTTCGAAGCGAACGACCTGCATCAGCCGCGCTTCGAAAGCCTTCGCTTCGATCTCCCGCTGCCGCCAGTCGGCAATCCACAGGACCGACAGCAGGTGCAACAGGGCAGACACCAGCAGAAACGGCAGAATGACACGGTGACGGCGCGTGAAGGGAACCCGGCGAATCGGTGTCATGGTTTGTTTAGGACGCGTGAGGCCGCCGGGAGGGATAACGACAGTTCGTCGTGCCCCTGGTTCGTTTTTTGCCGATGCCTGTCACGCTAGCTATTTTCATCCGTTTCAGAGTCCGGTTCCAGCTCTCGTCGCACCACGCCTCGATCAAGATAGCCAATGAGCAATTCCACCCGTGTGGACCAGACCCCGATCTCACCAAACGGTGAGGTCGAACTCGAACTGCGCGAGTGGCTCGACTCCCTCGACTACGTACTCGCCAACCGGTCTCCCGATCAGGTGCGGGAGCTGCTGTATCAGCTGCACAGCCGCGCCGAAGCGGCCGGCGTGTCTCTGCCGATCACGGCCAAGACACCCTACATCAACACGATTCCCCGCAGCCAGCAGCCGCCCTACCCCGGCAGTCGCGAGGTCGAGCGTCGCATCAAGAGCCTGATCCGCTGGAACGCCATGGCCATGGTCGTGCGCGCCAACAGCGATCCCGCGTCCCCCGGTGGCCACATCTCAACCTTCGCCTCGTCGGCAACCCTGTACGAGGTCGGACTCAACCATTTCTTCCGCGCGCCGAACGGCGACTCCAGTGGCGACCTGGTCTTCATCCAAGGTCACGCTGCCCCCGGGATGTACGCCCGCGCTTTTCTCGAGGGCAGACTCACCGAGCGCCACCTGGACAACTACCGTCGTGAGACGCGTGAGGGCGGCGGTCTGTCCTCTTACCCGCACCCATGGCTCATGCCGGACTTCTGGCAGTTCCCCACGGTGTCGATGGGGCTCGGGCCGATCATCTCGATCTATCAAGCCCGCTTCAACCGGTACCTCCAGGACCGCGGCCTGAGGCCGGCCGACGATGCCAAGGTCTGGGGTTTCTTCGGCGACGGCGAGATGGACGAACCAGAATCTCTGGGCGCGCTGACCCTGGCCTCGCGCGAACAGCTCGACAACCTGATCTGGGTCGTCAACTGCAACCTGCAGCGACTCGACGGGCCCGTGCGCGGCAACAGCAAGATCATCCAGGAGCTGGAGGGTGCTTTCCGCGGCGCCGGCTGGAACGTCATCAAAGTGATCTGGGGCGACGACTGGGACAGCCTGCTCGAAAGCGACGACGAAGGACTCCTCGCCCGGCGGATGGGCGAAGTCGTCGACGGCGAAATGCAGAAGTTCTCAGTCTCCGATGGCGCCCACATCCGTGAGCAGTTTTTCGGCAAGGATCCGCGCCTGCTGAAAATGGTGGAGCACCTGACTGACGAACAACTGGCGAAAATGCGTCGCGGCGGACACGATCCCGACAAAGTCCATGCCGCCTACGCCGCTGCCGTGAAACACGAGGGCACTCCCACGGTGATCCTCGCCCACACCATCAAGGGCTACGGTCTGGGCGAGGCCGGCGAGGGCATGAACGTCAGCCATCAGCAGAAGAAACTGAACGAGGACGAGTTGCGCGAATTCCGCACGCGCTTCGGCATTCCCATCGACGACGACGACGTGGCCCGCGCCCCGTTTTACAAACCTGCTGACGACAGTGAGGAGATCCGCTACCTCAAGGAGCGACGCGCCGCTCTCGGCGGGTCACTGCCGCAGCGCAGCGTGCGGGCCCGGCCCTTGCCGATGCCCTCTGAGGAGTTGTTCACCGAGTTTCGTGACGGCACGGGCAACCGCGACATGGCGACCACCATGGCCTTTGCCCGGGTGCTGACCAAGCTCATGCGGGACAAGGATATCGGTGCTCTCATCGTGCCCATCATTCCCGATGAGGCGCGCACCTTCGGGTTGGATGCACTGTTCCGCCCCTTCGGCATCTACGCCCACGCCGGGCAGAAGTACGAGCCCGTAGATCGCTCGACACTGTCCTACTACAATGAGTCCATCGATGGTCAGATCCTCGAAGAGGGGATCAATGAAGCAGGCGCCATGTCCTCCTTCATTTCGGCCGGCACCGCCTATGCCAGCCACGGCGTCAACACGATTCCTTTCTTCGTCTACTACTCGATGTTCGGTCTGCAGCGAATCGGTGATCTCATATGGCTGGCCGGTGACATCCGCTGCAAGGGGTTCCTCGTGGGCGGCACCGCCGGGCGCACAACCCTCGCCGGCGAGGGCCTGCAGCACAACGACGGCAACAGCCATCTGCTCGCCTATCCCGTACCCAACCTCGTGGCCTACGATCCGGCCTTCGCCTATGAGATCGAGATCATCATCAGGGACGGGATCCGTCGCATGTACGTGGAGCAGGAGGACGTGTTCTACTATCTGACGGTGGAGAACGACAGTTACCCCATGCCGGCCATGCCCGAAAGTGCCACCGAGGAGGGCATCCTGAAGGGGATGTATCCCTTCCGTCCGGCGCACCGGAGCCGCAAGCTGAAGGCCCAGCTTTTCGGCTCGGGGGCCATCATGAACATGGCCCTCGAAGCGCAGGTCCTGCTGGAGGAGAAGTACAGCGTCGCGGCTGACGTCTGGAGCATCACCTCCTTCAAGGAACTGCACAACGACGGGCTCGCCGCCGACCGCTGGAATCGGCTGCATCCGGGTCAGCCCCGGCGATCGCCATGGGTGACCGAGTGTGTGGGCGACGCCAAGGGTGTTTTTGTCATCGCCTCGGATTATGTGAAAGCCCTGCCCGAGTCGATTGCGCGCTGGTTCCCGCGGATGCCGGTGTCACTTGGCACTGACGGCTTCGGTCGCTCCGAGGGGCGCGAAGCCCTGCGCGACCACTTCGAGGTCGATGCTCGATGGATTGCCATCGCCACTCTGAGCGCCCTGGCCGATGACGGCCAGATCGGCCACGAGGCCGTCGCCGAGGCGATTGGTGAGCTCGGCATCGACCCGGAAAAAACCAACCCCCTCACCGCCTGAACAGGGATACGTACGTGGCTGAGTTCAAACTGCCTGATCTCGGTGAAAACATCGAGTCCGGCGAGGTGGTCAACGTCCTCGTCGCGGAAGGCGACACGCTGTCAGAGGACCAGCCCGTGATCGAGCTGGAGACCGACAAGGCGGTGATCGAGGTGCCGTCTTCCGTCAGCGGTACGGTGAAGAAGGTCCTCGTCGCCAAGGGTGACCAGGCGACAGTGGGTCAGGTTCTGCTGGAGGTCGGTGGCGGTGAAGTGCCGAAGCCAACAGCCGAGGCCGCAGCTGGCCCGCCGGCGGTCGAGACACCAGCGCCGCAGGCGCCGCCGCCGCTTGAGGTCGCGCCGCCCGTGGCCGCGCCAGACAGCACCAGCCCCTCGCCGGTGCCGGCGTCGCCCAGAACGGCAACCGTGCATCCGGCTGCCCGCCCGGTGCCCGCAGCCCCCTCCGTCCGCCGCCTGGCGCGCGAGATCGGCATCGATGTCGCCGCCGTGGAGGGCACCGGCCCCGGTGGCCGCATCTGTGAAGGCGACGTCAAGGCCCACTCGAAGAGGCAGCACGAAACCGGGGCCGCCAGCCCGGGTATCGCTGCCGCCGCCCTGCCGGACTTCAGCAAATGGGGCGAGATTGAGCGTGAGCCCTTCAGCAACGTACGCCGCATCACCGCCCAGCGGATGGCGGCGTCGTGGTCGACCATCCCCCACGTGACACAATTCGATCAGTGTGATGTCACCGACCTGGAGACTTGGCGCAAGACCTTCGGCAAGCAGGTCGAGAAGGCCGGAGCCAAGCTCACGCCGACGGCCATCATCCTCAAAGTCGCCGCCGCTGCCTTGCGCAAGTTTCCGCAGTTCGCCAGCAGTATCGATATGGCCGGCGAGGAGATCGTCTACAAGAAGTACTGCCATATCGGCGTTGCGGTGGACACGAAGCGGGGTCTTCTCGTGCCGGTCATCCGCGACGTGGACGAGAAGTCGATCACGGAGATCTCCGTGGAGCTTGGCGAAATGGCCGAAAAGACACGCACCGGCAAGGTCTCCGTCGACGACATGCAGGGCGGCTGCTTCACCGTCAGCAATCTCGGCGGCATCGGCGGCACCGCCTTTACCCCGATCGTCAACGCACCGGAGGTCGCCATCCTCGGCGTGGCCCGCGGCAGCGCGCAGCCGGTCTACGTCGATGGACAGTTGCAGCCGCGGACGATCATGCCCCTGTCGCTGTCGTACGACCACCGGGTAATCGACGGCGCTGACGGGGCCCGCTTCCTGCGCTACATCTGTCAGGGCCTCGAGAATCCCTACTTCCTGGCCTTCGAGGGCTGAAACCCATGGCCGCTGACCAGACGCAGATCGCGGTCATCGGTGGTGGTCCGGGCGGCTACGTGGCCGCCTTCCGCGCCGCCGATCTCGGCCTCGATGTCACCCTGATCGATCTGGACGAGAACCCCGGCGGCGTCTGTCTCTACCGTGGGTGTATTCCGTCAAAGGCCTTGCTGCATGTGGCCAAGCTGCTGAACGAGACGAAGGAAGCCGCCGAGTGGGGGGTCACCTTCGGCGAACCCCGGATTGACCTGGACGGACTGCGCGCCTTCAAGGATCGTGTCGTGGCCAGGATGACCGGCGGCCTCGGACAGCTGTCGAAGGCCCGCAAGGTCACCTACGTGCGCGGCCGCGCTCGCTTCACCGGCGCCCAGTCGCTCAAGATCGACCTCCACGATGGTGGCCAGCAGGATCTGAGTTTCGAGCAGGCCGTCCTGGCCACGGGATCTCGCCCCGTCGTGCTGCCCGCCTTTGACATCGGTTCCGAACGCGTCATGGACTCTACTGGAGCCCTGGAACTGCGGGACGTGCCCGGACGCCTTCTCGTCGTTGGCGGCGGCATCATCGGCCTCGAGCTCGGCCAGGTCTACGCCGCTCTCGGGTCGCAAGTATCCGTTGTCGAGATGACCGATGGCCTCATCCCGCCGGCAGACCGCGATCTGGTCAAGGTGCTGAGCCGGCGCCTCGAATCGCAGTTCGAGGGGGTTCACCTGAATACGAAGGTCACCGCCGTCGCCGAGAACGGGAACGCGCTGGACGTGTCCTGGGAGCCGGTCACAGGTGGTGATGGTGCGACGCAGACCTTCGATCGCATCCTGTTGTCTATCGGTCGCCGACCCAACACCGAGGACCTCGGCCTCGAAACCACGAGGATTCAATTGACCGAACGCGGTTTCGTCTCGGTCGACGCCCAGCGTCGCACCGCCGAGCCGTCGATTTTCGCCATCGGCGACGTCATCGGCTCGGCCCTGGCGCACACCGCGTCCCACGAGGGTATCGTCGCCGCCGAAGTCATGTCCGGAGAACGCTCCGCCTTTGAGCCGAACGCGATCCCCGGTGTCGTCTACACCGACCCCGAGATCGCCTGGTGCGGTCTGACCGAGAGTGAAGCCGCAGGACGCGACATCAAGGTGGCGCGCTTCCCCTGGGCCGCCTCCGGTCGGGCCACGACCCTCGGCCGCAGTGACGGCCTCACCAAGCTGATCGTCGACCCGCAGACCGAGCGCATCCTCGGCGTCGGTATCGCCGGCCCGGGTGCGGGAGAGCTCATCGCCGAAGGTGTGCTCGCCGTGGAGATGGCCGCCCTCGTGCAGGATGTGGCCCTGACCATCCATCCCCATCCCAGCCTGTCAGAGACAGTGATGGAAGCGGCCGAGGCCTATCACGGCCTGAGTCCACATATCACGGGACCCCGGAGATAGGCGGCGGCAACAATTGCCGCTCCCCGGTCACGGGATCGGGAAGAGCCTTCCCATGCCGCGGGGAGCAGGTTGCTCAGAGTCCACGGCTCTTATTGTCATAACATACTGTTTCAACGCATGTTACGCGTCTTCTATGCCACTCGGCAGGAAATCGGCACAGGCTTTGCGTCGTCTGGGTGCGGGGATCACTGTCCCCGGCACCCTTTTCCATTTGGACACGTCTGCCCGAGAGCAAGATGGAACTCACGCCCCTCTCAAATACCCACATCGATCGGCGATTGCAGGACATCGACCGCCAGATTTCCAGCGCCCTGCGTGACATCCGCAAGAATCTGGAGGAACTGGAGCAGGCGTCGAACCAGCCGGGAGATGGGGCCTCTGCCACCGGCCCAGCGGCGCGCGACAAAGGGTTTGCCGATGCTCTGCGCAACGCCATGGATCGGGGCGGCGCCAGCAGCGGCTGACTATAGAGTGACGACCGGCTTTTCAGTGGCCGGTTGCAGCGGGCGGGGCTATCTTTGCCGCTCGGCTTTCTCCCTTTCACGGTTTCCATCTCACTGATCATGCCTGCCAAGATCCGTCTGGTCCTCGGCACGTCCGCCCTGTGCGCTCTCGTGGTGCTTCCCTTCGCTGCTCGCTTCCTTGCCGGCGGGGAGACACAGAGCCGTACGCACGCCGCCACACGCGTGGATTCTTCGGATATAGCCCAGCTGATTCGACGACAGCAGTTCGAGTCCGCCTATGATCTGCTGGGCGAACGAGGGCCGAAGGCCGGCCAGGACGTGGTCCACCAGTATCGGCTTGCCGTCTGTGAACGTGCTCTGGGCCTGGCGGACAGCGCCTATTCCCGCTTGCTGCGCCTGGAGGGTTCCGAGCCTCTGCTGGCGGACTACCGCCGGCTGTGGATCGCCCGCAGTCTCGAAACCCTCGCCTCCTCCAGCGCTGACAGCGCGGCCGCCATCGACGGGTACCGTGACCTTCTCGTCCTCTCGATCAGCCCTGCCGTTGCTGACTCAGCCCGTCTCTACCTTGGATCGGCCCTGCGCCAGGTCGGCCGGTATGAGGAAGCCCTGCAGACATACCGTGAGCATCGTACAGCCGCCGGCACATCGGCGGGCCTTTTGTCCCGGGTCTCGGAGGTCTCCCGGCTGCACGGCGACGATGTCGGCAGCCGGGCAACGCAGCTCGAGCTGATCCGCCGCTACCCGTCAGACCGATTGGCCCTGGACGCTTCGCGCCGTCTGCGTCCGCGCACCTGGGACGAACGCTACGCCCGCGCCCAGGTCTACTACCGCCACCGCGACGACCGCCGTGCCATCGACGATCTGCGCAAGCTCCTGATCGCCGATCCCCGGCACGAGCTGGCACCCCGGGCCGAATACGTGCTCGGTCGCGCCTACGCCCGCTCCGGACAGCTTGCCCGAGCCCGGCACACCTTCGAACGCCTGCACGAACGACATGGCTGGCCGTCAGCGCTCTATCGACTGGCGGGCCTGCAGATCAGTGGCAATCAGGACCTGCAGGCCGTCGATACCTACGTCGATTTCTCGCGGCGCTATCCCGACCACGAACTGGCCGACGACGCCCTGTGGCAGGCCGCCAAGGCTGCCGAGCGACAGGACGATTTCGCCTCCTCTGAGCGCATCTATGGTTTGCTCGCCAAGAGCTACGCCAGCAGCGATTACGCCGAGGAGTCCGCCTGGGGTGTGGGATTCAGTCTGTATTGCCAGCGACGGTACGAAGAGGCCCTGGTCGTGTTCCGTCGCGTCAGTCAACAGGCACGACAGCCCCATATCGTCGATCAGAGCCTGTTCTGGGCCGGCAAGGCCATGCTCCGCCTCGACCGTCAGGATGAGGCGAAGCTGCTGTTCGCCAGAGCAGCCAGCGGCTTCCCCCGCTCCTACTACGCCTCGCGCGCTGTCAGTATGGGCTATGGCGAGCCGCACCTGGCGCAGCCGCGTCAGACCTCTCTGCGTTCCCCCCTGGACGCGACCACTCTCGAGTTGCGCCATATCGTCGGTGCCGACCATGTGCGCCGGGCACTTGTCCTTGGCAATCTCGGCCTGGCCGCTACTGCCAGGAGCGAGTTGCGACTGGCAGAACGCGCCAACAAGGGGGATCCCGACGCCCTGCTGGTATTGCGCGACAGTTATGAGGTTCTCGGTCTGCACGACCGCGCCCTGTTGCTCAGTACGCGTTCGGCCCGTCAGGACGACGACATCCGCCGCCTCTACCCCAGCTACTACTGGGACGAAGTGGCCAGCGCCGCACAGAACGCCAGCGTCGATCCGTATCTCGTATTGTCTGTGATCCGGCAGGAGAGTTACTTCAACGAGGGCGCCGTGTCCCATGCGGGGGCCGTGGGACTCATGCAGATCATGCCGCAGACAGGGCGCAAGCTGGCCCGCAGCCTCGGGGTCAGGTCCTTCGAATGGCGCCAGCTGTTCGACCCCGGCGTCTCGATCCAGCTGGGCTCCCGGTTCCTCGGAGAACAGGTGCGCTCTTTTACCGCCGACTCGAACGGTCTGCAGTTTCCGCTGGGGCTGGCCGCCTACAACGCCGGCCCTCGGGTGGCGCGACGCTGGCTCGAGCGCTTTCCCATCGAGGATGCCGACGCCTTCGTCGAGCGCATCCCCTACAAAGAGACAAGGCTGTACGTGAAGAAAGTTCTGAAGAATTACGCGATCTACAAGAGCCTAAACGGCTATGAGCCGGACGCGTGAGCTGGCCACCGACTGCCGATACTGAGAGCACTGACGACCGCCCTGACTCGGGCAAACGGGGGCGCTTCATCGAGGATCTGTTCATCCTCCTCTGTGTGCTCAGCCTCTGGCCGGTGATCCTCGGGTGGCAGCACATGCTCTATGAGGTACTGCTCTACGCTGCTCTGGCTGGGCTCGTGTTCGTTCTCGTGCGGCGCGTCCGACGGTTCTCACAGGCACGCAACGGGAAAGACTGAAGTCGCTGACTTCCTAGTCCTGGTTACTCGACACACGGCCGGCAACACGTTCGATCACCAGAACGACCACAGCTGCCAGCGCCATCAATCCGAAGGCCAGAACGGCCTCACCGTCCCAGACATCAGGAAGCACACAGTCAAAGCCGCCCTCGGTTCCTTCGACCGACTGCCGGAAGGGCCAGACCTTACGCATCGACCCGGCCATGAGCCCCACGAGAAAGGCCATCGTCGCCCCGTGGGCGCGGGCCAGCAACCAGCGCAACACTCGTGCGAACCCGAGGATGCCGGTGGCGAAGCCGACACCGAAAAGACCGATGATCACCAGGTCGCGGTCGTTCACCGCCCCGAGGATCTGCTGATACTTGCCCATGACGACGAGCAGAAAGGAACCGCTGATTCCGGGTAGGATCATAGCGACGCTGGCCACCAGGCCGGCACCGATGAACTTGTACCACTCCACGCCCGTCTGCACCGGCACCAGCAAGGTGACGGTGTAGCCGACGGCAGCGCCGACCCCTGTCGCCAGCCCGGTGGGCGGACCCCACTTGCCCACCTGCCGAGCCACGACCAGCAGGCTGGCGGCGATCAGCCCGGTGAGGGCGCCCCACACGGGAACGGGGTGGTACTCCAGGAGCCAGGTGATCCCTTTCGCCAGGGTGACGATGGCGCTGAAGATGCCCGCCAGCAGGGGCAGCAGAAACCCGATGTTGGCTCGCTCCAGCACCTCACCGAAGCGGCCGCGAAGCAGGGCGCTGACAAGATGTCGATCGATGCCGGCCACAGTGCCCACGAGCTCATCGTAGATGCCGGTGATCAGCGCCATCGTGCCTCCCGACACGCCGGGGATGACGTCCGCCGTACCCATGGCGACTCCCCGCGTGAACAACCCGGCGGCGCGGCGGCGCATCGATCCGAACCACCCTGTCATGCTGGCGCACTCAACGTTGGTCTCAGACTCCACGTCGTTCCTATTCCTTCCGTATGAGATCCTGCAGGCTGGTCCCGGTCGCCGTGAGGGCCTCCAGGACACGGTGATCGGCCCGGGGTATGGCAAAGTCGTGCAGACGGTCTGCATCAATCCACTCGAAGGCTGAACAACCCAGGGCGCGCACGCGGCCGGATCGATAGCGGGCAGCGAAGGCGTGCAGTGTGATCGACAGATGGGTGTATTCGTGGTCGACGCTGGCGACCTCCTCCTCGACATCGATGGTGCAACCCAGCTCCTCGCGGATCTCCCGGGCCAGGCACTCGGCGAGGCTCTCGCCCGCTTCCTGTTTGCCGCCGGGAAATTCCCACAGACCTGCCAGCATGCCACCCGGTGGTCGCTGCGCGATCAGCACCTTCCCCCGCCGTCGGATGATCCCCGCCGTCACCTGCAGGTGCGGCCGTTTCCGGCGCTGCGGCCTGGTGGGCAGCACGGAGGGATCCTCCAGTTCGGCTCGCGCCCGGCACCAGTCGGTCACCGGGCAGTCCCCGCAGCGCGGCTGCGCGGGCAGGCAGATTCGCGCTCCCAGCTCCATCAACGCCTGATTCAGGTCACCAGCGCCCGTGCTGGTACTGCGTGACGACGACCGGCGTGGCGGCATGAGGGCTTCCCCGTGGCGCACCATCTGGCTGCGCACGGAAGCTCGTCGTGGATCCCCTTCGAGGCGCAGCAAACGGCTGAATACACGCATCATGTTGCCGTCCAGCGCCGGGTGCGGACGATCGAAGACGATGGAGCTGACGGCGGCTGCGGTGTACGGACCGACGCCGGGCAGCCCGATCAGTCCATCATAGGTATCGGGCAGATCACCATCGTGATCCTCGACCACGGCACGCGCTGCCTGGTGCAGATGGCGCGCCCTGGAATAGTATCCCAGACCCTCCCACGCCTTGAGGACCTCCGCCTCTTTGGCGACGGCGAGAGCGGTGACCGTGGGAAAGCGCTCCAGGAAGCGTTCGTAGTAACCACGAGCGGTCTCGACACGAGTCTGCTGCAGCATCACCTCCGACAGCCACACGGCATAGGGATCATCGGTGCGCCGCCACGGCAGGTCGCGTCTGTGTTTCCCGTACCAGCGCAGCAGGTTCCTTCTGAAGACGGACCGATGGCGGCCGTCCTCGATCCATGCCGCCGGTGGCTGACTCATCGGACCGCAGCGGCTCGGAAGGCATCGACTGGGAGACCGGGTACGCCATCTGACGAAATCTGTTTGTGGGCGGCCACGAGGCAGTTCAGCACGGCCTCCTCGCAGGCATCGGCGCCGGCCGCGTACAGGGCCGGCAGAGCCGACTCCGGTGTCGCTCTGGCGGTGACGGTGCCTGGCGTCAGTCCCGCCAGACCGTCGTCCAGGCCCGTCGTCGACACGGCGATGACGGTCCCCGTCGTCGTCAGCTCATCCACCAGACCGACGCGAATCAGGCCGAAGGCCGCACGTTGTGCCAGTCGCTGGAGCTGCCCCGGCAACAGGGGCGCGTCCGTGACGATGACCCCGGCGAAGGCCCGTCGCCTGGACAGGGGCAAGGCCGCTTGTCCCGCCAGCCAGCGTCCTACGGGAATGCCGTCCACTGTCAGATGTCCGGGCTCACCACCATTGGCGGCCACCAGCACGCCCACCATCCCCGGATCGCTGATCCGCGAGGAACTGCCGATGCCGGCGCGAACACCGAAGGCCGACAGCGACTGGCCGACGCCGACCTGCCCCTCGGGCACAGCGCCGTGGGAGGCAGTCGACAGGGCGGCTGCCACCTGTCCGACGCCGAGGGCTGCGTGCAGCGATACCGCCGGGGCCCACACGCCATCGACGGCGATCACCGCCGGTGGCCAACCTTCATCCTCGCCGAGACCGGGATCCTGGCTGAAGCCGTAGTCGAGCAAGCCGTCGTAGACACGTCCCACCGCTGGCGCCGGCGCCAGGGCGATGGGCGTCGACAAGGCGCCGAAGTCCTCGAGCATGGCCAGCCCCGTCGTGTCGTCGCCACCGTCGAGGGACCAGCGGCCGGCATAGTAACGCCTGGGAGCATCGGCGAAGGGCACCACGACCGTTATACCCCCCACGGCACCGCGAGCGTGGCCGACGCTGACGCCGTCGACGTCGGTAATGGTATTGTTGGGCCCTGCCGGCAGATTCCCCACGGCGAGTCCGAGGTCACGCAGTCGCACGGGTCTACTCGAGCCGGCCGTAACGTCCCATGACGTCGGCCAGCCTGTCGAGGGGAAGGGCGTGTATGGTGTTGCCGTCTCGTCCCACCATGGTGGTGGCAGCTGTCAGCGAGTTCAGAATCGCCTCTTCGGTTGCCTCCACAACGCCGGTATGCAGCCAGCTCATGCGCGAGGTGTGCAGAACCTGCAGGCTCTCGGCCGCCGCCGGGCCCGCCTCGTTGCCGGTGGAGAAGGCGATGGCCAGGTCGCCGCTGCCATGGGTCGACACGGCGCCGGTACGTCCCATGCCGATGGCGGCGCGACGGCACAGCCGTTGCAGCTGTACCGGCAGCAGCGGCGCATCGGTGGCGATGACGATGAGCAGAGAGTTCCCTGAGGGGACTTCTTCCGGGCCGCCGCGCTCGGGTAGCAGATCGACGATCTGTCTGCCTACGGGGACGCCGTTGACGACCATCTGGTGACGGCCACCGAAGTTGGCCTGCACGAGAACACCCACGCGCCAGGCGCCGTCACTGTCGGCTTTTCCGGCGGGCACCAGCCGCGACGATGTGCCGATCCCCGCCTTGAACTGGAAGGCCCGCATGCCGGTGCCACCGCCGACACAGCCTTCCGCGACGGGGCCGTCGGCAGCGGCGGTGAGGGCCCGGGCCACCTCGACGCTGCCCACGTGGCGACCGATGGTATCGTTGAGAAAATCCGCCCACGTCTCGCCGACGACGGGATCGGGACGAACCGCGCCGTCAAAGGCGTCGGCATCCCGCGCCAGTGCCCACTGCACGCCGCCGTCGTGCACCCGGCCGACGCTGCCGGTGTCGGTGAGCAGGATCGGTCCACCGAGGATGCCCGTTCTTCGCACCGGTCCAAGACCGGTGAACTCGCCGTTGCCGTTGATCGTCAGGTCGGCGGCGTACACCGGTCGGCGCCAGGGCGAATCAGGGCGTGGCAGAATGGCGGTGACGCCGGTGCGCACCGGCCCGCGGCCGATGATGAGAGGGCCGTCGCCGCGGATCAACGTCGTATGGCCGACGCGGACACCGGTCACATCAGTAATCGCATTGAAGGATCCCGTCGGTAAGTCACCAATGATTATCCCGAGATCACGAAGCCGGGCCCGCTCACCGACTCGACGAGAGCGGGAGGTCGTCGTGCCCGGCGCGCAGGACAGCGCCGGCAGGGCCGCCGCCGTCAGGGACAGACCAAGAAAGCGCCGGCGGGACAGCTCGGAGCCGGGGTGCACCTTATTCACGTGCGCTGCAGATCGTCGCCCGCTTTGCACTTGCGCAGCCCCACGCCGGCGCGCTCTTCGAGCCCCATCCAGGCGTATGGATCGTCGCCGCTGACCATGACGATGTCGCGGTAGTCGGCCCGCGACGGAGGCTCCCCTTCGCGGGCCTGCCAGGGCAGTCGCGACCAGGCGTTCATGTAGTGGTTGACCAGCGCCCGCCGGTACATCTGACTGCGATTCCGGCGTGATCGGTGCAGCAGGTAACCATTGAAGAACACCGCATCCCCCGTCTTCACTTCCACGGCGATCTCAGCCGCATCGTCGAATCCGCAGGACTCGGGCGCAAAATCGAACTCCTCGGGATCGTCGTGCGGCCGCTGATCGTACAGAGCCCACTTGTGAGAACCGGGGATCACATAGAGGCAGCCGTTGTCGACGGTGGCGTCGTCGAGGGCGATCCAGCCCCCGGTGAGAGAGCGATCTCGCGTGGGAATGAAGATCTCGTCCTGGTGCCAGGCCTGCCCCTGAAATCCAGGCGGTTTGACGAACAGCATCGACTGCATGCACTTCACGTCGGGACCGATGATGCGCTGCAGTACCATTACCAGTCCCGGGTGCTGCACGCCGCGCTCGAGCAGGACCGGGCTGATTTTGTGCGGATGGTGGATGCACAGAAAGCTGCGCAGCACGTCATCGTCGCTCATTCCGGGGTCCATGGGCTCGAGATTGGGATGGGGGTATTCCCCGCGACAGATACGCAGGGTATCGGTGCGCAGCTCCTCCACGTCCGCGGCAGATACCAGTCCCGGCACGATGAGATAACCCTGGTCGTGATAGAACTCGACATCCTGATCGGTGATGTTCACGTGCACGGTATCTGCATTCTCCTGATTCATGGTGCGGCGGCGGTGGCGATGGCCTGGCCCAGATCCTGCGTCTTCATGGTGCCGCCGAGATCCGGCGTACCCGTTCCCTCTGCCGACAGCACGTCGGTGACCGCGACGTCGATGCGACCCGCCGCGGCGATGGCCTCGACGTCGTCATGGCGGTGTCCGAGCCAGCGCAGCATCATGGCCGCTGACAGGATCGTCGCCACGGGATTGGCGATCCCCTGACCGACGATGTCGGGTGCCGTGCCGTGAGATGGCTGGAACACGGCGGCATCCTCACCGATATCGCCAGAGGGTGCCATGCCGAGGCCACCGACGAGGCCAGCCCCGAGATCGGAGAGGATGTCGCCGTACATGTTTTCCGTCACCATCACATCGTAGGTCTCGGGGCGCTGCACCATGTACAGAGACATGGCGTCCACGTAGGCATGATCGGCGGCGGTATCGTCTTCGGCGGCCACGCCGTCGAAGACGCTGCGGAAGAAGGCCATCGACTTGAATACGTTGGCCTTGTCGACGCAGGTCACGTGCGTGGTCCGGGGGCCGCGCCGACCATCGGCACGTTCGGCGTGACGGTCGGCGGCCAGCTGGAAGGCGTAGCGGGAGATGCGTTCGGTTCCCGAGCGCGTGATCACCATGCTGTCCACCGCCGTCTCGTCACGCAGCTGAATACCGCCGTTCATCGACGCAAACAGTCCCTCGACATTTTCCCGGAGGATGACGAAATCGATGTCTCCGGCGCCGTATCCCTTCAGCGGACAGTGGTGCTCGGCGTACAGATAGATCGGCCGCACGCCGGCGTACAGGTCGAGAAGAAAGCGCAGGTCCACCTGGGGCCGCATCTCGGTGCCGTCCGGCCAGCGCACATCCGGGAGCCCCATCGCACCGAGCAACACGGCGTCGACGGTACGACAGGCCTCCACCGTCGCCTCGGGCAACGGCTCACCGGTCTCCAGATAGCAGTTGGCGCCGCAGGGATGCTCGGTGTAGCGCAGCGTCGCTCCCCCGGCAGCGTCGAGCACACGCTGGGCCTCGGCAACCACCTCCGGCGCGATCCCGTCTCCCGGCAGAACGGCGATGTCATATGATCTCATCGGAACGTCCGCCGAGATCGCTGCCGGGGACGCGGGACCGGGGCGGAGGAGCGATCTCGAGTTGGCGGCGTTGGACCACTGCTTGTCCGGGGATTCACGTACACGCCGCCCTATGACCAGAGTCGGTCGTGTGCCGTCAGCCGATCCCACTCGTCGGTCGGGCCGAAAGCTTCAGGCGCGTCCGGATCGGCGAACTCGCGGACCACATCGTCGTTGAGGCCGGTGAAGCCGAGCCCCGGCGTCTCCGGAACGGCGATATGGCCGTCTTCGATGAGCGGCACGGGCAACCCCTCGACCAGGCTGCTCCAGCGTTCCATGTCGTCGACGGAGTGATTCTCCAGAACCATGAAATTCTCCGTTGCCGCCGCAGCGTGTACCGAAGCCATGGCGGCCACCGGAGACATGGCCATATGCAGGGCCATGGCGATGCCCGCCTCCTGGGCGGCGTCACCGATCTTCTTCGTCTCCAGGATGCCGCCAGATGATGCCAGGTCCGGATGGACCACGGCGATGGCGCGCTGTTCGAAGAGATCGCTGAAGCCCTCCTTCAGGTAGATGTCCTCACCGGTGCAGATTGGCGTATCCACAGCCTCGGAAAGGCGTCTGTACTGATCGGCAAACTGCCAGGGGATCAGGTCCTCGTACCAGGCGAGGCTGAACTGATCCAGCGCCTTGCCGACGCGGATGCACGACTCCAGCCCCATGTGACCGAAGTGGTCGACTGCCAGTGGGATCTCGTAGCCCACGACATCCCGTACGGCAGCCACGTACTCACACAGCACACCGATCCCTTTTTCCGTGATCTGGATTCCCGTGAAGGGATGCATGATGGTGTGGATCTGCCGCATGCCCGGAGGCGCGATCACACAGTCCGACTTGCCCCTCAGGTTGCCCAGACCGATATCCATCTTGAGGAAGCCGAATCCGGACTCCATGCGCTCCTTCAGGCGGCGGCCCATTTCGGTCCCGTCCTCTTCGGACGGCGTGTCGCAGTAACACAGGACCCGATCGCGAAACTTGCCGCCCGCCAGCATGTACGCGGGAACCCCGTAGGCCTTGCCCGCCAGATCCATCAGCGCCATCTCAACGCCACAGACACCCCCGGCCTGACGCGCATGGTGGCCGAACTGCTTGATGCGGCGAAACAGACGATCCACATCGCAGGGGTTCTCGCCGAGGAGTCGGCTCTTGAGAGTCAGCGCGTATTCGCGGTTGCCGCCATCACGCACCTCACCGTACCCGGAGATGCCCTGATTCGTGTCGATACGGATCAGAACCGAGCGGAAGGGCGCGCCCGTCAGACAGGCAACACGCAGATCGGTAATCTTCAAGCTTGATGGACGGGAGGCTGTGCTCACGCTGGCTTCGGCACTCACGGGATTCTCCATGGCCTGGATGGAATGATCTGAACCTGAATACGGTAGGTGAGCCCTTCGGAAGCGTCAACGCCTCTCATTCCTTGTGTCATCGTAATAAGGCGGTCACATTCTTACGCATGGAAAGCGCGCCGGCTCAACCCCTCCGCATTCTGCTCATCGACGATGAAGCGGAGGTCCGCACAACTGTTGGCGCCATGCTGCAACGCATGGGTCATGAGATAACTACGGCCGACAACGGTGCCGAGGGACTCGCGCTGTTCGACCGCGCGGGCGCCGACATCATCGTCAGCGACGTGATGATGCCGGGAGTCGACGGCCTCGGAGTGCTGCGCGGCCTGCGCAAACGCGGCGCCGACGTCGATGTGATCCTGATTACCGGTCTGGGCACGATGGACACCGCCATCGAGGCCCTCCGCCAGGGCGCCTTCGATTTCCTCACCAAACCCGTACGCATGAGCGACCTGACGGCCGCGGTGGAGCGCACCCGGCGGTACCAGACGCTGCGGCGCGACCGCGACCGCCTGCGCTCACGCCTGGACAGCCTGCAGCCCAACGGTCCGATGGTGGTCGGTGAGAGCGCCGCCATGGCCCGGGTCATGGACCTCGTCGATCGTGTGGCCGAAACCGATCATACAACGGTGCTGATCACCGGCGAGAGCGGCACGGGCAAGGAACTGGTGGCCCACGGAATCCACGACCGCAGCCCGCGCGCCGCCGAGGCATTCATCAGTCTCAACTGCACAGCCGTGCCCGATACGCTGTTTGAGAGCGAATTGTTCGGCCACGAGAAGGGGGCCTTCACCGACGCCGAAACGCGCAAGCCGGGCATGTTCGAACTGGGCTCGGGGGGCACCCTGTTCCTCGACGAGATTGCCGACATGAGTGCCGCCTCGCAGGCCAAGATCCTGCGCGTGCTCGAGGAACGGACGCTGCGCCGCGTCGGCGGTCTACACGAGATCCCCGTCGACGTGCGCCTCGTGGCCGCCACGAACCGCGACCTGGAGGGCATGCAGCGCGACGGCACCTTCCGCCAGGATCTCTACTTCCGCCTCAATGTCTTCACCATCCACCTGCCGCCACTGCGCGAGCGCGGCGAAGACATCCTGCTGTTGGCCGAACATTTCATCGAGCGCTTCGCCCGGGAATTCCGCAAGGACCTGTCCGGCCTCGACGAGGACGCTCGCCGACTCCTGGTCGCCTACCCTTTTCCCGGCAACGTCCGCGAGTTGCGCAATCTCGTCGAACGGGGTGTGATCCTTGCCGATGGCACGCAGCTGACCGGACGGGATCTTTCGGATCTCGCCACATCGACAACAGGTGCAGCCCCAGTCGACGCGCCCCTCGAGCTGGCATCACTGGAGGAGGGGGCCATCCGTGCCGCCTTTGAACAGTCCGGCGGCAACCAGACCGAGACCGCACGCCTGCTCGGCATCGGCGTCGATGCTCTGCGCTACCGGCTGCGCAAGTACGGCTTGCGGTAGCACCCGAACACCCGGCCATTTCACCGGCCTTCGGTGAAATGACGGCATGACCACGCCTCTCCCCGGGGCTGTGTCTGACTTTCATCCCGTTCCCCTGCTTCGACTTAAGCGTTTGGCCGACCACTGGCACAGGCCTTGCAATGGGTGACCTGTCCCTCCCCGTTAAGGAGCTAGAACGTGAAGATCCTGATTGTCGATGACGAGCCTGCGATCACCGAGTTCTTCCACCGGATGGCGACGGTGCGTGGCTTTCACGATGTCGACACGGTCGATTGTGCCCAGGACGCGGTGACCCGCGTGCTGCAGTCGAGCTATGACCTGATCACCCTTGATGTACGCCTTCCTGGGATCAGCGGCCTCGAGATCATCGCCGTCGTGCGCAACATGAACCCCCACGCGGTCATCGCCGTGATCTCGGGCTTTATCCCCGACGAGATCCCGGAGGAGGTGATGAGCTGCATTGACGTCCTGCTGCCGAAGCCGATCAGCGTGGAAACCTTCAATGCCCTGCTCGACGGCGCCCTGCAGCTGGCCGAAACGATGGTAGGCATTCGCCTGCTCGGAGAACCCGCCGCCGTACTTCGCTGAAGGCGGGAGTCCCCATGAACCCGACGATCCAGACCGCCAGCGACGCCATCCTGCGCGAAGGACGGATGACGGAGATCCCTGCCGTCAGTCCCGACGCCCCGTTGGGGCTGTTCGACGGCGAAGACCGCGACGTCTTCATGCAGGGTGACCTGGCTTTTGTGCATGGCGTCAGAAGCGGGCGTGGAGTCCTCATCCAGGGCAGTATTCTCGGATCGGCGGCGCAGTCCCTGCGCGTCGAAGCCAAGGGTGATGTCATCGTTACCGGCGCCGTGCGCTACGCCCAGCTTTCGGGTCGCCGGGTGCTCGTCGGCGGCCGGGCCAGTCACAGCCAGTTCACCGCCTCTCAACAGGTGGCCGTAGGGGACGCTCTCGACGCGGTTCGAGTCATCGCCGGTGACTACGAAGATGACAGGCGGTGTATCGAGTCCTGCCGACTGACAAAAGAACAGAGTCAGACGCAGACCGAGTCACTGACGCGCCGCGTATGCACGGAGGAGAAGCGTCTCGACAAGGCCTGCCGGGCGCTGAGGATTCCGCTGGATTTCAACGTGGGGCGGATCGTGCAGCACGAAGACGGCCGGGTCTGTGTCGACCTGGGTTCGTTCTACGAATCGCTTGACGGACGGACAGACGAGCAGCTCGAACTGGCCCTGGCCGAGTTTTTCGCCAAGGGTGTCATTGGTGTCATAACCCGCGCCAACCGCAAGTACCTGGTCAACTTTCCAGCGCGGGAGAAGGTCTTCATGCAGTTGGTGAAGAGCCTGCGCGAGTTGTTCGAAGCGGTCCTCGAACGGGACCGGCTACAGCGCCGCGTCGAGTGGCTGGAGGGCCGGCTCGGACAGCTCGTCGACAGCCTCCGCCGACGACGTGCCAGTGTCGAGGTGGGCGGCGCCATTGCCGGGGATACCTCCATGGAGTTCATTCTCCCCCGGGTCGTCAAGCAGCCGAAGGACGGCGGCTACGACTTCGCTCACCAGACGGCGCGGCTCGAACTCATATGCGGAGCAGGCGCCATCGAGGTAGTGCCGTGCGGCGCCGACGGAGCCCGCACCTCGACCACGGTAGCAGCCTCCGAGATGGATGGCCTGCGCTTCGCCGTGGACGACGGGCGCGTGCTCTGGGAGCCCGTCAACGTGGCCGTCAGCGCCTAGAGCCGCTGCTTGAGCAGCGACGCCGGGCCGACGCCGCTTTCAACCTTCGGCCCGGTCGAGGACCCGTGCGCATCGTCACCGGCCGCCTCCGCGGCCGCATCATCTCCTTCAACCCCAAGCGACACGGTGACATCCGCGTCACATCGGGACGCCTCAAGGAGGCGATCTTCGATCGGCTGGGGTCGTCGCTGGAGGGTCTCAGCTTCCTCGATGTCTGCGCTGGCTCGGGACAGATGGCCCTGGAAGCCTATAGTCGTGGGGCGATGGTCACCGCTGTCGAGCCGGATCGACGCCGACGCGACCTGCTGCGCCAGTTGATGCGCGACTGGGGGGTCAACCACCTCGAACTGTTGGGGCGACGCGGCCAGGGCGCCCTCACCGACCTGGCCACCGAGGGCCGCCACTACGACGTCATCTACCTCGATCCTCCGTACCACGCGCGCCACAACGGGCATCCGCTGTGTGAGGTTCTGCTGTCGGCCGTGGGGCACTCGGGAGTACTGGCTGCCGACGGGGTGCTGCTGGTGCAGCACCCGAAGGAGATCGATCTGTCGGAGCGGGTCGACGGCCTCGAGCGCAGCCAGCTGCGCCGACATGGCACGACCTTGTTGAGCGAGTATCGCCCGACAGCGGCCTGATCCCGCGTTGCGCCGGTGCTGTCTCGCCGCCAGTTTCTGTCCCCACACCCAAGGAGTCGCGCGCAGTGAAGATCACCAGCGTCCGGGCCACCGCTGTCCTGGTACCGAGACCCACGCCCTTCACCAGCAGCCTCGGCACCCACGCCGGCACGGAGAACGCCGTCGTCGAGATCGAGACGGACACGGGTTTCACCGGGATCGGTGAAGCGTCGAGCATCTGGGACCGCATGGGACGCGGTTGTGCCGACGACATCAACGGTCCACTGGCCGAAGCCCTCGTCGGCCGCGACCCGACGCAGATCCGTCTTCTCAGCGATGCCATGGACGCCCTGCTGTCGCCTCGTTCAGCGCCGGCCAGGGCGGGGGTGGAGATGGCACTGTGGGACATTCTCGGCAAAGCTCTGGACACCCCCGTCTATCGGCTCCTTGGCGGAGCTGTACGCGAACGCCTGCCTCTGTCGCGCTCGCTGTCGATGGGAACGGTGGACGAAGTGCTCGCTCAGGCCGACGCCCTCGTGGAGGAGGGGTATGGCACGCTGAAGATGAAAGTGGGCCGCAACGCCAAGGCCGATCTCAGCAACCTGTCAGCCCTGCGCCAGCGATTCCCCCGCGTGATCCTGCGCGTCGACGCCAATATGGCGTGGCCGAATGCGAAAACAGCCGTGCGCCACATCCGCGAGCTGGAGGAATTCGACATCGAGCTCGTCGAGCAGCCCCTGCACGAACGCGATCTCGAAGGCTTGCGCTTCGTACGCGAATCCGTGGACACGCCTGTCATGGCCGATGAATCGGTGTGGACTCCCGCCGACGCCATGGCCTGCGCCCGAGCCGACGCCGCCGACGTATTCAACGTCTACGTCTCGGAGGCCGGCGGGCTGGGGCCGGCGGCTCAGATCTTCGCCATCGCCGACGCGGCGCGCCTGAGCTGCATCATCGGCAGCATGCCCGAGCTCGGCATCGGCACCGCCGCCCAGGCCCACCTTGCCTTCGCCATGCCGAACCTCGGCTTCGCCTGCGACGTCAACGGTTGTGTCTACCACGCCGACGATGTCGTCGACCACGGACTGCGCATCGAGAGCGGGTTCATCTACCCGCCATCGGGCCCGGGACTGGGTGTGAGTCTGGATCCCGAGCGCTTGGCGAAGTACAGAATCTGATGCGCTTCCGCCCCTGCATCGACCTCCACGATGGTCGCGTCAAGCAGATCGTTGGGGGCTCCCTGCGCGACGATGCCGCGCCGCAGACCAATTTCGAGTCCGTCCTGCCGCCGGCGTACTACGCCGAACTATACCAGCGTGACGGTCTGCATGGGGGGCACGTCATCATGCTTGGACCGGGCAATGAGACAGCCGCCACCGAGGCCGTCGGTGCCTGGCCCGGTGGCCTGCAGCTGGGAGGCGGCATCACCGCCGACAACGCCGCACAGTGGCTCGACCGGGGCGCCGGCGGTGTCATCGCCACATCCTTTGTTTTTTGTGACGGGCAGCTGCAGCGCGACAATCTGGAGCGCCTCGTAGCGGCAGCCGGTCGCGATCGGCTCATCCTCGACCTCAGCTGCGCGCCGGCTGACGATGGTCGGTACGTGGTGGCCACGGAGCGCTGGCAGAAGCTGACCGACTTTGCCGTATCCGCCGCCAACCTCGAGATGCTCGCCACCTGCTGCTGCGAGTTTCTCATCCATGCCACGCAGATGGAGGGCAGGCAGCAGGGCATCGACGAGCGCCTCGTCTCCCTTCTCGGCGACACCACCCCGCTGCCGACGACCTACGCCGGCGGTGTGCGTTCCATGGGCGACGTGGACCACATTGAGAAAGCCGGCCAAGGACGACTCGACTATACCGTGGGCAGCGCCCTCGACCTGTTCGGCGGCAGCGGCGTGAAATACGAGGACCTCGTCGAACGCCACCGATGACCGAGAGCCCGGCGCGGGGACCTAGCCTGTCTGCGTCAGATACAGATTGACCGCCGTGAAGTTGATGATGACCCAGATCGTCAGCATCAGGCCGATCTCCACTGCCAGACCCATCCGCCTCCCCTGCTCCTCCCGCATGGCCAGGTGCAGCACGCCGTAGGCCAGGGGGATCAGCAGCAGGTTGTTGGCGTTCGCTCCCAGCAGCACGAGCAGGAAGGGCTTCTCCCCTCCCAGCAGGATGAAGAACAACCAGAACGCCGGGAAGGCAGTCTGCAGGATGCGCGTCCAGCGGCTGCGCCCCTCGTCGCTCTGCACGCCATCCATCCCCGTCTGACAGAGAAAGTCGGCGCCGATGCGTCCCGAACTGGCGGCGAACACCAGCAGTGTCGAGAACAGCGTACAGAAGGCGCCCACCATGAACACGCCCTTGGCCGCCGGACCCAGGGTTTCGGTAAAGATCAGCGACACCTGCTCGACGACGGCGATCCCCTCGGGCTGCATCTGCAGTCGGGACAGTACCGAAGCACCGAGCAGGTAATAGGCGCAGGTGATGACCAGAGCGATGGCGGTGCAGACACCGGCGTCCATGGCCAGCACCCGCATCCAGCCTCGGTACCGATCGCGCCACTCGGGGCTGCCGTCGTCGGGACCGATGTTGCGCGGGTAGCCCTTCTCGCGCACCCAGTAGGGATACATGAAGAGCTCTACGGCCGTGGCACCCACCGAGCCCATCACGGCGAGGGCGACGAAGGCCCCGTCGGGTGGCATGGCGAAGGTGAATCCGGACGTGATCTCGGAGAAACTGATGGCGTGGGGTGTTCCCTGCAGTACGAGCAGACAACCGATGACGACGAGGCTGAAAGCCGCCACCAGGACCGTCACCATCTTCTCCAGATCTTCGTACAGTCCCCGCCAGAGCAGCAGCACCACCAGTGCGAAGACGACGGCGGACCAGATCTTGTAGTGCACGGCGGGGATGACGGAAGTCAGCAGGCCACCCACGGACCCGAGAATCCCTATAACCGCCGCGAACACGGAGAAGTAGCCGATGGCACACAGCCAGGCCACCCACGACGTGTCGCAGAGACGGGGTCCGGGGACGCGGTCGAGGGCGGTGATCGTCGTGTCGTCGTGCAGCAGGCACTGACGGCCCAGTTCCAGCTGGATGAAGTACTTCACCACGCTGGCAACGATGACACCCCAGAGGAACACGAAGCCCACATCGGCACCCATGCGCGTCGTCACCAGCAACTCGCCGGAGCCCACCACCGATCCGGAAACGACGACGCCGGGCCCGATGTTACGCAGCAGGCCACCGATGCCGGTGGGTGCGGGACGCGTGGTACTGCCATCCATCTGACTACTCATGCAGACGCTCCATAGGCTGGGGTGATGGTCGGATAAGAAAGGGTCTGTCCCGGGGATGGCTCAAGCGCACTGTCCTGAGGTCCCGGCGGTGGTTATGCTTCGCCCCATGGGCACAGTCAGCTACTCGAGGTCGATTCCCGTCATCGCCGAACCCGACGTGCTGGTCTGCGGCACTGGACTGGCCGGCCTCGGCGCCGCCGTCGCCGCGGCACGCCAGGGAGCCTCCGTATGGGCCGTGGATCGGATGGGTTTCGCCGGCGGCTTCTTCACCAATGTCATCGGCTCGGCCTTCGACGGCTTCGTCTTCGAAGAGACGGGTCGTCCCGTCGTCGGTGGTCTGGTCTTCGAGATGCTCGAACGGATGGGGGTCATCGAGCCGGGGGCCGGCCCCGACCACGCCTACAACGTCAACGGGGATTTCACCGAGGTGGAGAAGCATCCCGACCGACTGATCCCCCGCTGCGACCCCGAACGCTTCAAGCGGGCAGCCGACGAGATTCTCCTCGGCGCCGAGGTCCACCCTCTGTTTCACACGCAGGTCGCCGACGTGCTTGTCGAGGGCAACCGCGTCGACTCGGTGATCCTGAGCAACAAGGCGGGGCTCGTCGCCGTACGACCGAAGATGGTGATCGACACCACCGGCGACGGCGATGTGGCCGCCTGGGCAGGGTGCCCGTGGGAGAAGGCCGAGTCCCTGCAGCCCATGGCGCTGCACTTCCGTATCGATTACGTCGAACTCACCTTCGAGCTGCGCCGCAAATGCGCCGCCGTTCTCGAGCGGGCCCGGGCCGACGGCCGGATCGGACTCTACGGCGGTCCGTGGCCCGCGACGTTCTCGGGGCGCGACATCTACTTCAACGCCGTGCGCACACCCGGCGACTGCACCGACCCGGAGGACTGGACCCGCGCTGAGATCCAGGGCCGCGCCGACGCCTGGCGCATGTTTGAATTGTGGCGGGAAGAGCTTCCCGAATTTGCCGACGCCTACTTCTTCACCAGCGGCCCCACAGCCGGCGCCCGTGAATCCCGGCGTATCGTCGGCGACAGCGTCCTCACCGGCGACGACGTCCGTCAGGCACGGCGTGTTGACGACGTCATCTGCCTGGGCGCCTGGCGCCTCGACCGACACCCCCAGGACGACGCCGGTTACCACCACATGCCGGTGGTGCCTCCGTACGATATCTCCTACCGCACACTGCTGCCGCAGGGGCTCGACAACCTGTGGGTCGCCGGGCGGTGTCACTCGGCCACGTCTGAAGCCCTCGCTTCCAGCCGGGTCACGGCCAACGCCATGGGTATGGGCCAGGCAGCGGGCACGGCAGCCGCCATGGCCGTGGTCAGCGGTGACGACTCTCGAAGTATCTCCATCCCCGACCTGCAGGACCGCTTGGTCCAGGCCGGTTGCATCCTCGATCCGACAATTGCTCTGAAGGAGATCTGACATGACATCTGCATCGACGGGCCGCGTCGCCGGCAAGGTCGCCATCGTCACCGGGGGCGCCTCCGGTATCGGCGAGTCCACCGCCCTGCGGCTCGCCCGAGAGGGCGCCTCGGTCGCCGTGGCCGACGTGGATGATGCCAATGGCAAGCGCGTGGTCGCCGACATCATCGAAGCCGGGGGCGAGGCGCTGTTCGTCAGGACCGATCTGTCAAAAACAGCACAGATCCGGCGCATGGTGGAGCGCACGGTGAAGAAGTACGGACGACTCGACATCGTGCACAACAACGCCATCTGGTTCCGTCACGCGCCGGCTACCGAACTCGACGAGAAGGACTGGGACCTGACCCTGAACGTCGGCCTGAAAGCCGTGTTCCTCGCCGCCAAGTTCGCTATCCCCGAAATGCGCCGGACCGGCGGCGGCGCCATCGTCAACACGGGTTCCGTCCACTCCCTTGCCGGCTTTGCGACCTGCACTGCCTACGACTCGACCAAGGCGGGGATCATGGGCCTGACACGGGTGCTGGCCATCGACTACGGGCCCGACATCCGTGTGAATGCGGTCCTTCCTGGTGCCATCCTTACACCCCTGTGGGACAATCTGAAGGTGCCGCCGAAGGAGCGCCGTCGCTACGCCGCACTGGTCCCGGCTCAACGTCTCGGGACGGGTGAGGATGTCGCCAATGCCGTGCTCTACCTGGCGTCGGACGAGGCCTCCTTCGTCACCGGAACGTCCCTGACGGTCGACGGCGGGCTGTTATGCGGCGGGGAGAACTACTCGGGATAGCAGAAGGCGAGCACGGCGCTGCGCCCCTTGCGACGCGGCCGGTCGGTGAGGGGCAACGCCTCGATGCGAAAGTTGTGCAGATCGCCTGACAGCAGGGCGAGCGATTCTCGCCCGCCGGCAGGCTTGCCACTGCGGGCAGCCGACCGCAGGCAGGACGTCTTCGGCAGGGCCAGCTGGCGCGCCAGGAACCAGCCCTGCTCGCGGCAACGGGCCGAGTACGCCGCGTAGCTGATGGCGAAATCGGGAACACTTGCCCCCGGTGGCCATACCGGTTGCTGCTGACGGCGTCGCCAGCGGCTGGGGCGATCCTGCTCGACGAGAGCCACCGCACAGGCCGGCGCCTCCTCGCTGTCGACCATGCGCAGAGCCACCGCTTCCATGCCGGCGTGGTACCGGCGACACAGCTCGGCAACTCGATCACCGCCAAACCCGTCTCTCGACAGATCCGCGCGGAAGTGGTCCTCGGGGATCAGCATCTCCAGCGCCGCTGCGTCGCACAACCGCTCGAGGCGTCCCTCGGGCTCCAGCAGGGGCGATCCCGGACCTGGAGGCAACGGTCCGCTGCCGAATCCGGGAAACAGCGTGTGGGCGATCTCGTGAAACAGCGAGAATCGGGTACGCGCCTCATCCTTCTGCCGACGGTAGAGGATGACGGGTGCGCCGGCGCGCACGCAGATCATGGCGCCGCGGAAGGACTCCTGCTGTACTTCGATGCAACGTATACCCAGAGCCTGGGCGATGAGCCAGGGATCGTACGGAGGCGGCGCCCAGGTTGGATCGATGGCGCGCAGCACACCTTCGGCTTCGGCGAGGAGTTTGCGGGCGCGCAGACGAACGTCGCGGATGCCCTCATCGGCCGGCACCGGCGCCGGAGTGACACGACGGCCCGTACTCTTGTCAGGCACCGTCGTGGGGCCCCGTCATCTCGCGCAGTACGCCATAGACCACCGCCCACTGTTCCTTCGTCTCCGGGCGTCCGCCCTTCAGCTGCACGAAGGACAGTGACTCGACCTCTTCGGGTTCGAGGGACTGCCCCTGACGCTTGCGCTCGTTGATGAAGGCTCGCAGTCCGTCGTTGATCTCCGGCTCGATCCAGGCGTTGCCATCAGCTTCGGGTGCCTTGCCCATCAGGTGAGCGATCGTCACCCCGAGCTCCTCTGAGATCTTGTAGAGCGTCTCCGCCCCGGGGCGCTTGCTGTTGCCCGACTCGATCTCCCAGAGGAAAGCCTTGGAGACGCCGGCCCTCGCCGCCAGATCGGGCAGCGTAAGACTGCGTAACTCTCGGTATTTTTTGATGTTATCGCCTATTTCCATAGATCTCTCCAGGGCTCTTCCTTTGTCGGCAAGGTAGCTGCCAGTTCATACGTTGGCAAACTGTTTCTTTCCGAGGTTCGCAATTGAGAACCTTGCATATGTCCCATCGATTACTTACCGTGATCATTGTCTGGTTCGCAAACGCGAACCAGAACTTTCTCACACTTCTTCAGCGCGGAGGTAGGCCGTGATCCGGATCGAGCGACAGCGCGTCGAGCGCGCCGCCCGGATGTACCCGTCCACGAAGGACGCCAGCCAGGCCCTGGGCATCGCCCCGGGCAGTTTCAGCCGGTTGTGCCGGCAGTACGAGATCGAGACGCCTAGATCTCGCCGACGTCGCAGACGCCACGAAGCACGCGGCATCTGCACAGACTGACCTCCGTCCCGTCGCGTCACCGACCGACACTCGGCGACGCGGCGGGGCCATCGCCTGTCAGTGGTAGCTGTGGAAACCGGTGGCGTAACTTGCCAGCACCGCGTCGGCATCGTGGTCGCTGCCTGGCTTATGGATCACCTCTACTGAGAAGTAACCGTCGAAGCCGTCACCCTCCAGCAGTTGCAGCGGCGTCTTGTGGTCGATGACGCCGTCGCCCAGTGTGGCACTCACCTGCATGTTCCCGTTCACGTAGTTGCCGTCGTGGGCGTGCACGTGGCGGGTCAGCCCGCCCAGGGCCTGGAACGACTCCTGCGGAGTCTCCATCATGCGCTGTGAGTGCATGAAGTCCCACAGCACCCGCAGGTTGGGGTGATCGACCGCTTCCACCACGGCGCGCACCGGCGCTGAGCAGCACCAGTCGTCGTGGGTTTCCATGAGCACGGTCACGCCGGCGGCCGCCGCGTCAGCAACGACCTGACGGTAGCCGTCGGCTGTGTAGTCCACCACCATCGCCCAGGGGGCCGCGGCATCCCGCTGGCCACCGAAGGTGCGGATCAGATCGCAGCCAAGGTCCGTCGCCAGCTCGAGATAACGCCGCAGATCCTCCACGTGGCCGGCTCGATCGGCGACCTCCGGCGTCGCCATCTTCACGCTCGTGGCAAGGCAGCAGATCGACAGCCCTTCATCTGCGAAGCGGCGGCGCACCTCACCCCGGCCCGCCGCTGTCAGGTCCTTTTCGATGCCGCTGGCATGGCCCCACTCGACCCGCGGCTCCAGGCCCTGATAACCGTGGCGCTGCATCCCGGCCACGACCTCGTCCAGTGTCCAATCCGGACACACACTCGTCATCGTTGCCAGCTTCGTCATCCTCTCCAGCTCCCTTCGTGTGTCAGCCTGTGGAACACGTCGTTATTGGTTCATTGTAAGAAGCCCGTCTATCTTCCGCATGAGTGCCGCTGACCGCAAGGAGACCGAATTGCCCGACCCACCGGTGCGCCCCTACCCACAGCACTACACCCCCGGTGATCTGGCCTTCCAATTCGACATCGGCTTCGAGCCGGCGGGCGGGGGCGCCTTCGTCCAACTGCCTCACGACTCTCCCGTTGCCGGCACGAGGGGCACATGGGTCCTCACCGTGCGCAACGATCACGGTGATCTGCGAGCGGGAGCGGTTCTCAGTTTCACTCGCTTCGACTGCCAGTTCGCTGTCCTGTTCCAGACCGATCGGCCAGACCGGCGGGATCACGCCACCCTTGAGACGGCCAGCAGCGCCGGTCTGAGACTGCTGATCGGCCGTGAGTCGGTCGGTCTGTGCAGTGTCACCGTCGACAGCGGCGTCTTCGCTCGCGGGGACCGTCTCACCGTCCGCCTCGGTGATACGACGGGTGGCGGCAGTGGCTCGGAGGTGTTCTGGTCCGCCACGGCGGCGCAGCTCCTGCTGGCGGTGGACGAGACCGGTGATGGCAGCTTTGTCGGGGCGGGTCCACCCCTGGACTTCCGCGTAGTCAACGACCCGCAGCCTCGACTGCTCCGTTTCCTCGGCCCCAGCGTCGCCGCCGTGGGTGAGGTCTTCGACCTGCATGTCGGCGTGTTCGATCTCAACGGCAATCCCTGCGAGGACTTCGCCGGCACTGTCGAATTCGAAGCCGATGGTGACATCGAAGGTTTGCCCTCGCGTGTCGAACTGAGCGGTGCCGACAGCGGTCTGATCATCGTCGAGGGTGTCCGTTTGCTGAGCCCGGGCGTGTTTCGTCTGGCCGGCGCCTGCGGGGCGTTGACAGCGACGACGAACCCGATCCTGGTAGAGGCAGAACCGCGGCGGCGGGTATACTGGGGTGACGTGCACGCTCACGGCTGGGGTGACTCGACGATGCACCTGATGCACCTGCGCTCCGAGCGCCTCGACCCCTCGGAGAGACATGCCCAGGCGCGGCGGCTGGGCCGCTTCGATTTCTGCTGCCCCGCTTCGATGTCGATGGACCCGTCACTGCGGGACGAGATCTTCGGCGCCTACCGCGACGCCTGCGCCGAACACGACGAGCCGGGACGGTACGTCCCTTTCCTGGCCTACGAGGCACACCCGAAGGGAGGCGACCGGCAGGTCATCTTCCGCGAATACGATGAGGAGCCGGCGCCGCCACCGATGCGGGATCCCATCGAGTCGCTGCACGAACGGTACGGTGAGCGGGATGATGTTCTGCTCCAGGTCCACATCGGCGGCGATCCGCCTCACTGGGATCTGTACCGACCGGCGCGTGAACGTTTTCTGGAGGTCTGCTCCGGCTTCGGTTGTGCCGAATGGCTGCTCCAGGAGGCCCTGCAACTGGGGTACGAACCGGGTGTCTGTGCCGCCTCCGATCTGCACCTCGGCTGGATGGGCGGACCCCGTTCGGTGGAGACCTTCCGTGGTCGCTTCGGGCAGAAGTACCCGATGCGGCAGCGCGACAGCGCCTACGGCACGGGACCCCTCACGGCCATCGAGGCCCCCGAGCTGACCCGGGAGTCGTTGTGGGCTGCCATCGAAGCACGGCACACGGCGGGCACCAGCGGCGCCCGCATGATCCTCAAGTTGCATCTCGGCGAGGCACATGCCGGCGATCGGGTGACCATACACCCTGGCGACAGGGTTGATCTGCGTCTTGCCGTTCACGCCTGTGCCCCCCTGTCCCGGGTGGACGTCATCGCTGGCGTCCACCGGCTGCACTGCTGCGACCCGGGCGGCGCTCTGGACTGGAGTGCTGAGCTGGCCCTGTCCGCGGCACAGATCCCCGGCCACTGGATCTACCTGCGTGTCGAACAAGCCGACGGTGAGTGGGGCTGGACGAGTCCCCTCTATCTCGATCGAGCTGACGAGCCGGCCGACGGCAGCGACATGCCTGCGTGGAACGCCTGTGCCCTCGAGGCCGGCGCCTCCGAAGTGAGCGGCGACGCCAGCTCCCACCTCGACGACCTGCTCGCCTATCTGGAACGGGAAGAGGAACCCGAGCGCTTCACCGAGTTGACGCCGGCGGGGATCCTGCACCTGGCGGTGGGCACCTGCGCCCTGTTCCGCTGTCTCTGGGGAGCTGAACGCCTGCCGATGACGATCCGCTGGTTCTTTGAGTTCGAGATCCCCAAGGTCCGCTTCGACTTCGGTTGGCGCGACTACGGCGCCATGCCCGAGAACCAGCTGGGACCACAGTTGATGGAGCGCTATCGGTGAGTCGAGGACGAAGCTCTCTGCTGTTGTTGCTCTTGGCTCTGCTGGTGGCGCCTCCTCTGGCGCAGGCCGACGACGGCGCCGAACCGGCCCGAACGGAAACAGTCCGTCACCGGTCGGTCTGGGAATCCGTGGCGGCCCTCCCCGGGCAATTGCTCTTTCTGCCCGTTCGGGTGGTCCTCGGAGGCGGCAAGTTCATCGCCTACAGCGTCTGGGAAATGCACCTGCTCGACCGGGCCGCCGCCGCGTTAACCACCAGCGACGGCCGCACCGGCCTGCGTCCCCTGTCGAACACGAACCTGGGAACAGGCGTGCGGGTCTTCCACCGACCGTCACCCTATCAACTGGAGCTGCTGTCCACTTTCGGGCGCGATCCGGAAAACCGCCGGCACCACATGGCCCGCGTGGATCGCATGACCACCGACGGACGCCTGTCGTTGCGTGCTCATCTACGTTACGAGCCTGACGAGAACTTCTACGGTGTCGGTATGGACAGTCCCCGCGCCGGGCGTACCCGGTATGGCTGGCAGGAAACCGCCGTGCAGGTTTCCTGGCAGCCGCGCCCTGGCCGGCACCTGGCCCTGGACACGCGTGTCGGTTGGCGACACGTCGATATCGGCAGCCCCCGGGATGCTGAGGTCCCCGAGACGGTCAGTTTCTATGGAAACAGCGAACTTGCGGGCCTGGGAACGGCTCGGAACGTGGATGTCACCGCATCGCTGCGAAGCCGCTTCGTGGACATTCCCGGGTCCCCCCGAAACGGCAATCTCTCCGTTGTGCAGGTGGGTGTTCACCCGGACGTAGCTGGCGACGGTCTGTCCTACCTGTCCCTGCACGCCGTGACCGAGCAGTTCCACGAGCTCTTCTACGGCCGCGCCCTGTCCTGGCGTACGGGTGTGGACTGGAGGGTCCCCATCGGCAGCGACGAGGTCCCGTTCTACAATCTGGCGTCGGTGGGCGGCAACCTGTTCGTCCGCGGCTATCAGGGCGGCCGGTTCCGCGACCGGGGGGCTCTGTTCTCTTCGCTGCGCTACAAGTTCCCCATCTGGAAGCTGCTGGATGGGACCCTGTTCTACGAGGCAGGACGCACCTTCCCGGGTGTCGCAAAGTTGAGCCTGAACGACTGGCGGCGCTCATGGGGCGGCGGTATCCGCCTGTGGGTGCGCAGCGGCGTCATCTTCGATCAGTGGGTCGCTTTCAGTGATGAAGAGTGGCGCCTGCTCTTCAGCTTCACCACGGACTTCTGAATCACGATGACGCTTCGGCTTCTTCTGCTCGTTGTCACCTTCGTCGTCGGCGTGCCCGTGCAGCCCGTTCGGTCGGCGCCGCCGAAACCGCGGTCAACATCACTGGCGGTCGAGATCGTCGACAAGACGGTAGAGTACCCTCTTGCCCGCGCCTTCGACCTGCCGGACGTCGTGCGCCGCATCACGGGCCATCCCTACGAAGCCGTCAATGTCGACCCTTTTGACGACGTGCCAAATTCCGGTTGGTTCACGCACCGCAACGACCGCACTCCCCTGTCGCCGGCACAGATTCGTGCGGGTGCCGGCGGCAGCGGCCCCGACACGACGGGCCAGTGGCGGGTGGTGGCTTTTAAATCGGCCGGCGTCACGCCTGGCATGACGATCGTCGATGGCAGCGGCAACCGCTACCTGATCAAGTTCGATCCACCGGGATTCGAGGGTCTGGCCTCGGGCGCCGAGGTCGTCAGCTCCCGCCTGTTCCATGCCGCCGGGTACAACGTGCCGCAGAACCACGTCATCTAGCTGGACCCGTCGCGCCTGGTGTGCGCCGAGGACGCGGTGCACGACATCGGCCCGGATGACGGGCGTCAGCCCCTGAGCCGGTCTGGTCTGAACGATGATCTGCTCACGCGGCTCATGCGTCGCGCCAACCCGGCATCAGGACCGCGGGTACGGGCTCTGGCGAGCCGCTTCCTGTCCGGCCGAATCCTGGGACCCTTTGCCTATGTCGGCGCCCGCCATGACGACCCGCAGGACATCTATCGTCACGAACACCGCCGCGAACTGCGGGGACTCTACGTCGTCGCCTCGTGGCTCAATCATGCCGACATGAAGGAGGAGAACACCCTCGACGTCTATGACCCCGTGCGGGAAGGTGTCGTCCACTACCTGATCGACTTCGGCGCCTCCCTCGGCAGCAACAGCACGGGACCGAGCAATCCCCGGCGGGGTCGGGCCAACAGCTTCGACCTGACCCACAGCCTGGTACGCCTCGTGACGGCTGGGTTGTTTGTCTACGACTACGAGCGCGACCCTGGAACCATCGTCCACCCCGCAGTGGGATATCTCGACAACGACCTGTTCCGTCCGGATGGCTGGAAGCCGATGTACCCGGCTCCCCCCTTTGACCAGCGGACAGACCGTGATGCCTTCTGGGGTGCCCGCATCGTCACCTCCTTCGACGATTCTCAGATCGCTGCCGCCGTGGACGCGGCCAGCTATCCCGAGGAAGCCGCCCAGGCCATGATCAGCTTCCTCGCTCAGCGGCGTGACCGGATCGGTCGCTACTGGTTCTCCCGGGTCAATCCCCTGGACCGGTTCATCATCCGTGATGGCCAACTGCACTTCGAGGATCTCGCCATCCTGCGTGGGTACGCTCCGGTGACCCGGACAGACTACCAGGTGGAGGTGTCGACGGCCGTGGGCAGGAGCCTGAAACGTGAGGCGATCGACAGGACGGTCGTCGACCTGGAATCCTCGTGGAGGCAGGATGTCGTCGTCAGCCTGCGACCGCTCCGGTCCGGATTCTCGGGCGGGCCGGTACGGGTTCAGTTGCGGCGAGACCCCGGCGGCTAGACTGTAGCCGGCGTCAGGCGCTGACGTTCTCTGGCTCGGCGAAGAGCTGAGCTCTGTGTTTGCCCGTCCCGACCACCTCGAGGGCGCCCATCCTGCGCAGGCAGTACGTCATCCGCCCGGCCAGATTCAGTCTCAACTTGGCCGCCGTGGCCAGTTGACGGTTGGTGAAGGGGCGTGGCAGGGCGGCCGCCCCCGGCAACAGGGCCGCCACCTCCCGGGGATTGCGCAGCAGGCGCTGTTCCACCACCTCCAACAACCGGCGGTCCTCTTTGCGCCATTCGGGATGGCGCCAGCTGCCCTTGCCGTCATACATGCGCACCTCCTCCTCGCGGATCATCAGCACCTCGAGCACGAAGCGGTCGTTCTGCACCAATTCGGGAATGCTCACCAGTTCCTTGAAGACATCCTCGATGCGCCCGCGCTTCGGTGACTTGCGGCGCCCGAGTTCCTCCCCGTGCTCACTGATCTTGAGGATCCACTTCTCCGCCGCGATGGGATGCACGAGACGCACGCTGTGCGTCCTGGTCAGCTTCCGCAGCTTCGTCTTCAGCGGTGCAAAGGACCGTGTCTGCACCTCCACCAACAGGTCATCATCACGCACGATATCGATGACGTACCCGTCCACGGGCGACTCGAGACGATCCTCGGGACGGGCGTACCAAGTCTTCACCGAGGCATGCAGAGATTTCTCCCGCAGCATGCCGATATGCGGCTGAGTCTGTGTCAACGCCGGTTCCCTTGCGAGGACGGCGGGGAGGAGG
The DNA here is from genome assembly GCA_036011085.1 of Candidatus Latescibacterota bacterium. Classification (GTDB taxonomy): domain Bacteria; phylum Latescibacterota; class UBA2968; order UBA8231; family UBA8231; genus UBA8231. The sequence continues at coordinate 68,934 of DASCMS010000088.1, forward strand.
ATGCTGCTGCCGGGGAAGACAGCTACTGGTCGGGCGCAATCGGGATGACGATCGTGAAGGTCGAGCCGACTCCGACCTCACTGGTCACGTCGATGCGTCCTTCGTGATCTTCCATGATCTGGAAGCAGATCGACAGACCGAGGCCGGTACCCACACCGACCCCCTTTGTCGTGTATCCCGGATCGAAGATACGGGTCAGCAGCTCTTTCTCGATACCCGAACCGGTATCGGTGATGGCCACGTGTACTTCTTCTCCTACCTGCCGGGTCCGCACGGTGATCGTTCCGGTCCCCTCGATGGCCTGCTGGCTGTTGTTGAGAATGTTGAGAAACACCTGGTTGAGGCGCCCCGGATAGCACAGTACGGCAGGGATCTCACCGTAGTCGCGTTCGATCTCGACGCGACCTTTGATGTCGTGGTGGATCAACATCAGCGAATCGTCCAGACCCTCGTGCAGATTCGCCGCCTTGCGCTCCACTTCGTCCAGACGGGCAAAGTTGCGCAGGCTGCGCACGATGGTCGTCACTCGCGCCGAGCCGGTTTCGATGACACGGTTCGAATCTTCGATCACCTTCAGCGCCCTGGCCAGGGGGCTGCCCTCGGTGCAGCACTCGGGGTACTGCTCTTCCATCGTCGTCTTGAGCTTTTCCACCGCACGCACGAGTGTGTCGTGCATGCTGTGAATGGCGCCCACCGGCGTGTTGATCTCGTGGGCGATGCCTGCCACGAGATTGCCCAGGGCGGCCATTTTCTCCGATCGCACCAGCAGTGTCTGCGTCTCGAGCAGCTCGCGATTGGTGCGCTCGCTCTCTTCGATGAGAGCTTTGAGGCGTGATATGTCGTGGATGACGACTTGCACGGTGTGGACGCCGCCATCTTCGCCGCGAATGGGGTAGACGCCACCTGAAGCCCAGCGGTATTCGCCGTTGCCGTGGCGCCAGCGAT
>DASCMS010000089.1:0-16646 GCA_036011085.1 Candidatus Latescibacterota bacterium
AAGAAGTCGTCGAAGCCCACGACGCCGTCACCGTCGAAGTCGCCTACCAGGGCTGCGGGAACGGCAGGTGGCAGCAGCAACAACAGCAGGATCGCGGCAACGACGGTGGGCAATGCGCTACTCCTCTCGCAGCAGGTGCCGGTCGAGGAAGGGGCATGAATGATCAACCATCGTGAAGTCCGGCGGTGCCCCGGGCAGGTGGGGACCGTGGCCGGCGCCGGCGACGACGACGCACTCCACGTCGACGCCACAGTCGCGCAGCTTCCCGGCGAAGGCCTCCGTATCGGCGCAGGGGACGATGTCATCGGCCTCTCCGTAGAACAGCAGGAACGGGCAGCAGTCCGGCGTGACGTGAAACGTCGGCGACGCCTGGCGGGTGATACGGCTCTCCGCCGATCCGGATTCTGCCTCGGCTGACAGGCTCACGTTCAGCAGGGGGATGAAGTTGCCGGCAAGGCTGAACAGGTCGAGAGCCGGGGCACGCGCGACGACAGCCTGGACCTTTGCGCTCAGGCGATCGATCTCACTATCGCTGTCAGCGTCGCCGTTTCCCGCCAGTACCCCGAGCATCGCCACGAGGTGACCTCCCGACGATCCTCCGATGGCGCCGATACGATCCGCCGCGATGCCGTACTCTTCAGCGTGATGGCGGACAAACCGCACGGCTCGCTGCGCATCTTCCAGGGCCGCCGGGAAATGGAATCGCGGCGTGGCGCGATGGTTGATGCTGAACAGGGTGTAACCCGCCTCCACGAGGGGGATTCCCTCGAGCCGGACGTGGGCTGCCTGGTTCAACGGGCGGGCGTCGAGGGAGAGCGGCGCACTCCAGCCACTGCCACAGATGTGGATGAGACCGATACCATTCGGCGCCTGCGGTCGGTATACGTCCAGCAGCAGGGCGAGCCCGGAGTACATCCCGTAGATCACGTTTCTTTCGATGTCGTACATGCTCTTGTCCCGACGGCAGTTCAGTCGAAGTAGACATCCCCCTCCCAGAGCAGTCCCCGTGCCACTTCATCATTCAGCTCCACGCCGATCCCCGGTCGGTCGGATACGTGCATCCAGCCATCCCGGATGAAGGGCGCGTCGCCCGTGCACATCTCCTCCCACCAGGAGACGTCCCGGCCGTGGAATTCCAGCACGAGGAAATTCGGGATCGCCGCCAGCACGTGACAGGCCGCCATCATGCCCAGGGGGGACGACACATTGTGCGGCGCCACGGGGATGTAGCTGGCCTCGGCGATCTCAGCGATCCGTTTGCCCTCGGCGATGCCGCCCGCTTTGGCCAGGTCGGGCATGATGACGTCCACCGCCTTGCGCTCGAGCATCTCCATGAAGTGAAAGCGCGTGTAGTGATTCTCGCCCGTGCAGATCACGGTGCTCGTCGAGGCCCGCACCTGCGCCAGCGCCTCCAGGTTCTCCGCCGGCAGGGGCTCCTCGAGCCACATGAGACGCAGGGGCTCCACCGCTTTGGCCAGGGTGATCGCTGACGGCAGGTCGAATTGGCCGTGGCAGTCGATGGCCAGGTCGATATCCCAGCCGATGGCCTCGCGCGTGGCCGTGATCAGGTCGATGACGTGAGTCATCTCTCTGGCACCCACCGTGTAGTTCACCGGGTCCAGTTTGCTGTCACCACTCTTGTGATCCACGTCGAACTTTACGGCGCTGTAGCCCTCTTCCAGCACAGCCTGCGCCTTTTCGGCGTACGCCGGGCCCGTGTGCGTCTCCCCGGCAGCACAGTCGGCATACAGCCGGATGCGGTCACGATAGCGGCCTCCGAGCAACTGGTACACCGGCACGCTCAGGGCCTTGCCGACGATGTCGTACAGAGCGTTCTCGATCCCTGTCAGGGCGAAGGTCCACGGTGCACTGGACCCGCCCGAATAGCGACCGCGGCGCCTCAACTGTTCATACAGAGGGGCGACGTTCATCGGGTCCTGGCCGATCAGCATGTCCCGGTTGTGCAGTACCATGCTCTTCACCGTCATCGGGCCGGCCATGTGTCCCGCCGAACTGCACTCCCCCGTGCCGACGACCCCCTCGTCTGTATAGATGCGGACGAAGGTCCACACGCTGCCGCCGCTGTGCGGCTCCGGGCGGCCGATGACGCAGGCCTGCACGTCGGTGATTTTCATACGACCCATTCTCCCTGTTCCATCACCGCTTCCTCTGTACCGCCGGGCAGCACTCCGAGCACATCCATCTGCGGACCACCGATCATGAAGTCCACGTGGGTGAGGCTGTCGTTCACGCCTCTTGTAGTCAGCTCTTCATCGCTCAGATCCCCGCCGTCCCGAAGGCACTCGGAGTAGGCCTTGCCGACGGCGACATGACTGGCGGCGTTCTCGTCGAAGAGCGTGTTGTAGAACAGGATACCCGATGTCGAGATCGGTGACGACGCCGGCACCAGGGCGACCTCACCAAGACGGGCGGAGCCATCGTCGGTGTCGATCAGGCCCTGCATGACACTCTGTCCCGCATCGGCCGTGACCTCTACGGCACGTCCCGCGTCGAAACGCACCTTCAGTCCCTCGATCACGTTGCCGCCGTAGTTGAGCGGCTTCGTGGCGGCCACCACCCCCTCCACGCGGTCCTTGTGGGGCAGGGAGAACACCTCCTCCGTGGGCACGTTCGGCGTGAAGGTGATACCCGACTCCGTCGTCGACTGCCCGCCGATCCAGCGATGGCCTTCTACCAGCCCGACGGTCAGGTCCGTCCCGGGCCCGCGGAAACGGAGCGTCGTGAAGGCTGCCTCGGTCAGGTGACTCGCCCTGCTGGCAAGCCCCGCCAGATGGGTGTACCAGGCGGCCACGGGATCTGGCTGATCCAGACGGCAGGCAACGCCGATGGCCTCCCACAACTGGGCCACGGCGTCCGCTTCGGCGATGCCGGGAAAGACCTGCTTCGCCCAGGACGGGATCGGCACGGACAGCACACACCAGTTCACCTGGTGCGATGTGATATAGGTGAGGTACTCCCGGCTGTGCTTGCCTGCGGTGCGCTGCATCGTCGTCACCAGTTCCGGATCCTGATCCTTCAGCAGTTGCGGATCCGTGGCGCGCACGCTGAGAAAGGCGTCACCCCCCTTTGCTCCTGCCACCATCGCCTCGCTGCGCCATGCCGGAAACTCCGTGAAAGAATCGCGCGGCGCATGCTCGAACCGCGCCAGGGTCATCTCGTCATCTGACCAGTTCATCTCCACGTAGCGGGCGCCGCGCTGGTAGGCGGCAGCAGCGATCACCCGCGCCAGTGGCGCTGCCGTGACCGGCATCGACAGCCACAGTCTTTGCCCTGCCTGCAGGCTGAGACCCACGTCCAGGGCCAGGTCCGCATATCTGCGGTACAACTCCTCGATTGCTGCCAAAGCTCGATCCCCTCTTCTTACGTGCGGCAGTCCACACTCTTCCGGAGCCATCCTCCATCATGACCGACAATGAGAAATTCCTCTTCGACCTGCAAGGCTACCTCGCCGTGGCGGATACCCTCACCGCCTCGCAGCTCTCCGAGCTGAACGGGATTCTCGACGCGCGTATCGCCAGCGACTGCGAGGCCGACATGCGGACCCATCGCTTCGGTGGACTCCTCGACTGGGGCCAGCCCTTTCTCGACCTCATCGACAACGCCGCTATCGTCCCCTACCTGGAGTTGCTCCTGGGCGAGCAGTTCCGCCTCGACCACGTCTACCTCGACGTGATCCGCTCCGGCACCAGCCCCATCGGCGCCGGCTTGCACGGCGGCGCCCACCCCTTCAATCCCACCCATTATTACCACCATGAGGACGGCCGCATGCGCAACGGCCTGACCGTCGTCGCCTACAATCTGGCCGATGTGGGCCCCGAGGACGGCGGTACCGGCTGTGTCCCCGGGTCACACAAGAGCAACTTCGGTTTTCCTGCGGAATGGCGGAACATGGACGAGGGGCTGCAGCCCTGCGTACGTCGTGTCACCGGACCGGCGGGTACTGCTGTCATCTTCACCGAAGCTCTCACCCACGGCGCCCTGCCGTGGACGAGTGCGGGTGAACGCCGCACCCTGTTCTTCAAGTACAGCCCCCATCCGGTGTCGTGGGCGGCCGGCTACTTCGACGCCAGCCAGTACGCCGGACTGAGCCAGCGCCAGCGCGAGATCCTGGAGGCCCCCAACGCTCGGTACGGCACTCGTCCGAAGCCGTAGGTGATTGACTTCTGGTGGACAGATCGATACAGTTGTGGTATGACAATACTGCTATCGATAGGATACTCGTATGACTACAGTGACAGTTTCGCCCAAATACCAGGTCGTGATACCGAAGGCCATCAGGGAGAGCCTGCAACTGTCCCCGGGGCAGAAGGTCCAGGCCATCGCTTTTGAGAATCGGATCGAGCTGATTCCTATTCGGCCCATCGCCGAAATGAGGGGAATGCTGGCAGGGCTGGACACAGATATACCTCGTGAGGGCGACCGCCTGTGAACGTCGTCGATTCATCTGGTTGGCTCGAGTACCTGGCCGACGAGACGAACGCGGCTTTCTTCGCCCCAGCGATCGAGAACGTGGCGGAGTTGGTCGTCCCGTCACTCAGTGTCTACGAGGTCTTCAAACGGATCCTGCAACAGAGGAGCGAAGACCTCGCACTTCAGGCCGTCGCCGCCATGCAACAGGGCAGAGTCGTCGATCTCTCGACGTCGCTCTCGCTGAGAGCGGTCAGACTCAGTATCACCCATGGACTGCCTCTGGCAGATAGCGTGATGCTGGCAACTGCTCGAGTCTGGGAGGCAACATTCTGGACACAGGATGGTGACTTTGATGGGATAGCTGACGTACGCTACAAGGCGAAGAGCTAGAGTTCTTCACCGCCAGCGCGGCGCCACCGCGTCGATGAACAGCCGCAATCCCGCGTCGTCTGGCGCGTCCAGGAACCACAGCAGGAGGTGGGACACGCCGATGTCGACATAGGCCTGCACCTGTTCCGATACCTTCTCCGGAGTACCCACCAGCGTCATCTGTGTCAGCGCCTCCGGTGGCGTGTCCGTCTCGCCCGACAGAAACCGTTCCATCTGTGGATCGACCGACGCCGGCGGATTCAGCGCCAGCATGGCACGCAGCTTCGCACGCACGCCTTCCATGTCATCGGCGACGAGGATCTGCATCTCCAGACTCTTCTCGATCTCGTCGTCTGGCCGACCCACTTTGGCGCAGGCGGCTGCCAGTGCCTGCAGCCGGCGGCGCATCTCCTCCACCGAAACCGGCACACTGTTCCAGCCCTGGGCGTAGCGGGCGACGGCATCGAGCATGGCCGGATTCGGTTCGCCGAGCCAGATAGGCGGATGGGGCTGCTGCACAGGACGCGGTGTACAGCGCGCTCCCTTGAGTCGATGGTACTTGCCGGTGTAATCGACTGGACCCTCCCGGGTCCACAACGCCACGGTCAGCTGCAGCTCTTCGACCAGATGCTCGACACGGCTCTCGATGGGCTCCGCCCACGGCAGTCCATAGGCTTCGAACTCCTCGGCGCGATTGCCGCCGTCGACGAAGTGAATCAACCGCCCGCCGGACAGCTGATCGAGCGTTGCCGTCATCTTCGCCGTCATCGACGCGTGCCGCAGAAAATGCGCCATGTGGATCATGCCCAGCTTCGCCCGTTTTGTCGCGCCCGCAAGGGCCGACAGCGTCGTCCAGCCTTCTAAAATGGCGTCGTCCCGACCGAGGAACAGGTGATCGGCGACCCACAGTGAGTCATAGCCCAGTTCGTCGGCGGCAACCGCCATGTCGAAGGTCCGCTTCGCGTCGAGGCGCTCGTACCCGGGCGTGCGGAACAGCCCCCCACCAGGCATGGCGAAGATGGGCACGCAGAAGCCGAAGCTCACATCCCGCATGGGTCGCTCCTCACCCGATGACCCGCATCGGCATCAGGGGCAGCTCCGGATCGATGCCGAAGTCGACCTCCACCACGTCTTCGCCACTGCCGAAACGCATGCGGCCCGTGCCCATCTCCGCCTCGGCCTCCGGCGCCCCGTAGAGCGGCCAGGTGTCGTAGTCGATGAGATCACCGTTGAGTCGATGGACACCGTCGAACTCCAGCTCGAGTCGGTCGCCGGCGATCATCGTCAGCGCCACGCGGCCGTCGCCGGGCCAGTCCGCCTGCTCGAGACCTACGGCGGCCCGACGGACACAGAAGTCTTCGAAGGACGTCACCGTCGTCGCCTCCGCCGCTTCGAGGGCGATGCCCGGCGTCGGCCCGTCGATGCGCAGCAGCCAGCCATCGATGAGATCACCGTCGCGCACCATGATGGCGTCGCTGCGCGACTCGCGGATGCGCTCCCAGTGGTATCCGGCGAGGGGTCGTACGCCGACGTAGAAGTCCCCCATGTCGCCCAGCAGCCAGCCGCTGCGTTCCAACCAGTCGGTGTCGGTCGGCAGGAAGAGGTTGGCGAAGGGGGCTTCGTCCTCCTCCGGGATGCGGTAGGCGATGATGGCCGCCCCCTCGTGCTGCACGACACGTTCAAAGGGAGAGGCGCCGAACAATCTGTCGACGGACTGCAGGTAGGGTTTGTCGCTGCCGATGGCACGGCGCGCGTTCTGCGGATACGGCCCGAGGAACACACTGAAACGCTCGGGTCCCTGGAAGGGATGATTGCAGGTGATCTTGGCCTGGTGTTTGGCCCCCGCCCAGGTGAGGTCCCAGGAGACCAGATCGATGGGCCCCGCCGCCGTACCCGGCAGGTTGATCTGCGCCGTGCCGAGGGCGAAGGACTTGCTCATGTACGTCGTCTTGTGCACCGGTCCCGCGTACCGATCCGAATGGCGGATGATGTTGCGCGGCGCCTTCGTCTTCTTCACTACCTGCGGCGTCGGCCGCTCCCAGGCCATGCGGGCAAACAGCGCCGGCGGTCGATATCGAGCCACCAGCGCCGGAATGCCGAAGCCGTGCAGATGCTCCTCGGGATCAAAGGGCTCGCCGCCGAAGTAGAGGTATTGGAGAATGCGGATCGGTCCTACCCGGGTCCAGGTGTTCTCCCGGTACCCCTCACGGCTGTGGCTGCCGGCCCAGGAGCCGTGGAAGAACTCCAGGGCCATGTCAGCCGTCATCAGAGTCAAGACACGTCCGACCTGGGTTCGCAGGTGCTCATCGGTCGTGTGTTCGTACAGGCCGATGAGAGGCATCATGTGTTCGATGTGATACCCGGGTGAGTCATACTCGTGATGACCGATACGCGCCGTGCGCTCGATCGTACCCAGGATCCAGCGGGTCGCCTCGCGCTGCATCGCCACCGGCGGCCGGCCGTCCCAGAATTCGGTCTCGTCCCGCCAGCGCTCTGCCGCCAGCAGATTTCCCGTGTAGTACATCAGCCAGTGGTTTTCCGTGTTGCCCCGTGCCAGCACGCCGCGCAGCATGAAGGACCGGATCATCTCCTCCGCCTCGGCCGTCAGCTGCTCCTCCCAGCGACTGTAGAGCAACATGGCCGGCAAAATATGAAAGGGCCCACCCATGGCCGGATCCCCGTCGCCGGGCGCGACCTCTCCCAGCGAGTTGGAAACCGCTTCGGTCACCCGCGCCGGGTCCTTGCCCCGCGCCAGCAGCGCGTGGGCCGTCCACGCCGCGTGACGGTCGCGCTCGGCGACGACGTCGAGCATCTCGTCGGCACGTGCCTGCACCTGGTCTTCGTACGTCTGCTGATCGATCACGATCCGCCACCTTCCATCGGCCCGCAGATCGCGTTGACCCGCAGAAAGGGTCCCGTTCGCTGCCACGAGCCCCCTTCATCCTCGGAGTACCAGAGTCCGCCCGGGTCGGCGCCGGCTGCCCAGGTCTTCCCGTCGGCGACGAGACAGCGAATCAGCGCCCGGGGACCGGAACGTCCCCAGACACCCTCCGCGTCGCGGCGGTAGATGCCGTCATAGCCGCCCACCAGCAGGAAGTCGCCGGCGACGGCGATGCTGAATACGGCCTCCGTCGGACAGTCGACCCGAGTCCAGGCCTGGCCATCCTCGCTGCGCCACAGACCCTTGTCGTCGGTACCCGCCCACAGGACCGTGTCGACCGATATCAACGAACGCACCGGCGACCCGTTGACCTGTGTCATGGACCAGGAATCGCCCCCGTCAGTCGACCCCAGCAAACCCGCCTCGGTGCCGGCCAGCCACAGATCCGAAGCCGCCAGACACAGGACGTTGGTATATCGCTCGTCCGGAGTAAACTCCTCCGTGAGGCTCCGCCACCGCGGCAGACCGAGCTCATCCGGTGTCGACATGGCCACTCCATAGGACCCGGCCGCAACAGGTGCACCGTCCTCCGTAGCCGCCACCGACAGCACCTCGGTCAGAGTCTCGTCATGCAGCTGCACCCAGCGCCCCGCAGGATCGGGCGGTGCCGCCCACAGTCCGTAGCCTGTGCCCACGAGAAGGGTGTCGTTACTCCTTGCAAGTCCGTGCACCGGAAAGGGATAGGGACCCAAGCGACGCCAATCGTCACCGAGCCGTCCCTGCCAGACACCCACGTCTCCTACCAACCATTGCTCTACCACATCGACCTCATTCACTTGAATTCTATGCGTCTCGTGCATATTTCACTTGCGCTCGTCCCTCGATTGCGTAACATCCCACAATCGTTTCGTTTCGTCCACTCCGCGTTTCTTCGACAGGACGGCACACATGGCAGGACAGCTTACCGGTGAGCAGCATGGAAGATCCAAGCTCACCGAAAAGGACGTGATCAAGATCCGCCGGGCCATGAATCGCGGCGCTAGTCACGTCGACCTTGCCGAGGACTATCCTCAGGTCGACCCTGTGACCATATTCCGGGCCGGTACCGGGCGCACCTGGGTCTACCTCGGCGAGCCCCCGTCGCCGGCGCGCCTGCCGCGCCTCGCACCAAAACGCAAACGCAAGCGCAAGAAGAAGCGCTGATCCGCCATTCACAGGAGGCCCGATTGGTCAACCTCGCATTGCTGTCCGCCGCGCATGTGCATACGAAGGGCTTCCTGCAGAACATCGCCGAGCACGACGATCGAAACCTGGTCGTCGTGTATGACGATGTGGCCGACCGCGGCCAGCGCTTTGCTGCCGACAACGATGCCGAGTACTCCGGCGACCTGGCGGCCGTCGTCGCCCGTGACGACGTGGACGGCTTTATCATCTGCTCGGAAAACACGCGGCATCTCGGCCTGCTGCAGAGCGCGATTCCCGCAGGCAAACCGATCTTCTGCGAGAAACCTTTCGCCACCTCCGTCGATGAAGCCTGCACCGCTCTCGAACTGATCCGCACCCACGGCACGATCGTGCACATGGGGTATTTCCAACCCTTCTCCGCCGCCATGCAGGGCGTCATCGCCCATGTTGCCGGTGGCACCCTGGGTACCATCACCCACGCCCGCTACCGCAATGCCCACCACGCCGCCTATGGCCGCTGGTTCGACTCATCCGACGTCAACTGGTTCACTCAACCCGACCTGGCCGGAGGCGGCGCCTTCATGGACATGGGCACCCACGCCGTGCACCGCCTGTGCAGCGTCCTCGGCAAGGTGGACAGCGTCATGGCCACCATCGGCAACGCCGCCGGCATCTACCCCGACGTCGACGACCATGGCACCGCCTGGCTTCGTTTCGCCAACGGCGCCCTCGGCACCGTCGAGGCCTCCTGGGTGCAGACCGGCGGTCACGGGGGCGGCTTTGAGATCACCGGCAGCGAGGGCACGCTCTTCGAACACGTCGACAGGGGATATCTGGTTGCCGCCCCTGGCGAAGACGCCGAGCCCGTTGCCGAGGGCACCGAGCGGCCGACGCGGGTCGACCGCCTCGTTGGCGCCATAGAGGGCAAGGTGACCCGCCAGGAGCTCGACGCAGATCTGCGCTGTGCCGTCGACGCGGTGGCCGTCATGGAAGCCTGTTACAAGTCCAGCGACACCGGCGCCTGGGTCGACGTGCGCAGTACCGACTGAGTCCTCTTTTTCGGGCGCGGACATGATACTGCTCTCCTTCGTGTCGTTCACCGGGTTGATCGCTGCGATCACGTTCGCCATGACTCGCGGCGACGACCACGCCAGCTCCGATGGATATTTCCTGGCGGGCAGGCGGCTGACCGGCCCTTTCATCGCCGGATCGCTGCTGCTGACCAATCTGTCCACCGAACAGATGGTCGGCCTCAACGGCGCCGCCTTCACCGACGGCTTCAGCGTCATGGCCTGGGAGGTCATCGCCGTCTGTGCGCTGGTGCTGATGGCGTTGTTCTTCCTGCCTCGCTTCCTCAGAAGCGGCGTCGCCACGGTGCCACAATTCCTCGAGGAGCGCTTCGATGAGGGCACCCGGACGATCACGACGCTGATATTCCTGATCGCCTACGCCGTCATTCTGTTGCCGATCATCCTCTACACCGGGGCCCGGGGTCTGAACGGCATGCTTGACCTGCCGGCCCTCACCGGGATCCACTCGGAACTGGGGATCATCACGTTTACGGTGCTGCTGGTCGGTCTCATCGGCACCACGTACGCGGTCTTCGGCGGGCTGCGCACGGTGGCGGTATCGGACACGCTCAACGGCATCGGCCTGCTGACCGGCGGCCTGCTCATCGTCTACTTCGCACTGCAGGCCGTCAGCGGCGGTGAGGGTGTATTTGCGGGCCTGCGACAGATCGGTGCCACCAACCCCGATCGCTTCAACTCGATCGCCGGTCCGGCACAGTCGGTGCCCTTCCCGACGCTCTTCACGGGCGTCCTGCTGCTGAATCTGTTCTACTGGTGTACCAATCAGCAGATCATCCAGCGCACGTTCGGGGCCAGGAATCTGCAGGAGGGTCAGAAGGGTGTGTTGATCTGCGGCGCCCTCAAGCTGCTGGGGCCGCTGTATCTGGTGCTGCCGGGAATCATCGCCTTCCATCTGTACGCTGGTAGTGACATCAAGGCCGACATGGCCTACGGCCAACTCGTGCGTGACGTGCTGCCCGGTCCCCTCACCGGTCTCTTCGCCGCGGTGATGGTCGGCGCCATTCTCAGCTCCTACAACTCGGCTCTCAACAGCACGACGACACTCTTCAGCCTCGGGATCTACAAGCCGATGATCAACCAGGGGGCCACCGAACAGCAGGTGGTGAAGTCGGGCAAGGTCTTCGGCTGGATCATCGCTGTCGTGTCGATGGCCTCAGCGCCCCTGCTGATGGGTCAGGCCAGCATCTTCGGCTACCTGCAGAAGATGAACGGCCTCTACTTCATTCCCATTTTCTCCGTCGTCGTCGTCGGGATCCTCTTCCGGCGGGTGCCGCCACTGGCCGCCAAGGTGGGACTCGTTGTCGGCTTCACAGCCATCGCTCTGGGATACTTCGTGCCGGCCTTTGAGGGTGTGGTCGCCGCCATGCACGAGTTCCATTTCCTCGGAGCGGTTTTCGTCTCGCTCGTTGTCATCATGCTGCTGATCGGTGCCCTGAGGCCGCTCCCCCACGCCTGGGAACAGCAGCATTCAGGCGACGTGGAGATGACGCCGTGGAAGTATGCCCGACCCATGGGCCTGGTGCTGATCTGCGTGGTGCTGGCGATCTACGTCGGATTTGCCGACTTCTCGGTGCTCTCTGGGTGAGATGTCGCCTCGCCCTTCGCCTGGATCTGCCGCCATCTGTCGATTCCAACGATGAGGAAGAACACACCGAGGCCGAAGGCGACGGCGGGACCGTCACGTAACCCGATCGGGCTCAACACCAGGGCGGCGCCGGCACCGACAGCGATGGCGGTCCCCGTCATTCCACCCCGGCGAAACAGATAGAGCGCCAACAGCAGGAGGGGGCCCACCACCACGATCCCCGTCCAGAATTCCCGGCGCTCCTGGGACGTGGCCTGTTCGTGTTGTTAGATCTGTTGGGTCTTGTCGAAGGGTATCGACGACACGGTCATCGCGTCACCGCGAGTCGCGTCGAAGCCGACCGCCTGCTGCACCAGCGCCGCCAGTTGATCGACCTCCTCTTCCGGACGCAGTTGCTCACGGATCTCGCGGGTGTCAGGATCGATGCCGACCTTTGTCTGGTCCACCCCCAACGACAACGACAGCCTCTTCACTCGGGTCACACCGTCGCGATCCTCCCAGTCGATGGCGACGCGGACGAGGGAGCGGCCCTCACCGATCACCTTGTCCAGCATCTGTTGCGCCTTGTTCTGCCGGTGGCTTTCCAGGCGAACCTGTTCCGCCAGGCGCGAGCGTTTCTTCTGTTCGGCGGCACGTACCGGTCTCTCTCCCCGCTCGATCCGATGCTGTCGGATGTGCAGACCGGATGCCAGGATCAGCACACCGAGGATCACGCCGATGCCGACAGAGAGCAGGTCGATGTCACGTAGTCTGGTCATGGATCCCTCCTGATTCGATTGGGTCACCTGTCATTGCCGGTGGCTCACTCGCGATCCAGATCCAGCAGCAATGCCAGGCTCAGGCGCACCGACTGTGCCAGGTGGTCGATGTCGACCTTGTCGGCCGTATCCGTGACGGCGTGGTAGTCCGGATTTTTGTACGGATACGACCCGATGTGCAACACGGCGGCGGGAATGCCGGCCTTGATGAAGGAACCATCGTCGTCGTTGGGCTTTTCACTCTGGAACCGGCTCGTGATCAGCCCCAGGTCGTAGCGCTCGTTGAGCCGGGCTGTACGCTCTGCCAGCGCCTCGCCTTCAGGCGTGGTGAAGCGGGTGCAGTGTGTGAGCCGGCCAGCATCCACATCGGCCTGCGATCGACCGCCGATGCTGTCCACATTGATGACACCCTTCACCGTCAGCCCTGCCGCCACCATGCCCTGCGCCGTGACGGCGCTCGTCCACGGCGTGTGCTCTTCATTACAGAAGACGAACCAGATGGATCGCTGCGACTCGTAGTCCTGCAGGACCCGGGCCATCTCCATGAGCGCCGACGTTCCCGAGGCATTGTCGTAGGCGCCGGGGGAATCGGTCCAGCTCTGTGAATCCTTGTGGGCAATGGCGACGATGTACTCGTCGGGTAGACGGGTACCTCGGGTTCGTGCATAGAGGTTATGGGCGGTGTAACTCGGATCCTCCGGCTCCGGGCGACTGAACTGGTGCGGCATCGGTCGCGAGCCGTCGGTGCGGAAGGCCTGCACCGTCACCGCCTCCCGCTCGACGTCGTGACCGCTCTCCTCCAGTTGTCCGGCGATGTAGTCGTCCGCTTCGTACAGCGTGCAGCGGTCGTGTCCGGGTACCGTGTAGTTCAGTTTGCGGTAGGGCAGTGGATCCGAGGACAGGTGGAACAGGTGGTCGCGCAGCCGACGTTCATCGATGCGGGTCAACAGTGATGGAATCGGATCCTGTGTCATGTCTCGTCAATCCCGCGCCGCCGCCCTGTAGACCCGTTTGACTGCCGCAACCTTGTCCGGATCCTCTGCCACACTGTCGCTGGTGAACATCATCACGCCACTGCTCTTGGCCGCCAGGCCGTATTCGAGCACGTCAGCCAGTTCGTCGGCAGACACGGGCGGCTCGTTATAGGCCTGAACGATGGGCCAGAGACGCGGATACCTGCCCGGTTCGGTGTGGACTTCGTGACGTGCGGAGAAGTACTCAACGTAGTCCTTGACGTAGGACGTCGGCATGTCCGAACGACCGTGGTAGGGCATGGGTGAAAACACGTCCACATATGGCGCCAGGGCGTCGAAATCCAGACCCAGACAGCGCCGTCTGGCGCCCCAGAAATCCTCGTCCTTCCAGGCGGCCTGGTAGTTGCCGACCAGTGCCTGGGGACGGATTTCCTTGACGATCTGGTGGAACTGGCGTGCCCAGTCCACCAGTACCGATACGCGCCAGTCTTCCCACTGACGCGGCGCGTTGTAGAGAATCCACTCGGCCTTCTCGGCCGTGGTCTCTCCCTCGATCTCGATACCGGACCACTCGGCAAAGGCCGTCAGGCACGAGTGGTTGAAGCAAGTCTTGTAGAAGAGGGGATAGGGGTCCTCGAACTGGGCGTGCCAGTGCAGATAATCCATCCACACGCCGTCCACATCGTACTTCAGCAGCAACGAACGCAGGGCTTCCATGCGGTAGCTGCGAAAACCGGGGTCTGTGGGGCAGGCGCCCATGAACCAGGTGGCCTTGGGCACGGGATTGCCGTCCGCGTCTATAGGATGCGCCTCGGGGTGTTTTTCGACATAGTCGCCATACCCACCATTCAGAGTGGCAAACTCGGCATAGACGCGGCAGTTCTCGCTGCGGGCGCGCTCGATGGCGGCGCTGTCGAGGGCGACGCTGCGAATGAAGACGGCATTGATGCCGAGCTCATCCAGGCGCAGGCCCTTCTCCCAGATCGGGCCGGGGTGGGCATAGACACCGAGCATCAAGGTGGGGTTCTCCTCCTGTGCATCGAGGGGAAAGGCGAGGCAATGAGCTGCGAGGAGGAGTGTGAGCATCAGACGCATATGTCGTTCCCCTATTCTCAGGTCAGGTGTCGGAGTGGTCAGAAACCCACGTCGGAGGATCCGGCCGCGGATCGATGATGTCCGGATCGGTGAGCCGCAGTCGCTGCTTGCGCTCGTTCAGGTCGTTCCAGGCGGCCCACACCGGCACCTCTGGAATCTCCCAGTCCGCCATGACGAGTTCGTCCATCTCGGCGATACGCTGCGCATACTGCGGATACCACGCCAGGTTCACCGACTCCAGGGGGTCGTTGTCCAGATCGTAGAGCTCGCAGATATCCTCTTCGGTGTGGATGTACTTGTAACGCTCGTCGCGCACCAGGCGGCACGGATCGAGGCTGTGGTAATACTCGGAGAACACGTGCTCCTGCACTTTCCCCCCGCGGAAGGTTGGTGTCAGGTCCTTGCCCTCCACGATCTCCGGCAGCCGGATTCCGGCCATTCGCAGCACCGTCGGCAGGATGTCGATGTTGCTGACGAGCGCCTCGGTGCGCTCTCCCTCGGGGACGACGCCCGGCTGGGAGAAGATCAACGGGATCCGCACGGCGTCTTCAAAGAAGGTGTGCTTCTCGCAGATCCCGTTCTTGTAGAGCATCTCGCCATGATCGCTGGCGTAGACGATGAGCGTGTCATCGCGCAGGCCCGCCGCGTCGATGGCATCGACCAATCGGCCCACGCAGGTATCGGTGTAGCTGACAAACCCGAAGTAGGCGGCGATCGACTTGCGGATCATCTCCTCAGGAAGGTTCCACAGCTCGTAGTAGTTGACCCGCTCGATGACCCTGCGAGGCTTGTCGCGGAAATCAACGAGGTAGTTGGGTAACTCGCCGATATCGTCAGGATCGTACATCTCGTGAAAGCGCGGCGGCGCGCACCAGGGTGGATGGGGGGCGCGAAACCCGGCGTAGGCGAAGAACGGACGGTCGCGATCGCTCTGCGCCATGAACTCCAGGCAGTCGTCGACGACGAGGGTGTCGAGCATCTTCTCTTCGCCATGGGGGAAGGGATCCCCTTCGACGTTGCGGTAGCTGTGCTCCCACATCTCCGAGATAATGTGGTGGGCGTCGTAGCGCCGCTTGACCTGCTCACCGACGATATCACCGTAGGACTTCGGATTGACACCGTAGCCCGAGAATCCGAGTTCGCCATAGGGATCTTCCCCATCTACATGCTGATCGGCGTGCATGAAGCCGGCGCCGTAGGTGTCGTAGCCGGCCTGTCTCATCTCCTCGATCAACGAGGGCACGTCCGGATCGATGGTCTTGCGGTAGGTCCCGCCCGAACGGTGCCGGGAGTTGTTGTGAGTGACCACACCGTTGGTGTGCGGCTGCGTACCTGTAATCCAGGCTACACGCGACGGGCCACACAGAGGCGAGGCGCAGAAAGCGTTGTCGTAGATGAGCCCGCGCTGTGCCAGCCGATCCATATGAGGCGTCTGCACGATGCCGTGACCGTAGCAGCCAGCCACGGCCTTGCTGTGCTGGTCCGACATGATGAACAGTACGTTGGGTCGTGTGTCCGGCATTGTCGTCAGCGGGCTTCCGCGAACAGGTCGCGGCGGCGGTGCAGATCGGTGGACAGCCAGTCCAGCAGGTCGGCGGTCAGCTCCGCCTGTATTTCGCGATAGGCCGTGTCTCCCCACAGGTTGCGGGTTTCGCCGGGGTCGGCCACCAGGTCGAAGAGCTGACCGCTGCGGTTGCCGCTGAAGTGTATCAGCTTGTGCGTGCGGCTGCGGATCATCGTCAGCAGGTCCGGCTCCGGGCGCAGACCCGTTTCCCCCTCCTCGGCGAACACGTAGCGTCGCGGGTGTTCATGTCCGTCGTCGAGGGCACGCCGCAGGGAGAGGCCGTGCAAGCCTTCGCCGTCAGCACCGGACATGTCGAGGATGTACTGCACCACATCCATCTGTGACACCAGCTCCTCGCGCCGGACTTGCGGCGTCACACCCGGGGCTTTCACCATCAGCGGCACGCGTACGATCGTATCGTAGAGTTCGCCTTTGTAGATCAGATCGTGGTCGAAGAGATGATCGCCGTGATCGGAGGTGTAGATGACGACCGCATCGTCATACAGACCCTTCTCTTTCAGCTTGTCCACCAGCTGGCCGATCTTCTCGTCGATCATCGTCACACTGGCGTAGTAGTGCTTGCGCATACGACGGACCCGCTCCGGCGTCGCCCGACTCGGCTTGACGACCGTGATCCCGTGAGCCGCCTCCAATCGGCGGTGCTGGGCAAACAACGCCTCGGGAATCCCGGCGCGCTCCTCCGCCGTGACGTG
>DASCMS010000090.1:0-30449 GCA_036011085.1 Candidatus Latescibacterota bacterium
TCTGGGACAGTGAGCAGGCCCTGTGGTCGGAGGCGGCCGAGCGCTCGCCCTACGCCTATCGTGCACACCTGCATCTCGGAGGCGCTCTGGAGGAGCAGGGGGATATCGTCGGGGCACTCGACAGCTATCGCGAGGCAGCGCGACTGGCGCCGGGGCGAGCTGAGACGCACTACAACCTGGGAAATGCCCTGCGGCTGACGGGACATCCCTTGCAGGCACGCCGCTCCTGGGAGCGGAGTCTGCAGCAGAATCCCCGCTTTCTCGATGCCCTGTTGAACCTGGCAGCCCATCACCAGGGCCTGGGGGACTGGGATCAGGTCTGGGACCTGCTTGCCCGGGCGGAGCAGGTCCGGCCCCGATCGCCGGAGGTCTGGCGGCGGAAGGGGCTGGCCCTGAGACTGACCGACGATGTGGCGGGGGCCGAAAGCGCCTACCTGCGAGCTCTGGAGCTCGATCCGCGGCTCGCCGAAGCGCACCACAACCTGGCCAATCTCTACAATCCAGCCAACGGCCACTTCAAGGGGCGAGGCGACGAAGCGCAGCGACACTACCAGATCGCTCTGCAGCAGAACGCCGGGCACCATGGCGCCGCCAATAACCTTGCAGATCTCCTGCTCAACGCCGGTGATCCTGTCGCGGCGGAGCGAATCTGCCGAGAGGTGATCGGCCTTGCCGCCTTGCGTCACACGCCGGGTCAGACCAAGTTGTATCTCCAGCTCGGTCGGGCCCTCGAGGCCCAGGGGCGGACCGCGGAGGCGCTGGGCAACTACCGCGTCTTCGTACGCTCCCGTGCTGCCCCAGCTGCCCTGCGTCAGGCTGTGCAACAGCGTATCGAACAACTCGAAACTCCGCGTCGATAGATGGGCCCCGAGGACGTATGAAGCGCGCCACAGATATCCTGCAACTCATCGGCGCCACGCCCATCGTCCGCCTGAATCGGGTGGTGGCACCCGGTGGCGCCGAGGTCTGGGGAAAGTTCGAGGCCGGCAACCCGGGTGGTAGCGTCAAGGACCGCATCGCTGTGGCCATGATCGAGGCGGCGGCAGACAGCGGCGAACTGTCCCCGGGGGGGACGATCGTCGAACCGACCAGCGGCAATACCGGAATCGGCCTGGCCATGGTGGCCGCGGTGAAGGGATACCACCTCATCGTCACCATGTTCGACACCGCCAGCCGCGAGCGCCGACTGTTGATGCAGGCCTATGGCGCTGAGGTCGTGCTCACACCGGCCGCCGAGGGTATGCGGGGGGCCATCGACAAGGCGATGGAACTGAAGCGCGACAATCCGGAGTATTTCCTGCCTCAGCAGTTCATGAATCCCGCCAATCCACAGGCACACCGCCAGACCACCGGGGTGGAGATCGTGGAGCAGATGGAAGGCCAGGTGGATGCCCTTGTCGCCGGCGTCGGCACCGGGGGCTCCATCAGTGGCGTGGGGCAGGTGTTGAAGAAACAGTTGCCCCATGTGCGCATCATCGCCGTCGAGCCGGCGGGTTCGGCTGTTCTGTCCGGCCAGGATCCGGGGATCAGCTACATCGAGGGGATCGGCGCCGGATTCATACCCGACACACTGGACCGCGACATCGTCGACGAGGTGCACAGGATCGTCGACGACGATGCCTTCGACATGACCCGCCGCCTGGCGCGGGAGGAAGGCATCCTCGTAGGCATCTCGGCTGGGGCCAATGCCCACGTGGCCGCCGAGGTGGCGGCCGGTATGGCACCTGGCCAGAAGGTTGTCACGATCCTCTGCGACAGCGGGTTACGCTACCTGAGCGCCCGCGTGTTCGAGTAACATCGAGCTGACCAGCCGCATGGGGGAATCGGTGCGGGCCCTCATCGTCCTGGTCGTGGCGGTCTTCATCGTCCACGGCGGTGCCCTGGACGACCCGTTCCACTACGACGATCACCATTCTCTGGTGAACAATTCGGCGGCCCGCGATCTGGGCAATGCGGTCGGATTTTTCGGCAATCCCCAGCTGTTTTCAGAAAGCCCCACACGAGCGATGTATCGGCCGCTCGTGTTGCTCAGCTATGCGGTCAACGCCGCGGTCGCCGGCGACGGCCCCGCGGGATTCCATGTCGTCAATCTGATTCTGCATGCCCTCAGTGGCTGGATGCTGTGGCTGCTGGCGCGAGCCATGTTCTCGGTATCGGCGGGGTGGGTGGCTGGGTTGCTGTTCGTCCTGCATCCCCTCGCCGCCGAACCGGCCATCTACATCAGTGCCCGTTCCGAGTCACTGGCGCTCATCTTCGCCTTGTGGTCGGTCCTTGCCTTTCGCCGGGAGCGCGGCGCCCTGAGTGCTGCCATGTTCGCCCTGGCCCTGCTGGCCAAGTCCACGGCGATCGTCACACCCGCTGTGATCTTCTGTCTCGACCGCGCCGCACCGGGGAATCAGCGACGTCGGACCAGGCTGGCGAGGTGGACCCCCTTCCTCGTCGTGGTCCTGGCCTATGTGCTGGGTACGGGACGGCTCATCGGACGTTCACTTGGGGCAGGCAGGCCCCGAGGGCCGGGCGAACAGTTCTGGGTGACTCTCGAGGCCTGGGCCTATCAGCTGCGACTGTTCGTCGTGCCCCATCCGCTGAGCGTTGAGCATCCTCTGCCGGCCAGCCCGTCGGCAGGCCCGGTTGATGTCCTGGTTCTCATGGCGGGTCTGTCCCTGGTTGCCGTCATCGCGGCGGCAAGCCCGAAACGTGTCATCTGGCTTTGCCTGGCCGCCATCCTGCCGCTGCTGCCGCCGAGCGTCATCCCGCTGAACGCGGTGGTCAGCGAGCATCGCCTGTACAGCACGGTTGCTCTGGCAAGTCTGGCGGTCTCGGGGGCTTCCGTCTGGGTGGGTGGTTGGCGGCGAGCCGGAATCAGAGTGCTTCTCGTACTGTTGCTGTTCTTTGCCGGCCTGGACCGTCGGAGGGATCAGGCGTGGTCCGCCGAGATTCGGCTATGGCGTTCGGCGATCGAGGTAGCGCCGCAGAACGCCCGCGCCCAGTTCTTTCTCGCGGATGTGTACCGGCGACAGGGCCAGGCCGAACCGGCCCTGAAGGCCTTTGCCAGGGCGGATTCGCTCTCCGGGGGAGCGACCGATATCAGGCTCAGCCATGCGGCCCAACTGTTGGACCTCGGCCGAACGGCAGAGGCACGTGAACTGCTGGAGCCGCTGTTGGCGCAGAGCCCTGGTGAGCCGGCCCTGTTCTACAATCTCGGGTTGGCGGTGAAGGAGATCGATCCGGGGCGCGCCGAAGGGCTCTTCCAGCAGGCTCTCACGCTCAGGCCCGACCTGCGGGATGGCGCCATGGAGCTGGCTCTGCTTCAGGATGCCCGGGGGGCGTCAGGCCAGGCAGGGCGGACACTGGAGTCGTCACTGCACCAGTCGCCGGTGTGGGTAGAGGCCTGGGTGAACCTGGGTTTCTTCCGCATCCGCGATGGGGATGCCAGGGGCGCACGAGTGGCCTGGACGCGGGCCCTCGAGCTTTCTCCGGAGCTCCAGGTGGTCCGCGACAATATTCGGGCGCTGGACAGTCTCGAAGCCGCCGGGGCGGCCCGACGCTGAGCTGTTGCGCTCAGGGGGCCGAACCACCCACTCGCTGGCGGATCTCCGGGTCCAGCTGCAGGGCGCGTTGCAGGCTCTGCACGGCGTGCTGGCGGAGTCCTGCGTCTCGCTGCGCCAGTCCAAGATTGAACCAGACGTCGGCGACGCCGGGATCCACCCGCAGGGCTGCCTTATAGGTGTCCATGGCCCGCTCGGCCTGTCCCCGGGCCGCAAAGACCAGTCCCAGGTTGTTCAGAGCTTCCACCGAGCCTGGATCCGAGCGGGCTGCCCGCGACAGGACCTCCTCGGCCCTGTCCAGCTCCCCGGCATTGCGGTAGATGGCGCCCAGGTTGGTCAGGGGGCGCAGATAGTCGGGCTTCAGCTCAATGGCCTGTTCGTAGTGCCGACGGGCGAGTTGTGTGCGAGACTTCTGATGGTAGGCGAAGGCCAGATTGTGGTGTGCAGCTGCGACTTCCGGCCCTTCTCGCACGGCGGACTCCCACAGAGAGATCTCCGTCCTCCAGTCAGCGGCCCGTTGCCAGGTGAGGGCTACCAGGACCAGTGGCAGGGCTCCCTTCAGGATCCAATCGGGAAGGCTGGACGGGCGCAACCCGAGGGCTCCGAGGGCCATGGCGATCCCCCCCAGGGCGAGATAGGGGCGATGGTCGTTCACCAGCACGTTCAGTGGCACGATGAGGGTGGGGGAGAGGCAGATCAGCCACCAGAGGGCTCCCAGACCGAAGGCCGGCCACAGTCGACGGCACCGCCACAACAACAGGGCCAGACTCGCCAGAACTCCGGCGGCGATGGGGACGGGACCCGTCAGGAGGGAGGCACCCTCCGAGAACTGGGGGGAGATCGACAGGTCTACGGGTATGGCAAACCCCCGTACGTAGTGGATGAGAGCCTTGACCTGGGTGGCCATCTGCGGACCCACAGAGCGTACGGGTTCATCTGATGTGGCGCTCCTAAAAGATTGGTAGAGAATCAAGTATGGAACAACAATAGCAGCTGATATCAACTGCCCGATGCGAGCTGCCCGCCCCCTGCCCGCCGGCACGGCCCAGTGAATGGAGAGCAGCAGAAGCGGTGTGACGATGGCGACTTCCTTCGATCCAAGAGCGAGGAGTTGCCCGCCGACCAGCGCTATGAGCCAGAGGTTCTTACCGGAGGTCCGATAGTGCAGGAAAGAGAGCACCGCCAGCAGCATGCCCACCGCAGCCAGCGACTCGGAGCGCGCACTGACATAATTGACGACCTCGGTCTGCAGCAGGTGAATGGCGTACAGTGCGGCCCCGAAAAACGCCCCGCCTCTCGAGAACAGAGAGGTGAGGACGAAGAGGAGGAGCAAGGCGGCGATCACGTGCAGGGCGAGATTCATCGCCAGAAAGCCAGCGGGGTGATCGGAGGAGAGGGATCGATTGAGAGCGTGCGCCACGAGGACGACGGGGCGGTACATGGCGTCCGCCGGATTCTCGCTGAAGAGAGTGGGGTCGGTGAAAAACCGGGGGAGGTTGGCCAGGTCATCCACGTGCGGGTTGCGCACGAGGGAGTGACCGTCATCGTAGTGGAACTCGACGGCCCGCAGTGCCGGCAGATGGGCCAGAAGGGCGAGGCCGAACAGAAGCCATGCCGGTCTTTGCAGCAGGGATGGAAGTGTCATGACAGGCCGAAGATACGAAAACGGCCCGCACTCACTGGGAGCGCGGGCCGCTGCTGTCTGCTGGAGGTGGCCGAACCGTTGTGCAGACCGCCCTGGCCGTCAGCCGAGCTTCTGCACGTGCCTGGAAAGACGCGATTTGTAGCGCGAGCCGGTATTGGCGTGCAGGACCCCTTTGCGAACGGTACGATCTATAATGGATATGGCAGAACTCAGGGCAGCGCGGGCGGACTCACCATCACCCGCCTGGCGGACCCGTTTGATGGCGCCACGCATGGTGGACATGGCCCCCTTGTTGCGGATCCGGCGCTGGCGCGCCTGCCGCAGGCTTTTCTTTGATGCTTTCAATGTTGGCACAGGAAGCTCCCTTTTCTCGAACCGGGGAAACCTTCTTTCCCGGCCTGCCGTTCTCGCTGACGGCGATCTTGGTTCTCTAACTATTTCGAGAACAGTAAGTTACGGTTATGTGGTCAGACTGGCGAAGAACATGGCACGAGCCTTGCTCATCTCCGGACGACAAGTCTACGTCCCATCACTGTATGCGACCTGTCAGACGCCACACCCCCCCATCCAGATATCTGGATGGTCGGTGGTTGAAAGCAGGCCGCGCATCCCCACAGCCACGGGGCACAGCTTTGTCTGAAAGCGAAGCGGGAGCCGGCACTTCGGTGCCGGCTCCACAGCTTTATTCAGCTGGTACCGTTGGGGGCGGAACCCGTTGAAGATAGCTGTCAGGGTGTGATCCGGCAACAGCGAGACAGCCACGATGGCTGGCTGGCGTCGGTGGCCTGAACGTTTCGTGATTGCTGGCGGCGCAGGGGGAGTCGTTCCCCGGTGTAAACCCTCTGGGGAGAGGGCGAGGACCGGGAGGCGCGTCCCGGAAAAATAGTCCTGAAGTTCGCACCTAGGTTGCCGATAACAGGACTAAGGAACAGATCGAGCTTGCCCGGGAGATCGGCTTTCTCGATCACCCCACGAGCGCGCTGACCACCTTCGGCGTGCGCACCCACGGGTTCCTCAGCGGGCGCCGGCGCTTCGAGCCCCGGTTCTCTCTCTACAAGCCCGTGCCCCCACCGAAACGTATCTACGAGCCGGATCAGGTGCTGCGCATCGCCGTCGTCGACTTCGCCGGCTTCGAAGAATACCAGGCCGGCGAACGGCTCGTCGACAAGATTCGCACCCAACTCGAGCCTCATGACAGTCTCGAAGTCGTCGATCTGAGTCGATATACAGGGCTGCGCAAGAAGGGTGCACTGACACCGACCGAGTCCATCGAACTGGCACGCAGGATCGGTGTTGACGTGGTCGTTACCGGGACGGTGTCTCAGTATGAGATCGATCGTTTCGCCGGATTGCGAGTGCCCTTTGTCTTTGAGTTGCCGGAGACGGAGATCGAGGTCGGGCTGCGCTACCGGGTCATGTGGTTTTCGAGTGCGGATCGCAGCAGCATGGAGGCTCTCACCGAACAGATCGTGGGCCAGGGCCAGGTGCGCAAGAGGCTGCGACTGTTGCCCGCAGACACGCGTGACATCACCGTCGGCCGCACGGCGGCAGAACTGGCACGGGTCCACGAATCAGCCCTCGACGATGTCGTCAGCAATCTGCTGGCATCCATGGCCCGAACCTTCTCGTGGATTCCACCGGATTTCGCCTATGCAAACTGACACAGCCATGGGCAACTTCAGCCACTCATGGGCCGCTGTCCTTCTGGCCATCACTCTGTCTGTGGGCGGTTGTGCGTTCTCCGTGGCACCGACCTCGTCCGAGGACAACGAGTTGAGTCTGGAACTGGCGTCCTATCCGGCGCGGATCTCGATCGAGGACAGCACGGCAACGGCTGAGGTATGGGCTACCGTTCGCGCCGGGGGAGAGCCGGTCAAGGACAACACCATCGTCAAGTTCGCCACGACCGTCGGCACCATCACCTCGGAGAGCCAGACCGTCGATGGCCTCGCTGTGGCGATCCTCACCAGCCCCGGGGACAATCGGCCCCGGCAGGCCGAGATCGTCGCCCAGGCCGTGACCATCAGGGATACGATTGATGTGGATTTCATCATCACCGCTCAGGATGATTTCTGAACCGTGCATTTCTTGACACAATCTCTGAAATTCCAGTATATTAGCGCCACTTACCCCTCCTCCGTTTCACCGGTTCTGCGAATGCCCCAACGCTAACGGACCCGGAAAGCAACTCCCTACAACTGAATACGTCTCTCGATCAGGCTGGCGGCCCGACAGGGGAGACTTGCCATGGCCACTGGCTGTGGATCTCAGGGAGAGCCCCAGTTACATCTGGGCTTCCTGCTGTCCGACAGGGCGAGGTCCGCCTCGTCTGCTGTCCGTTGTCGACACTGTGGGCATAACGTCAGCCTGCCCGAATGGGTGCAGGGGCTCGACGTTGGCCTCCATTACTGCGACGAGCGTTGTCGCCAGGCGTGGGTCGAGTCGGAGCCGGATTTTACGGTTCGTCTCGATGACAGAGGCAGGCGTCGACGGGGGGCGAACTGGGAGTTGCAGGCACGCCGTGCCCGTGAGCGCGACCAGTTTCGGTGCCAGTCATGCGGCATCACCGAGGAGAGTCTCGGTGGCCGCCTGCACGTGCATCATCGCATCCCGTTCCGCCGCTTCCGCTCCAACGTCGAGGCCAACAAGCTCGAGCACCTGATCTCGGTGTGTGCCTCCTGTCACCAGAAGGAGGAGGCCGAGATCCGCCGGCAGTTGCCGTTGTTTGCAGCGTCGAAGGGCGCCGACTGAAGGGACCTGCGCGCCGCCGACACAGGTCCCCGAACCGAGAGAGCGATCGAGCTTCGTGGACCTGACCGTCGTCATACCCGCCTTCAATGAAGCCGAATCGATCGGGCCCGTGCTCGAGCGTCTGTGTGAGCGTCTCAGCGCCGTTGAGCAACTGCAGGGAGCGTTTGAAGTACTCGTCGTCGACGACGGGTCCAGCGATGGCACGGGGGAGATCGCCCGTCGGGCCAGCCCTCTCGTGACCCTGGTCCGGCATCCCTACAACCTGGGCAATGGCGCGGCAGTGAAGACAGGTATCCGCCAGGCCCGTGGCCGGGTCTGTGTGTTCATGGATGCCGACGGGCAGCACGACCCGGAGGTCATCACTCGCATCTTCCGCGGTTGCGATGACTATGACATGGTCGTCGGCGCCCGCGACCGGCGCTCGCAAGCCGGACTGCACCGCCATCTGGCAAATGGCCTGTACAACCAGCTGGCCACCTACGTGACCGGACGCCGAATCGAGGACCTGACATCAGGCTTCCGGGCCATCCGCCGCGACGTGGCCCGTCGCTTCGTCGCCCTCCTGCCGAATGGTTTCTCCTACCCGACGACGATTACCCTGTGTCTGATGCGGGCCGGGTTCAGCGTCAGATACGAACCCATCACGGCGGCGAAGCGGAAGGGAAAGAGCAAGATCCGACTGGTCTCTGACGGCACGAAGTTTCTCCTCGTCATCGCCAAGATCTGCATGCTGTTTTCCCCCATGAAGATCTTCCTTCCGGTAAGCATCTATCTGTTCCTCATGGGGCTCGGTTACTACGCCTTCACCTTCCTGACCGAGCACCGCTTCACCAACATGTCCATGCTGCTGTTCACGACCTCCGTCGTCATCTTCATGATGGGATTGCTCGCCGAGCAGATCGCCCAGATGCGTTTCGAGCGCACGGAGGAGAGTTGAGTGCGATTCTGTTTCTTCGGCACGTACACCGTGGGCGCCGGCTATCCGGTGAATCGCGTACTGCTCGCGGGACTGAATCGCGCTGGCCACACGGTGGACGTATGTCGCGCCGAGGTCTGGGGCCCCTTCGTCCATCGCGCCCTGTCGACGCACAATCCGCTGCGTCTGCTCCTTCTGGGGCTCCGACTGGTCCGGGGATGGGGACAGCTGTGGTGGCGCTTTCGTCGGCTCGAGTGCCCGCCCGACTGGATCGTCGTCGGCTATCCCGGCTTCTTCGATGTTCACCTGGCTCACTGGCTGGCTCGCGGCCGACCGGTGGCCCTCGTCTCTTTCATCTCACTGTACGACACCATCGTCGCCGATCGGGCCCGCCTGCCTTCCGGCAGCCGGGTGGCTGGCCTGCTCAAACAACTGGACCGCTCCGCCTTTCAGGCAGCCGATGCGGTTCTCGTCGACACCGACGAGCAAGCCCGCTACTACGCCGACATCTTCGACCTCGACCCCGGACGTTTCCTGCGTTCGTTTGTGGGGGAGGATGACGTTGAATTCAGCTTTGTCCCGCCCGCTCCCCGGGGCCCGGATCCTCTCCGGGTGTTGTTCTTCGGCACCTACGTACCGCTCCACGGCATCGAGACGGTCATCGATGCCGCCTGCGAGTTGCGCCAGGAAAGGGACATCCAGTTCTGCCTCATCGGCAATGGCCAGATGTATCCTCGGATGCGTGAGCGCGCCCGTACGCTGGAGGTCGAGGCCGAGTTCATCGATCACTGGGTTGCACCGACCGAGCTGGTGCGACACATCCAGGAAGCGCACGTGTGCCTGGGGGTATTCGGCACCACAGCCAAGGCGGCCAGGGTGATTCCATACAAGGTCTTCGACGCGGCAGCGGTGGGACGGGCGATCATCACCTGTGATTCGCCAGCGGCTCGCGAGATGCTCACCGATGGCGAGTCGGCCCTGTTGTGTCCGGCGGGCGATGGACCCGCCCTGGCCTCGGCCGTGCGGCGGTTGCGTGATGACGACGGGCTGCGCCTGTCGCTGGCGCAGACGGCCCATGCGGTCTATCGAAGCCACGGCTGTCCGGAAGCCGTGGGTAGAGATCTGGCAAGAGCCCTGCAGGAGCGGTCAGAATCAGGAAAGGTCGCCGAATGAGCGCGGAAACGATCCAGCCAACCCCTTGGGGACAGCATGAGATCCGTGGCCCCGTACACCTGTTCAGGGAACGCCTGCTCATTCGGCAGTTCTGTGCCCTGATGGGTGACAGTGGCCGGGTTTTCGATGCCGGCTGTGGCAGCGGCAGCCTGGCGATGGATCTGCAGAAGGAGGGGTTCCGCGTCGATGCCATCGAGCAGTCAAGCGAGTTTGTCGAACTGGTACGACACAAAGCCGCACGTTATGGCTCGGAGAGCCAGGTGCAGGTGCAGCAGGCGTCGGTGACGCAACTGCCCTTCGATGACGATTCCTTCGATGGTGTCGTCTGTGGCGAGGTGCTCGAGCACGTACTGCCCGAAGATGGCGGCGATTCTGTCGCCGTGGCCGAGTTGCACCGGGTCCTCAAGCCCGAAAGGCCTCTCGTCATCAGCGTACCGCTGAATCCGAAGCTGTGGGATGATTCTGATGTGTGGGCGGGACATGTGAAACGCTACCGACGCGAGGAACTGGTCGGGTTGCTCGAAGAGACCGGGTTTGCCATCCACGATGTACGGACCTGGGGATTTCCTCTTGGACGCGTCTACCACAAGCTGCTCTTCGGGCCTTGGGTGAAGCGGACGGCGTCGATGGCAGCCGGAGAACGTGACCAGCGCACCGATACCAGAGCCGCGGGCAACCGGCAACTCGTCGAAGCGGTGGCGGGTCTGTTCCGTTTCGACCAGTTGTTTTCGAAGTCCTCCTTGGGGCGTGGCATCATCGTCAGCGCCCGCAAGCGCTAGTGTGGAAGGGATGAGGCTATGGTAGACATCGGTGTTATCGGTTTCGGTTACTGGGGCCCGAATCTGGTGCGCAATCTCGCCGCACTCAACCAGGCGCAGTTGCGTGTCGTCTGTGACAGGTCCGCCGAACGACTGCAGGCAGTAGGAAGGCTGTATCCGGGAGTCGACCTCATCGAATCCGTTCCCGAACTGCTCGGGCGCAACGACATCGACGCCGTCGTTGTGGCAACTCCCGCCGATACTCACTTCGAACTGGCCCGCAACATCCTCGCGTCCGGGCGTTCGGTTTTTGTCGAGAAACCCCTTGCGGGCAGCACCGCCGAATGCGAGCAGCTGATCGACCTGGCGTCGCAGAAGAATCTGGTATTGATGGTGGGGCACACCTTCGAGTACAACGCCGCTGTCGAGTACGTAGACGACCTCATCGCCCGCCGCGATCTGGGACAGATCTACTACATCTATTCACAGCGACTCAACCTCGGCGTCGTCCGGCGTGACGTGAACGCCCTGTGGAATCTGGCTCCCCACGACATCTCCATCGCCCTTCGCTGGCTGAAGAAGGAGCCGGTGCGAGTCTGCGCCAGGGGCTACACCTATCTGCAGTCCGGCGTCGAAGATGTGGTCTACCTGGACCTTGAATTTGATGATGGTGTTGCGGTGCACATACACGTGAGCTGGCTCGACCCCGGAAAGGTGCGACGCACAACCGTCGTCGGCAGTCGGAAGATGGTGGTCTATGACGATGCCAGCACGGAGGCCAAGATCCAGGTCTTCGACAAGGGCATCGACCGCGAGCCCATCGCCACGGAGGGTGCACCGTACGCGTCCCTGGGCGAATTCGACTCCTTCGGCAAGTTTCAACTGACACAGCGGGCCGGGGATCTGCTGATTCCGAAGATCGATTTCACAGAGCCGCTGAAACGGGAGTGCAGTCACTTCGTCGACTGCGTACGCGATGGAGCACGGCCGCTGACCGACGGGGAGAGCGGACTCCGTGTCGTGAGGATCCTGGAGGCGGGGACCCAGTCGCTGCGTCAGGGCGGTATCGCCATAGACCTCGAAGCCCGCTAGGGGAGACTGACTCGTGTACCGAAACAACAAGATCGGACTCGCTATTCCGGCGTACAACGAGGAACGGCTCATCGGTCCAACCCTCGACTCCATTCCGGACATCATCGACGTCATCTACGTGGCCAACGACTGCAGTACGGATGATACGGCGCAGGTAGTTCGGCAACGTGCGGCGAAGGACCCGCGCATCGTTCTCATCGAACATGAGACCAATCAGGGGGTCGGTCAGGGCATCATCTCCGGATATCTGGAGGCCAGCGAGGCAGGCTGTGACATCTGTGTTGTCACCGGCGGCGATCACCAGATGCCGATGGAGCAGATTCCGAGGCTGCTGGATCCCATCGTCGATGACACGGCGGACTACACGAAGGGCAATCGCTTCATGATGCCCGACGACGGGCTCGAGGACATGCCGATGACCCGCATGTTGCCGAACGCCATCATCTCCTTCATGACGAAGATGGCCTCCGGCTTCTACAAGATCTTCGACGTCGTCGACGGCTTCACGGCCATCTCCAAGCGTGCCATCGACCTGATCGACTGGGACAGCGCCTGGAAGGGCTACGGCTATCCGATGGATTTTCTCGTTCGGGTCAACGCCTATGGCCTGCGCTGCAAGGACATCCCGCGCCGGGCAATCTACCTGCAGGGGGAGCGGCAGTCACAGATCAAGGGTCTTCCCTATGCGATGAAAGTTGCGCCCATGCTGGTGCGCGGATTTTTCTGGCGACTGTTTCTCAAATACCTGATCCGCGACTTCCATCCGCTCTTCTTCTTCTACCTCTTCGGTCTGCTGTTCCTGCCCATGGGTGTCATCTTCGGCGGTTTTCTCGTCTATCAACAGTACATCGGCGTCGGCGTCAGCGGACCGCGTGCGGTGGTTTGTGCCCTGATGATCATGATGGGGTTGCAGTTTTTGCTGTTCGCCATGCTCTACGACATGGAAGAGAGCAAGTGACGCGAACATGCTGAGGTACGGAGTCATCGCGGACGGCAGTCTGCGGATGGCCTATGAGAAGGGTGAGGTGAAGGAACGGTACTGGAATCCGGGCGACATCTTCGACGAGGTACACGTGTTGACCCTTGCCGATGACGACATCGAGCCGGAACGGGTCCAGGTGATGGCAGGCAGGGGGAGGCTTCAGATTCATCCCATCGGCAAGCCCCGACCTCAGGATCTTCTGACGCTGAGACGACGAGCAGCGGACACGCTGCGTCAGGTCGCGCCGGACATCATCCGTGGTCACGGACCCTTCCTGCAGGGGTATTACGCGGTGTGGGCGGCGCAGCGGCTCGCCGTGCCGAGTTTCGTTTCGATCCACGACGACATCAGCATCTACCGGCGGTTCTGGACTTACGGCGACGGCTACGGGAAGATCACCGCCTACCAGATGGGACTCAAAGCGCTCGGCTGGGAACGTTACGTCTATGCCAATGCGGATCGTCTGGTGCCGAAGTATGAGGCTGCCGGCCGGCTGCTGCGCAAGTCGCGCTACCGGGGAAAGGTGGAGGTGATCTACAATTCGATCCACCTCGAACGCTTCCAGGATCTACGCCCGCGACTGCAACCTGGCGAGCGGTTGCGAATCATCAACGTGGGCCGACAGTTCTCGGGCAAGGATCAGCGGCCACTGATCGAGGCTCTGCGAGAACTCAATGCCGAACTGACGCTCATCGGCGTCGGCCCACTGCGGCAGGCCCTGGTGGCGACGGCCCGTGATGCCGGCGTCGCGGATCGGGTTTCTTTTGTCGACGCCGTACCGAATGCCAAACTGCCAGAGATCTACCAGACTCACCACGTGTTTGCCATGAATATCCTGCAGCCGGGGATCTCGATGACGGTCATGGAAGCCATGGCTCTCGGATTCCCCATCGTCATCAACCGCCCGCGCTGGGAGTCCGAACCGGAGGTGTGCGGACCCTGTGCCCGCATCGTCGATGATGGCGCCAGGGGTTTTGCCGCGGCCTTCGCCGAGTTTCTCAACGATCCCGGAGCAGTGGCCCGAATGGGGGAGCGCTCCCGGGCAGCGATTCGGGCCTATAGCGGCGAGGAGATGGAGCGTCGGGAACAGGATCTTGTCAAGAAACTGATGAGGACACAGAGGCCCGGTGGTTCGGTTGTCGGCAACTGAGGCCGTGAGTCGCGACCTGGACGTGTGTCTGTTGACCACGGGATTTCCCCGTTTCAAAGGGGATCTGTTCGGCAGTTTTGTCTTCGAACTTGCGCGTGGTCTGCACAGGCAGGGGTTGCGCGTCGGTGTGCTTGCGCCGCACGACCGCGGTGCCGCCGCACGGGAGGAAGTGGACGGTATCCTCGTCCGGCGGTTCCGCTATTTTCTGCCGTCCTGGCAGCGACTTGCCTATGGCGGTGGCATGCCGACCAACCTGCGCGAAAGCTGGGGAGCCCGTCTGCAGGTACCGTTCTTTCTGGTCGCGTTCTGGCTGCGGGCATTGGGGATGGCGCGCCGGTCGAGGGTGCTGCACTGCCAGTGGACGATCAGCGGTCTCGTCGGCTATCTGGTGAGTCTGTTGATTCGACGGCCTGTGATCCTCACCGTCCGCGGGAGCGATTTCCACCTCTCCAAGAGCGGCCTCGGGGCCATGGTCAACCGGTTCGTCTACCGGCGTATGGCGTCGGTTCTCGCCGTCAGTGAGGATCTGGCCCGGCAGATCGGGTCTGTGGGTGTGAGTCCGCAACGTCTGCATGTGGTCAGCAACGGCGTCGACGAGCGATTCCACCCGGCCGACAGGGGGATGGCCCGGTCGGAGCTCGGCGTGCCCGCAGCCGAGGTCATGGTGCTCTTTGTCGGACTCCTGGTCCCGGTGAAGGGGCTCGATCACCTCTTCGATGCGCTGCAACTGCTGCATGACCTGCCGCTGACCTGTGTCCTGGTGGGGGATGGTCCACTCCGGGCCGATCTCGAGAGTCGCCTCGCCGGCAGTGAGTTGGAGGGGCGAGTCGTCTTTGCCGGCCGGCGCTCGGCAACGGAGATCCCGAAGTGGATGGCCGCTGCCGACGTCCTCGTTCTACCGAGCCTGTCGGAGGGCCGCCCGAACGTGGTTCTCGAAGCCCAGGCGTGTGCCCTCCCCGTCGTAGCTACCGCTGTCGGCGGCACGCCCGAACTGGTCGAAGACGGCGTGCACGGCCTGCTGGTTCCTCCCGGTGACAGCAACGCCCTTGCCGGTTCTCTGCGCCGACTGGTCAGCGACGAGGATCTGCGTCGTCGGCTGGGAGCCAGCGCCAGACAGCGCATCGACAGTGGCGGCCACACCTGGGATGCCACCGCTCTGCGGACCCGCCAGATCTACGACGGCGTTCTCGCGGAATAAGGCATGTGCGGCATCGCCGGAAAGGTCCACGCCGACCGACAGCGTCCAGTATCGGAGGCCCTCGTGCGTCGCATGTGTGATGCCATGAGCTATCGAGGTCCGGATGACGAGGGCGTACACGT
The DNA here is from genome assembly GCA_036011085.1 of Candidatus Latescibacterota bacterium. GTDB lineage: Bacteria > Latescibacterota > UBA2968 > UBA8231 > UBA8231 > UBA8231. The sequence goes on from DASCMS010000090.1 coordinate 15,336, forward strand.
GGAGACGCCGGCGGGGATCGGCATGCGACGTTTGAAGATTATCGACCTCGAGGGTGGACACCAACCGATGGCGAACGAGGACGGCAGTCTCTGGCTCGTCTTCAACGGCGAGATCTACAATTATCGTCAATTGCGGAGTGACCTTGAGCAGCGCGGACACAGGTTCGCCACCGCTTCTGATACCGAGGTCATCCTGCACCTGTTCGAAGAGCAGGACACGGCCTGCTTCAGCCTGCTGCGGGGGATGTTCGCCATCGCTCTCTGGGATCGGCGGCGTTGCCGACTGGTGCTGGCGCGTGATCGTCTCGGCAAGAAGCCGCTGTTCTACGCTCTCAACGAAGAGGGCCTGACCTTCGGGTCCGAACTGAACGTAGTGCTGCAGGATGAGACGATCCCTGCCGAGATCGATGAGCAGGCCATCGATGCCTACCTGAGCTTTCTGTTCGTGCCGCAGCCTCGCACCGCCCTGCGCAGCGTCCGCAAGTTGCCGGCAGGTGCGCACGCCGTCTACGAGGATGGTTCCTTCGACGTGCAGTCCTACTGGTCCGTGCCTGCCATCTCACCGGGGGAGCCCTCTCGGCCAGTGGAGCAGCTGGAGGAGGAGGTCGATGGCCTGCTGACCGATGCCGTGAATGACCGACTTGTCTCCGACGTTCCTCTGGGTGCTTTCCTCAGCGGCGGACTCGACTCGAGTCTGATCACGGCCTACATGTGTCGCGCCGAGGGGGACGTGCGCACCTTCGCCATCGGCTTTGAGGAAGGATCCTTCAACGAACTCGACTACGCACGGCAGGTAGCCGAGGCGTTGGGGACACACCACGAGGAGTTCACCGTTTCCTACGATGTACGCGACCTGATGCCGGATCTGCTCGATCATTTCGGCGAGCCCTTCGCCGACTCCTCGGCGATCCCGGCCTTCCATCTGTCGCGCATGACGCGCCGCGACGTCACCGTGGCTTTGAGCGGTGATGGAGGAGACGAGGTTTTCGGCGGGTACCGGCGCTACACGGGTTGGCTGTGGGCCCGGCAATACCAGCGGTGGACACCGGCACCGTTTCGCCGGGCGGTGGACCGACTGGCGCCGATGCTGCGGGAACCAAGCGTCTACTACGGTCAGAGCCGACGCAAGCGCTTTCGTCGCTTTGTCGAGTTTTCGGCGGCGCTGGAAGAAGATCCGTCATCGAGCTGGGCCTTCTTCCTGTTGCAGGCCGACAAGGCAAGACTCTATACGCCAGCCTTTGCCGAGTGTCTCGAAGACGGAGGGCGGCCACATTCGGCAGCGGACATCGATCTGATGCAGGTCGATCAGGCCACCTACCTGCCCGATGACATTCTCGCCAAGATGGACCGGACGAGTATGGCCTGCTCACTCGAGGTGCGTTCGCCTTTCCTCGACCACCGTCTCGTGGAGTACATGGCGGCAGTACCTCGTCGATGGAAAGTCACTCTACGTGAGCGCAAGATCCTGCTGCGTCGGATCGCCCGGAAGTACCTTCCAGACAGCATCATTGACAGGCCCAAACAGGGCTTCTCGATTCCCCTCAACGGCTGGCTGCAGGGACCACTGCGGGACTGGATGGAAGAGCTTCTGTCGACGCACGCCGTGCGCGACAGGGGGTACTTTGAGCCTCAGGTCGTGCGGACCCTCATCGATGACCACCTGCAGGGCCGCCGGGATCTCAGCCAGCAACTCTGGGCGCTGATGGTGCTCGAGTTGTGGTTGCGCCGCCGGACGAGACGCTAAAGAGATGCCTGAGAAAACGCCGAAGAAGGAGTCGTCCTCGAATGGCGGACGAGCCCTCCAGGTCGTGCTCACGCTCTGGGCACTGGCGATCTTCTACCACTACTACGAGTCCCAGCAGATCTTCAAACTGGCTGGGCAGGTCATCGGGGTGTTTCCGTGATCGAGGTTCTCCTTGCACTGGCCTTGATCGGTGGCGCCACTGGGATCGGTCATCACGCCCTCCACCTCGTGGGTTCTCCCCGCTGCGACCGCGCCGAGACCACCGTTTTCTCCTTCGCTCTGGGCATGGGAACGCTGATGATGCTGACCCTCGCTCTGGGGATGCTGGGGGGACTCTACCGTCCGCTCATCGCCGTGGTCGTCGGCCTGTGGTGCCTGGCGGGCTGGCGACTTCTGTGGCTGCGGGGCGCCTCGTACCTTGCCGGGCTGCGCACCCTTCGCCTGGACCGCCGCTCCCCCTACCTGTGGCTGGGCGGTCTCGCCTGCCTGACCATGGCATTGCACCTCGTGCGTGCCCTGGCGCCACCCCACGGCGCCACCGACCCTCTGGCGTATCAGCTGGCACTGCCCCGCCTCTACCTGATCGCCCACCACCTTGGCTTCGAGCCGACGATCACCGGCGCGCTCTACCCGTCCAACATGGGACTGCTGTACACCGTCGCCCTGGCGCTGCGCAACGGGATCCTGGCTCAGGTTCTGCATCTGTCGCTGGCCTGCGCCGTCTGCGCCGCCGTCTTTGCCGCCGGTCGTCGATACCTGAGCTGGCAGAGCGGCGTGTTTGCGGCTGCGGTCTTCAGTTCCATGCCGGTGATCGTCGTCTTTGCCCCCCAGGGGTATGTCGACGTGGGGCTCTGCTTCTTCCAGTTTGTCGCTCTCTGGGCGGTGGGCAACTGGGCCCGGTCACCCGACAGGCGGGCGTTGGTGCTGGCGGCACTCCTGGCCGGTCTCGCCGCCGGGATCAAGCATCAGGGACTGGCCACACTGGTGGTCGGGGTGCTCGTGCTGGCCTGGCGCCGCCTCGTCGTCGACCGGGACATTCGTGGCGCGCTGGTTGATGTCATGCTCTACACAGGGATCGCCTTTCTGCTCCTAGGCCCCTGGTATGGGCGTGCCTTCTACTACTCGGGCAACCCTGTCTGGCCGCTGGCCAACGGCTGGTTTCACGGATTTCCCTTCGGGGCCCAACCAACGGTCATGTCAGGAGTCGGGGCATCAACGTCGGGCACGTGGTGGCACCTGATGATTCCGCCTGCCAGCTGGTTCCACACGTACGCCCGATCGATGAATCCGTGGTACTGGACGTTCGAACCGGCGGGCTGGCAGAAGGCCATCGGTGTCTACTTCGTCGCACTGCTGCCAGGTGTGCTGTTGCTGCTGGGCCGACGCGTGGTTCTGTACCTGAGTCTGTTCTGTGTCGGGTACTACATCTTCCTGGTGCGCCTGCTGCACATGAACCCCCGGTACGGACTGGTCCTGTTTGCCGTGGCCAGTCTGCTGTGCGGGCTTGTCGCCCACCGCCTGGCCGGATCATCCTGGCGCCCCGTCCGCGTGCTGTTTCTCAGCGGGTTCCTGTTGACGGTCTGTCTCAATCTGGTCTGGGCCTACGCCCTGGCCAGCCCGTACCTGTCGGTGGCGGCGAATGCCGAAGGAAGGGAGATGTTCCTCGCCCGCACCGAGGCCAACTATCGGCTGTTCCGTTTCGTCAACGACAACACACCGAAAGACGCGAAGATCCTTCTGCAGGGCATCGTCAAGGGGTTCTACTGTGAACGGGACTACATCTGGGACCATCCGCATCAGGCGGTTCTGCGCTACGATGCGGCCAGAGGCAACGAGCATCTTCTGCGTCAGTTGCGGCACCTCGAGATCACACACGTGGCGCGCATGATCAGGATCCCACAGGGCCGGGTCGCCATGGGTTATCCGCAGTATTTCACCGATGCGTTCCACGAGGCCTTCCGGCAGCACCATCTGAAACTGGTGTACCGTGACGAGAGCTTCGTCCTGTTCGAGGTGGTCTACCCGGGACGGGAGTCCTAAGTGCCCTGTCTCAGAACGATCCTTGTATTCGGGCGTCGAGCCATCCTGGCTCGCTGCGTTCCGCTCACTCCGTGGGTCCCACTGACCCACCTCGATCGCGCGCCTTGCGAGCCAGGCGTCTCGACGCCCGAATTCCACAAGGCTACTTCTGAGACAGGGCACTAGGACTGTGTGCGGCATCTGCGGCTTCGTCCGCCTTCGGGGTGCACCCTCAAGGGAGGGCGACGATTCCATCGTCGAGCGTATGCTCAGCTCCCTCCGGCATCGGGGGCCGGATGAGTCCGGTTGCATCGCCCGCCAGGGCGTGGCCCTGGCCAACGCCCGACTCAGCATCATCGACGTGGCCGGTGGCCATCAACCGGTGCACAATGAGGATGGCACCGTCCACGTCGTCTTCAATGGTGAGATCTACAATCAGGCAGCATTGCGTGAAGATCTGGCGACACGAGGGCATCGATTCGCCAGCCGTACCGACACCGAGATTCTCACTCATCTGTACGAGGAAGAGGGAGGCGAGCTGCTGCAGCGGCTCAACGGCATGTTCGCCATCGCCCTGTGGGATGAAGGAAACGGCCAGCTTCTACTGGCTCGTGACCGGCTCGGAATCAAACCGCTCTTCTTCACTGAGACCGATGGGATGTTTGCCTTCGCCTCCGAGATCAAGGCGCTGCTGAGGCTGCCCGGCATGGCGCCGGCAGTCGATCCAGCCGCCATCGATCAGTATCTGTCTCTGCGGTATTCGGGCGGTCAATCCACACTGTTCCGGGGGATCCAGCAACTCTTGCCAGGACAGGCGCTCGTCGTCGACATCCGGGCTGGTAACTGGACGACGCACAACTACTGGGAGCCGTGGAAAGGGGAGCCCCCGGCACCGGCGGCGACGATGGATGACGCCGCCCGCCGGGTCCGCGAGTTGCTCGACGACGCCGTACGCCTGCGGCTGATGAGCGATGTGCCCTTCGGAGCCTTTCTCAGCGGCGGACTCGACTCGAGCGGGATCGTGGCCTTGATGGCGCAGCACATGGAGGAACCGGTAGAGACGTTCGCCATCCGCTTCAGTGAGGAACCCCGCCTCGACGAAGGGGCGCACGCCCAGGCCGTCTCGCGTCATTGTGAGACGCGGCATCACGAGGTGGACTGCACGGCTGACCGCGTCGAGTTGTTGCCGCAGCTGCTGTCCCACTTCGACAGCCCTTTTGCCGACCCCATCATCGTGCCCACCCACCAGGTCGCCGCCGCTGCCCGCGAACACGTGAAGGTCATCCTCACGGGAGAGGGGGCCGACGAGCTGTTCGGTGGCTACACACGTTTCGTCAGCGACGCCCAGATTCGCCGGCTGGCCATGCTGCCGGGATTTGTCCGCTCGGCCCTGAGCGCGCTGACGAGCCGGGTGCCGTCGGCCGATTCACTGCACCGGGCGCTGCTGTTGGCCGATCAGCCCCCGGCGCAGCGGGCGCTCACGTGGATCGAGGCCTTCGATGAGCAGGAACGTCGGTCCATGTACGTGGACGCCGAGGCCGTCGATCGCGGAGCGGAGCGTCTGTACGCCGAGTGCGCCCTCGACACACCCGGGTCGCATCCTCTGGAGCAGCTCCTGTTCTGCGAATTGCGGCTGCGGCTACCCGACTGCATGCTCACGCGGACCGACAGGATGACGATGGCGGTGTCCCTCGAGGGGCGTACGCCTTTTCTCGATCATCGCCTCGTCGAAGAAGCGTTGTGGATGCCCCACGGTTTCAAGGTGAAGGGTGGCAGCGAGAAGGAAGTGCTGAAGAAAGCCCTGGCGCCGCTGCTACCCGCGACGACTCCCCGTCGCAAGAAGCAGGGGCTGGCGGTACCGTTCGCCCTGTGGACGCGTCACGGACTCGAGGCGTCGATACGCCGGGTTCTGTCACCGGAACGAGTTGAGCGACGCGGGTTGCTGCAACCGGCGTACGTGGCCTCGCTGCTCGACCGTTGGGGCCCTCACGCCGCCCGGCATTCGCAATTGGTCTGGAGCCTGCTGTGCCTGGAGTTGTGGTTCCGCATGTATGTCGACACGGGCAATGATCGCCTGGATCCGACGACACCCCTGTCCCAGGTGGCTTGACGTGGACCTGATAGGGCGTAGCGAGGGACGCCTGGCGCAACTGGTCGGCCACCTTGCTCCCAGCCTCGTCAACCGACCCATCGATGCCACCTTCCGTGAGGCCGGCGTCTCCTGGAATGGCCATACCTCCTGCCTGTTGCTGTCCTTCGACGTCGATTTTCCGGAAGACTGCGAGGCCCTGCCCGTCGTCGTCGAGCGTCTCGCCGCGCACGGAATAGGGGCCAGCTTTGCCTGCGTCGGCCGTTGGGTGGAAGAGTTCGTCGAGGAGCACCGCACCGTCGTCGACGGGGGACATGAGATCGTCAACCACTCGTATTCACACCCCGAGCTGATCAATGCCCCGGGTCGGTTTGTGTCGCGGCGCAGCGACCTGAACGAAGAGCGGTGGGAGGATCTGAGTCTCGATGAACGGCGAAGCGAGATCTCGCGCTGCCAGAAGGCACTGTTGGCTACGCTGGGAGTGACGGCACGCGGTTTCCGAGCCCCTCACTTCGGCAACGTCGATCCCATGCCCCTGTATCCGATACTGGCGGCGCAGGGGTTCATCTATTCCACCTCCATGCTGTCGCCTCGGGGCAGCCGTCTCGGTCTGCCCGTGGTCGAGTACGGTGTCGTCGAAATTCCGGTAACGACCTGTCCACGGCACCCGCACAGTTCCCTGGACACGTGGCACGCATTCTACGCCCGCGACGGCTGGCACCGGGAAGACTTCGCTGACGTGCTTGGCGCGCAACTGCGGCGTGCCGCAGCCTGTGGCGGGATCACGAACATCTATCTGGATCCGAAGGACACGGAACGCTTCGATTTCGACGGCTTCCTCGCTTCTGCACGGGGCCTCGGTGACGATTGCTGGATCGCCACGTACAGCGAGTTCGCCGACTGGTATCGACAGCGCGGAAACAGCGAACCATGAAGGTCTATGTGGTGGCCGACCTGGAAGGCGTCAGCGGTGTGGGTGGCTATGATGTGCACGATCTCCGCTCGCCTCTGGCCGCGTCGCGTCGCGATCGCTGGCTGGACCTGTGGACAGGGGAGATGAACGCCGCCATCGACGGTGCACTGGCAGCCGGGGCAGGGGAGATCCTCGTCGTCGACAACCACAGTTCGGGTGACTCCCTGCCAGCGGGAGGACTGCGACGCCCGGCGCAACTGCTTCACGGTGGGGCTCGGCCCACCTGGCTGCCAGGGCTCGACGCAAGCTGTGCCGCAGTGGTCATCGTTGGACAGCACGCCATGGCCGGAGACGCCCACGGCCACCTGCGGCACACCTATTCGCGCCGCCGGTTGGAGTGGGTGCGACTGAATGGACGCGAGATCGGCGAAGCGGGCCTCATCGCCGGGATTGCCGGAGAACACGGCGTGCCCGTGGTCTGTCTCACCGGAGACGACAGGGCCGTGGCCGAGCTGCTCGCCCTCGCACCCGGCGCAGAAGGGGTGGCCGTCAAGCGATCGCTGTCCCGCCGAGCCTGTGTGTCGATCGCTGTGGAGGAGAGTCGCGAGCGCATCCGGAAGGGCGTCGCCCTGGCACTGGGGCGTCGAGATGAGATCGAACCCGTCCACTTTCCGGCGCCCCTGTCGTTGCGCGTCCGCTATCACCGCAGAGATGCCTGGAGGGCACCGGCCCGCTGGCTGCGCAGTGGATGCCGTCTCAACTGGCGAGGTGGCAGAGACCTGCGGCTGCGGGGCGATCTCCTGCAGCCCATCTGGGATCGCTTCGTAGGTCTGCACGCATAGACATGCCCGGTCTCTACGGTTTCATCGACCTCGGTCCGCAGGAGCGACATGCCGAAACGGTTGTGACCGGCATGCTTGCAGCCTCACCGACGGCGGGTGAGCAGGTACGGGCCGCCTTCGATGTGGGCAGCACATCCGTACGGGCTCTTTCCTCGCCGCAGACAGGGGCGCCCCTCGAACACTGGGATGACTGTGTCGCTCTGCTGGATGGCTACGTGCTGAATCGGGACGTTCTCGTGGACCGTCTCGCCCGTCACGAAATCGAGGCCGGGCCGAGCTGGTCCGACGCACGTCTGCTGGCCGCCTTCTGTCAGCGGGAGGCGGAGCCGGCGCTGGCCGATGTCGATGGCGACTTCAACCTCTGCATCGTACAGCGTACTACGGGGGCAGCGACGGTGCTGACGTCGCGCCACGGGTCGCGACACCTGTACTGTGCGGTCACATCGGAGTTCGTCGCCTTTGCCCCCCACCTTGCCTGTCTCGCCACGGTGGTAGATGCCGCTGTCGACCGCCTGGCGCTGCAGGAGATGTTCAACTTCGGCTACATCGGCGGCGAACGCAGCATGCTGCAGGGTATCCGGCTGTTGCCGGGCGCCACGGTTGTGCAGATCGCTGAGGGCGGTTCGAAGACGGGTTGTTACTGGGCGCCGCAGTACACCAACGACATCGCGGGAGCCGCCACCTTCGACGACCTCGTGGACGAGGCAGGAGCGGGTTTTCAGTCGGCTGTCGACCTCTTCCTCGAGCGCTTCCCCCGTGTTGCCGTGCCGATCAGTGGCGGCCTCGATTCACGGGCGATCCTCGCCTTCGCTTCCAAGCGGCGGCAGGAGCTGCCGGCCTATCACTGCTCCTGGTATGCCGGGGAGGCACGGATCGCCCGGCAACTGACCGAGGCTGCCGGCGCAATCTGGCACGAATACGATCCCCTGACCTTCGACTATGCGCAGATCCTCGAAAGGGGGGCGCAGTTGACGGAAGGCAACATCCACTGTCACCAGTTCTGGTTTCAGCCCCTGGCGCAGAAGATGGGGGGGCGGACGGATGTTGTTCTCGATGGGTACCTGATGGACGTGTTTTTCGGTGACACCTTCCTCGTGCTGCCCACCGCACCGGCGGTTGACGATCGGGCGCGACGCGACATCATCAACGGGCTGTGGCGCCGGTGCCGACCCGACTTCGTGCGACGGGCCTTTCTGCCGGGATTCTATGAGGAATATGAACAGGCGAATCACGACAGTCTGACGGAGCAGATGGCGCGCGTGGAGGAAGAGGACCTGAGCAACTTCATCCACCGATTCTCCTTCGCCAACCGCAGCAACCGCTACTCGGTCGCCCTGCCGAATGCCCAGCGCCATGACGTTGAGTACGGCTATCCGGGACTGCATCGGCCACTCGTGGATCTCTATCTGCGCATCCCGCCCCGCTACAAGGTGGGCGCCGCATTCTCCCGCGCCGTTCTGACCCGCTTCGCTCCTGAAGCGGCGCGGATTCCGTGGGCCAAGACCGGGCGTCCACTGGATCGCGGCAAGTCCTGGACTGATCGTCTCGCCGAACGCCTGCCGTTGCGGCAGGCGGGGTCTCTGGCCCTGCTGCGGGCCAGCGGCGGTCGCTGGGATCTCAGCCACCGGGCTGACCTGAATCGGCATTTCCGTCAGCAGGCGGGATTCCGACGCGCCCATCTCGCCATCGCCGACGATGAACGCACCTACTCTCGGGGTATCATCGATCGACGGGGTCTGCAGCGGCTGACGGACATGATCGATCGGGGATGGCCCGTGTTCTTCCTGCTGCAGTCGCTGGTGACGGTGGAACTCTTCCATCGGCGGTTCATCGACTGATGGCGGCGGTGCGCATCGTCGCCGGTGGTGATGTCGCTCTGGGGGGCGTGCTGGCCGGTCTATCAAGCGAGGATCTGCAGGCCCGCGTCGAGGGGGTGGCGTCTCTGTTCCGGGACGGAGATCTCAGTGTAGTCAGTCTGGATTGCGCCATTGGCACGGAAGGGGAGCCACCGCACCGGGATGAGTATATCGTCGATGCGCCCGCGGCGAACCTGCACCTGCTCGAGCGCCTTGGCGTCGGCGTCGTGTCGCTGGCCAACAATCACAGCACCGACCGGGGACGTGATTCGCTGGCGCGAGGACGTCGTGATCTTGCCAAGTTGGGAATTCTGGCCGCGGGAGCCGGCGCGGACGAGGAGACGGCCCATGCACCCGTCGTCGTCGACTGCGGCGGGATCCGCACCGGCCTGCTCGCATTTGCCTCGACGGATCCCTGGGTCGGGGCCATCGCCGCCGACACCAACCGGGGAGGCGTGGCGCCGCTGGTGGCGGAGACGGTGCTGGCTGCCGTCACCGACCTGGCGGCACAGGTCGATGCCGTCGTCGTCTGCCTGCACTGGGGCAAGGAATACATCCCGATTCCGCCGCCGGATTCGGTCCGTCTTGGCCGAGCCCTGATCGATGCCGGGGCTCTGGTCGTGCTCGGTACTCATCCTCACGTGGCCCAGCCGGTGGAATCGTATCACGGTGGTGTCATCTGCTACAGTCTGGGAAACCTGCTGTTCCCGAGCTATCCCGAGCAGGGGCTCAGTTTTCGGGGCAGCGGGCAGCAGTCGCTGGTTGCCACGATCCGAGTCGAGTCGGAATCGGCCACCGTAGAATCGCTGACGGTGGTATCTTTCGACGAGGCGGGATACCTCTCGGTGATGGCGGAGCGGGAGTCGCAAGGATTGCTCACCGAACTCGAGAGGCACAGCTCCACCCTGGGTACCGAAGCCCATGCCGGACAGTGGCATGGCGCTGTCCGACGGCATGAGATGGCACGGCTCGGTCGGGTCCTGCGGGAGGAGGTGCTGGCCGCGGGATGGCGGGGCGGCACCACCAGGCTGTTGCGCCTCGGGCGCAAGAACCTGCTCTCCGTGGGGCGCAGTGTGCGAGAAATCCTGTTTGCGGGGAAGGCGGGTGAGTAAACAGATGAGTCACGATCACGTCGAGGGAGCAGCCCCGCTGGAACAGGCCGAGTCGGAGCGTCAGCGTCGCGTGAGGGAGATGTACTCCGGTCTGCGCTACCCGGCTCTGGATCCGGCGGACAACGCCCGGTACGAGCGTCATCGGCGGGCTGTCTACACCATGCTCGGCATCGACCCCGACACCTTCTTCCGCGGCAAGACGATCCTCGACGGGGGCTGTGGCACCGGGGAGGAGACGATGTTTCTCGCCTCCCTCGGCCCCGAGCGTATCATCGGCATCGACACCAGCGACGGCTCCCTGGAATACGCCCGGGAGCGGGCCGCCGAAGCCGGCCTGGACAACGTCGAGTTTCGCCACGCGTCGGTGCTCGACAGTTCGGTCTTCGCTGATGGTTCCTTCGACTACGTGTCGAGTCTGGGGTGTATCCATCACACGCCCCGAATGCGTGACGCCTTCGACAATCTGTGCCGTGTGCTGCGCCCCGGCGGCCATCTGTGCACGTTCATCTACAACTCGTACGGACATTTCCTCTACAACCTGGAATGTGATCTGCTCGACCGCTTCGTCGGCGACGATGTGGAGGAACGGGTTCGTGTGGCTCGCCGATGGTTCGACTGGAAGGGTGGCTCGACGTTCCAGCGGGAGGGGGTGACCTCGAGTGCCGACCATCGTCTGTATGACAAGTACGGGGTGCTCTTCCGGGACTCACTGACGGTAAGCCAGTTGCTGCGCTGGTACGACGACAACAGCATCAGACACCAGGCGTCTTTCCCCATGGCCATGCGGGATATGCTGACCGCCTACCAGGCCCACTCGGGCGCCGATGGCACCGGTCTCAAGCGGTGGACCGCCCGCGTCGCCGACGGTCTTGTCCCGGGCCCTCCGGCATCGCGCCAGTGGCGGTGGTGGCGCCGGGCGCGCATGCAAGGCCTGCTGCTCCTGCTCGGGCTCTACGACTACGGTAGCGCTTTCCGTGTTCTGGGACGGAAGGACTCCAGCGGATGATGTGGCGGGTGGCCGCCTGCTCCGGCGACGCCGAGGCACGACTTCGGTGGACGGTGGTCGGGGTGCTGCTGGCCGCTCTCTGCACGTACGGCGCCAGCATCGGTTCCGGCATCTTCCAGTACGACGATCTCCATTCGATCGTCGGCAATCTGCGACTCCGATCGCTGACTCACGTGCCCTCCTACTTCACCGATCCCGGCTCCTTCACCACCCTCACGTTCGGCGGGATGTTCCGGCCTCTCGTTCTGCTCAGCTATGCGCTGACCGACGCGCTGTTTGGTGAAAACGCGGCTGCCTATCACTTCGGCAATGTCGCCATACACGCAGCCAGCGGTGTTGCTGTCGCCGTCGTGCTGCTCCGTCTGGGGGTGGGGGGGGTGGTCTCCGGACTCGCCGCCCTGTTGTTCGTCTGCCATCCGCTGAATACCGAAGCCGCCGTCTACATCAGCAGTCGTGCCGAATCGATGTGCACGCTGTTCCTCCTGGTCAGCTTCTATCTGTGGCTGGGCGGCAGCAGCCAGCGTTCCGGCTGGAGGACGCACGCCGGCCTCGTCGCCGCTCCCGTCGCTTTTGCCATGGCCCTGATGTGCAAGTCGGTGGCGGTTGTGTATCCGCTGCTCCTGCTCAGCTGCGACATCATCCGTCAGCGAAGGCACACCGAAGAGGAAGGCGGTTGGCGACGGGGGCTCTGGCGCCATGGACCCTGTTGGGTCGTGGCCGGCGTATACCTGTTCGTCGTATCCGGTGCCCTCGGGAAAGCACTCATCGCAGAGCCGGTTCGCGGCCCGGCGGTTCAGCTCTGGACCCAGTCCAAGGCCCTCGTCTACTACGCCCGCCTCATCATGCTGCCGCGAGGGTTGAGTGTGGAGCATGCCTTCGCTGAGTCGAGCACGATCTGGGATGCCACCGTCCTGCTGGCGCTGGGAGTGTTGATCAGCGGGGTTGTGGTGACCGTCAGGAGTGTGGGAACCAGCTCCAGCACCGGCTTCTGGCTGGCGTGGATGCCGCTGGTACTGATGCCCACCCTCATCGTACCGCTGAACGTTCTGGTCAACGAGCATCGGCTCTATCCCGTGATGGTGGCGGCGACGTTTCTGGTTCTGCAGGTGATGAAGAGACCCCCCTGGGGGCTGTCGGCCACGGTGGTCCTCGTGCTCCTGCTCGGAGTTCTGGCTCATCAACGGGCGCAGGTGTGGGCTTCGCCGATGACCCTCTGGTCGGATGCCAGCGCCAAGGCTCCCAGAATGCCACGGCCGTACCTGTTCGTCGGGGACGCACACTTTCAGGCCGCAAGACACGAACAGGCACTGACCTCCTACGCGCAGGCGGAGAAGGTGAATCCGCAGCGGCTCAGTCCGGGGGATCAGCTGGCCCTGCACAACAACCGCGGCGCCGTACTGCTGGCTCTGGGCCGCAACACCGAAGCTGAATCGAGCTACGAGGCAGCGTTGCGTCTTGTACCCGATTACCCGCCGGCTGTGGAAGCTCTTGAGGGACTGCGGGCGATCCGGGGACAGGCGACTCGCCATCCCGAGGCGGAGGCCATGAGGCGCAGTGGCCTGATGCATATGGTGGCCGGTGACCTGGTCGCGGCCGAGCAGGCGCTGCGGGCATCACTGCTGCTGCAGAATGACAGCAGGACGCGCCTTGCTCTCGCCCTCGTCTACGAAAGGCAGCAACAGCCACACAAGGCGGCGGCGATCTATCGAGAGCTACTGCGTTCGGAAGCATCACCTGCCACTCTTGAGAAGGCCGGGCGGGGCATGCAGAACCTTCGCTCCGGCGGAGTCGCAGAATGAGGGCTGCGGCTGCGGGGTGGCGGGGTCTGCTGCTGTTGACCCTGCTGGGATTGGCCGTGTTCGGCAATGCGCTGAGGGCGCCCTTTCAGTATGACGATCTGCACTCCATCGAGTTCAACCCCTACATCCGTACGCTGTCGGGAGTCGGCGACCACTTCGTCGACCCGGGAACCTTCTCGAGCCGGACGCGAGGGTTCATGTATCGTCCCGTTCTGATGACGTCGTACAGCCTCGACTACGCACTGTGGGGAACCCAGCCCACCGGCTTCCGGGTCACGAACCTGATACTACACGTGATCGCTTCGGCTCTGTTCGCCGTACTCGCAGGTCGTTGGATTGGAGCCAGGGCCGGCGTCGGCGCCGCCATTCTCTTTCTCGTGCACCCGTTGCACGGCGAGGCGGTGGACTATGTCAGCAGCCGTTCCGACCTGCTCGTGGCCGTGTTCGCTCTGGCCTGCCTCGTCGTCCTGCGGGCCCTGTCGGCCTGGCCGCTTCTCGTGCTCTACGTCGGAGCCCTGCTGTCCAAGTCTGTCGCCGTGACCGTACCCGTCATCGCCGCGGCTCTCGCCTGGGCCAGACACGGTTGGCGGGGACTGCATCCTGATCGTTGGCGCTATCTGCTGCTCGTGCTGTCGACCGTCACCTACCTGTCGATCCTTTGGGGGACACGCTTTCTGGTCTCCTCGTACGGCAAGTTGCCGCGGCAGCCACTGGCCGAGTTCTGGACCCAGAGCAAGGCCCTCGTCTACTACAGCTGGCTGGGCAGCAGTCCGGTGCAGCTGAGCGTCGATCACCCTTTCGCCGTGGCCGTGGGGCCAGGTAGTCCCGTGGTTGCCGCTTCGTTACTTCTCCTCCTGTCGATCGCCATACTGAGCCTGCGGCATCGGGCGTGCCTGCCGGCACGAGGAATGTTCTTCTTCGGCATCGCCATGATACCGTACCTGGTCGTGCCGCTGAACATCGTCGTCGCCGAGCGCCGCGTGTACCTGGCCAGCTGCGGCCTGTTCCTCATCGGCATCTGGGCCTGGACAGAGGCTGAACGCCGGTGGGGGAGCGCTCTGCGCCCCGTGGGTGTGGGCCTGTGCATCGTGCTGGCACTGCTGACCATCGAGCGCAACGCGGTCTGGGCCAGCGATGTCAGCCTGTGGCGGGACGCGGTGAAGAAGAACCCTGTCTCGGCCCGGCCGCGAATGAACCTGGGATTGGCGCACAAGAGGCAGGGGGATCTGGTCGAAGCCCGGAGACAGCTTGACGAAGGGCTGCGTCTGGATCCCGGTTTTGCCGAGGGTTGGGTCGTTCTGGGCCAGCTTCGTCTCAGCGCCGGAGATGTGACCGGGGCGACGCTCGCTTACCGCAAGGCGGCACGCCTCGACCCGACGATGGCCGGAGTCCACCACAACCTCGGCAACGTCGCCATGCAGTTGGGACAGATCGACTCCGCCGTCGTCCACTTCGGTCGCGTCCTCGAACTCGATCCCAACTTCGTCGAGGCCCGCAATAACCTTGGCCAGGCTCTCGAACAGCAGGGCAGGTGGCCGGACGCCCTGTCCGCCTATCGCCGGGCGGTGAGTGATTCGGTGTACTGGGTCAACACAGACGACCCGGTGGGTGGCGCCTGGTTCAATCGTGCCAGGGCCGCTGACCATCTCGGGCTCTATGCCGAAGCCCTCCAGGCGTACGGTCAGGCTCGCCGCCGGCTCGGGGCCGATGAAAGGTATCACGGGTTCGCGCGAC